>NZ_LUKG01000064.1:25471-26638 GCF_001601815.1 Flavihumibacter sp. CACIAM 22H1
ACAGTTTTGTTTATGATAGAGAAGATGGGGCAAACCAAACCATCCCCGCCATTAGCCTTACTTTCCCAAAGGCTAATCGAGAATATCATAGCCGTCAATTGTTCTCCTTTTTTAGCGGATTACTCGCAGAAGGCATAAATAAAGACATTCAATGCCGGCTATTAAAGATTGACGAAAACGACGATTTCACCCGTCTGATTAAAACAGCTAGTGAGGACACTATAGGAGCCATAACCATTAAAGAGATAAAGGATGAAGTGTAGCGGATGTTATAAAGATGGAATTGAGGGGTATTGCCCACGTTGCCGCAGACAGTTGTTTGACGGCAAGAATATTTCGCATATACTGGATTTTGATGCTCCCAAAGCTGACAATCTACCGTTATACCAGGAAAAAACTAAAAGGCTTTCCATTTCAGGTGTTCAATTGAAATACTCGTTAAAATTAGAAGGGAAGAAATTGGTGTTAACAGAAACCGGCGGACAATACCTTCTAAAGCCAATACCGCCCACTGTCCAGATTGTAGAAGCAGAACAAGCCCCAGAAAATGAGCATTTGACAATGCAGATTGCTTCAAAAGTGTATGGAATTAATACTGCCGCAAATGGAGTTATCTACTTTAAGGACGGTACGCCTGCTTACCTGACAAGAAGATTTGACGTAAAAGCTGACGGTACGAAATATTTGCAAGAAGATATGACTCAAATCAGCGGCCGAACCAGGCAAACCGCTGGTGAAAATTTTAAGTATGAAGGGACTTATGAGGAAATAGGCCATTTGATTGAAAAATATGTTGCTGCTTCCATGCCTGCCAAAGAAAATTATTTCCGGTTGGTAGTTTTCAATTATCTAATTTCTAATGGAGACGCACATTTAAAAAACTTTTCCTTACTCCAAACAGATCTGGGAGACTATACGCTTTCTCCTGCCTATGATCTGATGAGTACCGTAATACATCTACCTACCGAAACAGACGTTGCCCTACAGCTTTTTGACGGAGATTTAGATGAGCCGTTTTATAGCAGTTATGGATTTTATGGCCAATCCAGCTTTCGGGAATTAGCAAAAAAAATCGGCATACTTCCTCAAAGATTAGAGCGGATTCTTACACATTTACTTTCAAAAGGCGAAGATGTAATTAAGATGGTTGAAGACAGTGGCTTATCT
>NZ_LUKG01000064.1:27181-29687 GCF_001601815.1 Flavihumibacter sp. CACIAM 22H1
TTAAGATGGTTGAAGACAGTGGCTTATCTAATAAGGTTAAAAATACCTATATCAATGCATATAAGGATAAGTTGAGAAAGATGGGAATGACTCAAACCATGATTGCTGAAGCGGTCAATAATGAGCACCCAAGTGTCTATGCACCTACAACAGTTCCTTTAAATCTAACCTTCAGAAACGGCACAAAAATAACCGGTTATTTTGATTCTTCTCCGCAGTCCGATGAGTTAAAAAAAGAGAACAAATACACTTTCATCGAGTTAAAGAACGTAGAAAATTATAAAGAGCATAAATCTTCAGAATATATGACAATTGTTGAGGGCGACCAATTGACCGACATTACCTATGCTCAGTGAATCATTAAACGCTTTCTCATTTATAGTAGGTCGGCGACATTAATAATGCACAGCGCCGCTTTAAAATAAATTCTTCGGGCTTTTATCCTTGCTACCCCAATAGTCAAAGACCTTTTGTGTTTCTTCGGATATATAGACAGTTATTGGCCGGGGATCTATTTTCAGGCTTCCAGTTTACACCCTTTCCAAGTCGGACGATTAGTTCTTCCTTAGTTAATCCTGATGAGGCTGTATTTATCGATTCTGCCGTTCCTATTTTCAAATTCGTCAGAAAATAATAACGCGCCCGCCCTTTATCCTAGATTGTAGCCTTTATCCTATTATGTAAGGATTTTTCCATCTTCTTCTGTAAGGATTTTTAAAATATTCCTTACAAAAGATAGCCAAATCATAGCAATCAAGGATTAAACTTCTGTGTTTCTGCTGCTTAGGAAAAATATTGGCTACAACGCCTTCCAAAACATCTCTATAGTCTCCCTATTATCTTGAGTAACCAGATTCTCTTTTCAGATGTAGCATTTTCGGCACGATGTAGAGCTGGTCCATTCTAATCCTGGCAACCAGAACACAACATCATAATCAGTAAGCCTGCATTTAATACTTAAATTTTCTGATTTTTTTTCGATCATTTCAACCAGATCATCGTACATGCCCCGCCTGGCTTACTTGCTAAAACATCAGCAAAGTTATGTCATCGGAATGCTCAATAAGCTGTTCCAGCCCGGAAAGAATGTCGGATGTCTGCTGTTCATCCATTTGAATGGCATTAAGATTTGGTTTTTAAATATTAAATGAGCTTAAACCTGTAATAAACTAGTCGACCTTAACAACCTGTATTAAGTCATCGTCAATTACTCTTTCAGGTCCTTTCCAGCTGCTGCAATCGACCTTGATACAATTGCCAATAATTGCGTTTGGTGGTTTTATCGAGATAAGACGCCCATGTTAATTCCTCTACCTTATCTGTTTGGGAAAGCATAAGTTGCCTGATCGTCTCGAAGGAGGCCCTGGAAATACCTGCCTGGTCAGCTAATACAGAGAATTGCTGCATAATTTTCCCCTGTGCTAGATTTTTGGGTAATAAGCCATCCTCTAAGGCAAAATCCTTGTCCTTAATGTGTATCCGGCTGTTGAGCAGGTCATAGGCCGGGCTGAGGCGGTAATCTCCCATGGGTGTTTCGAGGAGAGAAAAATTCTTGAAATGCGCATCTCCATTTGAAAAGAGATAGTTGAACATGAGCAGTTTCAACAATTTCGGAGCTTCTACGGGATAAGCGGGGACGTACTTTTCCATAAGCTGAAATAGCTGCAAATAGTTCCCTAGATATTTATAGTGCTCTCCGTGTGTTGGAGGCGTGCGCCCGGCCAGGGATGCGAAATCTTCGCGCGCTAGTTTGCTATCATCTTCATCAACATCAAAGCGTTTGGTGATATACGCGGGTGATCTATTTCGGAAGAAGATCAGCACATTCTCATTTGCAGGTATTTGGTCCGGCCTGTTTTGAAGGGCCTTGTTGCCCTTGCCATTTACAAATTTACCCAGTAGCTGATACGGGTCCGCACCATAAGAGCTTTACGTTGCAGCGTTTCGATCTTATTGATCAGTTTCAGAACCTGGTTCTGTAAGCATATGTAACAATGACTCCGGCAAAATCTTTTTGGTTTTTAATCCCAATTCCTTCAGCTTGGTTGCCTGGGTAACCAGGTTGTCATTTCCCGTTGTTAACTGCTTGTATGCATCGCCGTATTTAGTCTGTGCTTTTTTTAGATAGTCCCCCACATCTTCCAAATTGGAAACAAAACCCACAAACTTGTCATACAATTTTGCACCTCTTTCTGCAATCTCATTCGCATTCTGGTTCTGGTATTCCCGTTTCCAAAGATCAACAATCAGTTTTAAAGATGTAATCAGGTTAGTGGGACTTAACAACAAAATTCTTCTATCATAAGCAAAATTCCAAAGTTCCTGGTCGGCCTGCAGGGCCGCAATATAAGCAGGTTCACTTGGGATAAACATCATTACAAAATCAAGGGTTTTACTATAATCGTCGTAGCCTTTTGCACTAAGCAACTGGATATGTCTTTTTATAGCGGCAACATGATCATTTAATTCATTTTCCCCTGGTGCTCCAACCGGGGCATCTATACAT
>NZ_LUKG01000065.1:0-22440 GCF_001601815.1 Flavihumibacter sp. CACIAM 22H1
CAAGCACAACGACCGCATACTCCTTGAACGGAACAAATGGCTGGAACGATTTCGTTCCACAGGAATTTTTAGTGAAGAAGCCATCCGCGATGCCCTGGAAGAACCCCTGGATGCTTATCGTCATCCGGCACCGCAACTGGTTCCTCATCTTTCCTATAAACTCAAAAAAAACGGGGCGCCTTCTTACCAAACCTATATCGACCTGAATACCCAGTTAAAAGTGGAAAAACTGGTAGCCGATTATATACGTCCTTTACGTTACCAGCGCATTCAGCAGGCAGCGGTTATTGTTATAGATACTAAAACGGGGCAGGTTATCAGTTACCTGGGCTCGGCCGATTTCAGGGATCCTACAGACGGCGGCCAGGTAAACGGCGCAGCCGCGGTACGGCAACCCGGCAGCACGTTGAAACCCCTGGTATACGGATTGGCTATTGATGCCTGCATATTAACCCCGAAGACCATACTCACTGATGTAGCCACCAATTACGAAGGGTATGCACCGGAAAATTTTGACCGGCAGTTCAATGGACCCGTCAGCATGGAGTATGCCCTGGATCATTCCCTGAATATTCCTGCAGTTAAAACCCTGGCGAAACTGGGAAAGGACCAGCTCATTACCAGCTTATCCGGCATTGGTTTTGAACAGGTCAGGAAAGACAAAAAAAAACTGGGACTTTCCATGGTATTGGGTGGCTGTGGTACGAGCCTCGAAGAGCTTACGGGTTTATTCAGCAGCTTTGCCCGGCAGGGAATTTATCGCCCACCACTGTATTACCAGGCCGACAGCAGTACCGTTTCCAAAACAGTATTATCCCCTGCCGCTTCCTTCATGATCAACCAGGTATTATCTAAAGTAAACCGGCCAGATTTTCCACTGAGCTGGCAGAGCACCGAAAAATTGCCCAAAATTGCCTGGAAAACCGGCACATCCTATGGACGAAGGGATGCCTGGAGCATTGGCTATAACCAGCGCTATACCATTGGCGTTTGGGTAGGGAATTTTTCAGGGGAAGGGGCGGCTTCCTTAAGCGGTGCCGAAACAGCAACACCCCTGCTTTTCCGCTTATTCAACTCAATTGATTACAACCCCGAACAAGACTGGTTTTCGCAACCGGCCAGCTGCGCTATACGGAAAGTGTGCGCAACGAGCGGACTGCCACCGGGCGACTATTGCGAATCATTGCTGACCGATTATTTTATTCCATTGGTTTCTACCGGGCAAACCTGCGAACACAGCCGGGAAATTGCAGTGCGTGCAGATGGAAAATATACCTATTGTATGCAATGCCTGCCTGCTGCCGGCTACAAGAAAGAGCGTTTTCCCCTGCTAGACCCAACCCTGCTGCGATGGATGGATGAACGGAAAATCAGCTATAAAAAAATCCCTGCGCACAATCCTGACTGTGAGCAGGTTTTCCGGGAAGGAGCCCCGGCTATTCTTTCACCCCGCCATGGCACAGATTACCTGATGGAACGCACCCATCCAGAACCATTACTCCTGCAATGCCAGGCTGCACCGGATGTACTGCGGGTGCACTGGTACATCAATGATCGTTATTACAAATCAGCCGGTGCAAAAGAGCGGGTATTTTTTCAACCAGAGCCGGGGCCCGTTAAAATTTCCTGTACAGATGATAAAGGAAGGAATCGGGATATTACTATTCAGGTGCAATATTTTGGCCAATAGGCCGGTTAAAACCGTCCGAATTTAAAGGTGATATTGGCAGCTACTCCGCTCAGGTCACTATCTGTTAAGCCCTTGCTGTCTGATCCGAATGCCCGGCGGTAGGAAACTCCCGGACTAAACCGCATCCAATTGGTTAGATTTAGTTCTACCTGGGCGCCAGGTTCCATTACAAAAAAGAAATTGGGATTCTGCCCATCATACTCGTCCCAATGATCATAATCGCGGCGATCGTATTGCAGAATAAATCCTGCGCCCGTTACCAGGTTAACAGCAAAATGCACTTTTTTGGTGGAGCCTACCACGTATTCCGTCATCAGGCCGAACTGTCCATATTGATAGGTCATTTTTTCACCATCCCAAATCCTGTTGCCTGCAGGAACGTTCAATCGATTGGTGGTTGCCGCGCCAGCTACCCCAAGCAGGAAAGATCGGTTGATATACCATCCGCCATATATTTCATTGATATTGGCGAACGTTCCGTTGATCCGGGTAAATTTATTTGAAAGGGCACCATAGCCCCCGGATTTACGAATTCCTGCTCCTTTAAAAATGGTTTGATTCTGTTGCGCACGCAGTTCCACGCTTCCCAGGGTAAGCAGCAGCAGTGCTGCCAGCATTGATTTGATTGTCATATTTCATCGTATTTGCAGATCCGACAACCAGTGATCTGCTTACCCCTATGCGTCGTCAAAAAAAATCAGGGAAAATTAAAATAGTTCTTTGCATTCGTATAACAGATGGCCGTTATGATCTCTCCCATCCAGGAAAAATCCATCGGAAGAAGTCCTTTTTCCATGTCAGTGCCCACCAGGTTGCAGAGTATCCGCCGAAAATAATCGTGTCGGGAATAGGAAAGAAAACTGCGGCTATCTGTTGTCATCCCGATAAAAGCACTAAGAATACCTATCGTTGATAGTGCATTCAGCTGCTTTTCCATACCGTCTTTCTGATCAAGAAACCACCAGCCCGATCCAAACTGGATTTTGCCTACACAACTGCCATCATTAAAATTACCGGCCATACTGGCGAACACTTCATTCAAAGCCGGGTTCAGGTTGTATAAAATGGTTTTACTGAGCTCATCGGTTTTATCCAGTTCATTCAGGAATCGGGCAAGCCGCATTGCCTGCTGGTCATCTCCAATTGAATCTACACCTATATCTGCACCGAGTTGGGTAAGCAGCCGGTGGTTCAGGTTCCTGATGGCCCCTACATGAAACTGTTGTACCCAACCATATTTTTTATACTGGCGGCAGAGGTGCAGTACTATACATCCAGATAAAGCGTCGGGATATTGTACCTGGTAGTTTTTGGTACTTACCAGCAAACGGAATTCCTGCTCTACCTGTTTCCTATCGCGCTGTTGCTGCAGATCAGGTAACTGAACAATACCCAGGTCTGCCACGCGGCAGCCATGTTCGTGAAAATACCGTATACGATCATCGAGGGCGTTGAGCAGATCATCCAACTGTTTAATGGACCGGCCTGTAACAGCTTCCAGTTTTTGCAGGTAAGCAAGCCAGGCACCCTGGTGGGTTACATTGAGAACAGGATCGGGCCGGAAACTGGGTAACATTCGGAAGCCGGCATTCTGGCGGGCAAAATTTTGATGAGGCAGGAGCGTATCACAGGGGTCGTCTGTGGTTCCTACGATTTCTACTTTTCGCTGGCGGATCAGGGCCTGGGTACTGAATGCTGCTGTTTGCAGCAGGCTATTACAGGTTTCATAAATAGCCGCACCCGAGGTTTCATCCAGTAATTGATGTATACCAAAGGGGTTGGCTAATTCCATCGCCGTCCAGTGAAAAAGTGGATTGCGGACTGTTTTAGGAACCTGTTTTGCCCAGGCCATAAATTTATCGTGATCGGAGGCTGCGCCGGTGATCAATGCTTCCGGAACACCCAATGCGCGCATAGCCCGCCATTTATAATGATCGCCTTTTAGCCAGATCTGGGTAAGGTTTTCGAATTTTTTATTACCGGCAATTTCATCCGGGGGCAGATGACAATGGTAGTCAATGATTGGTTGGTCCTTCGCATATTCCTCGTACAAACGGCGAGCCGCTTCATTTTGCAAAATAAAATCCGCTGCCGGCCATTGCTTTACCTGCTTCTCCATGGCTTATTTTTCTTTACGCATTGATTGAATACCCAGCTCCAGTCCTCTTAATTCTGCCAGCCCTCTTAAGCGGCCGATAGCCGAATAACCCGGGTTGGTTTTTTTGGTAAGATCATCCAGCATCTGGTGCCCATGATCGGGCCGCATAGGGATGCTTCTTTTTTCCCTGTATTGCAGGTCTACAATTTCTTTCATAATAGCAGCCATATCTGCATTCCCCTCGAGGTGATTGTCTTCAAAAAAATCGCCCCATTCATTTCTTCGGGTATTCCGGAGATGGAAAAAGCCTATCCTGTTGCCGAATTGTTGTACCATGGCCGCCAGGTTATTATCTTCCCGCACGCCAAAAGAACCGGTACAAAAGCAAAGTCCATTGGAGGGTGACGGAACCTCAGAAAACAGGTAATCCAGGTCATTGGCTGTACTTACTACCCTGGGTAATCCGAAAATCGGAAAGGGCGGATCATCGGGGTGAATTACAAGTTGAACCCCCGCCTCTTCCGCAACCGGGCAAACGGCTTTAAGAAAAGCTACCAGGTTTTGTTGCAGTTGCTCCCGTCCCAGGTTTTTATACGGCCACATAGCCTGCCGAAATTGTTCAATGGAAAAACTGGCTTCACTGCCGGGCAACCCAGCTATAATGGTGCGTTCTAGTTTGTACTTAGCGGCATCATCCATAGCGGCATAAAGCGCTTTAGCCCGTTCAATCGCGTCTGCTGTATAGTCAGCCGCCGCTCCGTCTCGCTGTAACATATACAGATCAAATGCAACCAGTGCTGCCTGTTCAAAGCGCAGGGCTTTACTGCCGTCCGCAAGTTGGTATTCCAGATCGGTACGGGTCCAATCCAGTACCGGCATAAAATTATAGGTAATGATTTTAATACCGGCAGCCCCAAGATTCCGTACAGACTCCTGGTAATGGCGGATATAGGTATCGAACTGACCGGTACGAGTTTTGATAGCCTCATGTACCGGCACACTTTCCACCACATCCCAGGTTAACCCGGCAGCTTCAATGGTATGCAGGCGTTCTGCGATAGCATCTTTCGTCCAAACAGCACCGTTGGCAATATGATGTAATGCCGTTACCACCCCGGTACATCCTGCCTGTTGCAGTGCGGAGAGTGAAACAGGATCCTGTTCACCAAACCAACGCATAGTAGGCACCAGGCTGTACTCATTAAAATAAGGAACTTTCATTGCTTGTATTATACACCACTAAAAATAGAAAAACCTCCGTCAATTACTACTTGAGAACCGGTTACAAACCGGGATGCATCACTTAACAACCAAATCAGGGCACCGGTTAATTCCTCGGGTTTACCGAAACGTTTGAACGGTGTGTTGTTGATAATGGCCTGTCCGCGGGCAGATAGGGTACCATCCGGGTGCCATACCAGTTTTCGGTTTTGTTCGGTCAGGAAAAAGCCGGGGGTAAGCGCATTCATCCGAATCCGATCGCCGTAGCGGTTTGCCAGTTCTACGGCAAACCATTCATTGTAACAATCGACCGCTGCTTTACCCAGGTTATACCCCAGCACTTTTGTTACGGCCTGCTTTGAATTCATAGAAGAAATATTTACAATGCTGGCAGTATCATTCATGGCCAGTGCAGGACCAAAAACCTGTGTAGGCAATATCGTGCCCCAGAGGTTAATATCCATAACGGTCTTCATTCCTTCCAGGTTCATCCGGAAAAGATCTTGCTCGTGCTGCAAAATACCTATTGGCATATTGCCACCAGCCCCGTTCACCAGGCCGTCGATCTTTCCGAATTCCTTCAGCATAAGATCTTTTGCCCTATTCAACTCTTCTTCTTTCATAACATCGGCTACCAGCGGAATAGCTTTACCACCGGCCGCCTTAATTTTTTCAGCCCTTTCTTCTGCCACTACAGCAGTACGGCCCAATATACCAACAGCGGCACCTGCCTCCGCAATAGCTTCTACAAAAGCGCCTCCTAAAACACCGGTTGCACCAGTTACTACTACCACTTTACCTTCGAGCGAAAACATCTTTTCTACCGACATACTACTTTATAATTTTCTTATTTTGATGGATCGAAAATCTACCGCATCGCCATGATCCTGTAACAGGATACGTCCTTTTTCAGCCATCCCGAAATTTTTCCAATTAGCATATTTACTTCGCGCCACCAGGGCATAAAAAACAGGTGTACCCCGTTGGTATTCCACTACTTTATACCCATTCAAAAAATGTTCGATCCTGTTATCGGGGTAAACCCGTATAATGCCTTTATTCCACTCACCTGGCTTACGACGGCTCTGGCTCATTTTAAGAGAGGGGATCAGGTCGTACAAAGAGGCCATGGTTCGGTTGCCTACAGCACCCATTTTAGCATCCGGATGCGCATCATCGTCCAGTATCTGGTATTCCAGGCCAATGGCTGAACCCGCACTTTGTTCCTGTTCAGTTACAAAATATTTAACCCCGCTATTGGCGCCCGGCGTAATTCTGAATTCAAACTGCAATTCAAAGGAACCAAACAGATCTTCCGTAACAATATCACCACCATTGGTAGATTCTCCCCCGTCGCTTTTCAGCACACTTAAAACGCCCTCTTTTATCTGCCATCCTTTTTCGGGGAATGTATTTTTGTGTGCGCCTCGCCATCCTTTTGTATCCACCCCATTCCATAATAACTGCACACCCTGCAGTTGCTCACTGGGCGAAAGGGTATTGGGTTGCAGGTTTACCACAAAAATCGGCGCTGCTTTTTTGGGTTGCAGGTTGGTGGTCTGTATGCGGATATTACGCCATTTGATTTGTTTGCCGGGCTGTTCATCCTTCCCTATCGAATGTACCTGTAAAGCAATAAATCCGCTCGTAAGCATGCTGTCCTCCAGGTGGGCTGCAGGAATTCCGTTTACAAACGTGCGTACCGATTTACCCATACACTCGATCCGGTACTTATTCCATTGATTGTTTTTAAATGCGGGTTTAGCAGCTTCATTATACTCGAGCGAATACAACCAAAGCCTTCGCCCTTCGTCATAAATGCCACCACTCCAGGCCCGTTTGGACGGGTCTATTTCCATCTGGTAGCCATGTACTTTACCATTCAGATAGTCGGCTTTTGATTCACTTCTGAACTGGATTCCGGAATTCATGGAAGGGTCTACCATAAATTCTAATTCAAGTATAAAATCGGTGTAATTCTTTTCGGTTGCCAGAAAGGAATTGGGTTCATTGGAAACCGTTGTACCAACAATGGCTCCATCTTTTACCACATAAGAAGCCTTTCCATTTAGTTGTTTCCAGCCTTTCAGATCACGGCCATTAAACAAGGAAACCCACTGCTCTTTTCCTTGTTGAGCAAAAAGATTGGTAGCCAGTAAACCCAGGGCAACTACAAAAATAAAATAGCGCATAATAATGGTGTTAATCGTTATAATTTCATTTCCCAGCCCTTTGCATATTCCCGTTTCCAGAAACGGGCAGCTTCCTTGTTATTCAAAATATGTCCGTTGGCCGGATTACAATGCAAAACTGTTCCGGTTCTCCAGGAAATATTTCCCAACTGCGCCAGCAAAGTACTTTTATGTCCTTCCTGTATGGGTGAACTAAGTTTTCTTTGTCCGCGAATGGCATCAATAAAATTTTGCAGGTGCAGGGTGTCCAGTTTTTCACCCATACCCATGGTATTGGTCGCATTTACCTGTTGAATTTCAGTATCTACTTTTTTAACCAGTTTATTATCAAGGTCAAAGATTTTGTAATCATCGCCACCGGGAATAACCATGGTTCCTTTTTCGCCATAAAACACCACTCCCCTGCCGCTGCCTTCTACCGGGTGCGGATTACAGCTGCGGCTTTCCCATAACATGGCGGTATTATTAGCAAATTCCATGGTAATGGTTTGCGTATCCGGCGTTTCCCAATCGTCCTGGAACGCATAGCGCCCGCCGGCTGAAACAACTTTTACCGGGTAATCAACGCCCAGTCCCCATCGCATTACATCTATTTCATGGGTGCCATTGTTCAAGGCTTCACCCGTTCCCCAGTTCCAGAACCAGTGCCAATTATAATGAATAAGGTTATCCTGGTAGGCTTTTCTTGGCGCTGGTCCCTGCCAGAGTTCATAATCCAGGTGTGATGGTACGGCAGCTGGTTTGCCTTTACCGATAGATTTTCTGTTAGCTGCATACCAGCCCTTGGCGAAATACACCCTTCCGATGGCATCGTTTTTTAACTCGTCCATCGCCTGCATTACCTTAGGAAAGGATCGGCGCTGGTTGCCCATCTGAATCAATTTTCCATATTTTGCCTGGGCAGCCACCAATATTTCTCCTTCTGCAGGGTTGTGCGAGCAGGGTTTTTCAACATAAACATGCTTACCGGCCTGTACCGCCATGAGCGTAGCCGGTGCATGCCAATGATCGGGTGTGGCAATGCAAACTGCGTCCAGGTCCTTTTCCTCTAACAGCTTTCGAACATCCCGATACCCTTTGGGGCGTTTACCGGTTTGTTTTTCAATTTCAGCAATTGTTTTATTGAGCACCTGTTCATCCACATCACAGATATAACCCAGTTCTACACCTTCCAGGGCGGCAAATAATTTAGCCAGATAAAAACCTCGGCTATTGGTGCCTACTACGGCTACAACTACGCGGGAACTTGCAGAACCGGCGGCTTTTAAGAAAGATGGTGCAAGCAGTATACCGGCACCTGCAACTACTGATTGTCGCAAAAAATGTCTTCGGTCAAGCATTTTTCATTTTTTGTATGGTAAGAAAATTCGCAGCTTTAAAGGTGCGTTTTCCACCAATCCCCAGCAAGTTTACTTATGCAAACGTTTACGCGGATTTTAGCCTTTGCTTGCCCGAAGAGATGCCGCCAGGCGGATACAGGATGGCAGGATACGTTTACGTTCGGCAGGATAAATTTTTTTCTTTTTAATAACCTTGAACAGCAATTCTGCTGCCTCTTTGCCAATTTCAAACGCAGGCTGCACAATAGCGGTAAGGGAAGGATGTAAAAAAGGAACTGCACTTAGATTGGTAAAACTGATCAATTGATAATCTTTCGGAATCTGGAAATTCTCCTGGCTACCTAATTCATATAAAAGCAGGGCCATCGATTCTGCAGCGCCTAAAAATCCATCCGGATGGTGTTCTTTAAAAAAAGCGTGGAGCCGGGGCAGGTCCTGCGCTGGTTTACCGCTGCCCGCAAATAGCAGGGGTATTGCGCCCGGATCAAACTGTTCAACGGCCCGTTGATAACCCGCCTGCCGGGTACGGGTTATGAAAAGATCCGGGTCCAGCCCCAAAAAGGCCGGCTTTTTTGCGCCCCGCTGGTATAAAAGACTGGTGGCTTCATAACTGATGGCTTCATTATTAGTACAAACATGGGGCACTTCCACTTCTTCTACCAGCCTGTCAAAAAAAACCATGGGAAACCCTGCCTGAGACAACCGGTTTAGATGCGCATATCCGTTTTTGTTATGCGTTACGGAAATCAACAGGCCATCGGCCCGTCCATTTCCAAGTAGGTGTGCAAAAGCTTCTTCTTTTTTCGGGTCTTCATGTGTAAGATAGATCAACACATGGTAATCGTATTCCCTGGCTACTGATTCTATTCCACTGATCACCTGCGAAAAAAAATGATTTTCTACTTCCGGTACCATTACGGCAATGGTTTTACTGGAACCGGCTCTCAGGCCGCTGGCATTTACATTGGGTTGATAACCCAGTTCCAGGGCTGCCTGTTTTACTTTTTCCCGGGTTGCCTGGGAAATTTCATGGCTGTCTTTCAGCGCCCTGGAAACAGTGGCAATGGATAATCCGAGTTGTTCGGCAATAGTTTTGATAGTAACCGGCTGCATACTTAATCCTCCAGAAAATCAAGGTCACGTCCATGTGTTTCGGAAATGGTCAGGATTGAAGTAATGCCGATTAAAAAACAAAGCAATCCCACCAGGGCGCCTGCCTGGATTACGGTAAATCCTTCCTTGAAATAGGCGTATAAGGTGGTCATACCCACCACGGTTCCGCGTACCATATTAGGAATTGTTGTAGCCGCTGTTGCGCGCAGGTTTGTACCAAACTGTTCTGCACCAATGGTCACAAACATGGCCCAATAACCGATACCAAATCCCATTAAAAGGCTTATCGCATACAAACCTGTTGCTGTTTTAATACCAGCAAACAAATAAACCAGGCTGCCCGCCAGCGTAAACAGCATCATATAGAATACCGCTTTTTTCCTGGATTCCAGTTTATGACTTAAAATACCACTGGAAAGATCTCCGATCGATAAGCCAACATAACACCACATAATCGACAAACCGGGTTGAATAGGTGTATCAATACCCAGGGCTTTTCCAAATTCGTTACTGAAGGTAGCCAGGATGCCGATCACAAACCAGGTAGGTAAGCCCATACCAATACATTTCAGGTACCGGATAAGCCGGTCTTTATTAGTAAACAGCGAGAAAAAATTCCCTTTCTGAATATGACGGTGTTCTTTTAAGGCGGCAAATACACCCGATTCAAATACACCCACCCGCATCAGTAAAAGGGCAATTCCCATTCCACCGCCAATGAAATAAGCCGTTCTCCAGTTAAACAATTCAACGGTAAAATAAGCTGCTACTGCACCCAGCAAACCAACGCCTGCCACCAGTGAAGTTCCCAATGCACGCAGGTGTTTTGGCAATACTTCCGCTACCAGTGTAATACCTGCTCCCAACTCACCGGCCAGGCCTATTCCTGCAATGAAACGGAGTATTTTATAGGTATTCGGATCCTGTACAAATCCGCAGGCGATATTGGCCAGTGAATAGGTTAAGATGGAGCCGAATAAAACCGAGAGCCGCCCCTTTTTATCACCCAGCACGCCCCATAAAATACCGCCAATTAATAAACCGGTCATCTGCCAGTTTAAAATAGACGCGCCTACTGAAGAAAGCGCCGCATCATCAAGCCCCATACTTTTCAAACTGGGAATACGAACTATACCAAAGAGGAGCAGATCATAGATATCCACAAAATAACCCAAGGCGGCAACAATAACAGGTATGCTAAATAAGTGCTGGACGTTTGTTTTGGTCATATGGCTCAAGTGGCTGCAGTTGATTAAAGTGCTAAATATAATTTATCTGCGTTGAATGCCAACCTGCTTTCCGGGGGGAAGACTTTCCGTATGAAAGAGTTTCAGCACCGCTCCATCCTTCAATTCTACCTGCAAGAGATAGCCAAACCCGATGAACTCCGTCGATTGTACTAATCCGGTTAACGGGGTGCCGGCTACATCCACCACTTGCAGGGAAGCTGGTCTGATCAGTTCCCCCGCTAAAGAGGAGTAAGGCCCCAGTAAACCGGCACAATAAACATCAGCCGGACTGAAATACAATTCTGAAGGGGTACCTTGCTGTACGCTTTTCCCCTCTTTCAAAAGCAGTAATTCATCGGCCCAGGATAAGAGATCGGCAGGATCGTGTGAAACCAGTACCCAGGTTATCTGCATGGAATTTCCAAGGTCTCGCATTACTTCCTTCATCGTGTGTTTATGCAGGGTATCGAGGTTGGAGAAGGGTTCGTCCAGCAGAAATACCGTAGGTGCCCCTACCAGCAGGCGGGCCATGGCTATACGCTGTCTTTCACCGCCGGATAACTGGTCAGTTTTACGTTTCAGTAAATGATCTACCTGGCATATCCGATAAATTTCTGCTGCTTGCCCGGGGCTTATCTTTTCTGCATAGGAAAGCACTTCTTCTACCCGGTAATTGTTACGCAATTCGAAATGTTGCGACAGGTAAGCAATGGAAGGATGGCCAGGAACCAGTTTTTCCCAGGGTTCTGCTACCCGTTTGCCCTTCCACCAAACAGTGCCACCGGATAGGTTTTGTAAGCCTGCCATGGCTTTGAGCAGGGTTGACTTGCCCGATCCGGTTTCACCTGCTATGGCTAGCCGGTGCCCTGCCTGCAGTGTTAAGCTGATCGGGTGAAGAACGGTTTGATCCCCATTAGCAACGCTAATTTCCTTTAGTTCCAGAATCGGCTCTTTCATTTTTTCTTCTCCCATACATATAAACAATCGCAATTAGGGTAATAGCAGCTGCACTGTAAAATAGCCAGGGTATCCTTGCAAGATGATCCTGGTAAATGGTTCCTGCAACCAATGCACCCAGCCCGATGCCTGCTTCCAGTGCAATATACATGGTTGCCATGGCTTTACCTCTGCGTTCCTTATCGCTCATATCTACGGTCCAGGCATTTATTGCCGGTGAAAGTATACCGGTTGCAATGCCATAACAAACTGCACCGGCCAGCAGTCCGCTGGTTGTTTGCCACCAGGCCATTACGAGCAGGGATATTACCAGCATAATCAATCCGCCCCGGATAACTGTTTCGCGGCCTTTTCTGTCGGATAATTTTCCGGCAATAAACCGTACCACCAGGGAAGCCAGTGTAAAGACCATGAAAAAAACACCTTTGTTTTTTATTCCTATATGGTCGCCCCAATCGGGCACCAGGGTTAAAATAGCTCCATAAGAAAGATAGGAAAGCAGGGTAACAAAGGCAGCAGGAAATACTTTCCATTCAATAATATCCTGCCGGCCTACTTTCAGGTGTTGTACCTGAAACCGTTGTTTATCCGGCAGGGTTTCTTTCATGTTGTATAAAATAAGGATCGAAAGCAGGGCAAGAAAAGACGAAGCATAAAATAGTACCTGAATAGAATACGACTGTACAATGGCGCTTCCGATAGCCGGACCAATAGCCATACCCGTACTAAAACAGAGCCCATGAATTCCCATGGCCTCTCCCCAACGGGTAACCGGAACCAGGTCTGCTACATATGCAGCAGTGGCGGTTGGTTTAAAGCCGGTTGAAAATCCATGCACCAAACGAAGCAGCAGGAACCCTGCTACCGAGGTAAGAACAGGATACAAAAAACCACATACAAAACAAACCAGTGAGCCTACGGCCATTACAGGAATTCTTCCGATTGAATCGGTTAGCTTACCACTAAAAGGTCTTGAAATACCTGCCGTAAGTGTAAACAGGGCAATAATCAGCCCTTTGTACTGCGCCCCGCCCAGGCTCGATAAATAGGCAGGCAATTCCGGAATCAGCATGTTGAAACTGGCAGAAAAAAACAAGGAACTCAGGCATACCAGGGCAAAAGGCCAGTTATAAATCGGGTGAGCAGCGGTTTTCATACGGAGAAGCGTTTCACCAACAGACTCCACTCTTCCTGAAGGCTACAGGAAGGCATCTGTTCGCCTGCTTTTCGATACCAATAGTCGGCATTCCACTGGTCGCCTTCCACCCGGTGCAGGTATGCGTGTAATAAAGCTGCCTTTTTATCAGGAAGATCCTGGATTAATTCATGCGCTTTTTCCCAGTTCCCCTGCCCTTCCTGCCATAAGGCCTGCTGGTACACCGTTAATCCGGCCGGCATGCTCTTCTGCTCCAAACTGGTTAAAAATTGTTCTTCCGATATACTGTTACCCATGGTCCGTTAATTGGATTTGACCGGCAATTGTACAATATTTATCCAAAACGATTCAATCGATTTTATAACGGTGATGAACTTATTGAAATCTACCGGCTTGGTAATATAACAATTCGCATGCTCGGCATAGGTATCGTTGATGTCTTTTTCGGAGGCAGACGACGTAAGAATAACAACTGGAATTACTTTAAACCGCTCGTGGTTTTTGATATAGGCGAGCACTTCTTTGCCATCAATTTTTGGCAGGTTGATGTCCAACAGAATCATATCAGGTTCTGTAACGTTGGCAAAGCGCCCCTGCTTATTAAGGTAATGGATTGCTTCCTCCCCATCATTAACCACCTGTACGGTGTTTACCAGGCGAATACTTTCAAATGCCTCCAGCGTCAGCACAACATCGCCTTCGTTGTCCTCAACAAGCAAAATTTGGATGGGTATCATTGGGGGGGGGAATGAATTTACCTTTAAGTTACTTCACAATTGTGAAATAAAAGCAGCTTCCTTTTCCGGGTTCCGATTCCACCCAGATCTTTCCGCCTAGTTTTTCTACAATACGTTTACAGATTGACAGGCCAATACCTGTTCCGGAAAAGGCTTTCTGCTGATGCAGGCGCTGGAAAACAAGAAAGATCTTATCGGCATACCGCATATCCAAACCGATTCCGTTATCCTTCACAAAGAAGGTCCAGGTATCGCCGGAATCTTCCAGCCCTATTTCCACCAGGGGATCAGCTTCGCTCCGGTATTTCAGCGCATTCCCCAAAAGGTTTTGCATCAATTGCAGCAACTGGGTATAATTTGCCTTTCCTATAATTGGCAACCGTTCTGTAACAATAACCGCATTGGTTTCATCAATTTTGGTTTTTAAAAGAATCTGCACATCGCGCATTACCAGGTTCATATCCACGGCTACCGCATCCACCAGAGGGGTTCCTACCCGGGCATAATCCAACAGCCCATGTATCAACTCTTTCATCCTGGCCGCGCCATCTACTGCAAATTCAATATAGGTATGGGCTTTGGCATCCAACTGCCCCTGGTATCGTTGTTTCAATAATTGCAGGAAGCTGGAAACCATACGTAGGGGCTCCTGTAAATCGTGCGATGCAATAAATGCAAAACGTTCCAGGTCAGCATTGGAGGCAGCCAGTTCTTCGGCATTCTGCAATAGTTCCTGGTTCAGTTCTTCCAGTTTCCGGTAGGCTTTTTTAAGCTCGGAAATATCTTTGGCAAAACAGGCCCCGCCAACAATTTCGTCCTTTTCATTCCTGATGGGTGTTACGGACACCATAAAGTACTGGTCCTCTCCTGCTTCCTCGCTGTAATAAACCAATTCGGTGGTGAAGCCATTTCCTTCCAGCCCTTTTTTATAAATCGGGGCCCATTGGTCTTTTACATGTGGGGGCAAATTTTCTGCCAGTACCGGGCTGCCTTCTTCGATATACTCCTGTGCAAGATCCCGGTAAGTTTGTAAGAATGCTGCATTTCCGATAATCAGGTTAAGGTCTGCATCATAGGACCAGATCATATCGCCTGTATTATTGATCAGGGCATCCAGGTTCTGTTTTACCCGTATTATTTCATTCAGGTACAATTTCCTGTGTGTAATATCCTGCGTTGCGCCAATCATACGAACCGCTTTCCCTTGCTCATCGCGTATTATATATCCTTTATCCTGCACAATGGCCATGGTACCATCTGCTTTTTTAAACCGGTATTCATCTTCCCAATAGGCAGCAGTAGGGGTTTCCAAAAAAATCGCCCTTCGGTCTAATACACCCTGTAAATCTTCCGGGTGAACCCTGTTCAGCCAGAATTGATCGTCGGCACAGGCAGCTGCACTGTCGTAGCCGAACAAGGTTTCCAGCCCATTGCCGGTTCTTTTCACTTCATTGGTGGCAATATTCCAGTCCCAAATAGCATCATTGGTTGCACGGGCTACCAGGTTATACCGCTCATTGGCTTCCAGCAGGGAGGCCATGTATTTTTTGCGTTCAGAAATATCCATATGTACCCCGTACACCGCTTCCACGTTTCCATCCTCATCTAAGATGGGGCCTGCACTCAGGTACATATCTGCAATGCGGCCATCTTTTGTATAAATCTGGATTTCACCAGTATAATAAGACCCCTGCGCAACGGTTTCAAACATATCCCTCGCTTTCTGTTCATCTACATGGGTAATAGCCGGCGTTTCCATCAGGCTCACTTCTTCCTCTGTATAACCCAGCATCTGCTGCATGGCCTGGTTCATATAACTCTGCCGGGTAACCGGGTTATATATTGCAAATCCGTCTCGTGAACTATCCATTACTTTTTTGAACTGCGCCAGGTTCCGCTCTGCCTCTTTAAGTTCCGAGATGTCTTTCCCGTAAGCAAAAACAACCCCGTCTTCATAAAACAATTCTGACGTGCTCCAGGTGAGCCATTTCCATTGCCCGTCGGCTGTTTTAAACCTGAACTCATACGACTCTACCAACAAGCCAGCAAACGCATTTTCCATGGTGGTTAACGCCGTATAGGTATCCTCCGGATGAATAAAGGAAAGGATTGGATTGGATAACATATAGTCTTCACTGAACCCGAACAGGTCAATAAAAGCCGGGTTGATTTTTCTGAAAAACCCGTTGGCGCTGATAATGCAAAGCGGATCGGGACAATGGGTAAAGAATAAACTAAGCTCCAGTTCTCTTTTCTTGGTTTGGATATCGATTCCGATTTTGGCACCCAGGAAGGCACAGAAATCGAGCAATTGATCATCCGCCACTTTCCTGGTATCAAAATAAAACTGCAGGAGAGAGATATTTTTACCCTGGTACGGAATCGGGATTAGCAGAGAAGCAGGATACCGTTCGGAATTGCGTTCAACTACCAGGGCCGGTTGCAGGTTTTTCCAGTGATCAGCCAATGGATGCCTCGACAAATACACTTCGTTGGCCGTATCAAGGGGCTTATTTGAAGCCTGCATAGCCGATTGCCAGGAGGCAGACCGAAGTAATTTAACCTGTCCTTCATTCAATGTCCAGGCATGGGCGGCGGCTGCTTCCAGGTAATTTCCAAGTAACCCCAATACCTGTTCCAGGGCTTCCCTGATATCTTCACTCAACAGTATTTTTTCGGTTATACCTGCCGTTAAGCGATCTTCCAGCTGTTTTTTATGCAAGGCCGTTACATCGCGCGAAATTCCAACCAGGCCGGCTACCATACCTGCCTGGTTGTATAAAGGAACTTTGGTAGTTAACACATACCGGATACTGCTATCGGGCAAAAGGATTTTTTCCTCCTGGTTATAACTGGGCAAACCCGTCTTCAATACCAGGTTATCATCAGCCGTCAGCGAGGATGATTTTTCCGGTCCCAGAATTTCTTCGATGCTTTGGTGCAGAAGTTGCTCCTCCGTTTCCTTACCAAATAATTGCACCTGGGCTTTATTGCAGATGGTATATTTTCCTTCGTTGTCAATGGCAAAAACGTAATCCGGAATATTATCGATAATAGCCCGCATGCGGTTACGTTCTTCTTTCAGCGCCCGTTCTGCTTCTTTAATGGAACTGATATCCTGTAAGGCGCCAATCATGCGAATGGCTTTCCCCTGCTCATCGCGGATCATAAATCCCTTATCCAGCACATAGGCATAGTGATTGGAAGTTTTCAGAAACCGGTATTCACTGAACCAGGTATACAGGGTCGGATCTGCCAGGCATTGGTTCAGGTGGGTCATCACTTCCTGCCTGTCTTCCGGATGGATAAGGCTTTCCCACCGGGCGGGATCCACGGAATTCTCTTCCAGTTCATAGCCAAACAGGCTAGTAAAGCCATTTCCCCAATAAAGTGTATCCTGTAAAATATCCCAATCCCAGATGGCATCAGAGGTGGCTTTATTCACCAGTCTGAGCCGTTCACTGGAAATCCATTCTGCTTCGGTTCGTTTTTTTTCTTCTGTGATGTCTCTGAAATTATCCACCACTCCCTGTATCACCGGGTCGTGCAGCATGTTTTTAATGGTGGCTTCGATCCAGCGCCATTCCCCGCTTTTATGCAATATCCTGGCTTCCTGGCCCCGCATTGGCAGGCCGGGATTGGCAAGCATTTCCATCCAAACAGCCTGCACCTTTGGTTGGTCCTGATCATGCAACAGGGCAAACAGGTTCAACCCCAAACTTTCTTCTTCTGTGTAACCCAGGATATGTGCAATATTGGGAGAAACATAGGTAGCGGTGCCGGATGCATCGAGTATAGCCACTGCATCCATTCCGTTTTCTACCAGGGTTCTGAATTTTCTTTCTCTTTTTTGTTCCGCTTCTACCAGGGAGCTCTGGTTTTTGAACAGTAACAGGAAAAATGCAGGATCCTCCAGCTGAATAAGTTCCATGGCGCCATAAAAAAGGGCGGTTCCCTTTTCAAACTGACAGGCGGCGCTGTGCAAAATAGCCACCTCGCTGCTTACCTGCGCCAGCAATGTGCTAAACTGTTGCAACCATACCGGATTTAATACCTGCTCCAGCCTGTCTCCCAGTTGGGGGGCGGTTTTATCGAAAAATATAGAAGCGGGGTTGGAAATCAGCTGAATACAGTGCTGCTGGTCAATCACAACATAATCGTGCGGTAAATGACGGAATAAAGCCGTTTGAACCTGGGTCAGTAAAGGGGGTGAAGAAGCACTCAAAGTGAATGGTTAATGAAATTCCGCAGAAAACTATGAATTCCTGAACGATTCACCTGTAGAAATTTCTCGAAAATTCAACGGCACAATAAAATAATAGCTTTGGGGTTATAATAGGTGTAAAAATCCGTATATGAAAAGTTTCCGTACCCTGCTGATTGCAGCAATCCGGCATGTATTCCTCGTATGGGGAATTGCCCTGGCCTGCATTACTTATTTTTCCGCTAAACCACCCGAAGTGCGTACCGGCTGGTATTTTGCCGCCGCCTGCCTGCTTTTAATGCACACTGTATTGCATGTAAAAAGAACCCAGTTACAAACCCGGCTAGCCGCCGGCTCCTAATAAGGGCTGGATATAAGACCAGATTGCGTTGGCCACCATTTGGTGGCCTTCTGCTGTTGGATGAATGCCGTCCGCCAGGTTCAACCGGGGCTCACCAGCCACCCCTTCCAATAAAAACGGAATCAATACCGCCTTGTTATTTTTAGCAAGTTCCGGGTAAATGGCCTGAAAGTCACGGGCATACGCCGGCCCCATATTGGGTGGCACCATCATGCCCGCTATTACCAGCTTTACCGCCGGATTAGCTTTTTTTACCTTATCCAATATCCCCTGCAGGTTTTTCTTTGTTTCAGCCACCGGAATTCCTCTTAACCCGTCATTGGCACCCAATTCCAATACAAATACATCGGGTTCCTGTTGCAGTATCCAATCTATGCGGGTAAGTCCGCCAGCCGAAGTTTCTCCACTAAGGCCGGCATTAATTACTTCCACCTGCAGTGCCAGCGAATCAATTTTTGCCTGGGTTCTTGCTGGAAAGGCCTCTTCCGGATCCAATCCATAACCCGCTGTTAAGCTATTACCAAAAAAGACCAGTTTTTTACGGGCTGCCGGCGCGCTGTTGGTTTCAGCTACTTCTTTTTTCTGTGAGGGCTCGGTCGCCTGTCCGCAACCCATCCATCCTGTAACCACCACCATTAATCCCAGCAAACTCAACCTTGCCATCAATCCCTTGTTATGTGCCATATAAAACAGTTACTTTACCAAATGAGTTCTACCATCACCCCCATACTGGAACTGGTTCAGTTATCCAAAACCTACCAGTCTGCCAGTAAGCCGCTTCAGGTGCTACAAGATATTAGTTTTTCTGTTCAACCCGGCGAAACGGTTTCCATTGTTGGCCCATCTGGTAGTGGAAAAACGACTTTACTGGGATTATGCGCCGGCCTTGACCGCGCTTCCAGCGGATATGTTGCGCTGAATGGGATCCAATTACAGAACCAGTCGGAAGATGCGTTGGCTAAAATCCGCAACGAAACTATTGGTTTTGTTTTTCAGAATTTTCAATTGCTACCCACGCTTACAGCTATCGAAAATGTGATGGTTCCGCTCGAATTGAAAAAAGGGAAAAATATCCGGCAGCGTGCATTGGAACTGCTTGACCAGGTTGGGCTGGCAGACCGCTGGCACCATTATCCTTCGCAACTATCGGGTGGTGAACAGCAGCGGGTTTCCATTGCAAGAGCTTTTGCCAACCAGCCAAAAATTCTGTTTGCCGATGAACCTACCGGCAACCTGGATGCGGAAACCTCCGAAAAAATAGAGGCCCTGCTTTTTAACCTTAACCGCGCAGCCGCCACCACCCTGGTAATGGTAACCCATGATCTTGAGCTGGCTGGCCGTACCAATAGAATTATCAAATTAAAAGGCGGCCGCTTAATTGCCGATGAAACCAAAAAGGAGGAACTGATACCATGAACAGTCAATGGATCCTGAAAATGGCCTGGCGCGATAGCCGCCGGAACAGTTCCAGGCTTTTTCTTTTTATCTCTTCCATTATCCTGGGTATTGCAGCATTGGTTGCCATTTATGGATTAGGATATACCCTTGAGCGCGATATTGACCTGCAGGCAAAAACCCTGGTGGGTGCCGACCTGGCAATAGATGCCAACCAGCCACCCGACCCTGTTGTGCAACAAATGCTGGACTCCATTGCCGGTTTTTCAGAGCAGGCTGTGGAAAACAATTTTGCCTCCATGATCTATTTTACCCGCACGGGTGGTACCCGGTTAGCACAAGTGCGGGCCGTTAGCGGGGGATTCCCTTTTTACGGAACGCTGGACACCCGCCCGGCCAATGCATTCAGGGCATTCCGGCAACAAGAAGGTGCCCTGGTGGAACGAACCCTTTTATTACAGTTTAATGCACAGGTAGGCGACTCCATCCGGGTAGGCGAAAAAACCTACCGGGTGCTGGGTGAAATTCTTCAGTCGCCCGGAAAAACCGGGTTCTCAGCAGCCGTAGCACCTGCAGTCTGGATCCCGAAAGCATCCCTGGAAGCAACCGGCCTCTTACAAAAAGGCAGCCGCATCAACTACCTTTATTACTATAAGTTCAATACTCCTTCTCTCGTTACTGAAGTAGTTCCTAAAATAGAACCCAGGTTGCAGGATGCCGGGTGGGAGGTTGAAACCGTAGCCAGCCGGAAAGAAAGTACAGGACGCTCCTTTCGCGACCTCAATGAGTTTTTACAACTGGTAAGTTTTGTTGCCTTGCTTTTGGGTTGTATTGGGGTAGCCAGTGCCGTTCATATTTATGTGCGGGAAAAAATAAGAGCAATTGCTATCCTCAAATGCCTGGGTGCTACCAATCGCCAGGCATTCCTGATTTACCTGGTGCAGATGCTGGCCATCGGCCTTCTGGGAAGTATGCTGGGCGCCCTTCTCGGAACAGGCATCCAGTTTCTTCTGCCGGGGGTATTAAAAGATTTTCTTCCCATAGAACTTCATATGCAGGTTTCCTGGAAAGCAATTGCACAGGGACTGCTGGTAGGAATGCTGGTTTCCCTTCTTTTTGCACTCTGGCCTTTACTGGCTGTTCGAAAAGTTTCTCCCCTACATACACTGCGGGTAACCGAACAAAAAAACCGCTGGTGGCAAGACCCCTATCGATTGTTGGTTGGCCTGGCAATCATAGCCTTTATTTTCGGCTTCAGCTGGCTACAAACCGGTACTGTTCAGGCTGCCACAGGCTTTACCATTGGTGTATTCCTGTCTTTTTTACTACTCAGCGGGGCAGCCTGGCTCCTGATCTATCTGATCCGCAGGTTTTTCCCCAACCAGCTTGCCTATGTATGGCGGCAGGGTTTTGCCAACCTGTTCCGACCCAATAACCAAACCGTAATACTGGTAGTAGCTATTGGGCTAGGCACCAGCTTTATCTGTCTGCTGTTTTATATCCAGGGACTTTTAACCGGAAAACTGCAAAGGGCCGGAAGTGAAAATCAGCCGAACCTGGTGGTATTTGATATCCAGCCTGCCCAAAAAGACGCGCTTCACCAATTAACAGCCAACTATAAACTGCCCATTATCCAGGATGTGCCCATTATTACCATGCGCTTGTCTTCTATAAGGGGTTATACAGCTGCCGACCTGAAAGCAGATACCACCCTGGATATTCCCCGGAGAGCCTTTGACGGGGAGATCAGGGCAACCTACCGCGACACCCTTACCGAAGCAGAAACCCTGGTAAAAGGCATATTGCAGGATTCTGTTACCGATTTTAACGATATCAGGATCTCTATCGAGGAAGGCTATGCGAAACGATTAAATGTAGAACCAGGCGATGAACTGGTCTTTAATGTTCAAGGGGCGCCTATCAAAACCAAAATAGGCAGTATACGTTCGGTCGACTGGAACCGGGTGCAAACCAATTTCAGGGTAATTTTTCCGAAAGGAGTGCTGGAAAAAGCACCCAAGTTCCACGTTTTGGTTACCCGGGTTCCTTCTGCAGAATTTTCCGCAAAATACCAGCGTGCCCTGGTGGAAAAATTTCCCACGGTATCCGTTATCGACCTCAACCTTATTTTGAAGACAGTGGACGATATCCTGGATAAAATAGGTTTTGTTATTCAATTCATAGGTGGCTTCAGTATTGTAACTGGTATAATGGTATTGATAGCGTCTATTCTTATCAGTAAGTACCAGCGGATGCAGGAAACTGTTTTATTAAGAACCCTCGGCGCAACCAGCAGGCAGGTTTTTGCCATTACTGCACTGGAGTATTTTTTCCTCGGATCACTGGCCGCCCTTACCGGCATTGGCCTTGCCTTGATCGGGGGTGCCCTTTTAGCCAATTTCAGTTTCGACACAAGCTTTCACCCTCCCCTGCTGGCTACCCTGCTGATCTTTTTATCCATCACCGGGCTAACCGTACTGATCGGTTTGTTCAATAGCCGTGCCGTTCTGAAAGCGCCACCGCTTTCGATTTTGAATAGTGGAACATAGCGGCCTGCTTTGTAGTATCTTGCAGAAAAATCGGGGGATGTCGAAGGAAGTACTTGTCATAAAATTAGGAACAGCTGTAATCAGCAAGGCAGATGGAACCATCGATACGGCTATTATAAAAAAAGTGGCGGCAGAAATTGCCGCCCTGAGCAAACGTTATCATATTGTACTGGTATCAAGCGGTGCAGTAGGAAGCGG
>NZ_LUKG01000065.1:22675-28719 GCF_001601815.1 Flavihumibacter sp. CACIAM 22H1
AAAGATTATAAGGGCAGCTTACTGGAACGGAAAGCGGCGGCAGCTGTAGGTAACCCTATTCTTATCCAGCTCTATCATAAATATTTTCAGCAACATTCCATTAATGTAGCACAGGCTCTTTGTGAACGGGTGCATTTTTCTAACCGGGTTCAGTTCCTGCAGTTAAGGCAAACCTTCAGTACATTCTGGGAAAACAATATTGTTCCCATCGTAAACGAAAATGACCTGGTCAGCAATGTTGAAATTAAATTTTCCGATAATGATGAACTGGCTACCCTTATCGCTATCGGGTTTGATGCCAGTCACCTGATACTTTGTACCTCTACCGGCGGGGTACTGAATGATGAAAAAAAGATAATCCCCCTTATTGAAAAAGTGGATGCATCTGTACTGAAATATGTAACCAAGGAAAAAAGCGGACCCGGGCTGGGCGGAATGTTATCCAAACTTACCTTCACCCGCCTGGCATCTTCGCTGGGTATTGAAGTTGTAATCGGTGGACTAAAAGGGGATCAACCCCTGCGCGCCGCATTGGCCAAAAAAAACGGCACCTGTTTTCTTGCCAGGAAGTCTAACCTGCGTGCCCGTCAAAAATGGTTGGCCAGCGGTTCCATTACCCTCGGCACCCTGCACGTTGATAAAGGTGCCGCCAAAGCCCTGCTAAATCGAAAAAGTTTATTAACCATCGGCATTTCCCGGGTAGAAGGCAAATTCCTGGAAGGGGAAGTAATACAGTTGATGGATGAAGACAATACAATACTGGGAGTGGCCAAAGCCAGGCTGGATGCCAGTTCTATTGAAACCCAGCTTACGCGTAAAAATGTAGTGGCTGCTCATGCCGATGACATCGTTTTATTTAATGACTAAGTAATGAAAGCAATCGAAGCCTCTCTAATAAAAACGCATAAAGCAGCCAAAGCACTGCAGGCTGTTTCCAGTAAAGCCCTTCAGCAGCTGCTGATGGATATGGCTGCCGCACTAGAAGCCAACCAGGCAAAACTCCTGAAAGCAAATGCACTTGACCTGGCCCGGCAAACCTCCGGCAATCCGAGAAATGACCGGCTTCTATTAAATGAACAAAGGATCGGCTCCATTGCTGCCAGCATGCGAAAAGTAGCCAAACTTCCGGATCCAACTGGTGAAGTTTTGGCTGAACGAACCCTCCCCAACGGAATTCAGCTTAAAAAAATAAGTGTTCCCCTCGGCGTGGTAGGAGCAATTTATGAATCAAGACCCAATGTTACTTTTGATATAGCCGCACTCTGTTTAAGAAGCCGGAATGCAGCCGTGCTGAAAGGCAGTAGCGAAGCAGCCACCACCAATGCACTGGCTGTGAAAATTTTGCACGGCGTCTTAAAAGCACATCATCTGCCCACCGCCCTTATAAACCTGCTTCCGCCAGACCGGGAAGTGGTACAGGAACTTTTCAAAGCAACCAGGTACCTCGATGTATTAATTCCGCGCGGTTCTGACCAACTGATCCAGTTTGTACGTTCTAATAGCCGGGTACCGGTTATAGAAACGGGAGCCGGCGTTTGCCATGTTTATGTAGAAAAAAAAGCCAACCTTGAAAAAGCCCTGGCTATTATAGTAAATGCAAAAACCTCTCGCCCCTCTGTCTGTAATGCAGCAGATACCATTTTGATAGATGCGCCCATTGCTGCCCGTTTGCTGGAAAAACTACAACCCGCTTTTGCAGCGTTTGAAGTGGAAATTTTTGCCGATCCCGCAGCACACCGGTTGTTAAAAGGATACCCGTTTTTACGCAAAGCAGCCAAAGCTGATTTCGGCCGCGAATTTCTCAGTATGAAATGCGCCATTAAAATTGTAGCAGGAATAGACCAGGCCCTGGAGCATATAGACCGGTACTCTACCAAACATTCGGAAGCAATTGTATCGGAGGATAAAAAACAGTGTAGCCGGTTTATTCGGGAAGTAGATGCTGCTGCCGTTTACACTAATGCTTCGACCCGTTTTACGGATGGCGAAGAATTTGGACTGGGTGCAGAAATTGGTATTTCCACCCAAAAACTTCATGCACGTGGCCCCTTTGCACTGGAAAAGCTGGTTACCGAAAAATGGATTCTGCAGGGAGATGGCCAGGTTCGCTGAGCCCCTTACAAAACCAGTTGCTCCACTAATTTTTCCAGGGCTTTATCGGGCACAGCACAAAATCCGGGATGCACTTTGGAGCATTGAAGAATGGTACTACGGGTTGCAGTCAGCCACCGGAACCTGCTGGCCAGATCGAGTTGTGCTATTGGTCCGCCGTTTTTGGCTCCCCTGCAAATGAGTTCAAAGGATTGGAGGTATGCTTCTACCTCATGCAAATCAAGTTCCCTGAACAGGGCTTTCAGCCGTACCGGATCAAGGTGGTACCGGCATTGCAGAAATTTCGCTTCCCGGCTGTATAAAACAACCCCTACATTACAGAATTCTTCCCGTTCTACCCTGGGCATTATGCGCAGGATAGCATATTCAAATAAGCGCTGTCCTTGCATCAATGGCCTGTTTTAAAAAAATGGAAGAATGGGTTAAGCGCGTGCATAGGAATTGACTATAAACAGCGCGTTGTTCTTCAAAGGAAAGCGGCAATTCAGCCGACAACCAGTTGTCGGGTATCTGGGCCACAATAGCGCGGATAGCGGCTTCATTCAAGCGTTCTCTCCCCCATTTATCAGCCGCTTCCAATTCAGCCGCAAAGGGTAGCAAAACATGTTCTTTTATGGCTGCAAAAGGGCGCATGGATTGTTGCTGCCAATCGTCCCAGGTATGATGAAAATAGAGGCAGGCACCGTGGTCAATTACCCAAAGCTCCTTGTACCACATCAGCATATTGGTATTGCGGCTGGTTCTGTCCACATTGGTGAGCAATGCATCCATCCATACAATACGGGAGGCAAGGGTTGCATCGGGTTGACTAACATTGGGATCATAGGTAATTGATCCCGATAAATAATGCAGGCCCAAATTCAATCCTTCACTGGCTTTCAGCAGGTCCTGGATTTCCTCATCCGGTTCCGTTCTTCCAAAAGCTTCGTCAACGGTAGCAAATACCAGTTCAGGTACTTTTAATCCCAGCAAACGGGCAATTTCACCGCCAATCAGTTCTGCTATCAATGCCCTGGGACCCTGCCCGGCTCCCCTGAATTTCAGTACATATAAAAACCCATCATCGGCTTCGGCAATAGCGGGCAGAGAGCCCCCTTCCCGAAGCGGTGTTACATACCTGGTAACGGCCACTGTTCGCAAACCATTCGTAGCAAATTCCTGCATAAGGTTCAAATGTAGTTGCTATTTTTAATTTTCATTGCTGTGGTTATGAATAATCCATTAATCGAGGACAAGGTATTTAAGCAGAAAGACTTTACCGAAGAACCGCTTCCGAGGGGAGATTATGAATATTGTCAGTTTATAAACTGCCGGTTCTTTGAAGCTGATCTACGCTCCTTTCGTTTTTTAGAAACCAGCTTTACAGGCTGCGACCTGAGTGTGGCAAAACTGCATAAAACGGCCTTTAAAGGAATCGTATTTAAAGATTGTAAGCTAACCGGCCTGGGATTCGACCAGTGTGATCCTTTTGGATTAGACATGCAGTTTGAAGGTTGTAATTTAACCCATTCAAGTTTTTATGGCCTCAGTTTAAAAGGCATACGATTTATCCAATGCATATTGGAAGCAGTGGAGTTTTCAGAAGCAAATCTACAGGGGGCTGTTTTTACCGGATCCCTATTAACCAACGCACATTTCGACAGAACCAACCTGGAGCAAGCCGACCTGCGCAGCGCCACGGGTTTTTCCATCAACCCTACTATCAACCAGCTAAAAAAAGCAAGCTTTTCCGCTTCTGCATTAGCTGGTTTAGTAGAGGTATTCGGTATCAAGGTAGATCGGTCTTCCTAAGTTCTTGAATTCGTGTAGCTGTTCCAGTTAATCATCAATACGCTGAATAATATAATAACCAATCCGGCTATTTGAAAACCCGTTACTTTTTCATGTGCAATGATTGCTCCCAATAAAACAGCAATAACCGGGTTCACGTAAGCATAGGTGCCCGCCTGCGCAGCCGGCCGCACTTTGAGCAGATAGAGATAACTCATAAACGCTATCACGGACCCGGGAAGAATAAGGTACCACAAAGCCAGCCATCCGCCTGTACTCACCTGGTTCCACTGAAAGCCGGTTAATTCATTGGAAAGAAAACTGGGTAGCAGGGAAAACAAACCTGCGGCCAGCAGTTGAATGCCTGCACTGGTTGCCACATCCGCTTCCACAGCCTTGTATTTTACATACAGGGAGCCGATGGTCCATGCAATACAACCCAGTAGAACAACCCCGATACCGACCACCTGCATCCAACCAGTAGTCGATTCAATGCCTTTACTTAAGCTGGTTCCAAAGAGTAACAGTATTCCGGCAAAGCCCAATAGAACACCCATAATCACCCGCTTATCGCCAAAATAAAACGACCATTGTTTTTTATCCAGCAATACAAACCAAACCGGTAAGGATGCCACCAGAATAGCTGCTACTCCCGAACTCAGGTATTGCTGTGCCCATAATACAGAGCCGCTGCCACCAACTAACATAAGAATACCACCGATGCTGTTTACGGCAATAATTTTTTTTTCGGGTGCCGGATTCTTACGGAACAAGGACCAGCCTAACAGTACCAGCCCGGCGATAGCAAACCGCATTGCCCCCATGAGATAGGGTGGAATAGTAGCTAACCCAAACTGGGCAGCCAGGTAGGTAGAGCCCCAGATAAGGTAAACAGCCGCAAAGGCGAGAATGACTTTTACAGACAATGGAATGAATTAAGCTATAATGATACTACTTTTTAACAATTAACTTATCCACATCCATTTTTTGGTTCAATGCACTGATAATGCAGGAGATAGAAAAAATTATTGACAGGTTTAGAAGGGGCATCGTAGTTTCCCCAAGTAGTTCAACCTTGCAGGTAAGCGCCTTATCAATTAGTTTTGCAGCATCGTAGTTCAGATAACCGGATTGTTGAAAAACCCAAATCGTCCGCCCGCCGGTTCATCCGTTCCTTCCCCAATACTCCTTTGATCTGCCAGTTCTGGTTTATTATCCAAGACCCTGGGTCGGCATTGTTCATCTTTAATGTACCCGTATGTTAAGATCTCAATGGCTGAAACTTGTAATGATTCTTAATTTGTTTTTTTTCTTCAGTGCTTCTGCACGCAATTCCATGCAAAAAAGAACTGTAGTGGAAGAGGTAGCAACACGAAGCATACTTTCTTTTGATGTTTTTGAGCCTAAAACCTATTCTCATCATCATGGCCTGCAATTGTATATCAGCAATTACAATAAAATGCAGGAAGAAGTTTTTCAACTGATCAGGAAACGAGATAAAGCTAAACTGAAGCTGATGGCGAAAGTATTCCGTTCCTACAAATTGCCAGCTGAGCTAAAATACATGGCCATTGTGGAGTCTGAATTAAAAAGCGCTGCTGTTTCAAAAGTTGGCGCTGCCGGCGTTTGGCAATTAATGCCCTCCACAGCACTGCAGTTAGGTTTAAAAATTGACTCCACCATTGATGAACGGCAGAACCTTCAGAAAAGTACTAAAGCGGCTGCCCTTTACCTGCGCGATCTGCACCGGACTTTTAATGATTGGTCGCTGGCCGTAGCTGCTTATAACTGCGGACCCGGCCCTGTTTATAAAGCCATTAAAAAAGCGGGTTCGCGGAACTATTGGGAGCTGCAGCAATTTCTTCCAAAAGAAACCCGGCACCACGTTAAAAAATTAATGGCCACACAAATTTATTTTGAAGGTGCTTCTTCTTTAACGGGTAATTATGATGGTGCCCTTGCGCGTAAATAATTCGCCCGAATCGCATATGAACTCAGCAAAATACACATAGGTACCGGTAGGCGCCGGATGGCCATTAATAGCCCCATTCCATCCAGCCTCCCGGTCACCTATCCTGAAACCGGTTCGTTCAAATACAGTATCGCCTAACCGGCTGAAAATACGCAGGCTCCTGACCATTTTAATGCCTTTCCCCATCAGG
>NZ_LUKG01000066.1:0-10618 GCF_001601815.1 Flavihumibacter sp. CACIAM 22H1
TGGTAATACCATCAATGCCGTTTTAAAAACTTCTGATGCAGATTTGCAGGAAGTAGTTGTGGTGGGTTATAGCAACACCACTAAAGAAGCCTTTACCGGATCTGCAAAAGTTGTTTCAGCGGAAGCGTTAACGAACAAGAACACTTCCAACATCAGCCAGGCACTGGCGGGTGAAGTGGCAGGTGTTCGTGTAATTAATACTACCGGACAACCGGGAGCTGCTGCTACTGTGCGGATTCGTGGTATTGGTTCGGTAAACGGAAACCGTGCGCCTCTGTATGTAATTGATGGTGTTCCGTACGACGGAAACCTGAATGCAATTAATATGGGAGACGTTGAATCAACAACCGTACTTAAAGATGCCGCTGCAACTGCTATCTACGGTGCACGTGGTGCCAACGGGGTAATTATTATTACCACAAAAAATGGTAGAAGTAAGCAACCCTTTATTGAGGTTGATGGAAAAATCGGTACAAACTTCTCCTTACTGCCAAGGCATGATAAAATTACCAGCCCCGAAGATTATATCGGTTTAAGCTGGCAGGCATTATTTAATCAGGCTCGCGCTGCCAATGCTGCAAACCCTGAAGCAACAGCCAACAATAACCTGTTTTCAAATGCTGGTATTGATCCTGATTACAATATGTGGAACGTAGCAAATGGAGCAGAATTAATTGATCCGGCTACCGGAAAAGTTCGTGCAGGCGTTACCAGAAGATACAATCCTGAAGTTTGGGAAGATTATGCGTTCCAGGCCTCTACCAGGCAAGAGGCAAATGTTCGCCTCGGTGGTGGTAATGCTAAATCAAACTACTTTACCTCTTTGGGTTACTTGAAAGATGTTGGTTATTCTATTAACTCTGATTTCCAGCGTTTATCTGCAAGAATGAATGTGAACCAGGAAATTCGTAGCTGGTTAACCGCCAGTATGAATATCGGCTATGCAAATACTACTACCAATCAGAATGGGCAGGGAAGCAGTTCCAACAGCATTTTCTGGTTTGTTGATAATATTCCTTCCATTTACCCGCTCTTTATGAAAGATGCGTCTGGAAACAATATTCCTGATCCGATTTATGGTGGCAGCAGGTACGATTATGGCGAGGCCGGCCGTAAATTTGGTTCACTCACCAACGCCATTGCAGATGCAAATTTCAATACGGTTAAAAGACGTAGAAATGAATTGAATGGAAATACCAACCTGAAAGTTTCTTTTACAAAGTATTTGTCATTTGAAACCAGGTTAGGTGTTCAGTATTACAATGACGCTTTTGTTAACCTGATCAATAAATTCTATGGCTCTGCGGCCGGGCAGAATGGTTCAATCTACCAGTCTAAAACCGAAATGCTGAATACCAATTTATTGAACATGTTGCGTTTCAATAAAGCAATTGGCATGCATAACATTGAAGCGTTGGCTGCCCATGAAGCAACAGATTGGAAACAGTCTTTCGCTGATGCCAGCAGGTATAATCTAGTATCTAACTCCAGCGAAGAACTGAACAACGGTGTTGTATCTACGCCATCTACTTCTTATACCAATAACTTTAAACTCGAAAGTTATTTTGCACAGGTTAATTATAACTATGATGCAACCTATTATTTGTCCGCTACCATTCGTAGAGACGGATCTTCCCGCTTTCTCAACAATAAATGGGGAAATTTCGGATCAGTAGGTTTGGGCTGGATTGTATCCAATGCCGGATTTATGGATAAACAGCGGGTATTTGACTTTCTGAAATTAAAAGCCAGTTATGGTTTGATTGGTGAGCAGGAAGGTGTTGGATTTTATCCTGGTTATGATCGTTTCAACGTGGATAACCTGAATAATAATCCTGCTTTTGCATTTTCAACCAAAGGAAATCCTGACCTGACCTGGGAAACTTCCCAGATGTTCCAAACAGGTATCGAATTTAAACTGGGTACTTACCTGACTGGTTCTGTTGACTATTATATCAAAAATACCAATGATTTGATCTTCGACAGAAGAGTTGGTCCGTCTAGTGGTTTTGCATTGATTAAAGTAAATGACGGCAAACTTCGTAACCAAGGTATTGAGTGGGATCTGACAGCTCATTTATTGAAGAAAAAAGAGTACTATTTTGATTTGGGCATTAATGGTGAACATTTCAAAAATACGATTACCACTATGCCTATTGATCCTTCAACAGGCTTGCCAAAGGCGATCGATAACCAGTCTCCTTATGGATGGGCAAAAGGTGGATCTATCTTTGATTTTTATATGAGGAATTTCGAAGGAGTTGATCCTGCAGACGGATTGTCTCAGTGGACAATGTACTTTGATGACCTTAACAATGACGGTGTATTTCAAACCGGCGAGCAGGTTACTGACTTAGTAGCTTTCCAGGCTGCAAATCCTGACAAAGCAGGTAACCTCATTAAAAGCACGACCAAAAGTTATGCGAATGCAACACAGTACTTTGTTGGTAAATCAAGTATTCCTAAAATTCGGGGAGGTATTAACCTGAGAGGTGGCTGGAAGCAATTTGATATTGCTGTTCAGTTCCTTTACACATTGGGTGGATATGCAATTGATGGTGCTTACCAGAGTCTGATGAATAATGGTCTGATCGGTGGTAACAACTGGCATACAGATCAATTCAAAGCATGGACAACACCCGGCCAGGTAACAGATGTTCCCCGCTTGTCTAACCAACGCGATGCGAACGTAAATGCTACATCAACACGTTTCCTTACAAGAGCTTCTGCTTTTGGTCTGAACAATATCCGTATCGGGTATAATTTGCCCAAATCCCTGAACAACCGTTTGGGAATTGCAGATGCCGGTTTCTTTGTTTCAGGAGACAACCTGTGGATTACTTCAGCACGTCAGGGTTTCAATCCTACCGTATCTGAAAATGGCGGATCCAGTATTTATACCTACGCCCCATTGTCTACCCTTACTGTAGGAATGCGTGTTAAACTTTAATCGGAAAAAAAAAGAAAATGAGAACAAAAAGCATATTAACAGCCCTGGTGATTGGTTCTGTTGTGTTCACCGGCTGTAAAAAAGAATTTCTGGATACAGATGCTACAGAGTTCGTTACCGACAGGGGACTCTCTGAGGCAGTGGCACTGGATCCCAATTTGCTGAATGGAAATATTGCCGGTTTGTATACATCCATGTATACGGCAGAAATTGGCGGTACTACCCAGGATGATGACTTTGGTCAGAAAAGCGTGGATATTTATATGGACATGCTGAGTAGTGATATGGTATTGGGTGCATTGAACTATGGTTGGTATTCGAATGTGGCCAGGTTCCAATCTTCCCTCGACTTTACCCGTATCGACAACTATCATCCCTGGAGATATTATTACCGGATAATTTTTGGTGCTAACCTTATTATTGATGCATTAGGTGGAACAGACGCTACACCCACTGAAGTAAGTGAGCGTCATTTGATGGGACAGGCAAAAGCAATGCGTGCTTATGCGTATTTCTATCTGTCACATGTGTATTCGAAAGAATATGGAGCAGGTACAGAAAAAACAATTCCGCTTTACACCAGCGCTACCCAACTGAACCAGCCGAGAGTAACTGCACAGGAAATTTATAACCTGATTGTAGATGACCTGAACAAAGCAATTGAATACCTGGATGACTTTGAGCGTGCTACAAAAGACCAGGTAAACAAAGATGTTGCAAAAGGTTTGCTGGCATATGCATTGGCTGCAAGAGGAGCTGCAGGCGATTGGGCTCAGGTTGAAACACTAACACAGGATGTAATTGATGCAGGATATCCGGTTACCAGCCGTGGTGCTACGGTTGCCGTGTTATCAGGCAATACGGTTACCAATCCGGAGTCTGGCTTTAATAATGTAGCAACTCCAAGCTGGATATGGGGTGTGGATATCAACCTTCAAAGTGGCCTGGACCTGGTATCCTGGTGGGGACAAATGGATATTTATACCTACAGCTACGCATGGGCAGGTGATCCAAAGATCATTGATATTGGTTTGTATAATTCTATGCGTCCGGATGATATTCGGAGAAACCAGTTTGATGCTGATCTGGCGCCCAGCAATAAATTCTTTGATCCAAAAAGACAAATAGGCGGACAACGTATCATCGAAACAGATTACATCTATATGCGTGTGGATGAAATGTATATGTTGAATGCAGAAGCAAAAGCTAATCTGAACAAAGATGCGGAAGCAATTGCTGTATTGAAGGAAATTCTGGAAAACCGCCTGGATGATGTAAGTTATCTCGATGCCCTGAGTGGTCAGGCATTAAAAGATGAAATTTACAAACAAACCAGGTTGGAGTTCTGGGGTGAAGGAAAATCTTACCTGGCTATGAAACGGAATAAAGCAACCACTACACGTGGAGCTAATCACCTGTTTTTCCCTGGTGAATCATTCCCTTACAATGCAGATGAGTTAACGTTCCCAATTCCTCAACAGGAAGTTATCAATAATCCTAACCTGAATAATTAATATAGGGTTAACCAATAAAAAAGCCGTTGCAGAATTTGCAACGGCTTTTTTATTGCCCGTTCCTTTCAATTTTTTTTACTAAAACAGGCTGCCTCCGAAGAGACAGCCTGTTTTATTGAAATTAGAAGGATGATATTGATTAATTATCCTCACAGAGTGTGTTCAGCAACAACTCGGTGGATGAAATTGGCCAGATATATTCCTGTTGGCTGGGTTGAACAGCACTTACGTTTCCTTTTGCTGGTAAAGGCAATCCTAAACGGGTGTAGTCGAAACCTGCCAGCCCCTCACCAAGGAATTCTATCCTGCGTTCTGTAAAAATAGCATTGGCCAGCGCCGTCGCATCTTCAAAATCAGCGGCTTCAAAGGTAACATTGGGGTCGGAACGATGGCGAACAGCGTTTAACAATGCAATGGCCCGCTCATCAACTGCATTTTCGGAACGGGTAATTGCCTCCGCTAAGCTTAACAATACTTCGGCATACCGGAGAACTGGTGCAAAATCAGTAAACGGAGAACGTTTTGGATATTTATTGAGATAGGGCGTATTATTGTTTCCAACACGAACAATAAGACCTCTTCTTGCATCGGTTTCCAGCCAGCCTGTATTGGAAATGATGCCGGTTGATAACAACGAATATTCTCCGTTTCCACCATTCATTGCAGAAGCGCCATAATAATAACCTAATTGGTTTTGTGTACCAGGTGCTTCATTATCGGCAAACGGCATTGATAAAATAGATTCTGTTGTGGTGTAATTCGTGTACAGTGTAGCAACCTGTGGCTGCAGTGCATGGGGAACACCGGAAGCTGCCACAAAGGGAGCTGTTTCTGGAACCAGTTTATTGGCTTCAGTAATTACATCTCCATAGCGCTGCATTCCCAGCAATACACGCACCTTAAAAGCAATGGCGGTATTTTTATGTGCCCTGGTTGTATTGAGCGTATTGGCTGCTGCTCCATAAGTAGCTGGCAGGTTTTGCTCTGCAAAGTTTAAATCGTCCAGGATCTGGTTATACACTTCTGCTACCGAACTTCTGGCCAGATCATAATTTCCTCCGATGGTATTGGCGGTAAGTCTTAACGGTACGCCGGGTTTGGCCCCATTGCCGTCCCAGTAGGGTCTTGCATACAGTGTTAACAATGCATGGTAACAGATTGCCCGCACAAACCTTGCTTCTGCCTTATAATTGTTGGCCAGCGCCTCTCCTACAACGGAGGTACCTTTGGTATCCATACCAGCCAGGAAAACATTGGCCAGGTTAATGGCAAAATATGCACGGCTCCAAACTGCCTGTACAGAGTTGGAAGAGCTGTTTCCGGGAGTATAGTTCCATACATCAAAACCGGTAACTACGTTGGTACGATCATTCCGGAAATCTCCGCCACGGATATCGTTGAAGATCTGGTAACGTCCGCCGTATAATCCGGCATTTTTGATGGTCGCATACAGGCCATTGATTTGTCCCAGTATCCTAACAGGATTGTCAAATGCCACTGAATACTCTACCTGGTTACTTGGCAGCGGCTCCAAATCTTCTTTTTTGCAGGCTGTCAACACACTTATTGCCAGCGTTGTATATAAAATCTGTTTTTTCATTTTTTCAACTTTTTTTGGTTAGAAACCTACATTAAGACCCACGATAATACCTCTTGCATTCGCAACGGTGTTTCTATCAATACCCTGGTTGGTATTTCCGGTACCGTTGGAAGAAACTTCGGGATCTGGTCCGGGATATTTGGTGCCGATCCAAAGGTTATTACCTGTAACATAGAATCTCAGGCTGTTGATTTTTATCTTATTTACAACCAGTGAAGGCAGGTTGTAGGCAAGTGTGGCTGTTCTGAGTTTAATGAAATCGCCTTTGAATACATTGATATCAAGTGGAAATCCTGATCCGTTGGAAGTGTTATCGCCAAAATAGGATTTCGGCATATCGGTGACATCACCGGGTTTGGTCCAGGCTCTTAACACATCGGTTGAGTTATTCCAGAAACGTTGATCTCGTAAACCTGCATAGGTACCCCAGTACACATAGTTGCCTCCCTGGAAGGTAAACAGGGTATTCAGCTCAAAACCTTTATAGCGGAAGGTATTGTCAAAACCTCCATAATACTTGGGGTTAGTGTTTTTATATACCACAGCATCTGCAGAGCTAACTGTAGGGGCGGTAGTACCATCTGCAAACATAAAGCGGGCACCGCCTGATCCTGCCGGTACTATATGCTGAAAATAGACTTCCTGTCCGGCGCCGTTGATAAAGATACGCCGACCTGTGGCTGGGTCTACCCCGTTGGTACGCGTTACAAACAACATACCCAATGGTTGTCCAACTACTGTTATGCTGGGAGATTCCAAACCGCCGGTTGCAGAAATGATATTATCTACTCCGGGAGCAAGAGAGGTTACTTCATTTTTATTGAAGGTGATATTGAAGCTGGCATTCCAGGAGAAGTCTTTGGTTTGAACTGGTGTACCATTTAAAACTACTTCAAGTCCTTTATTGTACATAGCACCGATATTGGTAGGAATAGTACTTGGTAAACCTGCAGAGGGTGGCGTTGGAACGAAAAGGATCAGGTCGTTCACATCATTTTTATAATAAGTGATTTCACCACTGATACGATCGTTTAACAAACCAAAGTTGATGCCGATATCTGTTTTGGTACTGCTTTCCCATCCGAGATCTGGATTACCTGCCTGACTGAACACGAAGGTTCCGTTACCACCATATAATCCGGAGTTATACAAAGAAAGGGAAGCGTATTGTCCTAAGCCATCGATATTACCTACTTTACCATAACTTCCTCTTAAGCGCAGGCTGCTGAATACATTATCCAATCCTGCATCCTGGAAAAATTTCTCTTTGTCGATATCCCAACCAACAGATGCACCCCAGAAGGTACCCCATTTGTTGTTCAGACCTAATTGAGAAGCGCCGTCTCTCCGAACATTGGCAGAGAAATAATAGCGTTTATCAAAATTGTAGGTCAAGCGGCCGAAATAAGACAGCAGGTAGTTTTCACCAATTCCAAGTCCGGCAGTGTTAGGTGTTCTCCAGCCACCCTGGATATTGGTAAAGTCAGGGTCATTAACACCAATCCGGTTAAGGCCATAACTTTTGTTATTGCTCTTCTGCTGCTCTGTACCTACCAATATGCCAAAATCGTGGTTATTACCAAAAATCTTATCATACTGAAGGGTATTTGACCAAACCCATCTTTTATTCTGGGCAAATAGGGAGGTAGCGCTACCGCCATCTGCAAAACCTTCTCCGGAAATCGGGCTGTAATAAATTTCGTTATCCACCATCAGGTAGTCTACACTGTACTGTGAACGGAAGGCTACTGATTGAATGGGTTTAACCTGGATATAAGCATTGCCGAGAAGGCGACTTACATCTGCATTTCCCCGGTTTTGATCCAACTGAATTACGGGGTTATTGAAACCTACCTGGCCCTGTTTGTTGTTCATCACCCCAATCAATGCACCAGAGTAGTTATAGGAACCATCGTTGTTATATGGAGAAATATTTGGAGCGGTAACTAACGGAACCCGTCCTAAACCTGCTGTTGCAAAAGCATCGCCCAAAGAGCCGGAGCTTACAGCTGACAGGTTTTTTTCACTGGAGTACTGGATTTTTGAGCCCAGTGAAATGGCTTTGTTGATCTTATGATCCACATTCATAACGGCAGTCAACCGTTTAAAATCATTGCGTTTAATAATACCTTCCTGCTCGGTATAAGCTATGGATGTATAATATTTTGTAGCCTCATTACCTCCCGATAAACTCAGGGAATTGTTATGAGAAAAACCGGTCCGGTATACATAATCATACCAATTGGTATTGATCGGTTGTCCGTCGGGGCCTTCGGTGAGATCAAAACGATTGGTGGGCGACAATAAGCCTGCGTTGGTTAATGATTGGTTCTTGTATTCGGTATACTGAAAGGCATCCAGCAGAGAGGGTAAGCGTTGTACACTTGTCCAGCCAACCCAGCTGTCGAGGTTTACTCTTGGGCGGCCTGATTTACCTTTTTTAGTAGTGATAAATATTACGCCATTGGAAGCTCTTGAACCATAAATGGCAGAGGCTGCTGCGTCTTTTGCAATATCAATAGACTCGATATCATTTGGGTTAATGGAGGCCAGTGCGTTGCCCGCAGCCGAGGTAGAACTTGCATCGCCCGAAAACATCGGAATTCCGTCCACTACAATCAGTGGTTGGGAAGAGAGCGAAATAGAGTTGGTTCCCCGAACGCGAAACACGGGCGGCGCATTTAATACGCCGCTGGGAATGGTAATCTGTACCCCCGGCGCACGCCCACCCAGTGCCTGATCAAAGCTCTGAACAGGACGGTTGGCAATGGCATCTCCCTTAACGGTGGCAATATTGCCGGTAATTTCTTTCCGTTTTACTGCAGCGCCATACCCTACTACCACTACTTCCTGCAGATCCTTATCGTCAGCAGACATCGTAATGTTAAATAAACCCCTGTTCCCAATGGTTATTTCCTGGGAAGCGGTGCCTATTGCAGAAAATACCAGCACCCGGGCATTTTCTGGTAGGGTAAGTGAAAAGTTACCGTCTTCGCCGGTGGTAGTACCTACAGTGGTCCCTTTAACCAAAACAGATGCATTGGCAATAGGACTGCCGCTGGCATCTGTGACTCTGCCCGTCACGGTGCGTGACTGAGCCAATAGCTGACCACTGAGCACAAGTATGCCCAATAGTACCAAGACTAATTTTCTCATGTGTGTTTAAGTTTTGACGACTAATTAATGAAGTGTTAAAAATAAGACAATTGATGAACGGTTAATGATGCACCATCAACGGTAAATAGTTGAAAATTTCGGTGAATAAGAAAGGAACTACGGTATTTTAAATATCAGATATATATTTAATTGATCATCAATCGATTAAAATGGAGTTAAAAAACAAGGGGCGTGCAATAAACTGCACGCCCCTTGTTTTTCTAATGAAATTCTAATCTTAGGCCTTGTTTTTCTTCGCTTTTGTAAGGTCAATAAGTAAAGCAGGAAGCAAAACCAGGTTGGTAACGGTAGCAATAACCAGGGTTAGTGACGTCAGCCAGCCCAGGCCCTGGGTGCCGCCAAAACCACTAAAACAGAAGATCACAAATCCTGCAATCAATACCAGTGAGGTATAAATAATACTGATTCCGGTGGAATGAATGGTTTCAATGACCACCCGTTGCCTGTCCAGCTCCGAGCCCCCCTGTTCCTGTTTGTAATTTACCAGAAAGCGGATGGTAATATCAATGGCTATACCAAGCGCCACGCTAAAAATTAATACGGTAGAGGGTTTTAGTGCAATACCAACCCAACCCATTACACCCGCTGTAATTACCAGGGGAACCAGGTTCGGAATCAGTGAACATAAAAGGATCCGGCCATTTTTAAAGAGGTATAACATACAAAGGGCAATCAGTAAAAAGGCCCAGAAAATGCTTTCTTTTAATCCATTAATGATAAAACTGCTGCCTTCCAGGAACGTGATACTGCTGCCTGTAAGGGTTACTTTATATTGACTGGAGTCGAAATATCGTTCCGTGCGGGATTCAATGGAATCCAGCAATTCGGGGAGGCGACGGCTACCGACATCCTTCATATTAACGCTTATCCGCGTTTGCTGTTTGTCTTCATCCATGAAGGATCTTACCAGCTGTCCCATCTGATCGTTTTTGCTGTCCGACCCTTTTATACTCAGGTAGCCAGCCAAAAAACTGATATCAAAACTATTGGGTAGTCCATAGTTACTGCTATCCCCGTCATAGTAAGCCTGGCGGGCAAACTTCATTCCCTCTACTACAGATAAGGGCCTGGCCATTTCGGGTAGGCTGCTGATATAACTGGTTAGCGAATCAATCCGCTCAAACAATTGCAGGGGCTGCCGGCGTAAGCCGTTTTTGATTTTGGTATCCACTACAATTTCCAGGGGCATAACTCCTTTAAAATGCTCCTCAAAAAACTTCAGATCGGCATAGATCTTATCGGTTTTGGGAAGATCATCCACAATATAGCCTTCCGATTTTAAGCGCATGATCCCTAGAACAGCGAATGCGGTGAGCAGAATTGTTGCTCCATAAATGGTTTTTCGGTGGTTGAGCGACCAGCGTTCCAACCGGTCAA
>NZ_LUKG01000066.1:11104-28918 GCF_001601815.1 Flavihumibacter sp. CACIAM 22H1
AGCGACCAGCGTTCCAACCGGTCAAGGATGGCCTGTAGCCATTTATTATCAAGGTATCGGGTATGGCGGCTTTTAGGCGCTTTCAGGTAGCTTAGCACAACCGGTATAAAAATAAAGGAGATCACAAAAATGACCATGATACTGATTCCTGCTACCACCCCAAATTCTTTGAGAATGGCACTTTTGGTAAGTGCAAATACGGCAAAGCCAATAGCTGCAGCAATATTACAGAACAGGGTTACAATACCCATTTTGCCCACCATGGTACGAATAGCTTCTTTCTGAACCCCGGTTTCATTCCAGGATACATGGTATTTATTGAGAAAATAGATGCAGTTTGGAATTCCGATTACCACAATCAACGGAGGAATCAGCGCTGTAAGCAGGGTAATTTTATATCCGATCAATACCTGGATGCCCACACTCCAGATTACCCCCATAATAACCACCGCAAGAGAAATAAGCATGGCGCTGATACTTCTGAAGAAGATCAGCAGTATAACCGCGGATAAAAGAAGCGATCCGATCAGCAGCCATTTCATCTCTTTTGCGATCCTGTCGGCTATCTGGGTCCGGATCAGTGGCAGGCCGCTGTAATGAATCGTAAGCTGATGTTGTTTTCCGAAAGCCTCTACAAGTGTTACCACCTCCTGTATAACCCGGGTGCGGGCAGGTGATGCCATCAGGCCTTTGTTCATACCCAGGGCCATGAGCCAGCTATTTGTGTCGGGATTGTACAAAAGCCCCCTGTAGAAAGGTAAACTTCTGAACAGGACATAGGCGCTGTCAATACTGGCCTGAGAAGCAGTAGTATCCGGAAAAATCCGTACAGATTTTAACTGCTCTGAAGCGCTGTCCTTAACCAGGTTTACAGCACCCGGAATGCCCAGGATAGATTCAACACCAGTAACCTTTTTCAACGATTTCTGAAGCTGCCGGTACGCTTCGAAAACAGGCTGTTCAAACAACCGATCGGTTTGTAGGCCGATTACCAGCATATTACCATCTTCCCCGAATTGTTTTTTAAAGGAGATATAGGCCTGGTATTTAGGATTATCTGTTGGAATAGCTTTTGCAAACTCATAACTCATCTGCACTTTACTGGCATGATACCCCATAAAAGCAGTTGCGAGAAGCAATCCGATGATTAAAACCAGTCTGTTTTTTAATACAAAGGAGCCCAGTTGTTGCCACATTAACTCAAGGTTTTGCTGTTACTGCCCGCAAAGAAAGCCATTTTAGCGCTATAATTCGGTTAAAAGCAGGACTGAAGCGGTTAACTTTGAAAGATTATGCGTCCTGGCAGCTATTTATCCTTCTTCCTGCTCCTGTTTTCACTGACCAGTTTTTCCCAGCCCATCGGAACCTGGCAGGAGCATATTTCTTTTCACGCCGCTATTGGTTTGGGTACCCATGGAAACGATGAATTAATTACCGCGGTACCCCAGGCCATTTTTCGATACCATCCCCAACAGGAAGTATTCAACCGAATCACCAAACTGAATGGCCTGTCGGAAGCTGGTATCCAGGCTTTTCACAGCAGCCCTGCCGCTACCATTGTTGCATACCGGAACAGCCAGCTCGATCTCCTTCAATCGGGCCGTACCCGATCCGTTAATACCCTACGCCTTAGTTCAATTACTACCGACAAAACGATTAATAGTATTTGGCTGAACAATAAAGATTGCCTGCTTGCTACCGGCTTTGGCCTTGCAGTGCTTAACCTGGAGAAAGCAGAAATTGGAGATATTTACCTCGTTGCTGATGGTGGCGCCTACACTAAAATTTCAGCTGTTACTGCCGATCAGGTATACTATTATGCAGCAGGGGAATCAGGTGTTTACCGGGCTGCCCGAACAGGTGTTAACCTGGCTGATTTTCGAAACTGGCGGCAGCTAAGCGGACAAAACGGCTTACCAGCAGGCAGCTATCAACAGGTTCTTAGTTGGAAAGGGGCCATTTATGTACAACAGGCTAACCGGTTGTATAAACAAGACGGATCAGCATTTATTCCCTGGTACGAAGATAACTGGGCCTGGCACCAGGTAGATACCTCCGCCACGGCATTGATGATTTCACAAAAGCAGGGTACAGATGCAAGAGTGCTGCTGTTAAATGAAGCCGCCAGCCAGGTTGGTGAACTAAAAAATTCCCTGATACAATGGCCCCGGCAAGCCTTGTATTTTCAGCAACAATTTTGGGTGGCGGATTCTATCAGCGGACTGCTACAAGTAGATGGCAACAGGGTTTACCAGCATATTCCCAATTCTCCTGCAGGTGTAGGTACCAGTGGGTTACTGGCCGGAAAAACGGGATGGTGGTTAGGGACCGGAACAACACTGAACCAGTTTAAGGAAGCTAACTGGAAACTATATGCCCCGACCCAGCAGAATTGGCCTGCTGACCTGGGAGAAATCGGGCCATTAGCAGAAAACCCAGGCGGCGGGTTATGGATAGGTACCAACAAGGGAGGGCTTTGCTGGTTACAGGAATCCGGGCTGGAAGTATTTAAGGAGAACCTGCTGGAACCATCGGTGCGGGAACCAGGAAACTACAAGGTCGGCGGCCTGGCTATAGACCGGGAACAACGGCTTTGGATTAGTAATGATGAAGCCATCAATGGTTTGGTGGTTCGTTCGCCGGATGGTACAAAACAGGCAATGGCAATACCTTTCTTTTATCCCAACCTGCGGGTCGGAGATCTGCTTGTTGATGACCTGAATCAAAAATGGATTCTTTCGCCCGGTAATGGGGTATTTTGCCTGAATGAGGGCGCCAATATTACCGCTACCGGAGATGATCAATGGAAATACTACCAGGCAGCACCCGGCAATGGTAACCTGCCTTCCAACCGGGTACTTAGTATGGTGAAAGATAAATTCGGATTTATATGGGTGGGTACTGCAGATGGAATTGGTATTATTCAATGCCCGGAACAAGTATTTACCGGGCAGGGATGCGAAGCAATATTGCCAGTAGTACAAAATGATAATTTTGCAGGCTATCTTTTTAAAGGAGAAGCAGTTCAGGCAATGGCAGTGGATGGCGCCAACAGGAAATGGATTGGTACAAAAAACGGCCTGTGGCTGATTAGTGCCGGGGGAGATAAAACACTGCTTCGCTTCACTTCCTTAAATAGCCCTTTGCCGGATAATGATATCAGGAAAATAGCTATTGACCCGGTAAAGGGAACCGTACTAATCTCTACTGCGAAAGGATTGATGGGCTATCAATCTGCTGCTACGGAGGGCGGCACTACTAATGCAACAGTTCTTGTTTACCCTAATCCGGTAAGCCCGGGTTATACAGGGCCTATTGCAATCCGCGGCTTGGTTGCCAACGCTGTTTTTAAAATAACGGATATGAATGGCCGTTTGGTTTACCAGGGCAGGGCTTTAGGTGGACAAGCAATCTGGAATGGTATCGATATCAACGGAAAACGTGTTGCAACAGGCGTTTACCTAGTGTGGATCAGTGATGATAGCAGAAAAGAACAGGCTGTAGCAAAAATTGTATTTATTCAACAATAAACATGAATTTTCATACCAAAGGAATTGTACTCAGGACAGTAAAATATGGAGAAACAAGTGTAATTGTGTCCATTTTTACTGAATTGTTTGGTATGCAATCCTATATTGTAAACGGTGTGCGAAGTTCGTCAAAGAAAGCAGGTACCAAAGCCAACCTGTTTCAACCCGTTGCCTTGCTTGATTTGGTTGTTTATCATCAGGAACAAAAAAATCTGCAACGGATCAAAGAGCATCGTTGGGCTACTTTATACCAGCACTTATTTTTTGATGTATTTAAAGGTTCCGTAGCCACTTATATGGTAGAACTGCTGCAGAAATGTTTAAAACAACCGGAACCCCATCCCGATTTATTTTATTTTATGGAAGATGCATTATTGCACCTGGATCAGGCATCTCCTAAAGTGGTAGCGAACTACCCACTTTTTTTCTCGCTGCACCTTGCAAATTTTTTTGGCTTCAGAATGGTGGATGCCTATGACGATAAACATACAATTCTTGATTTACAGGAGGGCCTGTTCACCGATGAACAACCATTACACACCAATTACCTGGAGGGCTTTAACAGTGAGGTGATAGCGCAGTTGCTTCGTGTAATGCAACCGGGAGAACTGGAACAAATTCATTTACCGGTCAGCACCCGGAGATTTTTGTTACTGCAAATGGAGCTGTACTATTCCCTCCATATTACTGATTTCGGCCAGTTACGCTCCATGCCCGTATTGCAGGAAGTATTGAGTTAAAGCAGCCGTTCAACCTGCCAGTTTTCTAAATGAAGTATACCGGGTTGTTTCCCTTTTTCAAAACTACCCAATGTGCCTTCCATATCAAGTGCCTTTGCTCCGTTAAGCGTAGCCCATTGTAATAATTCATCTATAGAAAGTGAGGGGAATTCAGCAGCCAGTAATTTCATTTCTTCGATTATAGATAGCTGATAGTTAGAAGCCAGGCTGTCTGTTCCAAGTACGATCTTTTCTTTGTTTTCCTGCAATAAATGCAGCGGGGGCATTCTTTCGTTAATGTATTGATTAGCGGAAGGGCATAGGCAGAAAAATACTTCCGGGTGCGGCGCCTGTTTTATAAAATCCAGGTCGTCCTGTGACATGGTAAGGTTATGCACCAATAAAATTTTCCTGCAGTGTTTAAAATAGGGAAAAACGGTTTGCAAACTGCTTACGCCACTGGGTTTGAAAAAGCTGATATCAACTCCTATGGCCCTGAACAATTCAGTCAATTCGGAATGTCCTTGCCGGAAAAAATCCTGTTCTGCAATCGATTCCTGGTTATGCATGCTAAGCAGCTCTTCAGGTGCAGTTTGGGTAATCAGCCGGAATAATTCTGGCGAAACGGAATAAGGGGCATGGGGTACAATACTGGCGGGTCCGGATGCGCGGAATTGTTGCAGCATTTTTTTTGCGGACTCAAATCGTTCAGGGGCAGTAGCGCTAATAAATCCGCTGCATTCGAGGAAGGTATGGTAATGGAGGCGGCTTCTCTTCTTAAGCGCTACAGTATGTGTGGTATTGGCAATATCTCCCACGGCAACAATTCCGTTCTTTTCCATTTCTGTATCGGCATTGTTGATAGCCATCTCAATAAGCTCCGGAGCGGCCTGCCGCAGAGACATGATATTCATCAGAAAGGGCACCATGCCCGAGGATGGCGGAATCTGGCCTTTGAGATGACTCAGTTCAAGGTGGCAATGGGCATTTACAAAACCCGGGCAAAGAATACCCGCCAGCTCCAGGATATCCTCTCCAGCTTCCGAAGGGGAAACAATGCCTTCCACCTTGCCGTCTTTGCTGGTTATCAGCACTGAACCGGGCCGGGCCCAGGAATTTCCGGTAAAAATCTTTGCCGCTTTGAACTTTCGGTAACTCATCCCTTGATTTCTGTTAATTTTGCCAACCTTTTTCAGCCAGATTTGATTCCGGGCTGAAATAGGCATAAAAGTAAGCACTATGTTAGACAAGCTGGAAGCGATCAAGGCAAGATTTATGGATTTAGGTGTTGCCTTAACCAACCCGGAAATTGTAGGGGATAATAAAAAGTTCAGTGCACTCAGTAAGGAATACCGGAGTTTGGAAAAGATCGTACAGCAATACGACCTCTACCGCGGGGTGTTGGCTGATCTGGAAACCTATCGGGAGGCCCTGAACGGAGATGATGAAGAATTGCGGGAACTGGCCAAGGAAGAGCTTCCGTTGCTGGAGCAAAAAGAGGAAACCCTGCAGGCTTTAATACGCCAGATGCTGATTCCAAAAGATCCACAGGACGATAAAAATGCTATTCTGGAAATAAGGGCAGGTACGGGGGGCGATGAAGCTTCTCTATTTGCCGGTTCCCTGCTGAATATGTACCTGCGCTATTGTAACAGCAAGGGCTGGAAAACGTCTATTTTAAGCGAAAGCGAGGGTACTGTAGGAGGTTATAAGGAGGTGAACGTGGAAGTTATTGGAGAAGATGTATATGGCATCCTGAAATTCGAATCGGGTGTACACCGTGTTCAACGGGTACCCGCTACCGAGGCAAGCGGCCGGGTACATACAAGTGCTGCCACCGTGGCTGTTATGCCGGAAGCAGAAGAAGTGGATGTGGAAATCAGGGATGCGGATGTAAAGATGGAAACTTCGCGAAGTGGCGGAGCTGGTGGACAGAACGTTAACAAAGTGGAAACCAAGGTAATGTTAACCCATCTTCCCACTGGTACCGTGGTGATCTGCCAAACAGAAAGAACCCAGCTCGCAAACCGTGAAAAAGCCATGCAAATGCTTCGTACCAAATTATATGAAGAGCAGGTACGTAAACAGGAGGAAGAGATCTCAAGGCATAGAAAAAGCCTGGTTAGCAGTGGCGACAGGAGTGCAAAAATCCGCACTTATAATTTTCCGCAGGGGCGGGTAACCGACCATCGGATCAATTTTACCTCCTACAACCTGGACGCCGTTTTAAACGGCGATATACAAGAGTTCATCGATCGTTTACAATTTGCTGAGAACGCAGAAAAAATGACCCAGCAACAGTAAATTATTTTTGCTATTTCAACCGATTTGTGGTAAATTCAGTAGGTAAGCAGGTGGATACGGTTTAACTGTATTTTTTACACCTAAATCTTGGTTTTAGGAAATTCATATACCCGGTTTAGGGTATTCAAACGTTTGCATAATCCTACGAAACCAGTCGTGGTGCGGGCTCCGTGTTAATTATTTTAAAAATCAAACTGGCACTGATAAAAGAGCGGAGATACTGTCGTTACTTTGTGGTATCAACGAAAGAGAGATGATTGAATAGGGGTAAAGGTAAATTTCAAAGTTCTTTAACGATTCGGAGCACACTATTTGGATGTTTTAATCGTTCTATTATTAAGTAAGCAGATTTAAATTTTTGACTCTCACTTAAGCAGTCAATTTTCTCATAAGCAGTTAGTTTTGGTTACGGCCCCTGTTTCCACAGGGGCCTTTTTTTATCTGGAAACGGGCGATCTCAGTTCCGGTACATCGGTGGCATCGGTACGTTTTATTTTTTTGTTGAGCCATAGTCCGCCTGCCAACCCTCCAATTGCGCCAATTGAATCGGCCAGCGCATCATACCAGTCAAAATCACGGTGAATCAGCGGTGATGCCTGAATAAATTCAATGATAATACCATCTCCAATGGCCAGCAATACCACAATAAAATTCCATGTTTTTTTCTGATGGATGGTTAGATCATCTTTGAGATTGAAGAAGAGTATCCAACTGGCAACCATTACAAAATACAGGGTAAAATGCACCGCTTTATCTGCGTGAGGAATGAGTTCAATTTTTTTTTCTGAAAAACTTGTTCCAGGTAATAAGAGAAGAAAATGGACCAGAACCAACCAGATTAACGGAAAATTTCTTTTCTCAAAAAACGAATGCAACATTGCTATAAGTTATACTTTTCCCAGCACATACATGGCAGTGAGGGTCGGGCTGGGACTGCCTCCTGCTTGTTCCAGGGTGATGGCAAAAGCTTCTGCTTTGGGGATATTCTTCATTTTCACAAGTCCCTCTTTTGGCTCAAGATCAATCATACCTGCATCCACTGGTTTACCATCAACGATTGCCCAGAGCTGATATTGTTTGCCGGCGGCAGGTTTCGGTAATTGGTTTACCAGTAGGTAAACTTCTGCCGAAGCTGGGTTCCAGTAAACGGTGGTAAGGCTATTGCTGTTATTAACAGCCGTCATTTTGATGGGTTGCACATTCGGGTTGCGAATCCTTCCCAGGTCAGTTTCCAGCTGGTTTAAGCGGGTTTGAATGCTGTTGCTGTTTTCAGCAAGTTGTTGCTGCTGCGCCAATAGATCCTTGTAGAGCAGCGCGGAACGCTGGTACCGGTTATACAGGTATATATTTAGGGCTGCACTTCCGGCCAGTAAAATCAGGGAAGCCGCCGCCAGGTATTTTTTCCATCCGGAGGAAGGGTTTTTTTCCAGGGTAATAACCGGCGCAGGGGCAGTAGTAGTACCTGGCTCGTTCTTCAGGGCAGAAAAAATTGATTCTCGTAAAGCAGGGGGAGGTGTTACAGCCCCGGCCATAGCACTGGCTTCAAGGCTGGCTTCAAAGGCCTCGCGGGCAGCCAGCACCTCAGGATAGGTTGCGCACATGCGCTCCAGTTCCTGCTGTTCGCCAGCATCCGCCAGTCCCAGCACACAGCTTTCTATGCTGCCACTTTCTATGTATTCCTGCACGTTCACGTTACAATTTTTCTAAGTTGCAGCAATGCGGCACGGATTCTGGTTTTCACTGTACCCAGGGGTATCTGTAGCAGCGTTGCTATTTCATCATGCGTATAACCTTTTAAATAAGCCAGGTCAATCAGCACCCGGTGTTCTTCTTTTAACTGGCCGATTACTTTCGATAAACCAATATGATCGATCTGGCTTATGGTACTGTTATCCGCATTTGTATCTACGTTGGAATCCAGTTCCCGGTTTTTCTGGCTGTTCTGATAGGCTTTGGAACGCGTCATATCAATAGCCGCATTCCGGGCAATATTCAGCATCCAGGTAAAAAGCCGTCCCTTGGAGGAATCGTAGGTTTCAATACGGCGCCAGATATTTAAAAATACTTCCTGTAATATATCCGATGCCAGGGCCTGATCGGGGATAATCTGTAAGATTACACCGTTTAAGGCAGCTGCATAGTGGTCATAGAGGTAACGAAAAGCCGTTTCCTCTTTTTGCCTTAATCGGGCAACCAATTCAGGTTCCTGGTATGTGATGGCAGTTGTCAATGGGGGGATTATCCGATCAGGGTCTGGTATCCTTCCGCATCCAATAATGCTGCTACATCAGCCGGGTTAGCTACCGTCATTTTAATCATCCAGCCCTCTCCATAAGGATCCGAGTTTACCAGTTCAGGGTTGGCCGAAAGTGCAGGATTTACTTCATTGATAGTACCCGCAACCGGCAGAAACAGGTCAGAAACGGTTTTTACTGCTTCCACTGTGCCAAACACTGCTTCTGCTTCCAGGGTTTTGCCCACTGTTTCAATTTCCACATATACGATATCGCCCAATTCTCCCTGAGCAAAATCTGTAATTCCGATGGTTGCAATAGAACCTTCCAGTCTTACCCATTCGTGGTCTTTGGTAAAGCGTAATTCTGCGGGGATATTCATGCGTTGAAATTTTGTCTTGCAAATAAAGGATGATTTTGTGGAATTTGGAAGTTTGACAGAACAAGTTTGCGGTTAATTCCTCCGTACCAGGCGGGCTTTAATGATTTTAACCGGTTGAAGGGGGCGATCGCCTCCATTTTTACCGGATGTATTAACGGCAGCAATCGAATCTACGACGGCTAATCCAGCCCTCACTTCCCCAAAAATGGTATAAGCCTGATCAAGATGAGGGGCTCCTCCGATTGTTTTATAAACCTCCCTTTGAGCCGGACTTATTTTTCTGCCATTAAGCCGGTAGATTTCGACAGAATCCAGTCCGGCATCCGTAAAAATACGTCCCTGTACAATGTAAAACTGGCTGCCGCTGCTGGCTCTTGCCGGATTTACCTGGTCGCCGGTACGGGCAGCTGCCAAGGCGCCTTTCTGATGAAAATAAGCTGGACGGATTTCAGCGGGAATGGTGTAGCCGGGGCCACCGTTTCCCAATCGGGTGGTATCTGCTGCATTTTTCGATGCCGGATCCCCGGCCTGTATCATAAATTGCTGGATAACCCGGTGAAAAACCTGTTCGTCGTAATAACGAGCGCGCACCAACTGCAGGAAATTATCGCGGTGCAAGGGCGTTTCATCAAATAACCGAAGCACCAGGGTGCCCTTACTGGTTACCAGTTCTACGTCCCTGTTTTTAAAGCGTGCCGGAAGTGCTTTCCCCGCTTTAGGACTGCAACCGGTTAATTGTATCAGTAAGAATGCCGGAAGTAAAAAAAATGCCGCCCATTTTTTAACGCCATTTTTTTGCGGTTTATAATCCATGTTTATCAAAATACAGTAAAACATGATCTTTCAGAAATAATTCCTGCTCATGCGGAGGAAGGATAGGCAGGTCTTTTAACTGCCTGAAATGCGGCCAGCCATCACCATCAAGCCCTTCCTGCTCATAAAAGCCGCTTTGAGCCAACAGGGCGCAAACGGCCACATGCATGAGATCCTGCTTTTGTTCTTTACTGAATTTTTCCTGTATAGTGCCGAGTTCCTGTATTCCTATCAAAAATAATATCGTTTCCATATCGGGCTTCTTGCCGAAACGCTCTACCAGCTTTGCTTCCAGGTTCCACCAGCGTACCTGCAAATCGTCTTGTACATTCATGCTGCAAAGATAACCGCCTCACCGGCTTATATTTGCGTCAAATTCAAAATAGATGTTACAGGTGAATTTTATCAGGCAACAGGCTGATTTTGTAAAGGAGCGACTGGCGGTAAAGCATTTTACCCGGTTAAACCTGATCGATGAGCTGATTGAACTTGATGAGAAAAGAAGAAAACTCCAGTTTGAACGCGATGAACTGCAAAGCAAGGTAAATGCGGCATCAAAAGAGATCGGTCAACTGATGAAGTCGGGCAAAAAAGAAGAAGCAGAAGCCTTTAAGGCTGAAGTGGCCGCTATTAAACTGAAGATGGAAGACACTTCGGCCCTGACTGAACTGGAAACAGCAGTGCATTCAATTTTGGTACAGTTGCCCAACCTGCCGGCTGCTTCGGTTCCTCTCGGTCGGTCGCCTGAAGAAAATGTAGTGGTGCGTGAAGGTGGGGTAATTCCTGTGTTATACCCGGGCGCCAAACCACATTGGGACCTGGTAGCAGAATATGGGCTGATTGATTTTGAACTTGGGAATAAAATAACCGGAAGCGGTTTCCCGGTATATAAAAACAAAGGCGCCAAATTACAGCGCGCACTGATCAGCTATTTCCTGGATTACAATACAGCGGCTGGTTACACAGAATATTTACCACCGCATATGGTAAATGAAGCATCGGCCTATGGTACCGGTCAATTGCCGGATAAAGAAGGGCAAATGTATCATGCCGTAGCAGATAACTTTTACCTGATTCCCACGGCTGAAGTACCGGTAACCAATATTTATCGGGATGAAATCCTGAACGGAAACGAACTGCCGGTGAAAATGACGGCTTATACACCTTGTTTTCGTAGGGAGGCAGGAAGTTATGGAAAAGATGTCCGCGGATTGAACCGCTTACACCAGTTCGATAAAGTGGAAGTAGTACAGTTGGTACATCCGGATAAAAGTTATGAAGTATTGGAAGACATGGTGCTGCATGTTGAAAAACTCTTGCAAAACCTGGAATTACCCTACCGGATCCTCCGTTTATGCGGTGGTGATATGGGATTCACGTCTGCGCTTACCTATGATTTTGAAGTGTATAGTGCGGCTCAGCAAAAATGGCTGGAAGTGAGTTCTGTTTCTAATTTTGAAGCCTATCAAACCAACCGTATGAAAATTCGTTTCAAGGACGGGGCAGGTAAAACACAATTAGTGCATTCACTGAATGGTAGTTCTATGGCATTGCCGAGAATTGTAGCAGCTTTATTGGAAAACAACCAAACAGCAGAAGGCATCCGCCTGCCGGAAGCCGTACAGCCTTATTTTGGCGCAGCAATGATTCAATGATTTTTTGAATAGAACACCAAAAAATCCGTGGAGACAACCACGGATTTTTTTTGCTGCACCGCAATTGAAATTTGCATACTTTCTAACATAAATCGAGGTTAAAAGGAAAACTGAACTTGTATAGGTTAACTGCTTGTTCCAATTTGCACAAAAGTTTATGCACATGAAACAAATTATTACTTGCCTTGGTTTTTTTGCAATTGTATCGGTGGCCAATGCACAGGTTCCGAAAGGAAGTTTACTGGTTGGCGGAACAATGGGAATGAATTCGAACAATGTTTCGTCCGGATCTGGTTCGGGTAATACCAGTTCCAATTTTTCCATCGCCCCCCGAATTAGTTATGCAGTAGCAAATAACCTCTTGCTCAGTGGGAAAGCCGGCTTTGACTTTAATCAGACTAAATACGAAAACGGGCAAAACCTTAAAAACAATGGGGTGAACCTGGGGCTATTTGCTAAGAAACTTATTCCAATCAAAGGTGCTTTTGGCTGGTATCCTGAACTGGGTGTAAGTGTATTTACCGGTAAACAGCAATACCTTAATGTAGTTGGGCAGCGCGTAGAAATGCATAATAAAGGATTCTCTACGGGTATTACTCCCGGACTTTATTACCAGGCAGGCTCGCGTTTCCTGGTGAATGTAGAATTTGGAGGACTACAGTTCAGTAGTTCAAGATCGGAAAATGAGTCTAACGACCTCATTAATAAAACCCGGGGAATAGGGTTCAGTTTATTCCAAACCTTTCAGTTGGGTTTTGATTTTATTATTAAATAATTTTTTTAGGGCAGGTATACATTGATTAAACGGATCGGTTTTTGCAGAGTCTAATCAATAAATACACTTGCATTGGCAGACGCTCAAACAAAAATTCAACATCTTACCTGGCGAGCAGGATTTGGTCCCCGAGCAGCAGATTTAAAGCGGCTTAGAAATTCTGGCCTCAATGAATTTCAACAGCGTTTTTTTAAAGCTTCCGCTGGAACCCCTTCATTTCTGGAGGCACTTTCCAATCCGGTCGAAGAAGGCTCTATGGAGGATGTTTTCCCAAAAAAGAGGCAGGTTACGGAACAGGAACGAAAGGACCGAAAACAAGTCCATTTTGAAGCAATAAAGAAGCTGAACCGGCTTTGGCTGGCGGAGATGATCAACAGTGATGCGCAGCTTCGGGAAAAAATGGCATTTTTCTGGCACGACCATTTTGCCTGCAGGACAGGGAATGCCCTGCACCTGCAGCAATACCTGCATATTCTTCGTACAAACGCATTGGGTAAATTTTCTGATCTATTAGTAGCAGTAAGTAAATCTGCCGCTATGATTAACTACCTGAACTCAAATCTGAATAAAAAAGGGAAACCGAATGAGAATTTTGCCAGGGAGGTAATGGAACTCTTTAGTATTGGTAAAGGTAATTATACGGAAGACGATGTAAAAGAAGCTGCCCGTGCGTTTACAGGTTGGACTACGGATTATGAAGGCAGGTTTATTTTCAAAGCTGAACAACACGATGCCGGTAGTAAGAAATTTTTAGGGCATACAGGTAATTTTAGCGGAGACGATATTCTGCAACTCTTATTAAAGGAAAAAAATACTGCCCGCTTTATTGTCGAAAAAATTTATCGCTATTTTGTTAACGAAATTACGGATGATAAGCGGGTGAACCAGCTTACTGATACGTTTTATACGTCGGGATACGATATCGGAAAATTGATGTATTCGATTTTTTCGTCTGAATGGTTTTTTCGTCCGGAACATATTGGCAGCCGGATAAAATCGCCCATTGAATTATGGGTTGGCATCAATCGCCAATTGCCGATGCAGTTTTCAGATCCGGATGCCGCCTTTGGATTTCAACGAGTACTGGGGCAGGTATTGTTTCAACCTCCCAACGTAGCGGGCTGGCCTTCAGGAAATGCCTGGATAGATAGCAGCTCACTGATGTTTCGATTAAGATTGCCCCTGGTGTTAAGTGCCGGAACCTCTATCGATGTTTCGTCAAAGCCGGATGATGATATTCAAATGGGAAAAAAAGATCAGCCTGTACGAGGAATGAGAGCAACTATTCAGTGGGCCGCCTATTTTAATGTTTTCAAGGATGCCGGCAGTAAAGAATTGCCGGCGCTTTTAAACAGGTTTCTGCTTCAGACAAGCACTGGTCCAAGCGAAACTATCCTGGAAAAATATAGCAAGAATGATAGCCGGGAGGCTTTTCTTTCAAGCAGGAGCCTATTGCTTATGCAATGCCCGGAATATCAATATTGTTAACCTGATTCTGTATACCATGCTTATTAAAAGAAGATCTTTTATTAAAGGAAGCAGCCTGGCTACGGCTTCTTTACTTGTACCCAGGTTTTTACAGGCATTTGGAGTAAATGAAAAAGTTCCTGCCGGCAATAAAGTATTGGTGGTATTGCAATTAAGTGGAGGCAACGACGGGCTCAATACCGTTATACCATACCGCAATGACATATACTACAAAGCAAGGCCATCTATCGGTATAGCGCGTGATAAAGCGATTCAGTTGAATGAAGAGGCAGGCTTACATCCGGCGCTTCCTTTTTTGGGTGAATTATATAAAGAGGGGCAGTTGAGTATTCTGAATAGTGTTGGTTATCCCGAACCGGATCGGTCTCATTTCCGGAGTATGGATATCTGGCATACCGCCAGCAATGCCGATGAATATTTACAAACCGGATGGTTAGGCAGGTTGCTTGATGAGGAATGTAAAAACTGTTCTCATTATACACAGGCCGTGGAGATCGATGAAATGTTAAGTATTGCATTGAAGGGCAAAAAAAGGAATGGATTTGCATTCCGTGACCCTCGTAAGCTCTACCAGGCCAGCCGATCTCCTTATATGGAAGATATTATACGGGCACATGCATCGGAGCATGCCGATCAAACAGCGTCTTATCTTTATAAAACCCTGGCTGATACCAAAAAGAGCGCATCCTATATCTACGAAAATAGCTTACAGGTTGCTACCGGCACCTATCCATCGACCGAATTGGGAAGGAATTTGAAAACAGTTGCTTCTCTGATTCTTTCCGATATCAACACTAAAGTCTACTATGTGTCTATTGGAAGTTTTGATACGCATGTGGGGCAGGATGTACAGCAGACTAAATTGTTTCGTCAAATTAATGAAGCCCTTCAGGCTTTTGTAGGCGATTTGAAAAAAAATAAGCGCTTTGAAGATGTATTGGTAATGAGTTTTTCTGAATTTGGAAGAAGGGTAGCGCAGAATTCAGGCAAGGGAACAGACCATGGAACGGCTAATAATATGTTTTTTATATCTGGCGGATTGAAACAAAAAGGGCTATTGAATGAGCTGGATGATCTAAGGGCGCTACGCATGGGAGATCTTCAGTATAAGGTTGATTTCCGGCGGGTCTATGCTACCGTTCTTCAGAACTGGTTGAATGTGAAAGCGGAGCCGATTCTGGGAAATACCTTCGAACCGCTCCGCTTTGTATGATCAGAGTTTACGTAACCAGATATTCCGGAAACTTACGGGATTGCCATGGTCCTGAAGTTTGATTCCGAGAGGACCATGTTTTTTGTAAGTCGCCAGGCCTATATACTCCGTGGCGCCGGCAATGGTTGTGTTGTTTTGCACCAGTATATTATTATGCAAAACGGTAATTTTTGCGGGTGATTTGAGCATTCCATTGTCGTGAAAACGAGGCGCGGTAAAAATTACATCATAGGTCTGCCACTCTCCCGGACCCTTGCAGGCATTCACTAATGGCATGGTTTGTTTATAGATGCTTCCTGCCTGTCCATTAGAATAGGTTGTACTGCCATAACTATCAAGAACCTGTAGTTCGTATTGTTCCATAAGGAATATACCACTGTTCCCCCGGCCCTGTCCGTCTCCCTCCACTTTAGCAGGTGTTCTCCATTCTACATGGAGTTGAAAATCTTCAAATTGTTGTTTTGTTTTGATATCGCCGGTTCCTGCTTTTACGGTGAGGATACCGTTTTCAACCAACCAGCCGGCCGGAGAACTGCCATCTTTGGCACTTACCCATTCTGAAAGATTTTTTCCATCAAAAAGAACGATGGCATCAGAAGGCGCCTGTGCGGAGGACCCCGGGTTGATCACTGGCGGAACAGGTTTCCATTGTTCGCTTAGTTTGGGGTCGCCCTGGGCCACACATGCACTGAGGCTGCCGATAATAGCCAGGGACAGCAAGAAGGATTGCTTTTTCATATTAATTGCTTGCATATCGTTAACGAATAAGTGTTATAATGTCGTTTAAAAATACGGAATCCCTCTCAGTTTCAAACAAAGATCCTTTTAGCGGATCAGCTGGAAACTGCCTTTTTTACGGTACACATTACCGTTATAGTCCTCTCCGCTGATCATCCATACATAGGTGCCTGATGGTTGGGAAATACCATGTAGGGTACCATCCCAGCCATCGGTATTTAATCCATCATGAATTAATTGCCCCAGGCGGTTATAAATTCGGAAATAATCAAGTTTCCGCATTCCAATGGCAAGGAAGGTAAACCGGTCATTTTTTCCGTCTCCATTGGGCGTAAATGCATTCGGAATATACAAATCCGGTCCTTTAAATACCCGCACATAGAGTGAGTCGACCGTTGCGCAACCAATATCTGTATAGGTAGTAAGTACCAGTGTTGTGGGCCGGTCAAGGCTTACCACCGGATTTGGGAGTGCCGGGTCCGAAAATAATCCTCCTGGCGACCAGCTATAATATTGCCCTCCGGACCCATTTAATTGAAGGGGTTGGTTAATGGCTGCAATGGTATCTCTGCCGGCATAGGCCTTGGTTTGAAAAAAGCTGGCAATATGCTGAAGGGGATCACTCCAGCACCCGTTTGCGCCCCGCCCACTCAGGCGGATCGGATAGTCTCCCGGATTCTTGCTAAAAAGCCGGAAACGATCTGTTCCTGCATTTCCCAGCTGGCTGGACCAGGCCCATTCTACCACGGGGTTGCTGGCCAGGTTTGAAAATGCTTCCAGTTCGGCCTCATCTCCCACACAGGTAGCGCTAATGGGTGTAGACAGGCTGATTACTGGTTTATCCAGTAGATGAATTATTTTTTCTATTGGTGGGGATTCACAGCCTTCCTTTGTTTTCACGCTTAATCGGATGGGTACCTGGGCCGGGCTATTTATGGATAGTTCCGGCGGCGATTGTCCGGTTAAGACCTGCCCGTTGATCAGCCAGTTCCATTCGGTAATAGTGCCAAATTCTACGGCAGACCGATCAATGGGTTGAATAACCGTAGCCCCGCAAATGGTGTCGGGTATCAGGAAATCAGGTTCGGGAATTGATCCGATGGTTATTACCTGGCGGAAGGTATCAGACCAGCAACCGTCATTTCCAAGAATGGCTGCGGAAATCGTATAATTTCCGGGTTGGGAATAGGTATGTGAAGGCGGGTCTTTTTGACTATAGGTAGTGCCATCTCCATAGTTCCAGTACCAGGCTACAATATAGCCGAAGGAAGTAGAAAGATCTGCCAACTGAATTTCCTGTGGCGCACAGGTTTCGGGTGCAGGAAGCAATTCAAAGCCCGCTTTGAGCCTTGTGCAAAACCGTTGGTGATTGTTAGATCCGCCGGTGGCGGAAGTAAATCCCCAAAAGACAGAAGGATTGCCGCCAAAAACCTCTGCCACCAGATCAACATTGGCAGTAACCCGCAGTTCATTATCCATATAAGCCGAAAGGACTTTATTGGCTGCATCCCATTGTATGGTAAATGCATGCCATTGACAGTCTTCAATATTGTCCTTATTTAGGATAGCGGAAACTGGTCCGGCCAGGTTATCAGCACCACCATGTTGAATGATGCCGTTGCGTTGTATGCTGATATGGTCGAATGGCGGATCGTTGTTTTCACTGTTTTGCCAGGTATCAATTTCAATGGCAATGGAAGGGCGTACGCCGTCATATCCGATACCCCCACCCTGGGTACCGATATTGGTGGATATGGGCTGTAACATAAAAACCATCCCATCTGCTCCATCACTGTCTTTGCAACCCAGGTTTACTTCAAACTTGAATTCGAAGGAGTTGGAAAGACTAATTGTATTCATGTTCCACACAGAACCGGACTGGTTATTGACCGCATTGGTGAGGGTATAACAATTGCAGTTTTCTTTGAAGGCCGAACCGTTGAGGTGGTAGGGCGGATCAATG
>NZ_LUKG01000067.1:0-14835 GCF_001601815.1 Flavihumibacter sp. CACIAM 22H1
TGCAGAAAGAGAGGAATTACTGGAAACCCAGGCTACTTTATCTGTAGCGGCCGCGCCAAAAGAAGATGCCCATCCCGATTACCTGGGCCAGTTGAGAGAAACCCAGCAACATGTACAGCAATACAACCAGCATATCCAGCAGTTATTAGGGCAGATTGACCAACTGAAAGCCATGGAATTAAAACACCAGGAGCTGACACAAAGCAATGAATCCCTGAACCGCCAGATCAGTGAAATGCGCATAACATTGGTGGAGAAAGAGCAGGAAATACGTAGCCTTCGTCAGCAGAGCCGGCTGGGAGAAGAAATGCAGCAGCGCCTTGAAAAAGTATATGCCGATTATAACGGCCTGCTTGAAAAAATGCATAAACTGGAATCACATGTTTCCCACTCGCAAAAAGAAGGTGCCAGTTATGCTGAATTACAGGATTCCTATTTTAAGGTTACCAAGGAACTGGACGAATTCAAACTGAAATACCTGCATTTGCTGGAAGAAAATCAAAGGATTACCCGTACCCTGGCAGAAGTGGAAGATAAATACCGTGAAACGAATTTCCAGCGGCAGCAATTGCAGAAAAAAGCAAGTTACCTGGAAGAACTTAACCAGGATTTACAGCAAGTAGCCGAACAACACAATAAATTACATAGCCAGATGCGCCGTATTGCCGAAATAGAGCAATTGCTGGCCAAAGCAACCCAGCTTTCGGGTTCTGCGGATAAAGACGATCCGGCTATCTGATAAACAACAAAAACAAGCTGGAATTTGGCAGTAAGGTGGTTAACTTTGCTGCCAAATTTCTTTATGTCACATTCTATTGCCGCCATCCGCAAAGATTATAAGCAGCATAGCCTCCTTGAAACCGATGTGGCAGCCAATCCAATTGCCCAGTTCGGTACCTGGTGGCAGGAAGCCGTAAACAGCGAAATTGACGAAGTAAATGCAATGACGCTGGCTACTTCGTCGGCAGATGGAGTACCTTCTGCACGTATTGTTTTGCTAAAGGGGTTTGATGAGCAGGGCTTTGTATTTTTTACGAATTACAGCAGCTTTAAAGGACAACAACTGGAAGAAAACCCCCGCGCCTGCCTGGTTTTTTTCTGGAAAGAACTGGAGCGCCAGGTTAGGATAACGGGCTTAATTCAGAAAGTTTCCAGGGAAGAAAGTGACGCTTATTTTCAGAGCAGGCCCGAAGCAAGCCGTATCGGCGCCTGGGCATCGCCACAAAGCCAGGTGATCGAAAGCAGGCAGCAATTAGAAGACAAAGAAAAAGAGCTGGCTGCATCCTTTGCGGGCTCGGTAATTCCACGCCCCCTGCATTGGGGAGGATACAGAATACGGCCCCTGATAGTGGAATTCTGGCAGGGTCGCCCCAGCAGGTTACACGACCGGATTCAATATACAATGGACGACAAGGGAGGATGGAAAATTGAACGGCTGGCCCCCTAAAAAGAAAAATGTGAAAACAACACCTGCTATTTTCACATTGTATTCTTTCGAAGGGCTATAGGCAGCCCGTTCTTTACGCTTTTTTCTCAGCAGCAGCCTTTTTAGCTTGTGCCGGACGAGCTGGACGGCTCTTACCAAATGAACCTTTGAAGATTTTACCTTTCTTGGTTTTTTTATCACCTCTACCCATAATAAAAAATTTAGACGGCAAAGGTAAGTAAAAAACAGAAAGGGAACAGGTAAAACCCATTCCCTTTCGGGTAGCAGCTGCATCTTCCGGAGATGCCGCCGATTATAATTTGGAGGACAGTTCTTTACCAGCCTTGAAGCGGGCAACTTTTTTAGCCTTAATCTTGATAACTGCACCAGTTTGAGGGTTGCGGCCATTACGGGCAGCTCTTTTGCTAACAGAGAACGTGCCGAAACCTACCAGCGTTACTTTACCACCACCTTTCAGTGTTTTGGTAACTGCTTCGATAAAAGAATCCAGTGCAGCATTTGCCTGTGTTTTGGTGATTTCTGCGTCGTCGGCGAGTTTTGCGATTAATTCAGCTTTGTTCATAGTGGGAAATTTTAGAATTTTAAGCAGAACAAATATAGACGGTTTTTACTTCCATTGATTTTTTTTCGGTGTTTATTTCTACCTCTTTTATTGTGCTGGAACCCGCATCTAGGCTGGATTACAGCGATTTTGGCGGAAGATCACAACAGGTTTTTCCAACTGCTCAACTGGCTGAAACCCTTGATCCGCCTGCATTTCAGCCTATTGTAGCTGAAAATCAAGCCAGTAAAGGGTTTCAGGGAATTTGTTTTGCACAGGAAATGCACATGCGTGCTTTTACGCGGGAAAAACCTGTTGCATAACTGACCGGAAAGCAATAAACTGATCTCCCCACTTGTCGTAGCTTTTTTTACGCAGGGCTTCGGCAAATTGGGTAATATACCGGTTGTACAAAGCCTTGGATTCAGCAGTATATTGAGCCGCATAGGTGGGGCCATCTGTTTCATCAACTTCCACCAGCCGAAGTAAGCGGCTGTTCGTAAAACAACCGGTTTGCAGCAGTTCAGGCATATGTACATCCGTCATCCATTGCAGCCAGCTTTCGTGGATGGCCCAGGTAACCTGGATAGTTACATTATAAATAAACATGGTATCAGTGCTTTAATTCAAGGTAAACCGGGCAGTGATCGCTGTGTTTAACATCCGGATAAATTTCAGCATCCAGCAATTGTTTTTCCAGTTCCTGGGTAACATTTATATAATCAATTCTCCACCCTTTGTTATTTAACCGAACGCTTGGAAAACGCTGACTCCACCAGCTGTACCGGTGTGGTTCGGGATGAAATTTCCTGAAACTATCTACCCAGCCGGCGGCATAGAACTTATCCATCCATTCGCGCTCTTCCGGCAAAAAGCCGGATGATTTTTTATTGCCTTTCGGATCATGGATATCAATTTCTTTATGGGCAATATTCCAGTCGCCGCATACAATCAGTTTCGGGCGTTCTTTTCTTAACAGTTCTGTATAACCGAAAAATTCATCCAGCCACTGGTATTTATAGGTCTGCCGTTCGTCGCCCGAAGTGCCGGATGGAAAATATGCATTGATCAGGGTTATATCGCCGAAATCGGCCCGGATAACCCGGCCCTCTGCATCACTTTGCATATAACCGTTGCCCATTTGAACCCGGTCTGGTTTTATACGGGTAAAAATCGCAACACCGCTGTATCCTTTTTTTTCTGCCGAATACCAGAAATCATGATAGCCCAATGCTGTTATGGCTGCATGATTTACATTGTCTTTGTGTGCTTTTGTTTCCTGTAAACAGATAATGTCTGCCGGATCTGTTTTAAGCCAGTCTACCAACCCTTTGTTCATGGCGGCCCTTATTCCGTTTACATTGTAAGATATTATTCGCATAACCCGTTTCATTTATTAAATTGGTTTCCGATTGTCCAAATTTATTAAAATGGCGCCTCAACAACCTATAATTCCTCCAAAAGAACTTTTTTACCTCGATGGACCCAAACCCCGCAGTTACGAGCTTCGATTTGCGCTGAAAGTATTCTGGCAATTTCTGAAGGGTTTCCGTACCCTGCACTTTGTTGGCCCCTGTATTACCGTATTCGGATCGGCCCGTTTTAACGAGGATCACCCTTATTATACATTAGCCCGTGAATGCGGAAAACGGATCGCAGGCATGGGTTTTACGACCATGACAGGCGGCGGGCCCGGGGTAATGGAAGCCGCTAACCGCGGAGCATTTGAAGTGGGTGGTTATTCAGTTGGTTGCAATATTCATTTACCGTTTGAGCAGCAGGCGAATCCTTACCTCAATAAAGCTATTACGTTTGACCATTTTTTTGTTCGGAAAGTATTACTGGTTAAGTATTCCTATGCATTTATAATTATGCCGGGAGGGGTTGGAACAATGGATGAATTTTTTGAAACACTAACCCTGGTCCAAACCAAAACCATACTGCAGTTTCCCATAGTTTTAATGGGGAAGGCCTTTTACCAGCCTTTAATGGATTACCTGGCATTTATGAAGGAGCAGAAAACCATTGGTGAAAATGACCTGGACCTGGTATTACTGACAGATGATATGGACGAAGCAATGGAGCATATCAATAAATATATAAATACCAACTACGCAAAGAAACCAAGGAAAAGATGGTGGTGGTTGTTTGAAAAAAAATAATATGACGGAAGAACTCGGGTCTGCTGATCAATGTAGTTTCTGTGGAACAACACTTCATCCCGACGAAGTGATTTGTCATCAATGCGGTGAGCCCACCATGCCTGCGGAAGAATGGGAGGGAGCTTATGAACGCTATCGACTGATGGTTGTGGTTTTTTTCAGCATCAACCTATTTGTTTGCCTGTTGTTTAATTTCTGGCCACCGGCAGGAGAAACCATAACCGGACTTATACTGGTAGACGGATTCTTACTTTCCTGCGGCTTGTTTTTCGCCTACCTGCTTTGGGCCGATATAAAACCATTGCTGCGTTGGAATAATTTCGCCTGGTGGCGTTTGCTGGTTCTAGTATTACTGGCTATTTGCGCGGCTATTCTGGTGAATTATGGCGTAAAATGGATTAATGAAAAAGTATTTGAACGCGAATTATACTATTATTCCTCCTTCAGTCATCTGCCATTCCCAAAGCTTACCATGTTTGTGATGATTGCATTCATCCCGGCTTTTTCTGAAGAACTTGCGTATCGGGGCATTATTCAGGCCGGCTTGCTAAAAATAATGCACGGACGTCAGGCGGTGGTTATAACGGCCTTGTTATTTGCTATCATTCATATGAGCCTGATTTCCTTTATCTGGCTGCTTCCTTTTGCACTTTTCCTCGGCTGGTTACGCCAGCGTATGGACACGCTTTGGTACGGGGTGCTTATTCATTTTTGTTTTAATGCAACCACCTGCTTAATTGAGTTATATCAACTCGGGTTATTGTGAGGACACAAATTTTAGCCCGATAATAGAAGCAATCAGTGTGGTCAGGAAAAAGAGGCGCCAGAATTCTGCAGGTTCCCTGAAATAGATAATGCCAACCAATACGGTGCCTACAGCGCCAATACCTGTCCAAACTGCGTAAGCTGTTCCAATGGGCAATGTTTGGGTGGCTTTATAAAGCAGGAACATGCTAATTGAAAGGCAAATGAAAAACCCGATCATCCAATAGGTAGATACCACCCCGGTACTCTGTTTTGCTTTGCCCAGGCAGGTTGCAAAACCAACTTCAAATAATCCGGCAATTATCAATAATATCCAGTTCATTTCCTGTAACAGATTTACTTAATCTTCTAATATAGGCCGTAACCAGCGGGTTATTTCTTCCAATGATAAGGCTTTTCGCTGGGCATATGCCTGCAACTGGTCTTCCTTAATTTTTCCAACGCCAAAATACTGGCTTTGCGGATGCGCAAAATACCAGCCACAAACGGAAGCTGCCGGGTACATGGCCAGCGATTCCGTAAGCATAATTCCGGTGGTTTGCTCTCCACCAAGCAAATGAAATAGTTTGTATTTTTCTGTATGATCCGGGCAGGCAGGATAACCGGGTGCAGGGCGAATACCCACGTATTTTTCACGGATCAGTTCCTCGTTGCTCAACTGTTCGTTTTTGGCATAGCCCCACCAGTCTGTTCTTGTTTTAGCATGCAGCCATTCGGCCAGGGCTTCTGCAAACCGGTCGGCCAATGCCTGTAGCATAATTTTATTGTAATCGTCGTGTTGTTCCTGGAATTTCTGAAGATGGGGTTCAATTCCTTCGATGGTAACAGAGAAAGCACCCATATAGTCGGTGATGCCGCTTTCCTGGGGGGCCACAAAATCGGCCAGGGAAAAGTTGGGTTGTCCAGCAGCTTTTTTGACCTGTTGCCGTAAACATTCCAATTGAACAGTAGCGGGTGTTGTTTTCAGCAGAATACTGTTACCGGTTGAATTTGCAGGCCAGAAGCCTACCACGGCTCTTGCTTTCAGCCATTTTTCCTCTACGATTTTTTGCAACAGGGCCAGTGCATCCTGGTAAAGCCTGGTAGCTTCTTTTCCAATCACTTCATCTTCCAGTAACTGCGGAAATCGACCGCCTAGTTCCCAGGCAATAAAAAACGGGCCCCAGTCGATAAAAGGTACCAGTTCGTTTAAGGGAACGTCTTCTAATAGTTTTGTTCCTGTAAACCGGGGAGCTACCGGTTTATAGGAAGGCCAGTCGATGGCAACTTTATTTGCCGTAGCCTCTTCAAAAGAAAGGTAGGCTTTGAATGTTTTTTTCTTTTCGAAATCCTCTCTCAGCTGATGATATTCCGAAACGGTATCGGCAAGGAATTTGGTTTTCTGCTCACTGCTCAGTAATGAACTGGCCACGGTTACACTGCGTGATGCATCCAGCACATGAACTACGCCGTTATCGTATTGCGGTGCAATTTTTACAGCCGTATGCATGCGACTGGTAGTGGCCCCCCCGATAAGGAGTGGCTGCTGCATATTGCGGCGTTTCATTTCATGGGCTACATGTACCATTTCATCGAGCGATGGGGTGATCAGACCACTCAGCCCGATAATATCTACTTTTTCTTTGATGGCAGTTTCCAGTATCTTATCGGCCGGTACCATAACACCCAGATCAATAATATCATATCCATTGCATCCCAGCACCACTCCTACGATATTTTTCCCGATATCGTGTACATCTCCTTTAACGGTAGCAAGCAGTACTTTGGCAGCGGAGCCCTGTTGGGCATTGGGGTTATTTTTCTTTTCCTCTTCAATAAAAGGCGTGAGCCATGCAACGCTTTTTTTCATTACACGCGCACTTTTTACAACCTGGGGCAGAAACATTTTTCCGGCGCCAAACAAATCACCCACTACATTCATGCCATCCATCAAGGGTCCTTCAATCACATCTAAAGGACGGGGGTATTTTTGGCGGGCTTCTTCCGTGTCTATGTCTATATAATCTGTAATTCCATTAATAAGAGAATGGGTCAGTCTTGCTTCAACCGGTTCATTTCTCCAGGCTTCGTCCTTAACGGTTACTTTTCCTTTTGCCTTAACGGATTCTGCAAAGCTGATCAGCTTTTCGGTGGCTTCGTTATTGTCATTATTGCGATTTAGGATAACGTCTTCGCATAAACGACGTAATTCAGGTTCAATTTCATCGTATACCACCAGTTGCCCCGCATTCACTATACCCATATCCATACCTGCTTTGATGGCATAGAAGAGAAACACGCTGTGCATGGCTTCGCGGACATGGTCATTTCCGCGGAAGGAGAAGGAGAGGTTACTTACTCCTCCGCTAATTTTGGCAAGCGGCATACGTTGTTTAATGATACGTGTGGCATCAATAAAATCAACTGCATAATTATTATGTTCTTCCAACCCGGTGGCCACTGCAAAAATATTGGGATCAAAGATGATGTCTTGCGGATCGAATCCAACTTCATTCACCAGTATGTTATAAGCCCTGGTGCAGATATCTACCCGTCTTTGCAGGGTATCGGCCTGGCCTTGCTCATCAAAAGCCATTACTACTACTGCTGCGCCGAATAGTTTACAGGTATTGGCTTCGCGTTTGAACTTTTCCTCTCCCTCTTTCATGGAAATGGAGTTCACAATACATTTTCCCTGTACACATTTCAGCCCGGCTTCGATGATTTCAAACTTGGACGAATCGATCATGATCGGGATTCGGGCAATATCTGGTTCGCTTTGCAGCAGATTCAGGAATTTTGTCATGGCCTGCACACCGTCTAGCAGGGCGTCGTCCATATTAACATCCAGAATCTGTGCGCCGTTTTCCACTTGTTGGCGTGCAACAGACAGGGCTTCTTCGTATTGATTTTCGCGGATGAGGCGAGCGAATTTTTTTGACCCGGTTACATTGGTACGTTCACCAATATTCAGGAAATTGGTTTCCGGGCGAACTACCAGGGGTTCTAAACCGGACAGGCGTAAAAAGGGTTGAATCGTGCTCATGCTTCAATAGTGCTTGCGATGGTTGGTAAGGGGCGGGGTTGAAAGTTTTTTACATGTTCTGCAATATGCCGGATATGATCCGGGGTGGTGCCACAACAGCCGCCTACAATATTCACAAATCCTTCCCGGGCCCAGTCTTCCAGGAAATGGGCGGTTTCTTCCGGTTGTTCGTCGTATTCTCCCATAGCGTTGGGCAGGCCTGCATTCGGATAGGCCGAAGTGTAACAGGATGCAATGCCGCTCAGTTCTGCAATATGGCTGCGCATATCAGCTGCACCCAGTGCGCAGTTTAAACCAATGCTAAGGGGTTTGGCATGCATAACGGAAATATAAAAGGCTTCGAGGGTTTGCCCGGAAAGGGTACGCCCGGAAGCGTCCGTAATGGTACCACTGATCATGATTGGCAATTCCGGTACCTGTTTATCCTGAAAATATTTCTTTACCGCAAAAATGGCGGCTTTTGCATTAAGGGTATCAAAAATGGTTTCGATGAGTAGAAGGTCAATTCCTCCGTCTACCAGTCCGCTTATTTGTTCGTAGTAAGCAGCCACGGCCTCGTCCCATAGTAATCCGCGGTAACCAGGATTGTTGACATCGGGCGACAGGCTGAGGGTTTTATTAAGTGGGCCAATAGCGCCTGCCACAAAGCGGGGTTTGGAAGGGGTTTGCCGGGTAAATGCGTCGGCGGCTTTTCGGGCAAGCTGTGCGGCGGCCAGGTTTATTTCATAGGCGAGGGCCTCCATATTATAGTCGGCCAAGCTCACTTTCTGTGAATTAAATGTATTGGTTTCAATGATATCGGCGCCTGCATCAAGGTATTGACGATGAATGCCTTCGATAATATCGGGCTGGGTAAGGCAAAGCAGGTCATTATTACCTTTGAGGTCGGATGGCCAGTTTTTGAATCGTTCTCCCCGGTAATCGGCTTCGGTAAGGCGGTGTCTCTGAATCATGGTGCCCATGGCGCCGTCGATGATCAGGATTCTTTCTTGCAATGCTTGCCGTATATCTTTCATGGTCATTGATAACTGGTTTGATATAATTACCAAACAGGCTAGCTGCACTATAAACGCGGGGGAAACAGGAGAGGTGAGTTTCGAACGACGTTTATTAGTTCAGTTAATCGCTGTTGGCGTTGCCAGGTCGAACAATAAACAAATCCCCCTGGCCGTGCAAAGATAAGGATAAAGGGGCATAACGAATGCATTCCCCGCCCGTCGGCCTATTACCGCTTACTCAGACCTTTAAATTTTCAACCGGCATGCGGTGTTGCAGGCTTCGGGCAAGGGTCATTTCATCGGCATATTCGAGTTCGCCCCCGAAGGCAATACCGCGGGCAATGGTAGTTACCTTAACGGTTGCGGGCGATAGTTTTTTCTGGATATAATAAATAGTGGTATCGCCCTGGATAGTTGGGTTGAGGGCAAAAATCAATTCCTGTACGCTTCCTTCCTGTACGCGCTTAAGCAGTGGTTCGATGTATAATTGGTCGGGACCCACCCCATCCAACGGTGAGATTATGCCGCCTAAAACGTGATAAGTGCCGCTGTATTGCTGTGTACTTTCTATGGCGATTACATCCCTGATAGATTCTACCACACAAATGATTTCCTGCTTGCGCATAGGATTAGAACAGATAGAGCAAAGCAGGCTGTCGGATAAATTATAACAGCGCTGGCAGATATGGGTTTCTGTACGCATGCGCATCAGAGCTTCGCCAAAAGCCGCTACTTTTTCCGGCTCCTGTTTCAGGAGATGCAAGACCAGTCGAAGGGCTGTTTTTTTTCCGATGCCGGGTAGTTTGCTGAATTCGTTCACCGCTTGTTCCAGTAAGGCAGAAGGGAGTTGCATCCGGCAAATTTAACGCATCCTAAAGATTGATATCGATTTCATTGTCCCAGTTTCCTTTGATGGTAATTTTTTTCCCGATTGCCTTCACTTTTTCAGGTTGTCGTTTTTCACCAAAGAATTTACCGTAGTCCCATTTTCCATTTTGATTTTCGTCGAAGAGGATGCGGAGTTCAAATTCTGCGGGGCGGAACCGGGCAATACGCAGTTCTTTACCGGGTATGGCGTAACTGAACAATACTTTATCGTTCTGCACCAACTGTAATACGGGGTGCAGGCTGGTATCTACATTGGGAAAACGGAAGCGGATACTGCCGTAATCACTTTCCTTCATGGTACGGAAAGAAAGGGTATCGGTTCTAAGCACTGATTTTCCCAGGGTATCTTCTGCCAGCCCCTGTTGGGTTATGAGTTTAAATCCCTGGTCAATAGGCCAGTTGTAAAAAAGGGTATAAAGTTTACCGGTACTATCGGTTTCGAGGCGATAGCTGAGCGGTTTAAACTGCTCATCCGTCAACAGTAATTTGGTGGTGTCAAAGGTTTTCAGGGAATCGGGGAAACTTAGCACCAGGTTTTTCAGGACATCCAGTGTATTGTTTTCGAGGTTCAGGCTAAAGCGCAGGCGGCGGTCCTGTTCTTCTTCTTTTTCTTTCCGCCGGTTTCCGGAGGCGGCGGATTTTTTGGCTGGTTTGGGTTGAGCCGGTTCTGCATATGCATAGAGCTGGATGGGGTCACGAAACTGCTCATTCAGCACAATATGTTGGGGATGGAAGGCAAACAATTGGGTACTGTCGGCATACTGCGGAACGCCTTCATTTTTTAATGCGTAAAGGGCATAGGTACCGGGTGCAAGGTTTTTAAAATGGTAATTGCCTGAACTGTCTACACGGGTGTAATAACGGGGGTATTCTTTGGCCACGGCGGAATCGTCCAGGTTGCGGTGCAACAGTACAATTAAGGTGGAATCGTGTTTCCCGGTTTCAGCCAGTATTACGTTACCTGTAAGTTCAACCGAATCAATATATGAGCCGGTGGAAAAAGTATAGGTAAAATTGGTAAGCGGGTTGTTTTCATTTACATCGCGGATAGCTTTCCCGAAGTTTAGGGTATAAGTGGTATTAGGTTCGAGGGTATCCCGAAGTTTAACGGTTACGGTACGCAGTTTGGATTCTACCGTGGGCCTTATTTTGGGAGTGGGACTTACCAGCAGGTTTTCCTGGATCTGGTCGAGGGTTACGTATTCATTAAAACTGAAAACGATACGTTGCCCTTTGAAATTGAGGGTGGAATCTTTTGGCTGATAGGAAAGAGGTATGGGGGGAAGGGTGTCTTTGGGGCCACCAAGGGGTGGAATAATATTGGCGCAGCTTTCAAAAAGGCTGGTAAGGATAAGGAGCAACAGAAACAAAGCCAGGGAATAGCCGGCTTTTTTTCGCGCTATAGTGCTGAAGTTGCTGAAATCTTGTGTCATTGAAGCTGCAAACTTAACCGATTTGTGTTCATCCCGAACCATTTTCATGTAATGGGGTTGTTAAAGCAGCAATTAATTTATATGGCAGTTTATTCATTAAAAACGGTGCAGGTATTACCGGTAAGCCTGGAAAAAGCCTGGGATTTTTTTTCCAGTCCGGCGAACCTTGCTACCATTACTCCAGCCAAACTTGGCTTCCATATCATATCCAAACATCATGGTGAAAAAATGTATGCCGGTCAGATTATTGAATACACGGTTCGTCCGGTGTTGGGGATTCCGCTCTATTGGATGACAGAAATTACGCATGTGGAGGAAGGCAAGTTTTTTGTGGATGAGCAACGTTATGGGCCTTATAGTATGTGGCATCACCAGCACCATTTCCGCGAAGTTGCCGGTGGGGTGGAGATGACGGATATTGTGCATTACAAAATTCCCTTATGGTGGCTGGGCGATTTGGCGAATGCATTATTTGTAAACCGGCAGTTACAGGAAATCTTTGCGTACCGGTTTACAAAAGTGCAGGAACTGTTTCCGAATTGAGATTTTTCGGAATAGGGCTACCGGCCGGGCCGGTTTGATGAGCGGTTACAGGGGTAAAAGAACTCTTTTAACCCGGCATCCTGGCTATATATTTTTCAATTTGTTTAATCTGGTCTACGATCTGGGGGGTGGTTGGCTTCAACGCTTTTGCCTTGCGGAAAAAGTCCTTGGCCGCCCTGAATTCTCTTTTGGTCATCATGATGGAGCACATCTGCAGGTAGGCGGCGGCTTCATTTTCTTTATCGGGCAGGCCTTTACGGAGGGCGGAGCGGATATAATTTTCACCACCTTTCATATCGTTTCTTTGTAAGGCCATCATACCCATTTGCAGGAGGGAGGCGCCTTCTGCTTCTTTCATAGGCATACCGAGGTCGAGCCCTTTTTTCATCATTTTTTCGGCTCCGTCATAATCCTGTTTCATCATGGCGATATTGCCTTTTAGGGTATAGAATACCGAGCGGATGGGTTTATAGAGGAGGTTCGGGTATTTTACCTGGTTCAGGATTTTTTCGGCGCCTTCCATATCACCGGATTCCATGTATTCCTGGATAAGGCGCATGGGGCCGAAGAAAAAATGCCCGAAAATCAGCACGGCGCCGATGAGGTAAGCGATAAAAGCGGGCCAGAAACCAGCATATACATTGGTAAGGACAGCGATTGCCAGCAGGGCAATACCCAGCATCAGCCTATAGCGAATAACAAAATTGTAAAACTTCATAGTTATAAAATGGACCGCAAAGTTAAGGAAATACTGCGCTCACCGGTCGGGTAAGCCAGGGTCTGCGTGCTATTCTGAAATGATTAAAAATCATCATTTATTTCGATCCAGTATCCGTCGGGGTCTTTCAGGTAAATCTGACGGATACCGTCCACGCGTTTGGTAACGGTGAAGGCTTTTCCTTGCCAGTCTTCGTAATGAATGCCTTTGGCCTTTAGTTTTTCCAGCAGTTCGTCCATTTTGCCGGTAGAGAAGCAGAGATGGGTATTTTTTTCGGGTTCTGGTGGGGTGGCACGGCCGGAAATGAGGTGGAGGTGGGCGTTTTCGCTAATACTGAACCAGGTATGGCGACCGTCGTGAAAGGGTTCGGGTATGGTATCGAGGCCAATTACCTCCTGGTAGAAGGCGGTACTGGTGTGGAGGTTGGAGACATAGAGAGCAATATGGTTGATCCGGATTTGCATGGAGGGGTTGGTTTTGGATGAATGCTTTGCGGTTGTTTTGGGGGATTTTCCGCCCCGGGTTGTTTTGCCTGGCTGGGCGGTTTGGCTTTGTCCGTTCAGGCAAAGCAGGCCGCTAAGGGCTATCAGTATAAGATAGCGGCAGGCGGCGGGGCTGGTATTGTTCGGGATCATGTAGAAAGTTTCAGCTGGTAAGCTAGCTAATTAATCCGTTGTTCGCACGGTCAAAACCATTATTTTTGCCACCCCGGAATAGAAAATTGTTCCGCTGGTCCCGTAGTTCAATGGATAGAATAGGAGTTTCCTAAACTCTAGATACAGGTTCGATTCCTGTCGGGACTACCAACTACGTTAACCTACCCTTTTGGGACAAAATAAAACCTAATGTTTTTTAAATAAATGATTATCAAATTCATTTGAGGTTCGAGCACTTCCTGTCGGGTTAAGTTTATTCTTAAATTTTAGAAGGTATAAACAATTCCAGAATTTCTGATAATCGTTGAATAAATAAAGAGAATTTACCCTTTCTCATTTTGACTATATCACACTTTAATTTTCTAATTATGCCCAGTGCAAGGCGTAGTCAATTTACTTCCATATTCCTCTAGGCTTACTATGTGAAAGTCTTTTCTATAATAACTATTGTACCCACCCCTTTTTTCCTACAGATCATAAGACAATTTAATTCGTTTCCCTAGAATTACTAAAAATGATTTACGTAAATTCTGTGGGTGCTTTATCGCCAAGGCTTTCATGTGGGTGATTGTTATTGTAATCTTCCATCCATACATATGTTTCTTCTCTTGCGTGGTGGATAGTAGTTAATATATAAGCATCCAGTACACCTTCTCTGTAACTACGGTTAAATCGCTCTACGTATCCATTCTGCATTGGTTTTCTTTTTTGGATAGGGATGTGATCAATTTGATTTTTTAAAAAGAACTCCTGGGTTTTATGGGCAATAAATTCAGTTCCATTGTCAGTGCGTATTTTTCGAGGCTTACCGTGCCATTCAAAGCATTGGGTCAGTATTTCTATAACACGTTCTGCCGGAAAAGAGTAGGATACTTCCATTGCCAGTGCTTCCCGATTAAAGTCATCCAATATATTGAGGGTTCGGATTTTACGACCATTTTCCAGTCGATCTTCCACAAAGTCCATGCTCCAGGTCTCATTCCTAGTATTAGGCACCATAAGTCGTTTCGGCGGATTGGGAATGCGCCGCTTTTTCCTTCGTCGTTTGCATAAACCCATTTTTCGATAAATGCGCTCCACCCGTTTTTGGTTCCAGGAATATCCCTCTTTGCGCATTCGTTTGAAATATTCACCGCAGCCACGATTGCTTATTACTCTAATTTCCAGGTAGCTGTTGAGTTTGGCTTCCACTTCGCTGTCATCCTTAACAGACGTGTAATAGAACATCGACCGATCCAACTCAACAATCCGGCAGGCCCTGACAACGCTTATTTTTTCCTCTAGTACCAGTTCCTCGGCAATGGCTCGCTTTTGACAGGGCCTTAAAGCTTTTTTTCAATGACTTTTTTCAAAAGAGAATGATCCAGGCTCAGGTCCGCGTACATCCGTTTGAGTTCCATATTTTCCCGCTGGATCTCTTTGAATTGCCGCAACAGTTCTGCATCCATGCCGGAATACCTTTTTTTCCAGGTGTAAAAGGTCGCGCGGTTGATGTTTAGTTCCCGGCAAATTTGCTGAACATCTTTTCCTCCTTCGTGTGCCTTGATAGCACTAGTGATCTGCGTTTCTGTGAATTTTGACTTTTTCATGTTTCTACAGTAGTTGAATTTAAACATTTCTGTCTACTTTTCAACTGTAGGATTTTTGGGGAGGGGTACA
>NZ_LUKG01000067.1:15228-28459 GCF_001601815.1 Flavihumibacter sp. CACIAM 22H1
CCGGCTGGGCATCTTTAAACCAGCATTCGAGGTAGCATTATCCCAGCCTTTGGGATCAGATGCGTATTCTGACGTAAATGATCCGGCGGCAAATGGTATATTTGGTAAGAAGTTCTTTGAATTATCCAACCATTTAGGGAATGTAATGGTATCGGTTTCAGATCGAACTGTTCAGCAGATGGTAGGGGGAAACCTGGTGTACCGTGCCGAGGAATTATCAGCGCAGGATTATTATGCATTTGGGGGATTGATGCCGGGACGTCAGGTTAATGTTACGGATTATCGGTATGGATTTAATGGGCAAGAAATGTCCAATGAGATTAACGGTGTCGGAAATAGTTACACAGCCGAGTTCTGGGAGTATGATCCGAGGTTGGGTAGAAGGTGGAATATAGATCCTATCGTAAAATATCACGAAAGCCCTTAGGCAGCATTTCATAATAATCCGATTCTATTAAATGATCCAGATGGGGACGACCCACCTAAAAAGCCTGGTTTTTGGACTAGGTTATTCCGAGGTGCCAGAAATGACTTCTATATGACTAGGGCAGAGGAGTATGCAAACGATAATAAGATTGACGAGGAAAATATTATCAAACTTGAGCATTCATGGGTTGTGGTCAATAACAATGATGAGGAAAATGTTCGATATAGTGTTTTTCGACAATCCAACCCCAATCGATATACTGCATTATCCACCTCGCCATTAAATGACGATGTAAATTTGTCGTATCAGCAGTTTCTTCAAACCAATGTTAATGGCGAGGAGATATTTAATGCGGGTCTTCCTCAAACTTCTGCAGTTTCTGCCACTTCCAATATGATTCAAATGGGGAGTAAAAGCAAGACTTCCCTTGTGGGAATATTTGGAAAGGTATCTAAAACATTAACAGCATATGGGAAACAGATACGTTTTGGAGTTACCGGTCATCCTGATGTTTTAAAGAAAGGTGTTCATTTGCATTTTGATGAAGTTGTAGCAAAGATGGAATTAGGTTTAAGGCCCACACAAAATGGCGGAATAGGTTTGGTGCAAGTTGGAAAACTGGTAGGAACAGCCGATGATATTAAAAGGGCGGTTACTCTCTTTAATCAAGCTATGAATAGTGCTAAGTTTAGAACTGAGTTACTAACAAGAATAAAAAGCGCACAGGAGTATGCCCAACATGCGTTTAGATTTACTAAAGATTCCCAACTTGCAATTGATAAAGCGCACGAGTTTAATTATCTTATTAAGGTACTTGAAAAATTATAGAATGAAAAAGTTCGATTTTAATCTTTTCTTTTTTAGGGGTGAGTTCAATGGGATAACCCAAGTTTCAACAGAAACAGACTTGATTAATCATATGGGTAAACCTGACGATGTGGAGGACTATGGTGACAACGGAAAATTTTTTCACTATGGTGAAATCAGGGTATCACTTAATAGGCGAGTAGAGTATGTGGATATTTTTTTCATAAATACTGATGCAAAATTCGACGTATCCATAGAAGAAAATTATTTTTTAATAGACAAGAATACGACCGTTTCTGCCATTGTTCATATGTTGAATTTGGCAAATTTAAAATGGGTGATTTCTTATGAAAAATCAAATCTTGATTACTTATTAATAGAGGTGGGAAATGGCCTTTCTTTTTATTTCTATCTATCTGGAGATAAGTTGGAGAGAATAAGCCTTTTCTTCTGAATGAGTTAGGAATCGCATTATAAAAAAAACGACCCGGTTTTTCCGGGGCGTTTTTTTTACAGAGCTTCGATATTTTTTTGGAGGTATTCTTTGAATCGTTTTTTGGAGACAAAGGTTTCGGTAAGCTTCCCGTAAAACAGTACGGTTTATTTGTAGACAGAAAGTTTATACATTTAAACTGTAAAGTATGAGAAAGAGTCAATTCAGTCACACACAGATTGCCAACATTCTAAAAGAGTTTGAGCAAGGTAAATCATTTGAAGAGCTTCACCGTGATCATGGTGTAAGTAAGGCGACATTTTATAAGTGGCGCCAGCGGTATGGAAGCCAGTGAGCTAAAGCGTATCAAAGAGCTTGAAGAAGAAAATGCCCGGCTGAAACGCATGTATGCCAATTTGCCTATGGAATTGGATACAGCTAAATATATCATTGAAAAAAAGCTTTAAAGCCTTGCGACAAGCGAAGAATCATGGAGGAACTCAAGGAGGAGCGTCCCCAAGACATCGGCAAGGCGTGTCGCGTGCTTAAGATTAGCAGAAGTAGCCTGCATTACCGGTCTGTAAAAGATGATAGTACCAATATCCGTCATTTGGAAAAACTAGCCGGAGAGCAGCCCATTGAAGGCTTTTGGAAGTACTATCATCGTTTAAGGAACCAGGGGGTGGCGGTTAACCACAAACGGCTACATAGGATATACAAGGATCTGAAACTACCGCTCAGACGCAAGGTTAAGAAACGGTTGCCGACAAGAGTCAGGGAAGCGCTTGAAGTACCGGAACGTTTTACCCACAACTGGAGCATTGACTTTATGACGGATGTGCTAAGCAATGGAACCAGGTTCAGATCATTTAATGTGATCGATGATTTTAACCGGGAAGTTTTATTCATTAAGATAGATTATTCGTTAAAAAGTAGTCGGGTGATCTGGGTATTGAACCATTTAATCAACCGGTATGGCAAGCCACAAAAGATCAGAATGGATAACGGACCTGAATTTATATCGAAGTTGACACGATCCTGGAGCCTGGCCTATGGAATAGCTTTTAAATACATTCAACCAGGCAAACCATGCCAGAATGCGTATGTTGAACGATTTAATAGAAGTTTCCGCGGCCATGTATTGGATGCCTATACATTTGATAATCTGGATCAGGTAAGAGAAATATCCGAGGTGTGGCTTGCTGATTATAACAACCATCGGCCACATGATTCATTAGGCGGGTTACCACCCAAGGTGTACCGGAAAAAAAAAAGAACTTTCTACAGGCCTGCTTTCCGCTTCGGCTACGCCTTCGCTACAAACAGGCCTGTAGAAACCAACGGAAAATTATACTTATAAATCGTACTCAAAATGGGAAGCCTTCAGACATAGAGAAAATTTTAGGAATAAGACAAAAGGCAAGTTAATAAATCGAAGTAAAAAAAATAGCTACTTTTATATGCATTATTTTGAAAAGGCAAAGAAAATAATAGAAAAATACAGAACTCTTGGTGAACAAAAGTTAAATGATGGGACGGTATTGATAGGCAAAGCTCCTCACGTCGCCCCCCATGCTTGGCTAAACAAATTATTTCCCGTTTTAAACTTATCGCAGATTAAGTCGATTGAGCAGACTATTGGAGCCAAAATTCCTGAAGATTATAGAGATTTTTTGTTGAATTATTCTAATGGATTAAAGGTATTTATAGATACCTTAAGTTTAGATGGGCTACGACTCAAATCAGGTAGAACACTTGAGTCTGCATGGCAGCCATATTCTATTTTCACTCCCAATGTTGAAGAAAGAATAGAAGGAGCCCTTTCTCAGCACTTTTTTATTGGTGGATATAGTTGGGATGGCTCACTTCTTTATATCGACAGAACGACGAATAAAGTACATCGATGCAATAAGAATTCCATAAAACCACTTAACTCTTGGAATAATTTCCAAGATATGTTAATAATGGAACTGGAAAGACTTGACTTACTATTTGATGATAATGGTGTAGAAAAAGACAAAAATAAACCAACAACTCCTTGATTTAGATTCAGGGCAACGTCTACGGTCTTTGTACAATTGGCTGTCCGGATATCCGGACAGCGGTTGCAGGTGGACTTTTTTTGACTAACATCGCAGAATCGGATCTCCGAATCAGTTGATTTAGAAGAGAAAAACAGGTTGATAATAAATAAACCAGTTTAGCTAAGAGAATATTTTCTGATACTCTTTATTGGATAATTAGAAGCTGCATTCGCAACAATTATATTGTTGATTGACAGCTATTCTGGCAGTACAGGCTGCTTGCATTTCTATAGAAAGCTGCTGTTTGTTGATTGATTTTCCAGCTAGCACTTCAAAGGGCGTTAATCCGTCCAGTACCGCATTCGGTCGGTTGTTGTAGCCGTCAATGGCTTCAACCGGGTATTGTCGGAGGTAATCGATGTCGGGGATGATTTTGTGATAGAGAAAACGATACTTCAGTTTTTTATGAGCCGCCTCGATCAGGAGCTCTAGCGGATTTTGTGATCGTATCCCGGTAGCATGATTTTTTCTTCGGTGAATAGGCGTTGTTCTTTTCACCCCTAATAGCCGCACGTACTTATAAAACGTACTCAACTGGAATCGATAGGAGGTCTCCCGGATGAGCTGGTGGTAAATAGAACTGAGCGGCCAATGAAGCAACCGGCAATTCATACAGTAACCTTTGATCACCCTAACTTCCTGTTTTGCGAACTGGGCCGGGTGTTTAATCAAACAGCGATTGAGCACAGAAACCGCACACCAGATTTTCTGTCGTACCCGCCAGTACTGCCGATGGGAGAGTGAAAGAGCCTTCAATGTAAAGTTCAAGCCGGCAACAGCTTGTATTTTTTGGATGGTATGCACAACCACTTCCGCTGCATGAAACAATCGGTTCTCCATCTGAGTAGGACACTTTTTCATGAACCGTCTCAAGGCAATCAGTCGCAACAGGGCCCGATTCCATAGCATCAATCGTTGATTGATCGCAATAGCCTGCAGTGTAGTAAAATAGGGTTGCTGTTCACAATACCAATCATATCCCATTAGTTCTGTAACTATTTTATGCTTCCAATCGTGGAGGGTAGAGCGCGGAATGCGCGCCATCATCTCCCCAGGTAAAATATCGAGGTAAAAAGCAACGAGTACAAAAGGGTGATATACTGTTTTGAACCCACAATTAAGCAGGTCTATTATATCGATCGATCAATTTAAATTATTGTTTCTCTCCTTAACGGTTGGTCGGCCATGACGGTAATGCAGGGCTATCGGGAGCGGATTGCGGATGATCCGAATGGTAACATTTTACGGTATCAGCGCTATGGTACCGATGGCAAGCTGCCCATGGATAGTTTGACCTATCAGTATAACCGCGATGGTAATGGTCGCCTGCTCAATAACAAACTGGTTCGGGTACGCGATAATGTGAACAGTGCGGAATACATCGAAGACATCGACGACCAGCTGGTGAACAACTATTACTACGACGCCATCGGTAACCTAGTGCGCGACTCAGCCGAAGGCATCAATCAAATCAGTTGAACGGTATATGGAAAAATCCGACAAATCAGCAAACGAGATGGTACGGTGATAGGGTATAAATACGATGCTGGCGGTAACCGGATCAGTAAATCCGTTGCCAAACCATCGGGTAACACAGCTTATACCTGGTATGTGCGCGATGCATCGGGAAATGTAATGAGCACCTATGAAACCAGCGGAACCAGCAAAGGCTTACCGGCTACCTTGTTACAGCGGGAGGTGCATTTGTATGGCAGCAGCCGAATTGGTATCTTTAATCGTCGGGTAGATGCCAAACAGAACTATACCGCACCAACGGTGTTCAGCAGCTACCGCGGGCAAAAGTTCTTTGAATTAAGCAATCATTTGGGCAATGTATTGGCTACCATCAGCGATCGGAAGAACGGGTTCAGTACCGATGTTATCAATATCGATTACTACGAATCCGATGTGGTAACTGCCAGCGATTATTATCCCTTTGGTATGTTGATGCCGGGCCGCCAGTTTGGCCAGGGGTTGAACATAGCAGGCGGGGAGTTCTCGGAAACCACGGAAGTAAATGGCTATCAGGTACCGGTTGATCTGGTATTGAACACCCGCTCCGGAACTGAGTCGGTGGAATATGTAGCGTCGAGTAGTATTGAATTGGTAGGTGAGTTTGAGAGTGGTCTTACTGATGAATTTGAGGCTTATATCGCTGATGAGAGCTATGCGGGCACAGGGAATATTGGTGGTGCTACAGGAACAGCAGGGTTGTATCGGTATGGATTTAATGGGAAGGAGAATGACAATGAGGTATTTGCCCTTGGAGGCCTACAAGATTATAGAATCAGAATTTATGCAACTCGATTAGGTAGATTTTTAGCAACAGATCCAATTGCAAATAATTATCCAAGTTTAACTCCTTACCCGATTGCGAGTAACAGACCAATTGATGGAATTGATTTAGATGGTCTAGAATGGTACTATTATAATAATATTTCAGGATGGACCGAAAGCAAGGCAAAGATTCCCATAATGACACCAATTGATGTTTTGAATAAAGCTGGTTATTATTCAGCGGCACAGGTTCATAAAATGCAGGAGGCGACTGATATTATTCACAGAAAGTTTGATAGGCAGCAGGAATATGCGGATTATAATAAAGCAATGTTCAAGTATGCAAAATCCAAGAATCTTTTTGGCATTTTCTAAGAAATAAGTCCAGTTAAAGCGTTTTATGATGCGAGCAGTTTGGTTTCTGAGGGTCATGTAAAAACAGCTATATTCATTGGAGTAACTGGTGCAGTAGATTTTGGGACTGTTATTTTCAACTTTTGGCAAAGGGTATGCTATAGTTGCTAGAAATATTGCAGCTCAATATTCAGTAGATGGAGCATGGAAACTTCATGATTTTGCTAGAGGTGCTATTTTGGAGGCAAAGGCTGCATCACGGTATATTTCAGCTGGTTTTGAATGGCTTGCAGAAACTGCGTCACCTTTTTTAAAACAATTTACTTCTATAATGCATCTGATGGTGTCGCTATTAGTCTTAAAACAGTTAATGCAAATTCAAATTTTGATTTTTCAAATATTATGAAAAATATCGATGATTTGGCTGATTTGAAGAGAGTTGGCTCTGGTGTTTACAATGGAGTAGAAAGAACTATCAATAAGGTTGAATTGCACATTGCAACTCCGGTTGGCTATAATCGTGAAGTTTTAAGGAATGTCATTGAAAGGGCTGGTCAGATGAAAGTTGATGTGCGATTTATTGATATTGAATAAAATTTATATGAAAATTGGATTAAGGATTTCATTTCCGAATAACTCGTTAGGAGGGGAGGAGTATTACTATTTATATAAAGAAGTTATCAAATTTGTACCATTCTCTTTTACGAAGGGTTATAAAGGTTACAAATGGAACGAAAAGAAACACATTGGAGAAATTATTAAATCACTACCTAATTCATCAATTGCTTTGCAAGATGAAAATGGGAATTTGTTTTCTGTGGGAAGTACAGCTGGCAAGAATCCACATCAATCTGTTTTGATAGTACAAGATGAAAAATTGTTCACGCCAAATGAAAATGATATACTTAAAATATTGAATCTTCGTAAAAATTTGATTTGTGCTTATTTGTATAATTTTGAATATACATTAGTTCAATCCAGTTCGTCTAAATCATTATATACACATTTGAGAATCCCAAATTTTATCTTAGATTCTGTTAAAAGCACACCACATAAAATTGGAATTTTTGGAGATAAAATTTATTTAACAAAATTTAATGCAGGTAGAGAATTAATGATTGGTGAGGCATGGCTTGTTTCAGGATGGAAAATGTTTTTTTTTGAGCCATTCTTCAATCTGGTTGAAAAAAGCAAAGTATTATCATTTCCTTATGCTTCAAAAATTCAAGAAATTGAAAACGGAGGTGTGTATGTTAATTTGTTTGACCATATTAAAGAATCGCACACACCTGATAGCATGTTCCGTCAATGGAAATGGCAAGAATGGATTGATTTTGATAATTTGGAAAATAAGTATTTTTAACAGTGGATAAGTACGATGCAGAAAATCGATTGACTGATGTATTGACCAGTCGGGATAATATTAATTTCACGGAATCGCAGTGGAACAAGTAGACCAAGTACCAATACTACCTGCATGGACCACTAGCCCGAACCATACTTGGCCAGCAAAATGTGCAGGGCATTGATTATGCCTATACCCTGCAGGGGTGGCTTAAAGGAGTAAACAGCCAGCACCTGAATCCGGGTCGTGATATGGGGAATGATGGCCATACATCGGGTAACAATACGAGCATCATGCCGGATGTGTTCGGATACAGCCTGGGTTATTTTGGTGCTGATTACGAGCCGATAGCAACGGGCTTAACTGCATTTGGCAGTTCCTATTCACACCCTGCTGCCAGTGCCCCGGGTGATATTACCGGAAAAGCTTTGTACAATGGCAATATCAGCCAGGCAACCTATGCCATTGGACTGCTGAATAATGGTGAAACAGTGGGGAATTCCTATCAATACGACCAATTAAACAGGCTGCTGCGGGTAAATCGCCATACTGCCATTACGGCAGGTAGTAGTTGGGGTAATGGAAGCATAGCCACACCATTTGGTGAAAATTTCAGCTATGATGCCAATGGGAATATTTTGGCCCTGTCCAGAAATAACAACACGGGTCAGGTATTGGATCAACTCAGTTATTCCTATACCCGCAATGAGCTGGGTAAACTGGTCAACAATAAGCTGCGGGATGTGCAGGATCCTTCCCGCCCACAAATACCAGACAACTATACCTACGATGAGATCGGTAACCTGACAGCCGATGAAGCAGAAGGACTGGCTTCTATCAGCTGGACGGTGTATGGAAAAATCCGGCAGATTACAAAGTCCAATGGATCTACCATCACCTACAGCTATGACCCCTCCGGCAACAGGGTAAGAAAGGTGGTGACGCAGGCCGGCGGATCAAACCCCCAGACCACTTTCTATACCAGAGATGCCCAGGGAAATACAATGGCGGTCTATGAGCAATCCGCCACTACCTACAAATGGTCAGAACAGCACCTTTATGGAAGCAGCCGGCTGGGCATCTTTAAACCAGCATTCGAGGTAGCATTATCCCAGCCTTTGGGATCAGATGCGTATTCTGACGTAAATGATCCGGCGGCAAATGGTATATTTGGTAAGAAGTTCTTTGAATTATCCAATCACCTGGGCAATGTGATGACGACGGTTTCTGACCGTACGGTTCAACGACTGATCGGTGGCAACCTGGTTTACCGGGCAGAAGAATTATCGGCACAGGATTATTATGCCTTCGGTGGCTTGATGCCAGGACGGCAGGAGAGTGTGGTAGATTACAGGTATGGATTTAATGGAAAGGAGAATGATAATGAGGTAAAGGGTGAAGGCAATCAAATAAATTTTGGGGCAAGGATTTATGATCCAAGAGTTGCTAGGTTTTTTAGTGTAGATCCATATTCGTCATCATTTCCTTATTTTACACCTTTTTCATTTGCTGCAAATTCACCTATTTCCCACATAGATAAGGATGGTGAATTTGCCCAATGGATTTTACAATATGGTATAAATGTCGGTATCAATGTAATGACACAGATGTTGACAGCGTACATGCTTGATCCTAATGTTTCAAATTGGGAACAAGCTTGGGAAAAGGTGACTCTGTGGCAGGCTTTTGGTGAAGGAGTTGTTGACATGATAGGTACGAAGAAGATAAAAATGGCTTCAAATGCAGTTATGGGGATGGCGACCTATATAGACCAAGTTGGGGTGAAAAATATTACAGGGGAAGGCTTAGTTGGATCGGGGCTAATTGGACTACTAGAGCCGATTGTAGGCGATGCAATATCCAAACATGGAAAAAACGCAGTTTTAGCCGGTTTGAGAAAAATGGGGCTGAATACAAAAAGCCTTCGGCAGTTGGGCTTTAATGTAAATAATTTTTCATTAGGTGCTTCTTTTGAAAAGCGCCATGTAGCTAGTCGAATTTCAGCTAAATCAAGTTATATAAAAGATAAAAATACTGTTGCAGTGAAAGGGGTTGATTATAAGGGCGATTTATCCGCAATAAATGATGGATTAGCAACCGAGGTAAAGGATAAGACTTATGGAACAATTTACGAATTAAAAAATGGCAATAGGTATTATAACGATGGTGGTACAATAAAGCCCTTAGCTGTTGGTGGGTATGTTGATTTGAATCGGGGTGCAGCAAAGGCATTAGGTTTGATGAATGATGCAGGAAGCACTAATTCGGACCAACTTAGAAACGCAATTGGGAAACAATTCAGTGTTGAAGAATATAAACAAGCAGTTGATGTTTACAATAGATCGAAATAGTTCTTGTGTAGCTATTTCTATACAAAATAAGATTCCCAATAGTAAAATAATTGAAGGAATACGAGAGGTATTATCGCTCTCTTTGGGGGAAGTGGTTTTATCTGATCAACAAGATAATCATGCCAATATCTTACCAAAGCTTTACATAGATTACAATATCAAGCCCAAAGGCATTCCAATATACTGTATGATTTGTTCTGTATTAATTCATGAAATTATTCCTGACTGGGAAGTATTTCTTATTAGGTTGGCTAACAATCTTTCTTCAGAAATATTTATTGATGTTGGCGAAGAGGGTTTTTTGATTACTCCTAGTGGTGTTGTTAGAAAGATTGAGTATTGTTTTTTCTTTGTAAACGATATTGAGTGTTTGAAAATTTTGTAACATTTTGTCTTTAATGAGTCACCTAGAATATCAAGGTGATCCGTTACTCCATTCCGTATGCCTCGCATATTAGAGAATTACAATGTGGTGCAGTGTATCTAATATGTTCGACAAAATAGAGGAATCGCATACTCCTGAAAGTCGTTGTCGTCAATGGAAATGGCAAGAATGGATTGATTTTGATGGATTAGAAGCCAGGTTTCCGTAACCATTCTTTTTATCCCAGTGACTTTTATAACAAGGAGACGCAATTATATGCTTATTTGAAACTGTACATCAAAAGTTAAATGAGTTTGTGAACTAGTTGGTAAAGCAAAAAACAATAAAACCTAATATTCGTGATGAAGGCTTCCCAGACTCTCGCCTCCGTCATCGATCATTAAGCGACAGGCTGACGCACCGCTGACATGAAGATGTTCCGTATGCACCTGTTGCAACAACTCTTTCATTATATCGGCCCGTCAAATGGTTGACAATCGCCAACCGAGAATAGTTTTGGAAAAATTGTCCTCCGTCAGATCACCAAAACAGATGGCTCCACCATCAGCTATAGTTACGACCCCTCTGGTAACCGGATCCGGAAACTGGTGCAAGGGCCGGGTGCTACCAATCCGGTAAGTACGTTCTATACCCGCGATGCGCAGGGCAATACCATGGGTGTATATGAGCAAACCGGCAGCAGCTACAAATGGGCAGAGCAGCACCTGTATGGCAGCATCCGGTTGGGTATTTTCAAACCCGCCTATGAAATCCCCGCCGCTGAACCCTTGGGCACAGATGAGTACAGCGATGTAAATGATCCGGCGGCAAATGGTATATTTGGTAAGAAGTTCTTTGAATTATCCAACCATTTAGGGAATGTAATGGTATCGGTTTCAGATCGAACTGTTCAGCAGATGGTAGGCGGAAACCTGGTGTACCGTGCCGAGGAATTATCAGCGCAGGATTATTATGCATTTGGGGGATTGATGCCGGGACGTCAGGTTAATGTTACGGATTATCGGTATGGGTTTAATGGGAAGGAGAATGATAATGAGGTAAAGGGTGCGGGGAACCAGCAGGATTATGGAATGAGGATCTATGATCCGAGGATAGGCAAGTTCTTGAGTGTGGATCCGCTGACAAATCAATTCCCATTTTATACTCCATATCAATTTGCTGGAAATACACCAATATGGGCAACTGATTTAGATGGTGGAGAGCCTAATATAGCTCTTCCAAGATGGCTCATCTTTCCAGAACCAATATTGACTTTACCTAAGTTACCATCTATACCTGTTCAGCCCTTACCACCAATTCCACCAGCAATTCCACAAGGTTTCTCAATGCCGCAAACTCCGACGTTGCCACCAGCACCGTATATGCCATTGCCGCCAGCTTCACCGCCAATAACGAAAAGTACACCATTTGATGAATCTGGAATAAATCCAAATGATGCTACAACATATCCAACGCCTCCATTTGGCGGAGAATGGGAAGTAACTCCTATAAAGCCTGGAACAAAAGGGTATGAGAAATTAAAAGACAAGGGAGCTACGAGATTAGAAAATGAGAAAGGAGATGTTTTAAGGTGGCATGCTCCTGACAAACATCATCCAAAAGGGCATTGGGATTTAAAAAGAGGCGGGAATGATAACAATCCTTGGGAAAACTGGACACCTGATGGTATTCAAATCCCTGACGGAAAAATATATGGAAAAGATTTTAATCCTGCTGTATTGATGTTCACAGACCCTTCTACCTTCCCTGCAACGCAATATCCTGCCTATTTACAAAAGCAGCATCAACAGTTTAAAAAGCAGATGACAGAATATAATAAGCAGAAAGCCGACTATGATAAAAAAATGAAAGAGTATCAAGATAAAATGAAAGAATACCAGAAGAAGAAAGAAAAATATGATAAGAAGATGGAGCAGTATAGAAAAAATAATCCACACTTAATGGCGTAGTATATGCTTAAAGTTGATTTTACAAACGAAATGGTTTTTAGTTTTGATGGCCCTAATCTTTGCTTATTAGGAAATGAGAATGATTTTTTACAATTAGCAAAATCAATTAGTGACCTTACTGGGGCAAGTGGAATTAATATTGAATTATTGAAACTACAATTTGTTACTAATACCGGTGATGATAAAGAGATATTCTTTAAGTCTAAAAGCGGCAGTAAGCTATTGGGGGTTTTTGATAAAGAAAATAAACTTGTATTTGAATTAGACCCTCGATATTGGGAAAGAATATTTAAATACTTTATTCTTATGTCTTGGAAAAAAAGTACCTACTATTTAAATGAGTATGAAAGTTGTTTAAGGGATTTGGAACTGGAACAAGAATGCAATTTTATATGTAGTTCGGAGTTTTAATCGTTAAAAAATTTATCTAAAAGAAGAGGTTAGGGCTATTGTAACAGCCGCTGATTAATCAGCGGCTGGTGTTATTATTTATAGGCGAGTCTTGTTTTGGCGTGTTGTATGAGTCCGTCGAGAGAGTACATGATATGTGTTTTGTCTTCGTTGGGCAGTTTTTGAATAGCGATGACTTTGTCCAGGATGGCTTTATCGAGTTCGATATCGGTATTGCCGACCAGGTAATCGAGTGAAACTCGCAGGGCTTTGGCAATTTTAGCAGCCACTTCCACTGAAGGAGTGGCTTCTTCGCGTTCATACCTGCCCAGCACATTAGGGTGGATGCCTATTTTCTCGGCCAGCTCTCCCTGGGCAATTTTATGTTCCTTCCGAATGCGGCTGATACGGCTTCCTAGACTCATAAAA
>NZ_LUKG01000068.1:0-13231 GCF_001601815.1 Flavihumibacter sp. CACIAM 22H1
GACTTATTTATTGGAAAATTGAACGGTAAAGGTAGCCCCGTTGGGCTGATTATCAGTTATCTGGATAGTGCCGTGATGATCGGTGACAATTTTCTTGCAGAGGTACAGGCCCAGGCCGGTACCCTGTGTTTTTCGAACCGCTTCATTTCCGATCCGGTAGAACCGTTTAAATACCTGTGTTTTTTCCCCGTCTGGAATACCTGGTCCCTGGTCCGAAACCGCCAGTTGAACACCAGGTTCCTGCTTTTTGAGCGCAATAAAAAGGGCAGAATTTTTAGGCCCGTATTTCACGGCATTATCAAGCAGGTTATTGATCAGAATCTGGATCAGTAAGGAATCGCCCTGGATATGAATGCCTTGCTCAATAGTTGTTTCCCATTGGCGGTCTGGGAAACGCACCTGGAACTCCTGTACCAGTTTGGTGGTCATGGCGGTTAAGTCAATGGTTTCTTTAAACAGTTGGGAGCCGCCGGCTTCCAGTTGCGGGGGAATAAGAATATTATTGGTAAGGGTATTGAGCCGGTTGGTTTCCTGCAGCGTCATTCGGATCAGCTTTTCCTGCCTGGCTGCATCCAGTTTATGTTTTTGCAGGGTTTCAAGATTTAATTTAGCTACGGCGATGGGTGTTTTTAACTCATGGGTTATTGCCATCATAAAATTCTGCTGCTGCTGGGCTACTTTAAATTGCCGTCGAACAGCCCGGAATACAAACACTGCACCCACCAGTATAATCAGTAAAAATGTAGCGCCTTCGCCCCTGTATTGATGTGTTTTCCGTTCCGCTTCCTGGTTAATTTCCTCAATTTTTTGCAGGTATTTTGGGTCATCTGCCACCAGTTCCATCAACTTATAGTTAGCCATTTGCTGACTTTGCTGCTGTAAGCGGATATACCAGAAAAAAAGAGCAGCAATAATATACAGCAGCAAAAACCAGTATAGTACGGTGGCAATGGCCAGTTTTTGTTTGGGTAAAAAACGAAGTGGCATATTTAGTCAGGCTCTTTTTCGACCCGGATACCCACATTTAAAATATGCTCAAGTGGATCATCTCGCATGATCTGTTCCAGGCTGAATCTATAATTACCTGGTTTTAGCAAAACAGGTGCCTGCGAAATCCGGATCCGGTGTTCATAAATATCATCCATACCTGCGCCCAACCAGCCTTTTTCATTGGTGGCCAGTTGAAGGTCCAATGCCTGTACCCTTGCTACTGAATCGCCGGGTGCCTTGGTATGAATATTTACCCAGAGATTATTATAGCGGTAGGCATCTGCATGGCGGATGACTACAAAAATATTATACCTGGCGTTGGTATCCTTGATGGCAAAGTCGAAAGCAGGCTTATCGCCAGCCTGCCACCGATGACTTTCCAGTGTAGCGTTTTTTTCAAACACATCAATGGTTTGACAGCTGCTTATTGCCAGCAATACAACCAACAGAACCCCCACCGGGTGAACTCTTTTCATACCCATAAAAATAGCTTATAAGACATTCAATACCTGTTCTTTTGCTTTTTCCAGTTCATCCTTCATCATAACTACGGATTGCTGAATAGTGGAATCGTAGGCTTTTGCCCCGGTTGTATTGATTTCCCGTCCAATCTCCTGCAACAGGAAAGATAGTTTCTTACCGATCTCCGCATCATTATCGCGCAACAGGGTCCTGAAATAATCGCAGTGATTTCTCAGCCTTACCTGCTCTTCGCTGATATCGATCTTCTCAATATAAAAGATGATTTCCTGTTCCAGCCTGTTTTTATCGTATTGTTCCGGCCCCACATTTTCTTCCAGCAGTTTTACCAGTCCTTCCCGGATCTTCACTTTTCTGCGGGGTTCCAGTTCGGCAATTAGCTGTTCTTGTTTTTCGATATTGCCAATGCGGTTAATGAGGTCGGCTTCCAGCACTTTTCCTTCTTCGAGGCGGTGCTGGTTCAGATCATCCGCGGCTGCATCCAGGATCTTTTTAAAGTCGAGCCATTCTTCTTCCGTAAGTGTATCAGAAGTAGGCGTAATTACTTCGGGCAGTTTCAGAATATTACCCAGGATATGTGCATCATCCAACCCCAGCTCTTTGGATAATTCGGCAATTGGCTGGAAATATGCTTTTGCCAGGGATATATTTATACTAACCGGTTTAGCGGAGCCGGTTTGTTTTAAACTGATGGTACAATCAATGGTTCCTCTTTGCAATTTTTCGGAAAGCCGCTTCCTGATTTCGAATTCAAAGGGTTTTAAAAAAGCCGGCATTTTAAGCGAACAGTCAAACTGTTTACCGTTTAGTGATTTAATATCTACCAAAAAAGTTTTGTCTCCGACATTCTGTTCGGCTCTACCAAATCCGGTCATTGATTTCAGCATGTAGATCGATTTTATGGGGCAAGGTAAGGAATCTATTGACTATGGTTGTGTAAATAAAAGGGCTTGTATTTCCTTTTTTGTGTAGGACCTGAGTTCTCCGGAAGTCCAGCCATCTGCACTCAACTGCCCGATCCGGTAACGTACCAGCCGAAGGGTAGGAAACCCTACCTTGGCGGTCATCCGCCGTACCTGTCGGTTTTTCCCTTCTGTCAGCGTTAGCGCTATCCAGCTGGTGGGTACATTTTTCCTGAAACGTATAGGCGGAAAACGTGCCGGCAGCGCGGGTTCCTCTTTTACTAAGGTTGCTTTTGCCGGACGGGTCCTGTAGGCAACACCATTCAGCATTATGTCTACGCCGGTCTCTAATGCGTGTAAGGCAGTATCCGTAATTGCACCTTCTACCTGAACCAGGTACGTGCGTGTATGTGCCCGGGAAGGATGCAATAAGGCCGCATTCATAGCTTTATCATTGGTGAGAAATAATAAACCTTCGCTGTCATAATCCAATCGGCCAACCGGGTACACATCAACCGGCAGATCACAACAATCCTTAAGCGTGCGCTTCTCTCCTTCCCTGCTGAATTGGGACAACACTTCAAATGGTTTGTACAAAATAAAGTAGTGCAACATGGGCATAAAAAAAAGCCCGGGAGTAAACCGAGCTTTATATTATGATGGGTTAGTAAGTAGGGAACACAAATTCCCTACACAATATTAAAAATAATTTTCTCTATTGAAAAAAATATTTATAGAAATTTTATTCACATTTTATTTTGAGCTGTGGAAAAGGCGGATTGACATCAATCCGATTCAATGCAATTACCTTTGAGCAAATTTTTCCATTATGCAGTTTCCTTCTCCTGTTGCCATTATCTGGATTGCTGAATTAATAAACGCGAAACTTATTGGTAACACCAATGGCATGGCAACAGGTATCAATGAGATACACCGTGTTGAAACGGGTGATCTTGTTTTTGTTGACCATCCCAAGTATTATAATAAATGTATTCAGTCGCAGGCAAGCTTTATCATCATCAATACCGATACTATTCCTGCTCCGGAAGGCAAAGCATTATTGGTAGTGGAAAATCCCTTTGATGCCTACACCCGGATTGTTGCGCATTTTCGTCCCTTTCAGCCAGCCAGCCAGGCTATTGCAGCTTCTGCCCGGATAGGTGAAGACAGCTATATTGCACCCAATGTTTTTATTGGGGATCATGTTGTAATCGGAAAGCGTTGCCGGATTTATCCGAATGTAACCATCCTGGATCACTGTATTATTGGTGACGATGTAACTATTCAGGCGGGCACGGTCATTGGATCAGATGCATTTTATTACAACACCAAAAAAGATCGGGAGGTATGGTATAAAAAAATGCCCAGTTGCGGCAGGGTTATCATTGAAGATGAAGTAGAGATTGGAGCTGGCTGCACAATTGACCGCGGCGTAAGCCACGATACCCGTATCGGAAAAGGTTCCAAGCTCGATAATATGATCCATATCGGGCACGATACCGTCATTGGAAAGAATTGCCTGTTTGCTGCACAGGTTGGTATTGCCGGTGCTACCACTATTGAAGATGGGGTGGTTCTGTGGGGACAAGTAGGTGTAAGCAAAACCCTAACTATCGGAGCCAATACGGTAGTGTTGGCACAATCCGGGGTTGGAGGCGATCTGGCAGGTGGTAAAATTTATTTCGGCTCACCGGCCGAGGATGCCGCCATAAAAAAACGGGAACTCGTTTGGATAAAACGGATTCCCGAACTATGGAAAAAATTAAACTCCTGATTTCTTATTCACGCTGCGGACTGTAATCATAAGGCAGGGCTTCTGCCAATCGTTCGTAACTCCAGTAACCGGTGTTGATCAGGTCTGCCTGTTCCCACCAATAACCGTTTTCCTCAATTACAAAATCATTCAAAATATCCAATACGGTTAACTGAACCCGGATATGCGGAGGCAATTTATAGAACCTGACAAATGCAGGATCCGGCATTTCACGGTGGTATTTTATCCGAAACTTCCCGGGTAGTTGAATTTCCACGATCCCACTGTCGGAATAATAGAAACTGGTATCGTAATAATTGGGTAAGCGCGCCGATTCAAATTCACGGGCATCCTGGTTGCTTACCTGCTCCAGTACAAACCCTTCTTCTTCGATGGTTTTTGAATGCCAGCTTCGCATAAAATGAAGCTTACTTCCTTTATAGGATTTGTTCCGGTTCAATGCCCATTTTGCTTCTTCCTCCGGCGTACCGTTGAGGGTTTCAAAAAAAGGATAGCCTGAATACGTAGCTACTTTAGTGGCATATTCAAAACTCAGTGAATCTAACTGGTAGCGGATTTTATAACCCAATGCTTTATTAACGATCCGAAGCTCTTCTTTTGCCAGCACTTTAAGCCGGTTTCTTTTTTTGCTGTAAAAAAAGCGCAGGGCATCCGGATTTTCCAGTTCGCATTGCTGGGCGTTGGCGGTTGTTCCTAAAAATTGCTCTTTGAAAAAATTACCGTATTTATTCCAGCCGTCCGGCACCTCATTGCTACCTGCCACAACCACCCCCTCCATACTCTTGTCTTTTGGCAATAACTGGAACAGGAGCGGTTCTACATTGGAAGCATTGATCCTCATTTCTCCCGATTGAAACCCGGTATAGGAAACCACCAGGTCATAGCCACCTTTCGGAAGCGACAGTGAAAACTCCCCCTCATTATTTGTGATTACCCCAAAGGTGGTATTCTGACAAAACACCGAAGCACCTTTTAATGGAGACTGGCTGGCAGAATCCAGTACCTTACCGGTTATCTGGAATCTTTCCTGGGCCTGTACCCATCCTGCCTGGAAAAGCGTGCTGAAAACTAAAAAGAGAAGAAATTTTCGCATACGGTATCAATTCTGGTATGTTGAAACGTGAAAATGTAACTAATGGTATAAAGGTTCTGCAAAAAAGAGGCCATTTATACAGAATAATGGGCTAAATACTGTTTGCAGCTTTCCAGTACAGCCTGCTCCAGCGGAGTATAGTGAAACTCCGGTAAAACGCCGAGTAGTTTCCGGTTATCAAAATATGTTTTGCTCTGTGCAATCTTCGCAGTTTCGCGGCTTAATAAGGGTTGTTTTCCCGAAAAAGCGGCTTTAATTTTTTCTAATCGCCAGGCCAGCTCGCTTAGCAAAGGGCCCGCTTCGCGCTGCGGTGCTTTTTTGTTGAATCCGTCGGCAATGGTGGTTAATAGTTTGCGAAAACTCCAGTTTTCTGCACTTATGATAAACCGTTCCATGGTAACGGAGTGTTCCAGTAGTGCAACAATAGCGCGGGCCGCATCTTGCACATGCACAAAGCCATTTACACCGGTGGTATACCAGGGAAACTCCTCGTAGCTATTTTTGAAGAGTGCGCAACTGCTGTTATGCCAGTTTCCGAAACCAAGAATGGTGCTGGGGTTAACGATCACACCTTCCAATCCTTCTGCCATACCTCGCCAAACTTCCATTTCAGCCTTGTGTTTGGAGTAGGCATAATGCGTATTCAGCCGGCTATCGGTCCATTTTTTTTCTTCCGTAACTTCTTCTCCATTGGCGGTTCGGCCCAATGCCGCAACAGAACTGACATGAACAAGGCGGCGAACACCCAGTTCAATGGAAAAATTTACAAGGTTGGCCGTACCCTGGATATTAGTGGCATACATCCGGCTTCGATCTCTTTTATGAAAGGATACAATTGCCGCAGCATGAATAACCAATTCAATATCAGTCAATGCATCTTCCAGCAAACCAAGGTCCAGCACATCTCCTTCTACCCATTCTACCTGTTCAAGAATTGCTTGTTCTATGAAAAAAGGCAGGGCAGCGGTTTTTCGTTTAAGTGCCCGTACCGCATATCCTTTTTGGATAAGTTCCTTTACAATATAAGCGCCTAAAAAACCGGTAGCCCCGGTTACCAGAACGGTTGTTTTTGTTGGTGAGGCTTCAGACAAGATCATGATGAATACGTGTAGTAGCCGACCCCTGTTTTCCGGCCTAATTTTCCTTCTTTCACTTTTTGTTCCTGTATTATTGAGGGGCGTAATCGTTCGGGCCTGCCAAGCTGTTCATAGACACTGCAACTCACTGCAAAATTCACATCGTTTCCGATCAGATCCATCAACCGGAAAGGCCCCATTTTAAAACCAGCCCCTTCCATTAACCGATCAATCAGTTCCATAGAAAAACCTGCTTCGGCCAATCGTAAAGCTTCAATATAAAAGGGACGGGCTACCCGGTTAACGATAAACCCGGGCGCATCTTTGCAGATGACCGCGGTTTTACCCATATCGGTAGCAAGGGCTGTTACAGCCTGCACTACTTCCGCACGGGTATAGGATGTTTTCACCACTTCTACCAGTTTCATATGCGTAGCCGGGTTAAAAAAATGCATTCCTACCACTTGTTCAGGAAATGGATGATCGGCGGCAATGGCTTCCACTGAAAGAGAAGACGTATTGGTAGCGTAAATAGCAGCGCTTCCGTTTAATTCTGCCAGGTCACGAAATAACCGGGTTTTTACATCCAGTTTTTCCGCCACCGCTTCCAGTAGAAAAGAACCTTTACAGGCTGCGGAATGAGTGGTGAACTGGAGTAATTCTTTTATTGACAGCAAAGCTGCAGATGTGATTTTCTGCTTTTCAACCAGGCTATCAAGTCGCTGGTATATCTGTTGCCTGGCCCCTTCAATAGCTTTTTCAGAGAGATCAAACAATATAACCGGGAAACCGTGTTGTGCAGCGGCCTGCGCAATTCCGGCACCCATAGTGCCGGCTCCACATACTACCAGGGAACGGTTTTTCATGTACACTGTTTTATAAACTGGCAGTGAACTGCCGGAGGAAACGGATATCATTTACACTGAAATGACGAAGGTCATTGATCTGGTATTTCAGCATCGTTATACGTTCGATTCCCATACCAAATGCAAAGCCTGTATATTTATTGGAATCAATTCCACAGTTTTCCAGCACCTGCGGGTGCACCATGCCGCATCCCAGTATTTCCACCCAGCCGGTTTGTTTACAAACATTGCAGCCCTTACCATGACAAATCAGGCAGCTGATATCCATTTCTGCACTTGGTTCGGTGAAAGGGAAATAAGAAGGGCGAAAACGGATCTTAACGTCGCGGCCGAATAGTTCCTGCACAAAGAAATAAAGTGTTTGTTTAAGATCGGCAAAAGAAACGTGCTCATCTATATACAAACCTTCGATCTGGTGAAAAAAACAATGTGCGCGCGCCGAAATGGTTTCGTTCCGGTACACCCTGCCCGGGTTTACGATCCGGATTGGGAGTTTGCCTTTTTCCATTTCACGGATCTGCACATTACTGGTATGTGTACGCAATAACCAGTCAGGGTTCTGGCTCAGGTAAAATGTATCCTGCATATCGCGCGCGGGATGATTTTCCGGGAGGTTAAGTGCCGAGAAATTATGCCAGTCGTCTTCGATTTCGGGACCTTCCGCTACGGAAAAACCAAGTCTTCTGAAAATGCTTACTATTTCATTCCGAACCAGGCTGATCGGGTGGCGAGAACCTACGGGCATAGGATCTCCCGGTAAGCTGAAATCAATTCCGGCAGGGGCTTGTTCGGCCTGGGTTTCCAATTGCTGTTTCCAGTTCTCGTACTTTTCTTCGGCAAACTGTTTGAAGGAATTTAATACGGCACCAAATTCTTTTTTTTGTTCGCCGGGGATATTCTTCATCTCACCAAAAAGTGTTTTCACAATACCTTTGGTGCTTAAAAATTTAATCCGGTATTCTTCGAGAGAAGCAGGGCCATTCATGACAAGGGCATTGATCTCATCCTTATACGCTTCGATTTGCTTCAAGATAATTTCCATACCTGCAAAGATAAGAAGCCGGGTCCATAACCGCACAGTTGTAACAGATCCTCAGTCAATAAGGAAGAGGCGGATATAAATCCAAACAAATGGTGTTGCCAGTAAAAGCGAATCAAACCGGTCAAGGAAACCACCATGCCCGGGCATAATCTGCCCGCTGTCCTTAACGCCGGCCAGTCTTTTGAGTTTACTCTCCAACAAATCGCCAAAAGTGCCTGCCACTGCTGCAATGGTTGAAATGGCCAGGGCATGGTAAAGGGGTTGGCCGATAAAATAGGCCCATGCCGTAATGGCACCAACGGCCAGTACAATTCCACCAATGGTACCTTCCCATGTTTTCTTGGGTGAAATGGCACTCAATGGTGTTCGGCCGATCATGGAACCAACCAGGTAGGCCATGGTATCATTGATCCAGATAGTAAAAATGATAGCAAGGGGGGCTATCCAGCCAATTTCTGGCAGGGTTCTGAGATCCATAAGCAAGCCCCAACTAAGCGAAATATAAAGTATTCCCAGAAAGGAATAGCGGATGGAAATAAGTTCAATAGTGCGTGAAAAAAGCAGTTCGGTAATAGGTAAGATGAATAAAAAAAGCAAGCCCATCCACCAACCTATTGCGTGCAGGGAAAGGCTTCCCCACTCAAACTGATCGCCGGTAAAATAAAGCAGGAAACACCAACCGGCCAGTTGAACGCCCCATTTGTGAAAGCCGGTGATCTGTGCGTAGCGGGGTTCAAATTTGGCTACCAATTGCTGGTATTCAAACCAGCAGCCGAAATGGATACAACTGAGCAGGAGAAAAAAAGTATACTGGTTCCAGCATAACCCAATCAGCATCACCGCTACAAAGATCAGTGCCGTGAAAGCCCGTGTCCAGAATGTTTTCCAATTAAAGGCCATACCAAAATATTCGGTTATCTAATCAGCTTGAGATCGTTGCGAAGGAAGAATTAAATCATCATCCGTATCATACAGTTCGCCAAAATGGGTATGTGTAATACGGTTCATATACCAGAGAATTCCGATAATTGCCAACACACTTAATATTACATAGAGTGGCTGAATAACCGGTTCCTTATCAATATAGGACTGATCTCGGTAAACCATAATCACCTGTACAGCATTGTTTACAAAATGCCCGATAATGGCCGGCCATATACTTCCGCTGTACCAATATATGGCACCCAGCAAGATACCTAGTAGCAATCTTGGAAAAAATCCAAAAAACTGCCCATGAAAAGCGGAGAATAAAATGCCGGTAATTATGATACCAACCCAGGGGCGGCGCGTGATTTGAATAAACAGCCGCTGAAGTACCGCTCTGAAAAACAGCTCCTCACAAACAGCCGGAATCAAGGCCACTAATAAGAGCATCAGCAGCAGGTCAGCCATATCTTTCATCTGCAGAAATGCCTTCATTGTTTTAACCGCCTTGTCTTCTGCTATCCGCATGGAATCTTCCAGTGCTTTCATCGAAGCAGGCAGGTGCATTTCCTGGTTTACCTGATTAAGCCAGGAGGCGGCGGGGAAAGCCAGTACCATTATAGCGATACCCAACCACCAGAAGGAAGCGGGCTGTGGAGATTTGTGCCCGAGAAAAGCAAGTGGCCTACGATCACTCAGGTAAGCAAAAACCGCAGCAGGCACCAGGAAAATTGATATACTCAGGATGGCCTGCAGCCATTTCATAGCAGCCACTACACCAGGTTTATCAAAGTTTAGCTGCTGCATATCCGGCAATGAAACCCCGAATGCCTGTGCAATTCCATAAAATGCTACCAGTCCGAGCGATATATAGAACCCAAACGTGAGGCTGCCAAAAATAATCAGCTGCAACCAGGCGGGTTTGTACTTCAAATAAGTGTTCATACTACAACTGCAAGATGCGATATTTTGAGGAGAACTGGCTATTTAAGGCGTAACTTTGCCCTTTTGAATGGCTGTATGGTAAAAATTGGACAAATTGAGCTGCCTGAGTTCCCGCTCTTACTGGCACCTATGGAGGACGTGAGCGATCCGCCCTTCCGGGCCGTTTGCAAACGGAATGGTGCAGACCTGATGTATACGGAATTTATAAGCAGCGAAGGCTTGATCAGGGATGCTATTAAAAGCCGGCAGAAACTTGATATCTATGATACGGAACGACCTGTAGGTATCCAGATTTTTGGGGGAGACGAAGAGGCGATGGCCATGAGTGCCCGAATTGTTGATGCGGTACAACCCGATTTACTGGATATCAATTTTGGCTGTCCGGTTAAAAAAGTGGTTACCAAGGGAGCGGGTGCCGCAGTATTAAAAGATATCGATCTAATGGTTCGTTTAACGGCTGCCTGTGTGCGCTCTACTCAATTACCAGTGACCGTTAAAACAAGGCTGGGCTGGGATTTTGACTCCATTAATATTGGCGAAGTGGCTGAACGGTTGCAGGATACGGGTATAAAAGCGTTGGCCATACACGGACGTACCAGAAGCCAGTTGTATAAAGGAGAAGCAGATTGGTCGCATATTGCCCGCGTTAAAGAAAATCCGCGGATTCATATTCCTATTTTTGGCAACGGTGATATTGATTCGCCCGAAAAAGCCCTGGATTATAAAAACAGGTTTGGGGTTGATGGTATTATGATTGGCAGGGCAGCCATTGGCTATCCCTGGATCTTTAATGAAATCAAGCATTTTTTTGCCACCGGCCAGCACCTGGCGCCGCCGTCTATTCAGCAACGGGTAGAAGTGATCCGGCAGCACCTGCATAAATCAGTAGAATGGAAGGGGCTGATGCCTGGCATCAATGAAATGCGCCGTCATTATAACAATTACCTGAAAGGATTACCAAATATCAAAGAATACCGGCTACAATTGGTAACCCTTAAAACAGTGGAAGAAATAGATGCTGTTTTAGACGAAATTAACCAGGTCTATGATGGATTTGTTTTTGAACGCCGGGAGGTTGAAATGAATAACCTGCGTTATAACTGTGGTTAATGGGCCGGCTGTTGAACTGCTTCCAATACCTGCTGATCCAGGGGAGATATACCGGGAGCAAAATAACGAAGCAGCACGCCTTCTTCACTGATCAGGTATTTGGAAAAATTCCACTCCGGTGCCTGCGCGCACCAGCCATTTTCTTCGGGCTTCGATAACCATTGAAATACGGGATGCTGCTCTTTACCCGCCACCACCTGAGATTTTTTTGCCAGTGGAAATGTTACACCAAAATTAAGCTGACAGAATTGGGCAATTTCCGCATCGCTGCCTTTTTCCTGCTCTTTAAAATCATTGGCAGGAAATGCAATAATCCCGAGTTTGTCGGGAAACATTTCATAAAGTGTTTGCAAATCCTGGTACTGGGCTGTATATCCGCAATTAGACGCTGTATTTACGAGCAGCAGCTTTTTGCCTTTCCATTCCTCCAGAGAAATTTCTTTTCCCGTATTGAGTTGAACAATGCGTTTATAGATAGACGTTAGTGGCTGTTGTTGCATGGCATTTGTTTGCATGGTGGATTTTGTTCCAAATAATTTCCCCAGTTTAAGGAGAAGAGGATATAGTTTTTTTAGAAATTTTTGTCGCCCTGTCATTGCTTCAGTTGGCTGATTCATCAGATGACTTTTTTATACATGCCTAATTTTCCTTTCATAGGAGGGTATTTTAATGCCGGATCAAACCAGGTGGGTGTTTTCATAACTGCTTTAAAATGGGTAAACCGGTCAAAACTGAATTTCCCGTGAGCCGATCCGATACCGCTGTCTCCGCGGCCACCAAAAGGAAGAGAAGGATTCGTAAACTGCCAGGCGGCATTATTAATACAACCGGTTCCTGCAGGAACTGACCTGATCCATGCTTCTTCTTTTGATTTACTCGAAGTAAACACATAAAAGGCCAAAGGGTTCGGATGGAGGCGGATTATTTCAAGGGCTTCCTGCATGGTATGAAAACTGAATACCGGTAAAATAGGTCCAAATATCTCTTCCTGCATCAATGCGGTATCTGTAGTGAGCGGTGCTACCAGGGTGGGTTCAATATACAGATCTGCTTCGCTGGTCGTAGCTCCGTGCAGAATCGGCACCGCGTCGAGGTAGGCTTTCAGGCGATGAAACTGGGCAGTGTTAATGATCCTGCAGTATTCGGCAGATGCCTGCGGGTTATCGCCATAAAACCGGCGAATGTTTTTTTTAAGCGCCTTTACCAATTTGTCTTTTATGCTGGCATGTACGAGGAGGTAATCAGGTGCAATACAGATTTGTCCTGCATTGGAAAATTTTCCGAGGGTAATGCGGCGGGCGGCCACTTCAACCGAAGCGTCCTCCTCCACAATACAGGGACTTTTACCGCCAAGTTCCAGTGTTACCGGAACCAGGCGGGCAGCGGCCATTTCATAAATCTTTTTTCCTACCCTTGTACCACCGGTGAAAAAAACATGGTCGAACCGGAACTGCTGCATCAGCTCAGGAACCAGGGTGGCGCCGTCTCCAGACACAAAAAGAACTTCCTGTTGCGTACAGGATTCGCGGATTATTTTTTCGATAATTTGTACGGTAGCGGGGGCATGTTCACTTGGTTTAATAACTACTGTATTACCAGCGGCCAACGCCCCGATCATCGGCGCCATTACTAACATGAACGGATAATTCCAGGGGCCAATTACCAATACCACTCCCAGGGGTTCCGGATAAATATAACTGGCGGATGGCAGGTTAACCAGGTTGGTTGGAACAGGCTTTGGCCGCATCCATTTTTTTAGGTGCTGAATGGCATGGTCGATTTCGGAAATCGTCATACCAATTTCTGTAACCCAGGATTCCTCTTTGCATTTGTGCAGGTCTTTCTGTAGGGCGGCATAAATGTCTTCCTCGTTACGAAGTATAGAGGCACGTACCTGCCGAAGCAGCTGAACCCGTTCTTTATAACCGGCTAATACGCCGTTTTCAAACTGCTTCCTCAGCGTTTGAAGGGCATTGATTGTTATTTCGGTGGACATATAATCAAATTACAACAATCACTTCGAAAAAGA
>NZ_LUKG01000068.1:13952-28458 GCF_001601815.1 Flavihumibacter sp. CACIAM 22H1
CTATCTTCACCGGATGTTATCGGATGAACATTTTATGAAACAGGCCCTGGTGCAGGCTCAACAGGCGTTTGATGCGGGGGAGGTTCCGGTCGGCGCGGTTGTGGTGATCAATAATCGTATCATTGCCCGCGGATATAATCAGGTAGAGCAACTCAATGACCCAACGGCGCATGCAGAAATGATTGCGCTGACGGCTGCATTCAGTTTTCTGGGCGCCAAATATTTACCGGATGCGGCTTTATATGTTACCGTAGAGCCCTGCCTGATGTGTGCCGGTGCTATTTACTGGAGTAAACTGGGTAAGGTGGTTTGGGGAACTGATGATGAGAAAAACGGGCATCAGCGAAGCACGGGAGCACAATCCCCCTTTCATCCCAAAGCAGTTATTCGAAAAGGCGTACTGGCTGCAGAGGCTGCTGAATTAATGAAGCAGTTTTTTCGGGAACGACGTTGATTTTTCGAGGAGGATTATTTAACAATCTCTTGTTAATCCGGCGGGGCAATTTCAGGTCTATTATGCATAAAACTCAAGGCCATGAAAAAAATGCTACTCCTTGTATTTCCTGTATTACTGGTACTTGCTTCCTGTACGCGTACCTATATTGATCCCCGGCCACCTATTGATGAATCCGTTTGGCTTGCAAAAGAAAGAGGGGTAGTGGTATACAGCGGATTTGATTGTGATTTTTTTGTGGTGGAAACCAGGTTTGGCTATAGTGTTCTTCGGGGCTGGGGTGGATTTACCCCGGTACGGGGAGCGGTCCTTTACGGAGATTTCAGCCGCTTTGGAGGGGGTTCTTTCTACAACCGTTCTGAAGCCTATATACAGCAGGCGAATGTGATTGACTATTGGCTGTCTTACTGGGATGCCCTGGACCTGGCCGACTTCGAATGTAGCTACTAGATGGTAGGATGGTATTAGAGAGGTGTCAGATACATGTTAGACATGTATCTGACACCTTTACGTTTAGTTTTGCGCTCTGGCCCATAGCCATTAAATTTGCTATTCCTTTCCGTAGCTTCTTTTTTTATTATTCAATTATAAATAACCATTCTATGGCATTTACTTTACCAGCGCTCCCCTATGCGCACGACGCTTTGGAGCCACATATTGACACGCAGACCATGCAGATTCACCACGGGAAACACCACCAGGCTTATGTTGATAACCTCAATAAAGCTATTGCAGGTACCCCGAACGAAGATAAATCCATCGAAGAACTGGTTGCTGCTGCAGGGGCCATTTCTCCTGCCGTTCGTAATAATGGTGGCGGACATTGGAACCACAGCTTTTTCTGGGAAAGCCTGGCCGCTAACGCCGGTGGACAACCGAGTGGCGCATTAGGTGATGCAATTACTGCTGCCTTCGGATCCTTCGACGCATTTAAAGAAAAATTTGCCGCCGCCGGTATGACCCGTTTTGGAAGCGGCTGGGCCTGGCTACTAGTGAAAGATGGTAAACTGGAGATCAGCTCTACCCCCAATCAGGACAATCCGCTGATGGACGTGGCAGAAGTTAAAGGCACCCCTTTATTAGGTGTTGACGTTTGGGAACATGCTTATTATCTCAAATACCAGAACAGACGCGCCGATTACCTCGCCGCATTCTGGAGTGTAGTAAACTGGTCCAAAGTAGCGGAGCGATTTGCGGCAGCTAAATAACTATTCATTTTACTAACCAAAGATCCCGCCCCGGGCGGGATCTTTATTTTAAAAGATACCATGAAAAAAATCATTTTTGCAAGCCTTGCAGCATTGGCGCTTACTGCCTGTTCAACCCCTCCACAAAAAAATGTGGTCGTAATGGCAAGTGGAAAATTCACTGTATCCCCTAATGGCGATGCCATCCAATTTGAACCTGGCACCCAGCACAACGAGCAGGTTATTAACCTGAAAGGCGATAAAATCACCCTTACCAACGCGGGCGCCAATAAAGAACTTACCGTAAGCGAACCGGGTGTGTATCTTCTAAACCTAAAAAACGATACCCTGATTGGCTCCTTACAGGCATTTGGCGATGCCAGCACCAGGGAAGGTCGAATTACCCAGGATGTACTAATGGAAAGAATGGATAGCCTACAGCAACTTATGCAGGGCACCAATGTAAGCGCGGAGAAAAAAAACCATTTCCTGGCTCCCGGCGATTTCAAAAAAATAAGCAGTAAAGACAATGCCATTATCGTAGGTCCGTTTCGGGGTATTCCTGCCTCTCTCTCCCCCGACAAAGACGGCGCTATTCCTGAAGTTTATAAATTCATTACCAATAAAGACGCCAGAGCAACCCTGGATCGCCTGACAAAGATGTTGAAGGAATGATGAAGGAAGAAGGAATTTGTTCCTTTGGTTGCATTGGCTTCTGATACTTGATTCGTCGGCCTTCTGCGCACCTGCCTGAGCAGAACAACAACTGACCCAAGTCCTACTGGTTGGCATAGCCGCCCCCGGTAGGGCTTTTTTTATGGCACCGGATCATGCCCACTGCCACCCCAGGGATGACAACGGGCAATGCGCCGAATGGTTAACCAGGCACCTTTAAGCGGTCCATATTTTCGAAAAGCTTCCAGTCCATATTGCGAACAAGTAGGGGTGAACCGACATTTAGGCCCCAGCAAGGGCGAAATCAGCCATTGATACAGTTTTATCAAAGCAATAAAAGGAAAACTGGCTATTTTCTTTAGGCGTTCAATCATTGTCCTGGATTCCATTTCTTAATCAAGCGCAAAAATGCAGCCTGTACCAATTGCTGGCAACGGGCAAAATCAGGCAGTTCCTTGCCTGTAAATAAAATAAAGAGATCGAGGTTTTTGCCGGCGTTTTCTACAACCTGCTGCAGAGGGATTTTGTGGAGCCTTACCGCCTCCCGCAACCAGCGTTTAATCTGGTTTCTATGCACGGCTTTTTTAAAATAGCGTTTACTAACACCTACCCCAATCAATAAGCTCGCCTTATCGGAAGAAGGGGAACCATGGTATACCAACCGGATTTCGCCCAGCGAAATTTTTTGTCCGGATAAAAACAACGCATCGATCTTTTTCTGCTGTTTAAGCCGTTCTCCAGCCTTTAATGTATATAGATGCTTTTTTTGCTGCATACTTGCTGCGGATGGGGGAAGTTACTCAGAATGGGTCAAAATAAAATTAGCTCTGACCCCTTTAAGGGAACAGAGCTAATTGCTATCATCGAAAACCGCAGTGGGCGGCTTACTTACTTCAGCTTGCTTTCAGAAGAAACAGAAAGTTTCTTACGACCCTTTGCGCGGCGACTTGCCAGTACCTTGCGGCCATTAGCAGTTTGCATACGCTTACGGAAACCGTGAACGGTTTTACGACGACGACGGTGTGGTTGAAATGTTCTTTTCATTTTACAGTTTTTTTACGAACTCAAAAATTTGCCACCTGTGGAGAGCCAGATAGCTGATTTCCAATCACATCGGGCCACCATACCCGCTTGTGTCGTGAAAGGGACGGCAAAGGTAATAAAATATTGGAAAATACACCCAAAATCAAAGGTCGATTTTCTCGGCAGTTATTGAAGCGCCGTAAAACCTGCTGGCATGCTGCTCAAAATCAAGCGCATCATCCGTTGTATAAAACCTGCGGGTGCCGGTTTTTGAAAGCCTGCTATCCATTTCAGGATGTCGTTTCAGGTAGTCGACCAGGCTGTCTGCCACAATTTTCCCCTGTGATATCAACTGTACCCCTGGCGGCAAAAAACGCCTGATCTTATCGGCCAATAAAGGATAATGGGTACATGCCAGCAACACCGTATCAATGGCCGCCGCTTTTCCCAGCAGGGCCTCCACGTGTTTTTTCACAAAATAGTCGGCGCCTTCGCCTGCATACTCGTTGTTCTCAACCAGCGGAACCCACATCGGACAAGCTTCCTGGTAAACTTCCAGCTCCGGGAAAAATTTTTCGATCTCAATTGGGTAGGAATTAGAACTTACGGTTCCTTTCGTTGCCAGGATGCCCACTTTGCGCGTTGTACTCAGCCTGCCTATTAATTCAGTCGTGGGTCGAATAACCCCCAATACCCGGTTATCAGGGGCTATCCCCGAAAGATCATTTTGCTGAATGCTTCTCAGGGCTTTTGCCGATGCGGTATTGCAGGCCAGCACCACCAGGGGGCAGCCCTGTTTAAAAAACCATTTCACACAGTCGAGCGTGTAACGATATACCGTATCAAAGCTTCTTGTACCATACGGTGCCCGCGCATTATCGCCGAGGTAGATATAATCGTACAAAGGCATGGCCTGAACGATTTCTTTCATCACCGTTAAACCTCCGTACCCGGAATCAAATACCCCAATAGGTGCCAGTTCTTTGTTCATGTATAGCCAAATATAACAAACGCCGGGATGCTATCCCGGCGTTCATACAGAGCCTGTGAAAAGTATCTTTATTTAAGGCCTAATTTCTTTTTAACCAGGGGTAAAAGATCATCTGCAGGTGGAGAAACGATCATATACTCTTTGGGAAGTACATAGGCATATCCACTTTCTTTGGCTACAGCCTGAACTGCATCCATGGCTTTTTTCTGGATAGGCTCACTCAGTTCTTCCTGGCGCTTTTGCAACTCCTGCTGAATACGCTGCTCTTCTCCCTGTAATTCAGTCAGTTTCTGCTGTAATTCTTTTCTTTTAACTTCTTTTACAGCAGCAGTCATTTTTGCTGAATCAGCATTGAATTTGGTAATAGCTTCGTTCAATGCGTTTTCTTTTTCCTGTGCACTCTGAATCAGGGCATCACGGAACTGCACCAGCGCAGAATCCGCTTTTTTTGCTTCCGGCATCAGTGCCACAATTTCATTAAAGCTGATGTAACCAATTTTGGTTTGAGCCTGTGAAGTCTGATTGAATGCTACCAATCCCAGCGCTACCATCAGAACGGATAAAACTTTTTTCATGCGACGTTTTTGTTACTTTAAGTTGTTTTCGGTTTGGTTTTAGTTGTCTTTGTTAAGCCAATTTAACTTTATTTAACACCTAATTCCCTAAGCACATCCTCGCTTTTGTCGAGCTTGGGGTCGGCAAATATAACGGTAATTCCTTCACTTCTGTCTAAAATAAAGTCGTACATCCGGGCCACAGCAATTTTCTGGATGGCAGCGTAAACCTTGTCCTGTACTGGTTTTACCAGTTCCTGCCGTTTTTTTAAACAGGTCTCCTTCGAACCCAAAACGCTGACGCTGAAGCTCCCGCACTTCTTTTTCCCGGTTAAAGATCTCATCTTCTCTTTTTTTCAGCAATTCCGGGCTCAACATTACTTTTTCAGCCTCATAATCCTTATATAATTTATTGAGCGCCTGTTGCTTAGAGTCAATTTCAGCCTGCCATATTTCACTCGTTTTATTCAGGGCCTCCTGGGCTTCTTTATACTCGGGCAACCTATCCAGTATATAACGGGTATCTACAATAGCATAACGTTGTGCCTGTACGGCTATTGCCGACAGCAGAAAAGCAACGCAACAAACAACCAGTTTTTTCATGATCATCCTGTTTATTGGTGATGAATTTATTATTCCGGTTCAAATCCAAGCATAAAGGTAAACCTGGCTGCATCCCGGAGTTTTCCATTAGGGGTAATCCGATCAAATCCTACGCCATAATCAAATCCAAGCAATCCGAACATCGGCAGGAAGAAACGCATACCCAAACCGGCACTGCGTCGAAGCTGGAAAGGATTATAGTCTTTATAATTGTACCATCCGTTTGCTGCTTCAAAAAACGCCAATCCAAATATGGTACTATTGGGGTTGGTCGAAAATGGATACCGCAGCTCCAGGGTATACTTATTAAAAATTGTAAAGAACTGGCTGGCAGAGGAACGATCCGGATTGATGGTGGGATCAGAATTATCATACACCGGGTACCCTCTATGTGCAATGATATCATATCCCAATAAACCAAAGTTATTGGTAAGCCCCGCATCGCCCACCTGGAAACGCTCAAACGGCGAGTAGTCGAGTTTGGAATTGTAGCGTCCCATAAACCCGTATTTGGCGGCTGCCTTCAACACAAACTGCCGACTTTTATCAGCCCCCATAGGTTTTCCTATTGGCACATACCATTCGCCCGTGAAACGCCATTTATGGAACTCAGGCAGCTCATACGGGTTAGCTGATTTAACCCTTCCCGGATCTATCAGTGAATAAGGTGGTGTTGCCTGCACACTGGCCATAAAGTTCGATCCGCTCTTCGGGAAAATCGGTTGGTCGATCGAAGACCGGCTCAATGCCAGCTTAAAGCTGAGGTTATGGGCCGTTGTATTATTTAAGCCAGGAAACAGGTTGGGATAATTCTGCAGTTTATATTGGGTAAAGTTCAGGGAATATACCAGCGTAAAGAAATCGTCTGGCCATCTTAACTGCTTACCCAATGCTACAGATACCCCCAGGGTTCTGAGAAAAGATGTATCACCGGCTTTCCGATCATATAAACCGGTAAACGGGTTATAGGAGTTCGCAAACCGGGTACTGTAAAAACTTACCGTAAAGGAGTTCCGGCGTTTACCGCCTAACCAGGGCTCGGTGAAGCTAAAGTTATAGGAGCGGAACTGGCGGCCGTTACTTTGTAAACGAAGGCTTAGTTTCTGTCCATCGCCCGATGGCAATGGGTCCCATGTTTTTTTGTTCAGGATATTTTTAATGGAGAAGTTGTTGAAGGTTACCCCCAGGGTTCCGGTTAACCCGATATTACCTCCCCAGCCGGCCGATAACTCCAGCTGGTCGTTCGACTTTTCTTCTACTTTATAGTTTATATCCACCGTACCATCATCCGGATTCGGCACGGGGTTGATATCAATTTTTTCCTGGTTGAAAAAGCCCAGGTTGGCAATTTCCCTGTTGGAGCGGATCAGGGCCTGGCGGCTGAATTTTTCGCCCGGAACGGTCCTGATTTCCCGGCGGATTACATGCTCCTTGGTTTTTTCGTTACCGGCAATATTTACATTTTTGATGGTTGCCTGCGGACCTTCGCGCATCCTTATCTCAAAATCTATGGTATCATTGTAAACAGCCGTTTCAATCGGATCAACGGAAAAGAATAAATAACCGTCGTCCATATACAAACCACTGATATCTCCCCCCTCCGGCGACATTTGTTTACCCAGTTTCGTGTTCAGTGTCTCCAGGTTGTAGATATCGCCTTTTTTGATGCCCAGCAATACATTCAGGATAGAATCCGAGTATTGCGTATTTCCTCTCCATGAAATGTTTCCGAAATAATACCGGCGCCCTTCATCCACTTTCAGGTCAATATTCAGGTTGCCTTTTTTGGTATAATACATGGTATCCTCAATTATAGCAGCATCTCGGTAACCGAGCGAGTTATAATATTCGAGGATTTTCTCCTTGTCTTCTATGTATTTGGTTTCATTGTATTTAGCGGAACTGAATAACTTGAAACGGAAATACGGATCCAGGAAATTACCGGTTTTGGTAACGGATAAAAACCCAAGGTCTTTCATGTATTCGGAGAGGCTCACCGGCTTTTGTACACCATAACTGCTTGAATCAACTTTTGGATAAAGGGTTAGGCGGGTGGTTTCCTTGGTGCCTTTCATTTTCTTTTTCAGCCGAAGCTCATTCACTTCCTCATTCCCAAAAAAGCTTACCTGGTTGATTCGAACCTTATTTCCTTTAGCAATGCGGAAAGTGAGTTGCTGTGTATTAACGAATGCAGGATCAGGGGTTTCTTCAATCGTAACTTTTGCTCCCTGAAACCCCTTTTCTACATAATATTTGATGATGTTTTCAACAGCGGTCCTTTTCATGTTCTCCGTAATCACTCTTCCTTTTACCAGGCCGGTTTTTCCCGACAGGTCTTCCTGTTCGGATTTTTTTACCCCTTTGAAATAAAAATTCGACAAACTTGGACGTTCTGTTACATTGATTTCAATATAGAGATCACGTCCTTCAACTTTTGTATAATAAATTTCTACATCAGAGAACAAATTCTGTTTCCAAAGGTTAAGAATAGCTTTGCTGATATTATCACTTCCGGGAATCACTACCTTATCCCCCACTGAAAGCCCGGAAATGGACAAGAGCAATGATTCATCGCGGTATTTTGTACCTGTAACGGTAATACCAGCAATGGTGTATTCCTTGGGATTTCTTGCGTTGGACAATTCCTCCAAAGCTGGATCAATAGCGGTAGGTCTTGTAGTATCTGGTTGTTGCGCCATCGCATTCCGTCCAATCAACATAAGCAGTAAAGCAACAACGACTATTCGTGAGTGCATCCAGTTGGTTTTAATAAAGTAGGCAAATTAAGGGGATTGTTTAAAAAAGCTTTGTTAAAGGGGCGCTTCCTGAATCTGGGCGCTGGTTTTTCCAAATCTTCTTTCTCTCTGCTGGTAATCCAGAATGGCTTCATATAAATTTTCTTTACGGAAATCGGGCCAGCGCACGTCTGTAAAATACAGTTCCGCATAGGCCAGCTGGTAAAGCAGAAAATTGCTGATCCGGTATTCTCCACTGGTACGGATCATCAGTTCAGGGTCGGGGAATTCACTGGTGCAGAGGTATCGTGCAATAAGTTCCTGGCTGATTTCATCCGACTGAAGGCGGCCTTCCTGTACTTCCCGGGCAATTTTTTTAACGGCTTCCACCATTTCCCAACGGCTGCTGTAGCTAAGTGCCATTACCAGTTGAAGGCCGGTATTAACCCCTGTCATATCCAGCGCCTCCTTCAATTCCTGCTGTGCATAATCCGGCAACATAGCCCGGTCTCCGATCACATGCAATTTTATATTGTTCCTGTTCAGTGTTTCCACCTCTTTCCGGATGGTATCCACCAGAAGTTCCATTAGTCCATTCACCTCTTTGGCAGGCCGATCCCAGTTTTCTGTGCTGAAGGCATATAAAGTGAGATACCCAATTCCCAGCTCGGCACATCCTTCCACAATATCGCGCACGCTTTCTACACCATGAAAATGGCCATAGAGGCGATCTTGCCCCTTTTCCTGGGCCCAACGACCATTGCCATCCATGATGATGGCAATATGACGGGGGAGTTTTTGCCGGTCAATTTTCGCTTCGAGCGAACTCATATAATCAAATTTCAGGCTGCGAAGGTACGGAAATTGCCGAACCTGCCTACAGGATTGAGGTGCCTAGTATTTGGGAGTGGGGCAACGGTAACTGGTTAGGTTAAAACTAACCGTAAACTGTGCCGTGATAAATTGGTCTTTCTGACCGGCATAACCACGCTGACGCCCCTCAATACCAATGATTTCGCCCACTTCATAACTCCGGTCCTGCAGCAAAAATCCGGGGGTTTGGGAACCATCCGGCAGCGGCGGAAACTTATCAGCTCCTACATAGGTAGTGCTGACATCATCGAGGTAATCGGTATTGGTAAAGCGGTGCAGCACCTCAAAACCCACATTTATTTTATCGTTTACTGAATATTTTACTCCAACACCAAAGGGGATGGCAAAAGCCATACTACTGTAAGGCTTCCGTTCAGGATAAGCAGCCGAGCCCTGCCCTTCCGTACCAAGCGGCCGTAAATAATATTTCTGACCGTTGAGGTAGGCATAAGGATCATAACTGAAAATGCTGGCCCCGATGGTTACATAGGGCGTAAAGCGATGATCCAGCGAACCCGGAACATATTTGAAAAAATTAAAATCTCCCTGTAAGGCCAGTTCCCAAATGCTGCTGTTAAAACTCAGGTTTCGCCTGCGTTGAAATTCATTATCGGAATAATATTTATCGGCATACCCCAATTGCGCAAATTGCCCGCCTACCCGTACCGCTATATAATTACCAAACTGCTTCCTGAAAAACACACCAAAAGCCAGTTTGGCCCGGTTTACCTTAGCAGAAGTATTCAGGTCGCCGAAATAATGGGCAGCACCGAGTGATACCCCTATTTCTCCTTCCTGGGTAATTGATTCCATCTGTGCACGGGCAGCGGAATGCAGGGTAAGTACTGCCACCAGAGGCAGGATAAGTTTCTTCATATTGCAATATAACGTATAAACAATACAGGATTGGATAAAGGAAATGCTAATTACGTGTATCCAATCCCCAGGACAGTTTGGTTCGTAAAGTGCTAAGAAAATTATTTTCATTCAGACGCACAATACTTACATCAAATTTCTCCCTTTTTACGGCTAATTGTATGTTTCTGCTAACAATTTCCCGACGGCTGTCCAGTGCGCAGATAAAATTATCCGACCGCGATTCTACTTCAAAGGATATAATATTGTCGTCCGGAACAATGATTGGCCGCACATTTAAATTATGGGGTGCTACCGGTGTTATGACAAAACTGCCCGACTCCGGAAAAACAATCGGGCCACCGCAGCTGAGTGAATAACCGGTTGAGCCGGTTGGAGTACTAACAATAAGGCCATCAGACCAATATGTATTAAGGAATTCCCCATTTAAATAGGTGTGAATTTTAATCATCGGGGAAATATCTGTTTTATGGATAGCAAACTCATTCAGCGCATAAGGCGTTTCGCCAAACAGGGATTTATCTGCATCGAGGTGGATGAGTGAACGTCGGTCAATTACAAACTGCCGGTTAACCATAGCAGCCACAGCGGTTTTAAGTTCTTCCTTACCAATGCTGGCCAGAAAACCCAGGCGACCGAAATTAATGCCTAATATGGGGATTTTTTTATGCCGCACCAGGGTAACCGTATCCAGCAGGGTACCATCCCCTCCCAGGCTAATTACAAAATCGATACTATCGTCCAGGTCGTCCGAATGACTGAAAGTGGAAAGTCTGTCCTGCTGAAATCGTACCGATGGGGCAATCTGTTCAAAAAAAGCCCGAAAAATAACCGGTTCAATCTGAAGGCTGCTTAGTTCATTGAACAAGTTCTGAATTTCCGAATAATCGTCCTGATCAATTACCCGACTGTAAATCGCCACTTTCATGTATCTGTTTTAGCCAGTGGAAAGATAGGGCATTAAAAATCATTCTTCACGTGAAAAAAGAAGCCGTTTTGTCCTAATTGATTGAAGCTGTATTCGAAACGCAGTACCAGGTCGTAGAGGGTTACAATATCAATACCGGCACCTGCGGTGGTCAGCAGTTTATTGTTGAGGGTATTTTCACGAAAATATTTGGAATAGGAATAGCCCAGGTCGGCATAGGTTTTGGCGTAGATCCGGAAGGGTACCCGGTCATGGCTCTGGCTTCGGATCGGCAGGGGAACCGAAAAATTCAGCACTTCCCGCCGGATCGTATTTCTTGTCATTCCACCCAGCACCCCGTCAATCACATATTTTTCCAATCCCCTCAGGTAAAAATCGCCATACCCCATGAGGCGGTGCTGGTTAAAGGGTTGTTTAAATGGCAGACGAATGGTACTGGTTAGTTGGGAAGAAAAAGAGGCTTTGTTGCCGATTTCCCATGCTTTGGTGGTTTTGAGGTTCAGCATCCACATGCCCACATCTGCACCCAAACCTCTTCGAAGCAACTGTATATCTGCCATAAATCCTCGGAGCGGATAAGCGGCATAGTCCACGTCCAGGAAGCTCATGCTATAACTCAATTCCGGGTAAAGGACATGGGTTTTGCCCGACTTGCTGATATAGTTATTATTTACCTCCCAAACAGCGCTGTCAATTTTACTCATACCAAAACCGGCGCGGAGTACATGGCGTGTTTTTAGTCCGGGGCGATAATTCCATTGCAGGGAACCGGTCATGGTTTCCTCCAGAAATCGACTGGCTTTGGGAATGGAATCGGCCCGTAGAAAAAACTGCTGGTTATCCACGGTTCGCGGGTTAACTTCCTTCATGGCCGAATAGTTAAAACTAATTCCATAGCCGCTTTTTAGCGAGCCATCCATAAAGGGCTGGTTATAGGAAGCCTGGATTTGCCTGGAATACCCGGTTATCAGCCAAAGTTTAAGCACATCGTTGCGGCCGGTTGTATTGTAATAATTGAGTTTGGCGCCAAAATTTATACGGTCCAGGCTATAACCTTTATCAGCCCAGGTTTGAAGGTTCCGGTCAATTGGTTTAAGATAGGGAATCGGGAAAAAATACCAGCGTTCTTTCACATCGATCTGCACGTCTACCAGGTAGCCTCTGAAACTCCGGAGTGATATCACTACATCATTAAACAGCGGGTATTTACCAATTGTTGCTTTCCGAGCCGGAACTGGGCCACTAATTGGTTCAACGCAACAGAATCGCCTTCCTTGAAGGGGAGTTCCCGTTTAATAATAAAATCCTTGGTTTTTTTATTGCCGTTGATATAGATCTTATCGATCATAAACAAGCGGCGGGGGGCTTCTTCTACCGGGTGTGCGCCAGGGGGACTAAGACCGGGTGCCGTTTTTTCCTCTTCCTTAATGGGTAATTCATTTTGTGCAGAAACACTGCCGTAAATACAGCAGAGAATGGCGAGCAGGGGGATTCTATATTTCCACACAATATTCATTCCTTTCGTTCACGGTGCCTATGAAAATACAGGATTCATCTAAAGAAAATAAATCAAAGGCCGTTTTTTTTAGAGATTGAGATAATTCATGAGATGGTCGTAATTATTCCGAAGCTCATTTTCATAGAGCTCTTCTCCAAAATAGTACCGAACCTGATACTCATACCGTTGAAAGGTGGCTACAATATCGGAAAGCTCGAACTTATTAAGTTTCAATGTAACGTATAATACTCCAAGATTATTATCAAAATAGGTATTTAGCTGGGTTATCTGGGCGTCATTGGTTTCAACAAGTTTAGAAATTTCTGAAAAAGCAAAGCTTCTTTTTTCCATTTCCAACACAATGATACCTCCCGGTTCATCGGCCCCGATCATATGGCCGGTGAATTTCAGCAAATCGGCCGCTGCTATGGCGCCAACCCATTGAAAACCGGTTTCTGTTACCGGAATTACGGCCAGGCCATATTCATTGGCAAGTTGTACTGCTTCGGTAAAATGACCTGTGGGGCCCACCCGAACTTTTGAAATAGAAGTAGCCAATGATTCCAGGGGCAAACTATCGTCCTCGCTGTTCAGCAGATCAGATTCAGAAATAAGTCCGAGGTAGATTTCTTCTTCAACAAGAGGTAAATGGATCACATTACAGTCGTCCATCAATTGCAAGGCCCGGTATATAGGGTCTTTAATCGACAATACGGGAAGGGATACCGATATCAGGTCCTTATTGATCACTCTGTTCGTTTATGTATAGACGTCAATTCTCAGGCAACCGCTGCCGGTGCATTAAGTTTCGTCAAAAATTTATGAAGAATTTTATTAAATTCTTCGGGCACTTCCATCATGGGTGCGTGTCCGCATTTATCAATGAAGTGCAATTCACTATTGGGAATCAACCGGTTAAATTCCCGGCCTACAAATGGCGGCGTAATGCTATCGTTGTTACCCCATACCAGCAGGGTTGGTTGTTTGATCTGGCTTAATTCTTCACCAAGGTTGTTGCGGATGGCGCTTTTAGCCAATGCTATAATTTTGATAACCTTAAGACGGCTTGTAGTAATATCATACACTTCATCCACCAGTTCTTTGGTAGCCATCTTAGGGTCGTAAAAAGTCAGTTCTGTTTTTTTGCGGATGTATTCATAATCACCCCGTTTTGGATAGGTATCGCCCATACCATTTTCAAACAAACCGGAACTGCCGGTAAGAATAAGGCTTTTTATGCGTTCGGGGTGTTTGAGTACATGTACCAGGCCAACATGACCGCCCAGGGAATTGCCCATCAAGTGGATATTCCTGTAGTCTTTGGCCTCAATGAATTTATAGACAAATTTCTCCAACCCTCCCACCGAGGTATGCAATATATCCAGTTCAAACAGCGGAAGCATGGGCACCACCACTTTATAATGATGGCGGAAATACTCTATCAGATCCCTGAAATTGCTCAGGGCCCCAAAAAGGCCGTGAAGCAGGATCAATGGTTCGCCCTCCCCTTCCTCGATGTATTTAAATTTATCCAGCTGTTTGATCTCGTATTGCATCTCTTCGTAAAAATAATACTTCCAATTAATTGCTAAAATAGGCCATTTACGCCAATAATTACCTGCCGTCAGGGGTGGAGAAACCTTCCAGGAATGCCCCAATCTGGCCCAATATATCTTTAAATACCGGAATTGCGGTAGCTATCCATTCTATTAGTGTCGGACCCCATGGTGCAAGTATAGGATAAGTAACAGAAGATTCCATTGCATCGGGCTGAATCAGTGAAAGTTTATCCAGGTAAAACAGCAGGAGCGACCAGGCAATTAAATAAATCAGCGCATAAAACACCACTCCTGCTCTTTATTCACCCATCCCAGAAAAGCCCACTCTGCCGTTGACTCCAATAGTTTACCCACCAGGTTAACAAGTAGCACTACCAGCACAAATACCAGCAAAAAAGCCAATAAGGGCAACCATTTTGCGGAAACATTTACTGTTCCTTCCAGCCATAGGGCCGTAACAGCCGATAATTTTACTGCAGCCAGCAGGCCCAGTAACAAGGCGGCAAAGGAAAACAATGCCATCACCAATCCATTCCGGATACCTTTATAC
>NZ_LUKG01000069.1:0-24784 GCF_001601815.1 Flavihumibacter sp. CACIAM 22H1
GCACATCTTCAATCCCTGACACTGGACGAAAAACTGGCAGCACATCCCAGGATGAAAGATATCCGGAAAATGAAGAAGCAGGCCGATGAATACCGCTCATTGGCGCATAAATACAAACGCAGCTTTGGCAAAGCGGAATGGGAACAGCGCAAGGCCCTGTTCCGGGAAGCCCGGCAAATTATGCAGGAAGTAGACAATACCCTGCAATACATGATCAGCGATACCATTGATCGTACCCAGGTTATCACTGCCACCCTGGTGGGTGCTGCACACTCCAGTATTGAAAAACTGCGGTACCATACCGTTGTGCTGGATGAAGCAACCCAGGCCCTGGAACCTGCCGCCTGGATCCCCCTCCTTAAAGGAAAAAAACTGGTACTGGCAGGCGATCATCATCAACTGGCGCCAACCGTTAAAAGCACCGAAGCAGCTGCTAAAGGTCTGGCTGTTTCCCTCTTTGAAAAACTGGTAGCCACCTGGCCCGAAACAGTTACTATGTTACGGGAACAATACCGTATGCATGCTGCTATCATGGAATTCTCTAACCAGGAATTTTATGAAAACAAACTGGTTGCCGCAGCAACGGTTGCAGATCGCCTTATATTTCCGGGAGACAGCCCCTTTTTGTTCATCGATACAGCAGGTTGCGGATTCGAAGAAAAACAGGAAGGCACAAGTACCAGCAACCCCGAAGAAGCTGCCTTTCTTGTAAGACAATTTAGCCAATACTGGTCGGAAGTAGAAACCTCCTTTCCCGGACCAAAACCGCTAAGTATTGGCATTATTGCACCCTATAAAATGCAGCTGGACGCTATTCAGCAGGCATTTACCAATGCCGGCGGATTTCCCCCCAACGCACAAGTATCAATCAATACCGTGGATAGCTTCCAGGGACAGGAACGGGATATCATTTACATAAGCATGACCCGTTCCAACGCAGATAACCGCATCGGCTTTCTGGCTGAAATAAGGCGGATGAATGTGGCTATGACCCGTGCCCGGATGAAACTGGTCATAATTGGCGATAGCAGTACCCTGGCGCAACATACTTTTTATGCGCGGCTAATAGAACTGGCAGAAAAAAAAGACGCTTATAAAAGTGCCTGGGAATACCTCTGATTATTGCTGGGCAAACACTTTTTTCAATAATTCTGTAACACGGGCGGCAGGGTCTTTCCTGATCTTCTGCTCTTCCAGTGAAAGCTCCAGGAAAATACCCGCCAGGGCCTTTTCTGTAACATAGGCAGACAGGTCGGTATTGACCGGTGTACGGGCTACTTTATTGTAAGCAGAAAAAACATCATTCCAATACCGGGTAGCTTCAACTTTTTGTAAAGAAGATTCAATAACCGGGCGAAAAGCTTCGGTTAAGGGGCCGCTTGTTTTTTCCTTGAAATAGTTGGTAGCTGCAAAATCACCTCCTTTCAAAATACCCATTGCATCGTTGATGGTCATTTGCTTAATGGCATTGCTAAAAATCGGGAGCGCCGATTTAGACGCTTCCTCCGCTCCCCGGTTCATTGATTGTATAGCTTTGTCCACCAGGGAACCTAATCCAATACTACGTAGGGTGGATTCAACTTTCTGTGCTTCCGGCGGCATCAGAATTTTCAGGGCAGCATTCGAAAAAAAGCCATTTACTGCAGAAAGTCGATTGGTACTGTTCTGGGCGCCGATACTCAGCGCTTCTTTTAGCCCTGCTGCAACCTGTGAAACCGAATTATCTGTTCCGGTTGGCAAGCCGTTTAAAATATGTTGCGTGGTATCACAGCCCGAGCTGAAGAGAAATACCACCAGGCTGCCAAGAATAATTTTTTTCATTGTTTGGATTTTAAAAAGCAAGTATAAGTAAGATTATGCATACTACCGCTACCACCGTATTCAGCAGGTTTACCAGGTCATTGTTCAGATACCCTTTTCGCTGCCAGCGGGCCCCCATAAACGAGTCGGAAAGATTTCCTGCGATACCGGCCACCAGTATTAATATTGCCGCTTCGCCATCAAAAGCCAGCAGCCAGGCTACCAGGGCTATCAGCCCACTACCCAGTATGCCGAAGGCAATTCCTTCCCAGCTGATTACGCCGTCTGCCCCGCGTTGGTCGGGCTTCCAGCTGATACAGTTGAAAAATCGTTTTCCATAGCGGGTTCCCAATTCGGAGGAGAGTGTATCGCCGGTAGCGGCAGCAATAGCAGCGGCCAACAGCAACAAGTAATAATCAGCCTTGTTTGGAATTATACATGCAAGCAGCCCCAATACGGCTGCTACCCCTCCATTGGCCCATACCTGGCTGGCTTTCCGATCGGCTCCTTGGGCTTTTTTTTCTGTCCTAACCAACCGGGTTACTCCGGCACCACTTACAAAAAAAACTGCCAGTAATACCAGGCCGTTTAATCCGGTCCCCAGCCATATACACCAGGCTATCAATGCCCCCGATAAAGCAGCAGCCATATTCAGCAACCTTATTTTTACCGTTAAGAGCGATAAAAAAAGGATCAGCAACGGGGCAAGTAGATCCGGGCGGGGCATTTTTATAAAAATGATTTCCAGTAATGCAGCCAATCCAACATTCGGCTGGTATAACCATATTCATTATCAAACCAGGCAATTAGTTTTACCTGTTTACCAACCACGGAGGTAAGGCTCCCATCAATGATAAGAGAATGCGTATTGCCTTTGATATCGGCAGAAACCAGTTCATCTTCGGTATATGCTAACACTGATGCATAATCGCTTTCAGCAGCTTTGCGGAATATTGCATTCACCTGTTCGCGATTTACATCTTCTTTCATTTGAAGCGTAATATCCGTAAGTGCTCCATTGGTAACCGGTACGCGGATCGACATGGCTGCCAGCCGTCCTTTCAGGGGAAATAGCCGGTCGAGTGATTTTACCAGGTCAATTTCAACCGGTATAATGGATTCAGCCGCGGCACGGCCCCGCCGGAACTGTGCATGGGCCGTATCTACCAGTTCCTGCCTGGAGGTATAGGAATGAAGAATATTAAAATGCGCTGATTCAATACCGATGGATTGCATCAGGTAAAGTATATGTGTACTGCAATTGGTCATACAGCCACCCGGAGAAACAATATCTACCGATGCATCGAGCTGATGCTGGTTAAACCCGTATATCAGCAAAGGAATATCTTCCGACCCCGTAGTGGACAATAATACTTTACGCGCACCGGAAGCAAGGTGTTTTTCTGCGCCCGTCTTTGTACTGAAACGCCCCGAGCATTCCAGCACAATATCCACCTGCAAGGATTTCCAGTCGAGCCTGGAAGGATCTTCCTGTTGAAAAGCCCGGATCGTATAACCGTCTATATGCAGGCAGTCTCCTTCGAGCACCAGTTTCTTCTGCAAGGGCCCATATAAGGAATCATATTTCAGTAAATAAACAAGGTTGTCAACCGGCATTACATCGTTCACTGCAACCAGTTCTATCCCCTCCTGCCCTAACAAACGACGAAACAATAAACGCCCTATCCGCCCCATTCCGTTGATGGCTACTTTCATTACGAGAAATTTAAGGCGCAAAGATCAGCAATTTAGCTGTTGTAAGTATCAAGGAAAAGTTAACCGGATTTCGGACCTTTAGCTACTAAATAGTTTTTATGATCGCATTTTTAGGCACCGGGTTATTAGGATCCAATTTTACCAAAGCATTGCTGAGGAAGGGAGAAAAACTACATGTATGGAACCGGTCGGCAGAAAAAGCCGCTGCCCTGGAAGCAGAGGGGGCTATAGCGTTCCGAAATATACAGGATGCTGTACGGGGTGTAGAACGGATTCACCTGACGCTTTCAGACGACGCATCTGTAGATGCTGTACTGGCCAGCGCAGAAGCCGCCCTTCAACCGGGCTGTTTTATATTGGATCATACCACCACCACCGTGCAGGGAGCCATCGACCGTACCAATAGCTGGGCCGCCAAAGGCATGCATTATGTACATGTTCCGGTATTTATGGGGCCAGCCAATGCGCTGGAAAGCACAGGTGTTATGCTGGTGTCGGGTGATGCCGGTTTGCTGCAACTGGTAATGCCAATGATTCGTCCTATGACCGGACAGGTAATAAATTATGGTTTGGTAACCGGCAGAGCCGCCGCTATCAAACTAATGGGTAATTCTTTTCTTATAACCATGACAACCGGTATTGCCGATATGCTGGCAATTGCCAAATCAATGGATATACCCAATGAAGCTATTACCCAGCTATTCGATAACTGGAATGCCGGGGCCACGGCTCCTACCCGGCTGGCAAGAATGCTCAGCGGCAAGTACGACCAGCCTTCCTGGGAATTACAGATGAGTCGGAAAGACGCCCGGTTAATGCTGGAAGTTGCAGCGCAGGCCGGCAAACACCTGGCTGTATTACCCGCCTGCGCAACCGAAATGGATCGCTGGCTGGAAAAAGGCATGGCGCAAAAAGACTGGACCATTATTGGATCGGACCACGTGTAATCGTTTCTTCCCTGCTCAAGCCATTAACCTGGAAATAGACGACTGGCTTTTCCTCTCCTGTAAAAGAGCAATCCAGTATTATCTTATGTTTTCCCGGTAATAGCTTGGGCAGCTCTTTATCGAGCTGTATCGTTTGCCGGTGATTGCCCTTTGCATCGTACACCAATACTTCGCGGCTGCCTTCCGATACAAGCGATTCGCCGGCAGCCAGTTCCACCGGCAAACTGAATTCATAATAATCATCTACCTGTATTAATATCTTCTGTACACTGCCTTGTTTGCCTTCTGCATTTAACCGGAACTGCAATAACTGCTCTTTCCAGTTCTGTTCAAGATTAAAAATTGAATGCGTAGGTTCTCCCGGCTGCCGGATAAAATGTTCACGCTTAAACAGGGGGGAACTTTCATACTGCAATAGAGTCCAGTTACCTTCCTTGTTTTTCTTGAGGTGAAAGGAAGAAGCCGGGTTTTTTAAACGATCTTGCTGTTCCTGGGTGAACGCACCCGAATTTCTTGCCAGTTCCCACTCGCGGATAGCATCCAGAAGCTGCCCTGAGCGGGGATTTTTGCGTAGGGCATCTGGCCGGGCTACCATAGCAAACCCTGCTCCATAACCGGCCGCGCGGGCCAGCATCCATTCCATTTCCGGCAAGGTAGTGGTAGCCGTAAGCAGGTACCAGCCCAGCATAGGGGGCATCAGGTTGCGTTGAAACAGTCCCTGGTTATCGATCCGGTATTGCTGCATACTTTCCTTAAAACCACCGTACCAGGGTTCTCCCCAATTGTAATAGGAACCAATATGCCAGTAAAAGGTTTTACTCAAACTGGTACCCGCTATAAAATCATGTTTTACCTGGTCATAAACATCTTTGGCAAAAATTTCCAGTGCATAATCGCCCTGGCCTGCTGCCAAAGCACCTTCGTGCCCATCGAAATCGAGGTGATTGACGCCGGTTTCATTCAGGAAACCTGCTATATTGGAAGCCACTTCGCGCTGTAGGGTGAAATCAGGAAAAAACACTTTATATGGGTGGTCAAAAAGTTTTCCTACCAATATGCCCCGGGCATGCGCAGCTGCTGTTGTACCATAAGCTCCCCGCTGACAATCCAACAACCGATAGGGCGCTTCTTTACTAACCGAACGATACCTGATTATTTCCTTGCCAATTTTTACAGCATGCAGTTCGTTCCCTTCCTGTGGACTAAAATATTCCGGGGAAGCCACTTCAATTTCTTTCTGCACGGCATCAATGGCAGCAACCAAGGTAGAACTACCGGTCATACTTAACCGATCATCCGGAACGGGGCTAACATAGGCATCATTGGTAGTTAAAAAATTGGTTAAGGTATGTACACCCAGAAATAAACCGGCGGCTTTTGCCTTATCGGCACACAGTTTCATACCTTTTCTGCCATTGGGAAACTGGGCTGCATCCAGTTCAAAATGCCCCCAGCTGGTAAAGGGGCCTTCATGGTAGAGAGAGATCAACCCGGCCCTTTTAGTATAAGCGATCATTTCATCAATATCCGACTCAGCAAAAGAGGATATCAGGTAAGATTTTCCAAAATAAGGCGATTTTTTAAACCAAACCCCGTTGATGGTAGGGTGCGGTAATCCTTCTGCCAGTTCAATTTCTCCCAAACGATCCAGTGTTGCCTTTTCTGCACAACCGAAAAATGCCAGCTTACTGCCATTTACAGATTCACCTTTTAAGGCCGGTACCGGCATATTTTTCTGAACCCCGCCCCAGGCGTCAACGGTTCTGTTTTTATCGCGGTTAATGCTATAAGCCTGTAAAGTACTGCCCCAGGAAAAAGGGGTAGCAGCTATGCCTCTTGCCCAGGTAGACCCTTCTTTATTCGGATAGTTTCCACCCAGTGTTTTAGCATTCAGCACCTGTATTCCAATTGCAACCTCTTTATCACGTACCACCCCGATCACCTCGCCCACCAGGTGATTGATTGTAGTGGGGATAGGGCCCCAAATCACAGCATCGAGCTGCAGTTTGGGCACCGCATTGATCAGTTCCAGTACAATATGCGTTGCATGCTGGCTCACCTTAATGTCGGCCTGGCCTTTTATTTCAGGATAATACAGGCTAAGTATCGCTTTCGATTTATTATACAAAGCTTTGGCGGGAAGGTAGTTTTTCCCGGCAATTACCAACTGTAAAAGCGGCGCAATGGTATCGGTTGACTGATAATTTTTATTTGATGGCCGGTAGATAAGCGCCCGGATAAATCCTTTCTGATCAAGCTCAAGCTGTAGCTCTTTTGAACTGAAACTGCTTTGGGCAATTACTTCGTAAGTGCCCAGTAATAAAAAAAGCAGGCTGGTCAGGAATAGCTTATTTTTCATACCGGCAATCTTACCATTTTTTCGGTAATTCCAGCTTTAACAGCCTAATTAGATAAGGAAAGCAAATCATTTGGTAATTTTCAGGCTATGAAGAAACTGTTATTCGCATGTATCCTTGCCGGCGGATTGCTACCAGCCTGTGACAATTCCATGAAACCCAGAACCAGCAATAGTTTTGAGGAAATGAACCAGAAAAACAAACTGGCCGGTTCTGCCCTTCCATCGTTACAACTGGTTACTATAAAAAATGAAGCCTTTGACCTGGCCTCTCTTAAAGGGAAAAAAGTACTGGTGAATTTATGGGCCAGCTGGTGCCCGCCCTGCCTGGAGGAAATGCCATCTCTTGACCGCTTATATGCAACAATGGACACCAATAAAGCCACCATTGTATTGCTGAATGTAGACAAGGATCGGAAGAAAGGCGTCGAATTTGCCCTCAAAAACGGCATTCAATCTCCGGTATATTTTGCAGAGGAAAGCCTGCCTTCCCTGTTTGATGTTTCGGGGCTGCCTACCAGCTTTATTTTCAATGAAAAAGGAGAACTGGTAGACCGCCTGGAAGGAGCCCGTGATTACAATGCACCCGCCTACCACGAGTTTTTTCAGTAGTTTAGGGAAACAGTAGTTCCAACATGAAAAGAAGAGACCTACTCCACCTGTTTACTGCGGCAGGCTTAGGGGCCGGTTTGCCTGCCTGGGCTGTTACCGGCAAAGCGGGCAGCAAAAGCAGTATCGGTAGTTTTTCGCTGGATGGCACCCGGTTGCGCTTTTATCATCCAGGTATAAAAAAAGGATTTACTACGGTGCTGATTGCCGACACCCATCTTTTCAGAGACGATGAAAGAGGCATTCCCTTTCAACCCTACAGCGGCCGGATGGCCAAAGCCTACAATCAAACCAGGCATTACCTCACAGGAGAAACTACCAATCCGGAAAAAAGCCTGGTTGCTTCGCTGGAACTGGCGGCCACCCGTAACGCAGAGCTGGTAACACTTTTAGGCGATATCCTGAGTTTTCCGAGTGAAGCTGCCATTGAATATGTGCTGGAACGTATGCGGATCAGTGGTCTTCCCTACCTCTATACGGCTGGTAACCACGATTGGCATTATGAAGGCATGGCCGGCTCGCTCTTTGACCTGCGCGCCGACTGGATTCAAAAGCGGTTACTCCCGCTCTACCAGCAAAACAATCCGTTGATGCAGGTAAATGAACTGCACGGGGTTCGCATAGTGGTGCTCGACAATTCGAATTACCAGGTTACGGAGGCGCAACTTGCCTTTCTGAAACAACAATTATCCTACGGGCAACCCTTGCTTTTACAAGTGCATATACCACTGTATGCACCGGGCAGGTCAGTAGGCTATGGATGCGGCCATCCCGAATGGGGAGCGAAAACAGACCGCAACTATGAATTGGAGCGCAGAGAACGCTGGCCGGTAAACGGGCATACCGCTACCACCCTTGAATTTCACCGAACCGTCTTTAACTCACGCCAGGTAATTGGTGTACTGGCCGGGCATATACATCGTCCATCTCTCGATATCATCAACGGTATTCCGCAGGTAGTTAGCGAGGCCAATGCCGTCGGCGCCTGCCTGGAAATTGAATTTATTCCAACCGCTTAAGCTTTTAAGAACCATGTATAACCGAATGCGTTCCTTCCTCTTGCTTATTTTCTGCTTTCCAGTAGCAGCCATCCTTGCCCAGCAAAAACCCGCTGCACCATTAAAAGACGGCCTGGCAGAAGTAGACCAGCTATTTGCTGATTTTGCTGCCAAGAACCATTCCCCGGGCATCATTTATGGCATTGTGTCCAATGGGCAGCTGGTTCACCTTAATTATTCGGGTATGGCTAACCAGGAAAAAGGCCGGAAAGTATCTGCAACCTCGGTTTTCAGAATTGCGTCCATGTCAAAAAGTTTTGCAGGCGTAGCTATTCTGCAATTGAGGGATCAGGGTAAACTTCAGCTAGACGAGCCTGCACACCTGTATATTCCTGAATTGACCAATACGCAATACCCAAGCAACGATGCCGGCCCCATAACCATCCGGCAGTTATTGACACATGCAGCAGGATTTCCGGAAGACAATCCCTGGGGCGACCGGCAACTAGACATTTCCGAGGAAGCCATGCATGCTATGTTTAAGCAAGGTATTTCCTATTCCACAGCGCCAGGAACGGGTTATGAATACAGCAATATGGGCTTTGCCATGCTAGGCGCCATAATACGGAAAGTATCGGGCATGTCGTACCAGGAATATATCAGCCGGTTTATCTGGAAACCACTGGGCATGTATCATACTTATTGGGAATATGCCGATGTACCCGATTCCACCCTGGCTATCGGCTATAGAAGATTGAACAATGAATGGGTAGCTCAACCCCTTGAGCACGATGGTGCTTATGGTATCATGGGAGGCATATTAACCACTGCCGAAGATTTTGCCCGTTATATGAATTTTATGCTGGATGCCTGGCCAGCCAGAAATGATCCGGATAGAGGCCCCCTGAAACGAAACTCCCTGCGCGAGATGCAATACCCCTGGAATTTTGCCGGACTTAACAGCAGTTATCGTTATCCGGATGGACGGCTCTGCCCGATTACTGCGGCCTATGGGTACGGGTTGCGCTGGTCGCAGGACTGCGAAGGCAGAAAAACCGTGGGACACAGTGGCGGTTTGCCCGGCTACGGTAGCAACTGGGCCATACTTCCCGATTATGGCATAGGCATTGTGAGTTTTATAAACCAGACCTATGCACCTGCATCTTCCCTGAACCAGCAGGCATTGGACCTACTTCTACGAAAAACGGGGATCCGGCCAAGAGCTGTACCAGCTTCTGCCATACTGGTGCAGCGGCAAAAAGAACTTACCGCGTTTTTACCTGCCTGGAGCAATGCAGAAAAATCGGCCAGTTTTGCGGAAAATTTCTTTCTTGATTTTTTAATAGATAGCCTGCGTAAAGAATCGGCATTGCTGTTTCAACAGGCAGGTAACATAACCCGTATCGGTGAAATGCTACCCGAAAATAATCTAAGGGGAAGTTTTCTGCTGTATGGCGAAAAGGCCAGGATCCGGGTTTATTTTACACTATCACCTGAGCTACCGGCAAAAATCCAGTATTTCCGGATTCAACTCGAACAATAATTACCCGCACAAAACAACATACTTATGTTAACCACCAACACTTATCTGAATTTCAAAAACAATTGTGAAGCTGCTTTCCGCTTTTACCAATCTGTTTTCGGCGGCGAATTCATCCACGTAGGACGGTTTGGCGATATGCCCGAATCGGAAGAATTCAAAGTACCGGAGGCAGATAAAAACAAAATCATGCATATATCACTTCCCATCGGGCAGTCTGTTTTGATGGGCAGTGATTGCGGATCGGCCTGGGAAGCCGGTTTTATCCAGGGCAATAATTTTTCCATTTCAATCCATACGGATTCAAAGGAAGAAGCCGATCAGCATTTTGCCCGTCTCTCTGCCGGCGGTTCTGTTACTATGCCCATGAACCAGACTTTCTGGGGCTCTTATTTTGGTATGCTTACCGATCCGTTTGGGGTAAACTGGATGATCAGTTTTGAACAACACCCTCCGTTAAACTAGTTACCAACCGTTAAGGTTCCAGGATATATTGAACAGCCTGGTCGATTGCTTTATTGAATCGATCGGGCTGTTCGATCATTGGATAATGCCCTGTTAATCCGATAGAGATCAATTTCGCCCGAATACCTAAGTGGGCAAATACCGTCGTATCAGTAGATATATAATCACTGTTAACAAGGCAAAGTTTTTTCTTGTACAGGGGTAGTTTTTCTGAAAAAGCATATTGGTCGGTTGCTTTCAATACAGGTACCGCAACCAGGCTGTCTGCAGCCGTCATATCCTTTATTACCTTTTCACGTATTGAGGTTGGCGTGGAATCAGCAAATAAATATGCACTCATTTCCTCCCGGATGATTGAACTGAACCGGGTAGATAACAGGGCATAAAAGCGATCCCATTCTTTTTTGGTTTCGGCGCTTAGGGGCGTGGCCAGTTCGCGAAAATTATCAACGCCGATTATACCCAAGACCTTATCCTGATTTTCCAGCGCCGTTTCCAGCACAATAGCCCCACTCATGGAATGTCCTATTAAAATAACCTTCTCCAATTCCATTTTTTCCATCAGGTAGGAAAGATCTTTTTCGTAGGCCTCAACGGTCCAGTCCTGCCTGTTTTTTCCCGACTCACCAAATCCGGCCAGATCAATGGTAACGATCCTGTAGCTGTTGCGCAGGGCATTTACCTGTGCATTCCAATAGCTTCTGTTTATTCCCCAACCATGTACAAATACCAGCGTAATGGGGCCATTACCCGCTTGCTCCGCTACGAACTCTACCTGGTTTCTTGTAAAATGCTGAACGGAATTTTGAGAAACCCTCTCGCCGCAGGAAATAGCCGCTATGGAGCAACTGATAAGTAACCCCCAAAAAATGTAAAGACGCTTCATTGTCGAACTATTTCACCTATTGCAAGTTTAAGATAGGAATAGGCCAGCGTATATAAATCAGGTGCCTTTTGAAAATGCCTGTTTACATTTTCCCATTCACCCGAAGTTACTGACTTCACCAATCTTTTATTATTGTAGTAGTGTAACCTGCTATACAGTAATTCTCCCGTACTATCCTCTCTAAAACTTGCCTCAGCAAGCAAAAGTTTATTTTTCTTGTATAAAAAATTCAAGTAGAAATTACCCGATAAATTATCATGGTAGGAAATTTTATACACAACTTTACAGTCCGGATTAAAATAGAAAGAGAGACTACTACCTCCATGCACTTCTACTTCTTGACCAGTATCTTTATTTTTAATAGCCTGCTTAACTACAGACTCCTGGTGCTGTTCAAGGATAAGCTCTTCCCTACTTTCCATTAACAAAATTGTATCGATCAATCCTTTATACCGGTCTATAAAACGTACATAGTTTTCTCCCGACTGAGCGTTGGAGGCAGCTATTTGAAAGAAAACTACTGCAAAAAAAAGCAGCTTATTGATCATACGCATTTTATTTACCTTTCTTTATTCCCGCTTCCCCATATTGCTTAACTCAACTTACAATTTTTTTACTCGATTATCCGGTTTTCTTTGCAAAAACATCCGTATTATTAATTTTGGATTACATTTTAAACATACGATTGCCTGCGCCATATTGAACCAACAAGTCTTGCTGTATTGAACAACTTAACTGCGTATGTTTAGAAATAGTGAATCAGAGCGCCTGTCGATCTCCAACAATAGTAAAAACTGGAAACGATGGGGCCCTTACCTGTCCGACCGCCAGTGGGGTACCGTACGGGAAGATTATAGCGTGGAAGGAAATGCCTGGAATTTCATCAACCATGACCTTGCCAGAAGTTATGCCTATCGCTGGGGCGAAGACGGGCTGGGCGGCTTCTGTGACAGTGATCAGATCCTTTGCCTGGCACCCGCTTTTTGGAATGGAAAAGATCCCCTGCTGAAAGAACGGCTATTTGGCCTAACCAATAACGAAGGCAACCATGGCGAAGATGTAAAGGAACTGTATTTTCAGCTCGATTCCTCTCCTACCCATTCCTATTGCAAATACCTTTACAAGTACCCGCAACGCAGCTTTCCGTACGAAGAGCTGATCGAAAAAAACAAACGAGACCGTTTCCAGCCCGAATTCGAGCTGCTGGATACAGATGCATTCAAAGACAATCGATATTTCGACTGCTTTATAGAATATGCCAAAGCAGAATACAATGATATACTGCTGCAGATCACCGTCTACAACCGGGGCCCCGAACCGGCTGATATTCATGTACTACCCCATATCTGGTTCCGTAATTTCTGGAACCATAATCCACGTTTCAGCAAACCCGAAATCAAACGCAGGTCGGCCCATTGCCTTGAAACCAATTCCAGCCGAAACGGCAGCTTCTATTTCTATCACCAGGGGGGCGAGCAATTATTCTGTGATAATGAAACCAATAATGAACGAATCTTCCACCGGCCCAATGACAGCCTCTATGTCAAAGATGGCATCAACAATTACGTGGTTAACCAACAACCAACCGTAAATCACCAGAAATTCGGCACAAAGGCGGCAATCTGGCTAAAAGAACGCATCGGAGCCGGCGAATCAGCCTGTTTCCAGGTACGTTTGAGCAAGCAATACCTGAAAGACCCCTGGACAGATTTTGAGGAAGTATTCGAACAACGCATTATCGAAACCAACCAGTATTATGCCTCCCTGATACCCTCTGGCTTACCTGCCCAGCAAAAATCGCTGTTAAGAAGCAGTTTCAGTGGCCTGCTCTGGACCAAACAGTTTTATTACCTCGATGTATACAAATGGCTGTTTGGCGAACCGGGCGCACCAGGTCCTACGCGCAACTATAAACGTAACTTCGATTGGCAACACCTTACATCGCGCAACATCATTTCGATGCCCGACAAATGGGAGTACCCCTGGTTCGCCGCCTGGGACCTCGCCTTTCATGCAGCTACTTTTGTTCATGTAGATCCCTTTTTTGCCAAGCAGCAACTGCTGCTGGTACTGCGTGAATATTATATGCATCCCAATGGCCAGATCCCGGCCTACGAGTGGAATTTCAGTGACGTAAATCCTCCCGTACATGCCTGGGGCGTATGGTATGTTTTTGAAGCAGATCGAAAAAAGACCGGCGTAGCAGATTGGGATTTCCTGGAAAGGGCCTTTCAAAAACTGCTGATGAACTTTACCTGGTGGGTGAACCAGAAAGACTCCAATGGAACAGATATCTTCGAAGGCGGATTCCTGGGGCTGGATAATATTGGCGTATTCGACCGCAACCATATGCCGCCGGGTATCAAAAAACTACAACAGGCTGATGCCACCAGTTGGATGGCGCTCTACGCCATCAATATGCTGCGGATCTCACTCGAACTTGCCCAGCATAATAAAGCTTATGAAGAGTCTGCTGCCAAATTCTTCCGACATTTTCTGAATATCGGATGGGCTATGCACCATATCGGCAAAAAAGCCATTTCGTTATGGGATGAAGAAGACGGCTTTTATTACGATGCCGTACAGTTTGAAAACGGTAGCAGCCAACGTATGCGGGTTCGTTCCCTGGTAGGCATAATTCCTTTACTTGCTGTTGAAATTATGCATGGCAGTATTTTTGAACAACTAAGAGAATTCAATACCAGGCTGGCTGTTATCCAGCAAACCAGGCCGGACCTTACCCAAATAATTTCAGATATCAACAAAAAGAATAAAGACGGTAATTATTTATTTGCCATCATGATCGGCGACCGGCTTGAATTACTATTAAAAAGATTATTGGACGAAGCAGAATTCCTGTCGGACTATGGCATCCGATCTCTTTCGAAGCATTACCAGGAACACCCTTTTGTTTTCAGCTACCAGGGGCATGAATACCGTATTCAATACGAACCGGGAGACAGTACCAGCTCTATGTTCGGGGGTAATTCCAACTGGAGAGGGCCTATCTGGTTCCCGATCAATTACCTCATCATTAACGCACTTCGAAAATACCACCGGTATTATGGTGAAGATATCCGGTTCGAGTTTCCGGCAAAATCCGGCACTAAAAAAACACTGAAAGAAATTGCCAATGAACTAACCAAAAGGCTGTTGAAAATTTTTGAACGAAACGAAGCCGGTAAATTCCAGTACCATGCTCCCGCGCAGAAGGAATGGGCACAACCTCATTTCAAGGACCATCCCCTATTTTATGAATATTTCAATGGCGATACCGGGCAGGGATTGGGGGCATCGCACCAAACCGGCTGGACAGCCCTGATTGCTAATTTGTTATTGGAGATGGAAGAAACTTAAAACTGGTACAATACAAATCCGAGCAATGCACCACCCAGCACTATAAAAGCGGAATTTAACCGGGGAAAAAAATAACTGCTGCTGATGCCCACCAGCCCGATAAGCATGGTCCGCCAGTCGGCCAGGCTTTCCTTTGACATTTCCAGCAGCACCGCTGCTATGACGGCAATGGCTACTACATTTACGGTATCTAAAAATGTCCGCATGCTGCCTGACCGCTGCAATAGCGGCAGTAAAGGCCGAAGCAGGGCCACAAACAGGAAGGATGGCAAAAAAATACCGATGGTTGCAGCAATTGCCCCACCTATTCCACCCAATTGCCAGCCAATAAAAGTAGCCGCTGAAAAAACAGGCCCGGGTGTAAACTGGCCAACAGCAATTGCATCTACCAGGGTTTGTCGGCTGATCAGGCCTGTTGCCACCAGTTCGGCATCCAGGAAGGCAAAAAGGACATAACCACTACCATAAAGGATGGCCCCTACTTTTAAAAAAACCCAAAATACCTGCCAGTTAAACCCATCCATCGCAGCGGCAGAAACTTGCAGGAAAGGAAGCGGAAACAGCCCTTGGAGAGCAGTTCCTTTTTTAACCAGGTACAACAGTACCCCGAGCGCTCCGGCCGCAAAAAACACCAGTATTTCATGGAACCCGATGAGTACGGCCAATAACGACAGTAGTCCGATTACAGCCAGTTGAACAGACTTGATGGCCTTTTTTCCCAACCCCAGCATTGCCATTGCAATAATGGAAAGAACTGCCGGTTTTATACCATAGATGAACGGCTGTACCTGCGGCAGGCTTCCATATTGCTGGTAAGCCCAGGCAATTAAGCCGGTTATACATACAGCCGGCAGAATAAAACAGGCCCCTGCAAGAACAAGCCCCTTCGTTCCTGCCCGTTCATAACCACAATGCATGGTCATTTCCGTAGAATTGGGGCCGGGTATAAGGTTGGTAGCCCCTACGAGGTCAAGAAACTGCTGTTGTGGCATCCAGTTTCTTTTCCGTACCACTTCCTCTTCCATCAGGGCAATATGCACAGCTGGGCCCCCGAATCCAAGCAGGCCAAGTTTAAAAAATACCCGAAATACCTCGCCCAGTTTTTTCTTTTCCGATGAATGGGAGTTATTATTTTTTCCCATACCTGGCTTCTAAGAACTGAACGGTTGACTGCATCATCTTTTTGAGCACATCTACCTTAATATCGGCTAAGTTTTTTACATAAATGCAGGCTTTGCCCATTTTGAATTTTCCCAATTGCTGCAGCAGGACCGCCTGTTCTTCTGTTTCGGTGTATACATACAAGGAGATGGCCGCTTTCCGGGGAGAAAACCCGAGCAGGGGCCAATCGCCCTCCTGTTTACTCCGTTCTGATGTATAGTGATAACTACCGAATCCGATAATAGAACTACCCCATAGTTTAGGTGCTGCACCTGTTATATCCTGCATTAGTTGAACCAGGGCAAAACTATCCGCACGTTTCTGCTCTGTATCGGCAAATGACTGTATGAACTGTTCCACATCTGCCGTAGTTTGTTTGGTTTTGACCGCTGCCATATAGCCTGATTTATAAACTGATAATCCAATTTACATAAATATTCCGGCCCATTCTGGGAATTCGGTTCCAGTCAGCAAAACTGGTATAGGTACGGTTTAATAGGTTTTCAACGCCTGCTCTAAGTATAACCGGTATTTTTTTTACGGCCAGCGTATAACCTCCCGAAAGATTGAGGATGGTATAAGATGGGGCTGCTGTTTCACCAAAAGCCGGACTGAAACGGCTTTGCTTCAAAGCCCCTTCCAGGTTAACGGCCGACTGAATTTTTTTCCACCGGTAGGTACAAGTTGCTCCATAACTGAACGGCTGTATAAGGGGCAGATTCAACCCGCCTTTACCCAACCCTTTCCTATACACCGCTTTTCCGGATACTTGCAGGGATGGCAGCAATTGATAGGTAGTGGTAAAGGTGCTATTGTATAAACTGGCCCAACCAAGCTGCTGGTAAACTTTTATGCCGCTGGCACCAATTGTCATGGGAATAAATGCTGGCTGGGGCATACCAATAATATAATCCCGGATCCTAAAAAATTGCTGTTGCCATTTCAGTTCAAATGCAGGAATTCGATAGGTAACGCTGGAATTTAGTTCAACAGAACGTTCTTTTCTTAAACCAGGATTACCAATATAATCATACCGATCAAAACTATTGAAAAGGTAGAACCCATATCCTTCAGAAACAGAAGGGGCTCGTTCAGCATAGGAAAGCCCCAGTGAAAACTGCCAGTCAGATGGCTGAAACCGCAACGAAACTCCGGCATTTTTCAGTACCCGGTTTTTTGTAGCGGGCATATCCGGATAAAAGATCTGCATCGTTTTAATTCCCGTCTCATTTTTCAAAAGCTGTTGTTGTACGCCTGCGCCAACAGACGCCGTCAATTTCCATTTTTTAGCAATGGCATAGGCGTCTTCGGCAAAGAAACCGGCATAGATGGTATGTATATCGGGCCAGGTAAGCATATACATATCTTTTTGCCCCGGCTCATTGGAAAACATGGTCATTTCAGCCAACGACCGGTTATGGTGCATACTAACGGTCGATTTCCAGGCATGCCTTGATTTTGCGCCTTTAAATGCGGTGTACCAACCCGACGTAGTACTCCATCCCGGCATATCCATTCGAACCGGCAGATCAGGCCGCTTACTATCGTCCATTACATGTGTAATGCGGTTAAAATAGAGCTTGGTTTCCCATTCCTTGATTGATCCCTGAGCCGGGCGCCACAGGTAAGAAACCGACCCAATCAAAGCATTGGCTGCGGATACATCCATTGGTAAAGCCGGATAACCTACATCTTTTGCGCGATCCACAATAAGAGAAAGTTCCAGGTGCTGCTGCGCATTGAGCTTGTACCCGATAATCGTGGATAAATTAAACTTTGAAAACTGGGAATAAGCCACTTCTTTATGATCACCATCCGTGTAATTACCTGCCTTTCGGTAGGTAAAATCAAGATCGGCAAAAAAATGTTGCCGGGTCCATTGCCAATCGGTACCAATAATACGTTGGCGGTTGTTAAATTCCATGCCATTGAACAGGGAACCGGAAAAAGCAGGCTCCCCAAATCCTGCTTTTTTCCGTACCAGGTCAATGCTGCCCGCAATAGTGGCTCCGTTGGCACTGCCCGATTGTCCGCTGTGTAGTACTGCTTTCGACAAATTGGTGGTTTCTACATAGGAGGTTACGGGGTCCATTTTGTCGGTACAGGCGCCGTAAATCCGCATGCCATCAATCGTAATTACCGATCGCTCCGTGGCCATCCCGTTCAGTAACGGTTCCCAGGCATACGCTCCGCGTTTCACTAAATCAACCTGTTCATGACAGGATAAATACGTATCGAGGGTACTGAGCAATTTATTATTGGTGTTTTTATCAGTAAGCCGCGACAGTACAATTACTTCCTGTAATTCTTTAACGGTAACCGAATCCTTCGGAACAGATTGCGCTATACCCCGCAGAAAAACCACCAGTAGTAAACTGGTAAAAAGAAAAGTTTTCATACGGATCTACTTAAAATTCAAGTTCAAAAAACAGGGAACTCGATGTATTGTCTCCGGTAACCGGCTCTCCTTTTACCACGCTGCCTGTGGCATCCAGTAACCGGAGATTTATTTTCCAGTACCCGGTCATGGTTAAGCTCAGTTTTCCGCGGTAGATTTTATCAGCCGACTGGGTAAGGTGTACATTGTTAGGAGACCCATGATTTCCCATACCCGGCATCCGGGGATCGAGCTGGATAGTATAGCTGTCGACCGGGTCGAACTGCATCATGGAACTCATGGTGTATAAGCGCGCACTGATATCATTGAGAGCCGTTTTTGGCACCACAGGTTCTACCATGGCCAGTACATAACGTTTATTATCGGCTCCGAGGAAGGATTGAACGGTTCTTCTGGACGGATCTGTGACAGCTATCCGATCGGTCATAGAATAGGCTGTACCGTTAACAGCATACTGGATGCTTAACTCCCAGTATTCCATATCATTTCCTGCCATTTGAAAAATAATAAAGCCCGAATAGGTTTGTTTGAAGGGCTCTTTTTTCTGAACAGCGCCAAACGGGCAGGAATGACTCATGCCCATCATTTTCATAACCGGCATCCAGCTCAGTTCAGCATCTGAAACCAGCTTTCCATCGGCTGTTTTTAGTTGAAGAAAAATTTCATTATAACCGGTTTGAACCTTGCCGGTAGCTGAATAAAGGTCTATTGAATGGGTGGTATTGCGGATTGTTTTAACCAGTGTTAAGCCGGCTAATTCGTTTGTATTGGCTGGTTCGCTTGAATTTTTGGTACAGGACACAAAACTGACGGCAAGGGCTATCAGCCCGCTGTATAAGAAGGATCTCATTGATTACGTTTGATAAAGAAAAAATCGGTTTACTAAAAAAAGCATCAAACGCAATACTGCGGAGGGCGGTCTGTACCAGACAGAAACTGAAAAAAATACGCCTGCTGGTTAGCAGGGGTAAAAACTGCCGGCAGCAAAATAGGTTCCGGGCTGTTTAGTGCTGCCGCACCCGCTGCCTGGCAAAACAATAAAAAATCGGCTTGTAAGGAAGCCAGCGTATCGGTGGCTTGTTTTTGTTCTTTTTCCTTGATCAGTTGAGCAAGTTTACACTGCCCGTTACAATGCAACTGGGGCCTGTTCGTATTTACGCAGAAACTGGAAATAAAAGCAGCTTTATCTACCTGGTAAAATACCAGCAATACCGAATTCTTTAAGGTGCCGACCAGGATCAGACTAAAAAGAAAAATGCTAAGTATTTTTGAAATTAATTTCAACAGGCAAATTTAATAACAAATCTAGTACATGCGGGTTGGCTCCAACCAAACAATGCACAACCGGGCTGCAAATTAATCTCATACAGCCAACTGATCAAAATCAATTCTCTCAATCGCATATAACATATTATCATTATCTTTCAGACAACCTACCGAGCTATGCCCCCAGCCCGCCAACCAGTTCCAAAACTACGCTTCGACAAAGCAGGTTATTATTTTACAGGCTTATTCCTCCTGGCCTTTTTAGGATTCTGGAAATCCTATTTTTCCGGCTTTTTTAATGGAACCGGCTCACACCATTTCTATTTTCATTTTCATGCCGTTATGATGCTCACCTGGCTGGTTCTGCTAATTGTGCAACCCTTACTTATCCGGTACAAGAAGATCAAGCTTCACCGGGCCATTGGCAGGTTTTCTTACGTTGTGATGCCACTACTATTGATTTCAGTACTACTTGTATTAAACAGTGGCTTAAAAGCGATCCCGCAAAATGAAATCAGTTTCAGTACGGTCATTTTCCCCATCCGGGATTTTTTCCTGTTAATAATTGCTTTCACGATCGCTATCCTGTACAGGCACAAGATCCAGATTCATGCAAGAGCAATGATCATTACAGGTATTATTTTTATAGAACCTGCTTTATTCCGTTTTTTAGGAAAAGTGGTGTTTGAAGGCATGGATCCCTGGGGCTTTTTTACCGGAATATTTTTGATACTCGGCCTGCTTATGGGGCTACTTTTTATTGAACGAAAACAATCATCGGGCAGGTGGCTATTCCCTTCCCTGCTGGTCGTTGATATACTGGTGTATGCGCTTGTAGTTGCGCAGACGGATCTTTCCTTTATGGATCCGTTGATTCGCTGGTTTGCACGCCAACCCTTAACCTGAAAACAACTAACACAGATGAAGTACATAAACAGTTTTCTGCTTATTTTACTGATGCAGACAACAGCCTCTCAGGCACAAACCTATATAACCAATGTTACCGTAGCCGACGTTAAAAAACAGGTTCTTTTACCCAACAGAACAGTGGTAATAACGAATGACCTTATTACCGATATTTCATCGAAAAAAATAAATATACCGGAACAGGCTACCGTCGTCGATGGCTCAGGTAAATTTTTATTCCCCGGCCTAACCGACGCACATGTTCATTTTTTTCAGAATGGCGGCCTGTACACCCGACCCGATGTTATTGACCTGCGAGCCATTCAGCCGTATGAAAAAGAAATGGAGCTGGCGCACAAAACCATGGAAGATAAACTTCGCCGTTACCTTCAAAACGGCATTACCCAGGTCATTGATGTTGGCGCTTCTTATGCCTACCTGCAGCAAAGGGAACAATATAAGAACAAAGCTTTTTCACCAGGCATTTTCATGACAGGTCCTTTGTTAACGACCTATCAACCTCCCATCTATGAAATTAGCCGGCAAGAAACACCATTTAGCCTTGTACGCTCTATAGAGGACGGAATAAAAATGGTGCAGGAACAATTGCCCTACAACCCTGATTTTATTAAGATCTGGTATATAGCCGGCGCAGACGGGTTAACGCCAGCAGCAAGTGCACAGAAAAACCTACCGATCATCAAAGCCAGCATTGAAGAAGCTCATAAGCATAACCTGAAAGTAGCCGTACATGCTACCCAACGAATTACGGCACAACTGGCAGTAGAAAATGGTTGTGATATACTAGTACACAGCATCGATGATGAATTACTGAAAGAAGACTTCATACAACTGTTGAAAAAGAAAAAAACAATTCTCTGTCCTACGGTAGTGGTGGGCGACGGTTACAGGCAAACACTGGGGCAAAACCTTCAGCTAAGTAGGCATGAGCTGTTAAGCGCCGATCCTTTTCAGCTTGGATCATTGATGGACCTGAAACATATTTCAGACACCGCCCTTGTTAACCGGTATAAAATCATTCTTAACTCGGCGGCACAAAAGGAAAAACAAAAAAAGGAGAACGACCTGATTGCACGGAACCTGAAATTGTTATCAGATGCAGGGGTATTAATTGCCACAGGAACTGATGCCGGCAACATTGGCACATTGCATGCTGCTTCTTATTTAAGAGAACTGCAGGCGATGTCTGCTGCGGGTATGAGCAATTGGCAGATCATCCAGGCGTCAACAATCAATGGCGCCAAAGTGCTTAACAGGGAATCAGAATTCGGCAGTATAGAAAAGGGAAAAAAAGCAAACCTGCTGCTGCTGGATGCCAACCCGGTTGAAAAGATTGAAAACATAGGTTCAATAGACAGGGTAATTAACCGGGGACATATCCTGGATCCGGACACCCTGCTTAAAGAAACACCGGAAGCATTGGCGCAACGGCAGTTGAATGCGTATAACCAGGGAAACATTGAAGCCTTTCTTGAACCCTATGCCGAAGACGTAGAAATTTATGAGTTTCCTGATAAGCTTCTTGAAAAAGGCAAAGCACAAATGAGGAAATCTTACACAGAATTTTTCCAGCGAAATCCCGTACTGCATTGCCAATTACTGGGAAGAACCGTGAAAGGCAATATAGTTATAGACCAGGAAAAAGTAATTTTCAGGGGCGGCTCCATGGAGGCCATTGCCATTTACCAGGTTGAAAACAACCAGATCAAAAAAGTATTTTTTATACAATAAACTATTGTTCTGATCGCCAGTCGGCCCGGTCGATTATAAAACTACTTTCCTGTTTTTTAAAGCCAACCTTGGGGTAATACTCCATGGCAGTTGGAACTGATAATAGCAGCAGCATTGACTGGCTACCGAGCTTTTCCTTTGTTAATGCAATAAGCTTACGCCCGATACCCGCTTTCTGATGACTGGTTCTTACGGCAAGATCTGCCAGGTAACAGGACCAAACCCAATCGGTAATTGAACGCGACACACCTACCAGTATATCATTTTCCCAGGCTGTAACTATAAGGTTTGACTGTTCATACATTTTACTGATCCGTTCAGCGTCATGGGTAGGCCTTGGAAGGCCGGCATTCTCATACAATTCAATTACCTGGGCTGTAGTAGGCCTTTTCTCAAAACTAAATTCTATTTCCATAATTGTTTATTCTTTTACGTTCAAAAAACTTCAAATACGACCAATTGAGAAAACCTTCTATAAATTTCATATTTTCTACAAACAAGGTTCCCCAGGTAGTCCGTCTGGTAAAAACATCTCCCCGGCAATAGTAATTGCTTCTGCCAAATGCTACCAGATAGCCCACTGCCCCCCAAGATACCTCGCTCTACGCAATTATTCATTTAATAGCTGTCCATTTTTTGCGAGGGAGCATGGTTCTGCTCTAAAATACTCCATCGAATATATTATTCCACGGAGCGCTATCATTGGCAGGATAGCTACTTCCTTTAACAGCCCCGGATATATAAAACAGGTTCTTTTTTTGGAGTTACTCTGGTAAATGGCCCGAAATCAATAAAAGCATGGGAGGGCCTGGGTAGATGTTATTTTGAGAGGATTGGAATATACTTGTCGAAAATTACCAAATGACGCTATCGATCGGCAGTCCATCATTTCTAACCTGTTCTCCAACCGTAGTTCAACCCGAAAAATCACTTACAAAAGCCTGTACAGCACATCCCCTATTTCGTGCAGGTATTATATGAGCCTTCTCTTTGGCCAAACAAGTGAATGCATTACCTCGTTCCAGTTCACCTACGAAATCAACCTTGGCATTACCAATAGCTTTGCCGAAAACCTCCAAAACCGAATAATCAGTAGGTGCAGGGTCACTAAGCGGGACGGGTAAAGTATTTTCCTGCACCTATTTCTTTACAGGCTTCTGCGCCGGCATATAATTCAACCAGCAGCCCAAAAACAGCCCCAAAAGATATAGGTATAACATAGCCTGGCTATTGGCCATTTAATAAACTATAGCAAGCTTCCTGTGGAGAATAATTGCAAGACTTTAGTTTTTCTGCGATTTTTAAAGATTCTTCCGGCATGAAAATCTGATCGTCGCTCTTATCCGCTTCTACCCGAATATTTAGTTCCATACGTTTTTTAAGCGGTTGCTTACCCAAAGTTCTCCTTCCCTGTGTAAAACAATACGCTATCCGACCCAAACCACCCGTTTAATTCCCTGGTTTAAAAAACCAGGCGCCGCTTTTTTACTGACAAATAGTGGATGAAATCCACTGCTATCCCTGTTAACTTTCGCTAACCAAGTTGATTGTAAAGCTTTCTACCTGGATTTTTTAAAAAACTACAGGCATTCAAAATCCCGCATAGGAGGCGTTTATACGCTGGTACTCGTTTGCTCTAACCTTAGTAACAACAGCTGTTCCGGCATAGGTCCAGGGGCTTCAGCGGGTCTAAACCCGGCTTTTTGCAGCAGTGTGAGCGAGGAATGATTAGCCCGGTGTACAGAGGCATTAATTGCCTGAATACAAAGGGTCTGGAAGACCAGTTGCAGCATTGACCACAATGCTTCTTTCATAAATCCGTAGCCCTGGTACCGGGGTAAAAGTTCAAAACCAACCTCACAATTATCTGATGCCCTGGAAAAATCAAAGAGGCAAGCTGCGCCGATTACACTGCCTGTAGTTTTCATTGTTATAATCCAATAAATGCCTTTTTTGTGGGCAAAAGATGCATTTACCCCCTCGATAAAGGCAACCACCTCCTGTACAGACGCAGGAGGGCTCCGTTTTAGATAGGTATTTACAAGGGGATCAGACCTAAGTAAAAACAATGCCTGCGCATCGGTTTCGGTCGCTTTCCGAAGCACCAAGCGTTCTGTCTGTAAAAGCGGAAATTCATCTGGAAAGCGGACGGTCATAGTATTTTACCAAATACTTCTACAAGCGATAATCATTTGCAGGACATGTTTGTGGATTTGTGGCCCTTCTTAAAACTGTTTGTTTAAACTGTGGTAGTCAATTTTTTCCATATAAGGGAAATAAGGTAAAGTTTCGATCAGTGTCTTTACGGCGGCCTCCTCCACCTGTTGAAAAATCAACACGGCGTCCTTTTTCGTTACCGAAATAAAAAAACTTTCAAGAATTTTTTCTTCTCTCCATTGTTGTACAAATTCCATTTCCTTTTTGGGCAACTCGGGGTTTGCCTTAATACTCTCAATTCCGCTGTCAGACAGTGTAATTAATACTAATATTCGGTGCATCTTTTTTGGATTGAATTTAGTGAAATTATGTTAAAAAAAGCAGCCTGGAGAAAGGTCTAAATAAGCCGGATATTCTTTTAACAGATTGATATTTATGAGGAAAATATTTAAAGCCAACGGTGCAAACAT
>NZ_LUKG01000069.1:25056-27329 GCF_001601815.1 Flavihumibacter sp. CACIAM 22H1
AAATTGCTTTACCAGGGTCTGTAATTGCATACAAATACCCCAATAATTTTTGATAATAACTATTTCCTGTCAATTTTACCTTTTTTGCTTCTAAAATTGCTTTATCTCGACCATATACTTTGGCAAAAGCAAATATTCTATTTAACGCTGTTATAGGCGAATACTCAAGGGTAACAAGTCGATTATAAAGTTGCAATATATGTTCCCATTTGTTTTGGTCTGTGTGTGTGGTGTGCCAATAAGCGATACCTGCTTCTAAATGATATTTTGACACTTCGTTTCCTTTACAAGCGTTTACCAGATAGTAATTTCCCTTTTCGATCAGCGATTTATCCCACAAATTTTTATCTTGCTCTTCAAACAATACAGCTTCACCTCTTTCATCTATCCTTGCTTCTAACCGTGAACTTTGGAAACAAATTAAAGCAAGTAATGCATTTGTTTGGGGTGTATTTGTTTGTTCATTTTCTATTAATACCAACGTTAACCTTGCAGCTTCCGAACAAAAATCTTTCCTAATTTGCTGACTATATGTACTAGAAAAATAACCTTCGTTAAATAGCAAATACAATATCTTCAAAACGGTATCCACCCTATTCCTTATTTCTTTTTCAGTTAATGGTTTGATTTTAAAATTATCATTACAGACTGTCAAAGTAGTGTTTTCTGGATTAGGTAGATAAAATCATGCCTATAAAACCTATACTTTTCTCCCAATTAGCATTCATCTTATTGTGCATTATGCATACCTCTAGGAAGGTTAATGCTCAATTGTTAACAATTACTAGGCCTCATTATCATATTGATATTATAGCTACTTTATCACCTCACCGAACTCCCTTCTGGCTATATACTAACACTTCGGGGGTACTCTCCACTAATGCACCTAATGCCTTGGCTGGAGTATCACTATCATCAACTTCCAGCGACTCACTCTCCCCAAAACTGGCAAAAAGTGCGAATAGAATATGGAATCGAATCTTACCTAAGCTCTTCGTCTTCCAGTCCACTTTTAATCGAAGGGTATGGTTCAATTAACTATGGTGTCTTTAGCATAATAGCGGGAAAAAATCGTGAAACAATTGGTCTTATAGGAGATACATTACTTACTTCAGGCTCCATTTCTATGTCTGGAAATACCCAGCCCATTCCTCAGGTAAAAATTACCAGTGATTTTAGTGTTCCCTTTACTAATGAGTTTATTTCTGTCAAAACCTGCTTCTCATATGGCTGGCTTGGCCCCAGAGCGATTGGATATGGAGGACAAGGTGTGACGTCTGTCAATGTTTTTTTTCATCAAAAAACATGTATATTACCATAGGCTCTTCTCGCTCTCAATTTCAAGGTATAGCGGGATTTAATCATCAAGTACAATGGGGAGGAGAAAATCAAATCTGGCCCAATGGACTCAATCCAAATGCCGCTTGTGGGGGGCCGTTTTTGGGAAATCTTGGATGGGTAGCCGAGTAGGAAATCATTTAGGCACCATAGATTTTGGCTTTAGGTGGAAGCTCCATGAGGAGAATTATTTTTTTACCGCCAGAATATATACGAAGATCGGCTCTCTTTATTCATTCTTAAACATTGGCGATGGTCTAAATGGGGTAGTGTATCGTCATATTCAAAAATCAGAAAGATTATTTTCACTCACAAGCTTACTTTTTGAGTTTTAAATACCACTAGTCAAGGAGGAGACATTTTTAATTTAAGTACGGGGGTTTTTGGCAAAGACAATTATTTTAATCATTATATTTATACAGAGGGGTGGTCATATAAAGGTCAGACAATAGGAACGCCATTCATTACTCCCCAAGAAAACTTAGACAGTAGATGGCCACTAGTAAAGAATTCATTCTCTAACAATAATCGCGTCAAATTACTCCATTTAGGAGCTAGGGGCCACTATTTAGACTGGTATTGGCTCCTAAAAACATCATTCAGTATCAATTATGGACTTTATGATTATCCATTAATAGGTAACCCTAAACAATTTTCGAGTATTTTACAAGTTCAAAAATGTACTTTCATGGCTCGGGGGTATTGAATGGCGCACTACCCTAGGTGTAGATACTGGTAGGCTCTACAAATCTTCATTAGCGATACAGCTAGGTCTTCGGAAACGAGGATTTTTTTAATATTTTTGTTTTTTCTAATACATATCCAATCCTTTAATTGAATCATCAAATTATTTAAGTGCACTACTCTATATCGAAAAATCATTCAAGGTTTGGCTATTATTGTGTTATCATATTTTTAGGCTTAAAAATAGTTCA
>NZ_LUKG01000070.1:0-6162 GCF_001601815.1 Flavihumibacter sp. CACIAM 22H1
GCCGGGTCGTACTGGTTGAAAGCGCCGAATGCCCGGAAGGCTTCCAGGATTCCGCCACAACCGGCCCGTTCGGCCTGGTAAATAAGGGATTGTCCGGCAGTGGCTTCTACCAGGGCAGGTTCAGCAGCTCCTACCACTACTCCTTTATAACCGGTTTGATAGAGCGATAAATCATTCAGCGTATCACCTGCTACCAGTATTGAATCGGCCGGCACATTCAGCAATTTGACCAGTTGTTTCAGGGTAAATCCCTTGTTTACGCCGGGGGGTAAAACATCCAGAAATTTTCCGGCCGATACCAGCACATCACAACCAAGATCAGCTGCTGAATGCCGCAACTGCTCCATATCGGTTTCATGGTCAAAGAAATAGGAACTTCTACGGGTCATGGGCACTTCCTGCCTTCTTAAACCGGGAATATCTTTCAGCCGGTTGGTTACCACCAATGACCCGGGCCACCTGTTTTCAATTTCTGACTGAATCGGCTGAATCGGTTCCAGGGTTCTTCCATTTACCACGGTAGCGCCCACATCACATATAATATAATCAGGGTTCGGAATAACCGGGTCATTTAACAGGGGAATAACGGTTTCCAATCCACGCCCGGTAACAAATACGAGTCGGATAGTAGGATTCTCGCGGATAACCCGGTATAATTGCTGTTTGTCGGCACTCTTACCACCTAAAAATGTTCCATCCAGATCGGTCGCTAATAATAACATACTATCTATTTTATCTTAAATAATGTTCAAGCAGCCTCATTTCATTAAACGGTGAGGATTGCTTGTATAATATCCGGTATACCGCTGAAAGCAGCGGTAACTGAAGTTTGGCAGTTTTAGCCAGCTGGTACAAACCTTTTGCTGCCGGGTAACCTTCGGCCACCATTTGCATATGTGTTTGCGCCATCGGAACGGAGTAACCCCTTCCGATTAGTTGCCCGAATGCGCCATTCCGGCTGAATCCTGAATAGGCGGTTACCAGTAAATCGCCGTAATACGCCGAATCGTTCATATCACGCGGGGCCGGATGCAGGGTATCTATCAGCAGTTTTGTTTCGCGCAGCGCATTACTGATCACTACGGCCAGGAAATTATCCCCAAAATTCATACCTCTTACAATGCCAGCCGCTATGCCCACTACATTCTTCATAATGGCCGATAACTCCACCCCCATGGGGTCTGAATTGGTAATTACTTTCAGGTAAGGCGATTGCACGGCGTTGGCCACTGCCCCTACCATTTTTTGCGAATGACCCGAAATCGTAAGATAGGTTCGCCGGCCCATCGCAATTTCTTCCGCATGGCAGGGGCCGCCTACTACCAGGCAATCTCTGGGGTTCATACCCAATTTCCTGGCCAGGAAAACGGAAGGAATTGCACCGGTTCCGGGTACCACGCCCTTGATGGAAACAAGTAGCTGTTTGCCTTCCGGTAGAGGTTCTTCCCAGTCGGCAAGGGTGGCTTCCAGGTAGGCCGAGGGTACAGCAAATAAAATATGGTCAGCGGCATTAATCGCAGCATCAATTGATGAAACCGGATTAATTCGATCGAGATTCAGCGACAGGTATTTCAGATAATGCTGTGGACTCCGATGTAATAAAATATGGTCCACATGGGCCGGTGACCGCAATAACCAGGTCACCTGAACACCGCTTTCTGAGAAAATTTTTACCAGGGCAGTTGCCCAACTTCCACTGCCAACTATACTGATTTTTTGTAATGCAGGCATGGTGCAAAGGTAGTCCAGAATGGCCGGTTTACCGGGGTGGAAGCCGTCCATTAATTCATAATAAATTGATTATTAGTTAATTAGACAGCTTATTTTAATGGTATTTTCATATAACCCAGTTTCCCGCTACTTTTGCGCCACACTAACAGCAAGCCAATGAAAAATACGCCTTTTACAGAGAAACACCTTGCTCTGGGAGCCAAAATGGCACCGTTTGCAGGGTATAATATGCCTATTTCCTATACCGGAATTAATGACGAACATGCGGCTGTTCGATCCAATGCCGGCGTATTTGATGTAAGTCATATGGGCGAATTTATCCTGAAAGGGGCAGGCGCCCTTGACCTGATTCAACGGGTAACTACCAACGATGCCGCCAAACTCACCAAGGGAAAAGCACAATACAGCGCCTTAACCAATGAAACAGGTGGTATTGTAGACGACCTGATCGTTTACTGCATAGAAGAAAACCAGGTATATATGCTGGTCGTAAATGCCAGTAATATTGAAAAAGACTGGAACTGGATCAGCCGATTTAATACCGGCGGGGTAGAAATGCATAATATCTCTGATAAAACCTGCCTTTTGGCTATCCAGGGGCCGAATGCCACTAAAATTATTCAGCCACTGACCGAGCTCGACATCCTCAACCTCAAATATTACACCTTTGTAAAAGGCCGCTTTGCAGGTGTCGACAATGTTTTAATAAGCGCTACCGGGTATACGGGGTCTGGTGGAGTGGAAATTTATTTTGAAGACAGCAACGGGGCCGCCGATACCATCTGGGCCGCCATTTTTGAAGCCGGTGCTGCCGCCGGAATTAAACCCATTGGCCTGGGTGCAAGAGATACCCTTCGCCTGGAAATGGGTTATTGTTTATATGGAAATGATATCGATGACAGCACTTCTCCGCTCGAAGGCGGACTGGGCTGGATCACCAAATTCACCAAAGATTTTACCGCTAAATCCATTTTAGAGGCACAAAAAGCAGCCGGTGTTCAACGCAAGCTGGTGGGCTTTGAAATGATTGATAAAGGAATTCCCCGGCATGATTACCTGATCACCGATGCAGCAGGAAACCCTATCGGAAAAGTAACCAGTGGTACCCAGGCACCCAGCCTGCAAAAAGCTATCGGAATGGGCTATATTGCTACCGGTCATGCACAACCGGAATCAGAAATTTATATCCAGGTACGCGACAAAAAACTAAAGGCCAAAGTAGTTAAAATGCCCTTTAGTTAATCGTTAAGATCTCATTAGAAAGGCCGCACCGGAGTTCCGATGCGGCCTTTTTTTTGTAATTTTGCAACTCCTACACCCACCGCCTGCCGTTTATTTTTCATTAAACTTTTTCACGCATGAAAGAATTGCTAAATCAGAGTTTTTGGGGAAATACCTATATGGCCTATCTCATTGCTGCCCTCAGCATGTTGGTTGCCTGGGTTATTGTACGGGTTATAAAAAAATATGCTGTCCGGAAACTTCAGCAGCTGGTTTCTTCCACCAATAACCAGTACGATGATATGGTAGTGGCAGGCGTGGAAAAATTCATTATTCCGTATGCCTATCTCTTCATTAATTACAATATTATTACCCACCTGGTATTACATCCCAGGTTGGAGAATATACTTCGGGTAGCTATTACCGTTATTACGCTTTATTATTTTGTTCGCCTCGTGAACCATATCCTGGAAGCCCTGATCAAAGGCTTTATGGAAAAAAGGCAGGAAACACCCGAACGAATCAGGCAGTTAAGAGGAGTTATGCTGGTGCTCAAAGCAATTGTATGGTTTTTAGGGTTTGTACTTCTGTTAGACAACCTGGGGTATGATGTGGCCACCATCATTGCTGGTATGGGTATTGGTGGTATCGCCATTGCACTGGCAGCACAAACCATATTGGGTGATTTGTTCAGCTATTTTGTGATCTTCTTTGATAAGCCGTTTGAGATCGGTGATTTTGTGAATGCCGAAGGCAAAACAGGAACGGTTGAATACATTGGTATAAAAACCACCCGCATACGAAGCATTACCGGCGAACAGGTTATTGTTTCCAATACCAAGTTAACCAATACCGCCCTGCACAATTTTAAACGCATGGAAAGAAGGAGGATAAGCTTCACTATTGGTGTAACCTACCAAACCCCTGCTGCTAAACTGAAACAGATCCCCGGTATTATTGAAGCGGCCATTAAAGCCCAATCTATTGCCGCTTTCGATCGTTCACATTTGTCGGGTTTTGGCGATTTCAGTATCAATTTTGAAACGGTTTATTTTATTCAAACCCCCGATTACCTGGCCTTTATGAATGCTCAACAAGAAATCTACCAAACCATCTTTGAGGCATTTGAAAACAACCAGATCGATTTTGCATACCCCACCCAAACCCTTTTTCTGGAAAGAGCCAACCAGGAGAAATCGGCTACTGCAATGGAATAAAGCCCCGGCTATTTTGTATCTTTTCATCCGTCAAATTTTCTTCAATGCGGAAATTCGTATGGGCAGTATTCCTGCTGGTAACGGTGCATTCAAAAGCGCAGCTAAGCCACCCAACCTATGCAGAGCAACTCGGTTTTCCCAAAGGTGCGCGGGTGGTTATACTACATGTGGATGATGCCGGTATGAGTTATGATGCTAATATCGGGGCTATGCGCGCACTCACCGAAGGGGTGGCCAGCTCCGTCAGCATTATGATGCCCTGCCCCTGGGTACCCCAGTTCATAAACTGGCTGAAAGAAAACCCCCGTATTGATGCCGGCCTGCACCTTACCTTAAATGCAGAATGGCAGTTGTACAAATGGGGGCCCCTGAGTGGCGCCCCGGCTGTACCCGGGTTGGTTGATACCAGTACCGGTGCTATGTATGCTTCCGTTGAACAGGTAGTAAAAAACGCCCAACCCGAAGAAGTAGGAAAAGAAATTTCCGCACAAATTAACCGTGCCCGCCAAATGGGCTGGGAACCGACCCATCTCGATACACATATGGGAACGGTATTTGCTGATCCCCGGTTTACCATGCAATATATTCAGATCGGTATCCGGGAAAAGATTCCCGTAATGCTTCCGGGCGGACATAATACCGTGCTATTTGCGGACGACCCTGCACTGGCCCAACGTAAAGCAGAAACAACCCAGCTAGGCCAGCTGCTCTGGAAGGCTGGCCTGCCCGTTTTGGACGACCTGCACAATAAAAGTTATGGCTGGATCATTCCGGCTGAAGCCCTTCAGTCAGACAAGGCGCTGCAAGCCTATGCCACCCGGCAATACATTCAGGCCCTGGAAGAATGCCGGCCCGGCCTTACCATGCTGATCATGCACTGCACCCAACCTTCAGAACTGTTTAAACATATCAGTGACAGCGGTCCCCGGCGAAAAGCAGACCTGCTGGGCATGTTATCGCCTGCGGTAAAAAAATACATCAGGGAAAAAGGCATTATTCTTACCACCTGGAGAGAACTTATGGAAAGACGGAAAAAGCTCAGCCAATAACCCATGCCGAAAATTCATCTAACCTGCTTTATACTGGCCCCCGTAGAAAGGGTTTTTGACCTTTCCCGAAATATTGACCTGCATAAAAAATCAATGGCCGCCACCAATGAAGAAGCTATTGCAGGTACCACCAACGGACTTATTCAATTAGGCGATACCGTTACCTGGAAAGGCAAACACCTGGGTAAAACCAGGTTTCACAAATCAAAAATTACCGCCCTCCGCGCACCCGTCCATTTTATTGATGAAATGATGGAAGGCGATTTCAAATCATTTGTTCATAACCACCATTTTAAACCCGTTGAAAATGGTACCATCATGATTGATGAGCTCCATTATGAGATGCCTTACGGTATGCTGGGCAGGCTGATGGATCGGTTTTACCTCTATAACTATTTGGTTAAGTTACTGGAAACCAGGAATTTAATGATAAAACAGACAGCTGAATCGGAGCGATGGAGACAGTTTTTGTAACTGCACCCTATCTTTGCACCCCATGAATAATCGCCCAAGTCTCTACACTTCACTTTCGCCGGCCCTCTTACACCTTTATGATGTACGCGAAAGTATTGTCGTTATCATTGATGTATTACGCGCTACTTCTACTATTGCTACGGTATTGTACAATGGTGCCAGCTCTGTTATTCCGGTAGACTCGGTTCCCCGTTGCATTGAGCTGGGCGGACAATTAGGCGCTATTACGGCTGGTGAGCGAGACGGGAAAGTGGCACCCGGCTTAAGTTATGGAAACTCCCCCTTTGAATATCCACGGTCATTTGTAGAAAATAAAACGGTGGTACTGACTACCACCAACGGAACCAAGTTGCTGCATATGGCTTTAAACAATGGAGCACCCATGGTTATAACCGGCTCCTTTCCCAACCTATCGGCGGTTTGTGCTTTTCTCCTGGAACAAAAAAAACCGGTAATCCTGGGCTGTGCTG
>NZ_LUKG01000070.1:6755-16955 GCF_001601815.1 Flavihumibacter sp. CACIAM 22H1
ATATCAATTGCGACTCTTCCCAGATGGCTGCTTCTCTTTACGAAGAAGCCCGGCCCGATTTATACGAATTCATGAAAACGAAAAATGCCTCTCATTACCACCGGCTGAGCGGGTATGGCCTCGAAAAAGATATCCGCTACTGTCTTGAACCGGACGGAGCCAACGTATTACCCCTCTATGTCGATGGCAGGCTGGTAGTTAAAGCAGGGGTTTAGTAAGGATATAAGTTGTTAAACCGGCAGCAGAAACCGCGGAAACCGCCTGCTGAAACCCTGATTTTTCATAAAATCCCAGGCTTTTTTCATTTTCTGTGCTCAGCCAGATTGCTTCCAGCCCCGCTTCCCGGGCCTGTTCAGCGCAGCTGTCGAGCAACCATTTTCCATAACCCCTTCCTCGTACGCTGAAATCAACCGCCAGCAACCAGATATAAGCAAAATTCCTTGCCCTGGCCTGGATCAGGTGTTCGGGTGTTTGTTCATGCAAATGAAAACGGTCCCACGCTTCCAATACATAGGCCGGCTGGCCCGTCATCTTAAAAGCATCAACCTGCGGAGGAAAAGCCTGGCCAGGTATCCACGCCAATACGCCCGCATTGCCCGGAGCCAGTATAATTTCTCCTTCGGCCAAACAAAGATCCAGGGCTGCATTAAAATACGCTTCCATCCCCCTTTGCCGCTGCGCCTCCGTTCCGCGGAAACTATACTGAAAAAGCGGATCTTCATTAAAGTTGCTGGTTAGCAACAACGTACACTGGAGCAGATTCATAAAGCAAATATCTGAGAGTCTTCCCGAATTCGTAAGCAGATTGCTGCCCGGAATGGTATTTTTGCACACTTAACAGATCTGAACGGCATGATTCAAATAGGATTAGTAGGCAACCCCAATAGCGGAAAAAGTTCACTTTTTAATGCATTAACCGGGTTGAATCAAAAGGTGGGAAATTTTCCAGGGGTAACCGTTGATAAAAAAACCGGTAGCTGCGACCTGGGAGAACAATTAAAAGCCTCTCTCATTGATCTTCCCGGAACCTACAGCCTTTATCCGAAACGTGGCGACGAATGGGTTACATACCAGGTATTGATGGGCCAGGATAAAGACGTTCAGCTCGATATGCTGGTGCTCTTAGCCGATGCCAGTAACCTGAAACGTAACCTCCTGTTTGTTTCCCAGATCATAGACCTGAAAATCCCGGTAATTGTAGCCCTGACCATGATGGACCTTGCCCGCAGCAAGGGTATCGAAATTGACCTGGAGGGATTAGAACGGGAACTGGGTGTTCCGGTAGTAGCCGTTAATCCCCGCAAATCAAAGGGCATTCCGCAATTGAAAAAAATTATGACGGCAACTGCCCGGGGCCAGTATAAAGCGCCTGCTTTTGACTTTATTCCGAATCAGGAACTGGCAACAGATGCGGTAACCGCTATGAAGCAGCTGCAACCAGCGCTGAGCGATTATAAAGCCATTCATTACCTGATCAACCATGAAAACTTTGACCTGCCCGCCAGTTTGCAGCACCAGATCGAAACAACCGAAAAAGCAGCCGGCTTTAACCCCACCAAAACCCAGGCGGAAGAAATTTTGCAGCGGTATGCCCGCATTAAAACCATAATGGGACAAACCGTGGCGGAACCCGATCCGCTGCACAAAAGTATCCTTACCGATAAGCTGGATGCTATCCTGCTGCACCGGGTATGGGGCTACCTGATACTGCTGGCGGTACTTTACCTGCTTTTTCAAAGTGTATTCCTGATTGCACAATATCCCATGGACGCTATTGAATCGGGTTTTGGCGCCCTCGGCGCCTGGCTGGCCGATATACTGCCCGCCGCCTGGTGGAGCGACCTGCTTATTAATGGTTTTGTAGCCGGACTGGGGGGTATCGTAATTTTTGTGCCCCAGATTATGATCCTGTTTGGACTGATCACTATACTGGAAGATTCCGGTTATATGGCCCGCATCAGCTTTTTAACGGATAAGCTCATGCGAAAAGTAGGGTTGAACGGAAAATCCGTAATGCCAATGATCAGTGCATTTGCCTGCGCCGTTCCGGCTATCATGAGCGCCCGTAATATTGAAAATACGAAGGAGCGCCTCCTGACCATCCTGGTAACTCCGCTGATGAGTTGCAGCGCGCGTTTACCCGTTTATACGATCCTGATAGCATTGGTTATTCCACAGAAAATGATTGGCGGACTGGTAAGCCTGCAGGGGTTGGTAATGATGGGGCTCTACCTGTTGGGTATATTTATGGCCATGGCTATTTCCTGGATCGCCAAATGGTTTATAAAAAATAAGGACAAGAGTTTTTTTATACTGGAATTGCCGATGTACCGTGCACCCCGCTGGAAAAATATTGGCACCACTATGCTGCAGAAAGCACAGATTTTTGTGGTGGATGCCGGTAAAGTAATCATGGTCATCAGCCTATTGCTTTGGGCATTGAGCAGTTATGGTCCGGGCGACCGTATGGAAAAAATTGAAACGGAATATGCCGCGCTTAAATCGGCCCAACCCGAGGCTGCAGAAGAACTGGAAAAAGCGGAAGCCTCTGCCCGCTTAGCAAATTCTTATGCTGGAATACTGGGAAAAACCATAGAACCGGTTATTGAGCCATTGGGATATGATTGGAAAATAGGAATTGCCCTTATCACTTCCTTTGCCGCCCGCGAAGTATTTGTGGGTACTATGGCAACGCTGTACAGTGTAGGAGAATCGGATGATGAAAGCGGCCTGCTGCTCCGGGAAAAAATGCAGCTTGAAAAAAAATCCGATGGCAGTCCTGTTTACAGTTTAGCCACCGGATTATCCCTCATGGTATTTTACCTGCTGGCCATGCAATGTATGAGCACCCTGGCAATAGTAAAGCGCGAAACCCGCTCCTGGAAATGGCCGATGATACAGCTGGCTTACATGACAGCGCTGGCTTATTGCACCAGTTGGCTGGTATATGTGCTGGCCTCTTAATCAGTTCAGTTCCCGAAGCACCTGCATAAACTCTTCCGCAGTTTCAACACCTTTGTTCTTGGCATACCAGGCATGCAATTGGTTGTAGAGTTCTTCCTTGGGTAATTCCTGGTTTGTTTTTAAAGAATCCAGTAAGGCCTGCGCACTACTGGGCCTTGGTCCCCATGTTCCTATGACCGTCAGCGCTTCTCCATCAAGCACAATAATTTTTGGAATAGACCGGGTTCCGTTCGTGAGGAACTGATCGATGATTTCCGGATTTTCGTCCCGTAAAATCAGTTTATGCTGAATCATGGGGTTAACGGCTGCCAGTTTCTCAATAATGGGAACTACCTGGGCCGCATCGCCGCACCAGCCTTCCGTAATGGTGAGCCAGATCATGGGCTGTTCAATTTTTAACAGCTCCTGTTCCAGTTTTTCCGGAACCTGCCATGTTTTATCCCACCGGTTCATCCGCTGAATATTTAAGCGGGCATAATCAACCAGCCATTCGTCCTGGTTAGGACCGGTTGTTTTCCCTTGGGCAATCAACTCATCAAGCGTTTTCCTGTACACTGCATAACTAACAGCATTTTCAATTAAGACATCATTCAATTGATTCATCATTTTTTGTTTTCATTTAAGCTATGGCAAGCTTCGTTAGCAGGGCTTTCACCTGATCGCGGATATAATCCCGCACTTCATTGAACTGGGCCGGTTCCATATATTTGGGATCAGGGATCTGCCAGTCTACAAATTCTTTGGCAGGCATCCAGGGGCAGGCATCTCCGCAACCCATTGTTACCACTACATCAAAAGGCCCAAATTGTTCAACCTCGGTAAGCGATTTGGACGCATGTTTAGCCAGGTCGTATCCCAGCTCTTTCATGGCAGCAATTGCTTTGGGATTAACAAGGCCGCTTGGTTTACTGCCCGCACTATAGGCTTCTACCTGGTTGCCGCCCAGTATATTCGCAAAAGCCTGGCTCATCTGGCTTCGGTTGGCATTTTCCACACATACAAAAAGCAGTTTCTTTTTTTCCATGGTTCTATTGTTGGGTAATTGGTTTTCGCATAATCACAGAACTGGCCGGGCAAAGCCCATTCATTTCTCCAGACATTGCTACCGCATCCGGCACTGCTGAACGGGGGATGGGTGTAAATCCTTTTTTGCGGAAATAGTTCTCGGCCGTATTGGTAATAAGAAACAGCGTGGTCAGCTCCAGTTCCCGGGCTCTTGTTTCCAGCATTTCTACAAGCCGGGAAGCCAGGCCTTTGTTTCGTTGCGTCTTTATTACCAGCATTGAGCGAAGTAATCCAAAGGGAGGATAAAGATCCAGTCCGATCAGTCCAACCGCTTGCCCCGCGTCCACCGCTATCCAGAAATTTTCCAAATCGGGTCGCAGGTCTTCTGTTGGCAGATCTTCTGAACGAAGCAGTTCCACTACCAACGATACATCCGCAGGTGCTGCTTTTCGAATCATAGCGGTTGATTTCATCTTGCTTCCAATTAACAACAGCCAGCGCCGGGTTCACAACAAGCGGCTGGTTTTTCTGCATAAACGGTAATACTTTTAATGGCTACCCGGCCGGTTTTATAATCGGTTATTTCGGCTTCTGATAGGTAGTTGCGTAAAATTTCGTCTGGAAGTGTAATCAGTTTTTCTTTTTGAACCTGTATGTTTTTAAACCCGGTAGCGGATATGAGTCCCAGGTACTCAGCTTGCTGAATGGCACCACTTACACAGCCGGCATAGAGCTCAGCTATTTTTTTCCAGTGCTCCGGAATTTCTCCTTCCAATACAATATCGGAAATGGAAAAATGAGCGCCTGGTTTTAGTACCCGAAAAATTTCCTTAAACACGGCGGGTTTATTAGGAACAAGATTCAGTACGCAATTGCTTACAATAACATCGGCTACATTGGAGGTAACCGGCATTTGTTCAATATCTCCCTGCCTGAATTCTACATTATTGAAGCCCATTTTTTCTGCGTTGGCGCGGGCTTTTTCTATCATTTTTTCCGTAAAATCAATTCCAATTACTTTTCCTTTTTCTCCTACAATGGAGCGGGCTACGAAGCAATCATTCCCCGCACCGCTTCCAAGGTCTATAACGGTATTGCCTTCTTTGATCTGCGCAAAGGCGGTAGGTAGTCCGCAACCTAAACCAAGATCTGCTTCTTCCATATAACCCTGTTGTTGGGTATAATCGTCCGACATAATGGAATATACATCGGTACCGCAACAGGAGGCTGTTGCGCCGCAGCAGGAGCTGGCATTTTGTGCGGTAGATTGTTCGGCAATAACGCTGTATTTTTCCCGAACCAGTGCTTTTAATTCCTGATCGTTTTGCATTATTTGAGTTTTTATGATTAGAAAAGAAGGTTATTCAAAGCGTTTTACCGGCAACAGGGTTTACCGGCCTGTTGCTGTTGCAAGTCGCCAAAAAAGGTTTTAAAGGCTTCGGTGGCGTTGGTAAAAGCCTGCCAATTGATGCAGTAGCAGCTCTTTGGTCCGTCGATGGTTCCTGCAATCAACCCGGCTTCTTTGAGTTCTTTCAGGTGTTGGGATACGGTGCTTTGTGCCAGGGGCAATACTTCTACCAGGTCTCCGCAGATGCATTCATTTCTTTTGGCCAGTTCTTTCAGGATGGCAATTCTGGCGGGGTGGGCAAGGGCTTTTGCCCATTCGGCAAGGATTTGTTCATCCCGTGAAAAAGCGTCTTTTTTGTTGATTGCCATGACCGCAGGTTTTTATTTTGTATATCGCAAATATACGATTAAACTGATCTTTCTGATCCTTTTCGACAACTTTTCTTCGCAAATTTCCGCTGAAAACCCCGTAAAAAATGGATTATCAATCTTTTAGGAGGAATTGGCAGAAAGGTTCGGCTTCCCTTCCGAAGCAAGCAGGGCGGCTTTTATCTGGGTATAACTGATGGCTTCGCCGAGGTATTCTTTCAAGGGCCCCAGTAAAGGAGCGCCTAATTTTTCGACGGCAGCCAGCACCTCTGCCCGTACTTCTTCGGTTACCAATAAGCCGGCATCCAACTGCCCCAATTGTATTCCTTTTAGTAAATGCCCTTCAATCGTGGATGCGGCCAGGTTTCGCTCGCTTGCAATTTCCTGGATACTATACCCCTGCTTAAATAAATCAACCGATTCTTTCTGGGAGGCTCCGGGTTCTTTTTTAGGTTCTTTGGCACTGTTGGCCGCAACTGGTTTTTTCGGAATGGCTGGTGCGTTTGGTAAGGGCTCTTCCAGCCTATTTTTGCCCAGTGCCTGGATCAGCTCACTGATTTCAGGAGCCGGGCATTCCTCTTTCATTTTGCGGGCAATCGGCAGGGCCTGCTGCATTTTTTTCTGTCGAACCTGGATCGCTTGTATTAACTGGTTTAGTTCTCGCTGGTACCTGATTAGCCTTGGTTCTTTTTTCATGGCCTCTGCATGCGCTTCCACCAGCTCGGTTAATTCAAGGAATAACTTATCAAAATACTGAATGGCATCGCTGCTTCGCTGTAACAGATACGCCGCAGGGTTCTGCTGAGGCTCCATAAACTGAGCGCGGAAATGATTCTCTGTTTTCCGGGCAACCTGCTGTACTTGCTGTACCTTTTCCTGGAACAAGCGATAAGCTTCCAGCATTGCCCCTTTTGATACACTGGTTTTCTTCTCTATTTCCTGGAACCAATCGGCCGCCAGGGTATCTAATCCGTCTACATGGAAACATTGGATAAAATAGGCCCGGATATATTCGTTTTGCGCTGTTTCCAGGGCCTGTTCCAATACCGTTTCAGGCAATTCAGACCCCGTGAATGCAAGTATCCTGGGATCCGTCTGGATAGCAGCCAGGGGAATCCTGGTTTTTAATACCAGCCCTTCCAAACCTGTTAAACGGCTTAGCGCCACATAAACCTGCCCGGGTGCAAATGCTGCCCCTGCATCTACCACCGCTTTTTCAAACGTTAGTCCCTGGCTTTTATGGATGGTTATAGCCCATGCCAACCGGATAGGGTACTGGGAAAAAGTTCCCAGCTCTTCCTCTTCAATTTTATCCTTGGCCTTATCCAGTTTATACCGAATATTTTTCCAGGTCTCTTTTTCCAGCAATAAAGGCAGGTCTTCACCGGGAAATCCTACCTGGATCTGCTCTTCTTCCAATGCTTCGATTACCCCGATCTTGCCATTGTAATAACGCCGGAACTCTCCTTTGTCATTTTTGATAAACATAATCTGTGCGCCCACCCGTAACTCCAGTAACTCCTCTGCAGGATAGGCTTTTTCTCCAAAATCGCCTTCTATGCTGGCCTCGTAGCGGAACAGGGCACCAGGAAGGCGATTCAATTCCTGTTGGTTAATAGCATCAGCGCGACTATTATGTGTACTCAGCGTTATATACCGCTCTTCCTGAGCGGGTTGAAAATTTGGCTGAAACTGCGCATGCAGAGTATGCCAGCTGATCTGATCCAACTGATTGGTACGGACCTTATTCAGCAATTCTATAAACACCGGGTCTGTTTGCCGGTAAATTTTCTTTAATTCAATCACAAAAGGAACCGCTTCCTTCATCACCAGGGCATCAAAGAAAAACGGGCTGGCATACTGTTCTTTTAAAAAACTCCATTCCTTTTCCGAAACTACCGGTGGTAATTGCCATAGATCTCCAATAAATAGTACCTGCACGCCTCCAAACGCTGCCTGCGGTTGTTTACGTACATACCGCAGTACTGCGTCTACCGCATCCAGCAGATCCGCTCGTACCATGCTCACTTCATCAATTACCAGTAATTCCAGCTCCTGCAACAAATCGCGCTTGGGCTGTGAAAAACGAAGATTGCGGAGCATACTAGCCCTGTTGTTAAACAGCTGGTCGCCGGCATCCGGAATCGGCCCCGCCGGCATATAAGCACCCAGCGGAAGCTGAAAAAAAGTATGCATGGTAACCCCACCTGCATTAATAGCCGCTACGCCGGTTGGTGCTACTACTGCCATCTTTTTGCCGCATTGCTCCTGTATGGTTTTTAAAAAACTTGTTTTACCCGTGCCCGCTCTACCTGTTAAAAATACAGAGCGATGTGTGTGTAAAATAAATCGCAATGCCAGCTCCAATGGCCGGTTCCTGCTATCGTGCATTATCATCGCTGTAAAGCTACAGATTAGATCTTATGTTTTTCTGGCCTGGCGGATCAGCGTAAACTCCAGAACCGTAATCTCCGTTACAGCGCGTTGTATTGTATCCTTATCAATATACTTGCGGTAAGAAATTTTTCCTTCCACTGATACTTCTGCCCCTTTCTCCAATTCTGCCCCGGCCCGTTCCGCTAAGCCTGCCCAGAATACCAGGTTATGCCATTGCGTTTCCGTAACCCGTTCTCCCTGTCCATTCAGGTAATGATCGTTGGTTGCCAACTTCAAATGAACCAGTTTTTTTCCTGTAGTCGTTTCTTTGATTTCCGGATCAGCCCCCAGATGACCAATCAGAAATACCCGATTGTTCCTTTCACTCATAACTCGTTTTTTGCAGCGGTTGCCGACCGCCTGGTGAATGATTCTGTACTGCCTTGGTAAAACAGCCGCTTGTAAAATTGATGGGAAAAGAAAACCTAAAACGAAGTATAAGTGCTTAAAACAAAAGAATACCGTTATTAAACGGTTGCGTACAAAAAGCAAAGCGGGTATTTTGGAAAAAATTTACGCAATGCAGGTACCGGAAACAACCCGATACTGCCGCTGGTGCAACGAGGTATTACGCGGCAGATCCGACAAAAAATTCTGTGATATAAATTGTAGAAATTCCTTTCATAATCAATTGGGGCAGGCAGCCTTTCAACTGGTTAAAACCATCAATTTCGCCCTCAAAAAAAACAGGAATATACTGGCGGATCTATACCAACTCGCTGCCCATAATGCTGTTTTACCGAAAGAAGTACTAACGTACAGGGGTTTCCAGTTTCAGTATCATACCGAAGTGTTGGGCTTGAATAAACCCGAACCGGTTTTCCTTTGTTACGATTATGGCTACCAGTTATTGCCGAATGAACAGGTCCGGATTTCACCTGCTTCTAAAGATTCATTTAGTTCTTGGTATTCTGCCGGCGGAGCGGGGTGGGGGATCGGGATTTAAAACTGCTTTTAACTCATGGATTTTCATTTTATCGGCCGATTTTACCTGCACCGGTATCTGGGATAAGGCTTTCTTTTTTTCCATTTCCTTGTGCAACTCGTATTTGGTATCCGCCGGTCCCAGTATGATAACCGATTCCGCTTTCGCCAACTTGCCTACTACTTCCTTTAAATAGTTTTTACGTTGCTGCTGTAATTTATTCTGCGCATGTTTTTCCTGGTTCAGGGTTGCACCAAATAAGCGGTTTTTATTGGAGCCCTCTCCATCAAACCGAACCCTTGTATCAATCTCCGACCGAAAGGTTTCCGTACTTAATTTCCCCGCATCATCCTTACAGGCAATCACTGCTTTTTGCAAATCAATCCAGATGGCATATTGCAGGCAATTCGTATTTTTCTTTTTCATACCCCTTCTTTTGCAGAAGAAGAAGGTACGATTTTTTTATAGACGATAAAAGCGAACCGCATTCCCGCCCCAGAAATCAGCCTGCTCATCGCTGCTAAGCGCTTGTACAAATCCGCCTGCCAGCTCAACCACTTGTTTATAGGAACCCGCTACCAGGCATACCGGCCAGTCGCTGCCAAATAACAGTCGTTTGGCGCCAAATGCTTCCCAGGTTATTTCCAGGTAAGGAGCTATCTGTTCCGCTGTCCAATGCTTCCAGTCGGCCTCCGTTATAATACCGGAAACTTTACAGGACAGGTTGTGCAATTTGCCCATTTCCTGCATATGCTTTTGCCAGCCTTCTATTTTACCTGCCTTTATATAGGGCTTTGCGATATGATCCAGTACAAAGGGCTGATCGGGGCAGGCTTTTACTAATTCAATAGCCGCTTCCAACTGGTCTGGCTTCACCAGTATATCGTAGGTAAACCCCTGTTTACCCAACTCTTTGATTCCCTTTATTATCTCTTTCCTGGCCAGGTAATCCGGCGGCTCGGCCTGCGCAATATGCCGGAAGCCTTTAAGCTGAGGCAAATTTTTCAGCTCCTGTAACTGCTCTGCTAAATCTTCGGCCACCAGGTCTACCCAGCCAACAACACCCTTAATAAACGGATCGTGGCGGGCGGCTTCAGTAAACCGATAATTTTCTTCCCTGTCCTGGTTCACCTGCACCAGTACCGTACCATCTA
>NZ_LUKG01000070.1:17150-24030 GCF_001601815.1 Flavihumibacter sp. CACIAM 22H1
CCCGCCTGCTCCAGTTCCGGTTTCAGGTCTGCAGCAGAAAAACTACGTTGAATATTTGCCATGGAAGCATCAATCCATGCGTGTTGAACCGGATCATAGTCCCAGATATGGTGGTGTGCATCAATCTTTAGCATAATCCTACAATACTATGAATTAGTTTTGTAAAGCCCGCTATGCAGTTATTTATAAAAAATATGGTCTGTGATCGCTGTATCCTTGTAATCCGACAGGAATTGGAGCGCCATCATTTACCCTATCGTCAAATTCAACTCGGCGAAGTTGAGCTCCTGGGCAATCCGGACAAAAAGTACCTGGAAGAGTTCCGGAAGTCGGTAGAAAAACTGGGGTTTGAGCTACTGGATGACAAAAAATCAGCCCTGGTATCTAAAATTAAAACCGTGCTCCTGAAATTAATCCATGGAAACGGACTTACCGACCTCAACACCAAGATCTCCGTACTGCTGGCAGAAGAATTACAGCACGAGTATGCCTATCTTTCTGCTTTGTTTTCTTCGATTGAAGGAATTACCATCGAAAAATATGTGATTGCCCAGCGCATTGAACGGGCAAAAGAATTATTACTCTATAATGAATTGTCGCTAAGCCAAATTGCCGATCAATTGGGTTATAGCAGTGTTCAGCATTTATCCCAGCAATTCAAAAAAATAACCGGCCTAACGCCTACTCATTTCAAAGAAGTGCGAGACAATAAACGTACTCCGCTCGACCAGGTAGGCCGGTAATTATATAAGATTCCCTGCTGATTGTATAACAATGGCGCCAGGCACAGGCCGGAACTTTGCTGTATAAGCAAACGCTTCAAAACTGTTATATGTCGGTTCAGTTAAAAAAAGATACTTATCCTGTGCTGGAAATGACCTGTGCTGCCTGCGCTGTTAGTGTAGAATCCATGCTCAAATCTGTAGCAGGGGTAACAGACGCCGGGGTCAATTATGCCAATCAATCGGCCTGGGTGCAATACGACCCTCGTGTTACCGGACCGGAAAAATTCCGTCAAACGGTTCAATCAATCGGTTATGACCTGGTTATTCAGACAGAAAACCAGCAGGAAATCAAGGAAAAAGCGCAACAGCAGCAGTTCCGCGCACTTAAAAAAAGAACCGGCTGGGCCTGCCTGCTTTCTATACCCATTGTTATAATCGGAATGTTTTTTATGGACATGCCCTATGGTAACTGGATAATGCTGCTGCTCTCTGCGCCGGTTGTCTTTTATTTCGGTCGCAGTTTTTTCATCAATGCCTGGAAACAGGCCCGCTTTAAAAAAGCCAATATGGATACCCTGGTTGCGCTAAGTACAGGGGTGGCCTGGGTTTTCAGTGCTTTCACCACTATTTACCCGGAATTCTGGCATGCGCGTGGTTTGCATGGGCATGTGTACTTCGAAGCGGCAGCCGTTGTAATCGCCTTTATTTCGCTCGGCAAACTATTGGAGGAAAAAGCAAAATCCAATACGTCTTCTGCCTTAAAAAAACTGATGGGCTTACAACCTAAAACCGTAACCCTTTTGCTGGCAGGGGATCAGACCAGGCAAATACCCGTAGAGCAAGTAAAAACAGGCGACCTGCTACTGGTAAAACCGGGTGAAAAAATACCGGTGGATGGCGTGGTAAGCGCTGGTTCGTCCTATGTTGATGAAAGCATGATAAGTGGTGAACCTGTTCCCGTTCTGAAAACAAGCGGCGAAAAAGTATTTGCCGGCACCCTTAACCAGAAAAGCAGTTTCCGGTTTGAGGCAGAAAAAGTGGGGGCCGAAACTGTGCTGGCACAAATTATCCGCATGGTTCAGGAAGCACAGGGATCCAAAGCGCCGGTGCAGAAAACGGTCGATAAAATTGCAGGCATATTTGTACCGATCGTGATCGGTATAGCGCTGCTCAGCTTTGGCTGCTGGATGCTGCTGGGCGGAACCAATGCCTTTACCCATGCCTTGCTGGCTGCTGTTACGGTATTGGTGATTGCTTGTCCCTGTGCACTTGGACTGGCTACCCCTACCGCTATTATGGTTGGTATCGGTAAAGGAGCGGAAAACAATATTCTCATAAAAGATGCGGAAAGCCTGGAAAGAGCACATGCTGTAACTGCGATTGTGCTGGATAAAACCGGCACCATTACAGCCGGAAAGCCTCAACTGGATTTCCTGCAATTCCGGGCGGGGGTCAATACTGCTGAGCTTCAAGCAATCCTGCTTTCCATGGAAAAAGCCTCCGAACATCCCCTGGCAGAAGCGGTGGTAAACTACCTCGAAAAAGAAGGGATCCGGCCTGTTCAGATGGAAACGATTACCAGCCTTACCGGTTTGGGAATTCAGGCCCGTTTATCCGGCAAAAAATACAGCATCGGCAACAGGAAACTGATGGAGCAGGAAGGTGTTCAATTTTTAGAAGAGCAGGAAACCAGCATGCAAACACTACAGGAAAAAGCCAAAACCGTGGTGGTATTTGCGGAAGAAAACCGTGCAGTGGCCATTCTTGCCATTGCCGATCAAATTAAAAGCGGCTCGGCAAAAGCTATCCAAACCCTTCAAAACGCCGGGGTGGACGTGTATATGTTAACCGGCGATAACCAGCAAACTGCGGCAGCCATTGCAAAGGAACTGCAGCTTGCCCATTATAAGGCGGAAATGATGCCGGCCGACAAAGCAGCATTCATTCAGGAACTGCAGGCCACCGGTAAAGTAGTGGCCATGGTAGGAGACGGCATTAACGACAGCCATGCACTGGCGCAGGCAGATGTAAGCATTGCCATGGGAAAGGGTGCGGATATTGCCATGGATGTTGCAAAAATGACCCTGATAGGCGCAGATCTCAACAGCATTCCGAAAGCATTAAAACTCTCGCGCAAAACAGTAGCTACCATCCGGCAAAACCTGTTCTGGGCATTTATTTATAATATCATAGGTATACCCATTGCTGCCGGCATCTTGTACCCGGTAAACGGGTTTCTCTTAGATCCTATGATTGCCGGCGCTGCTATGGCCCTGAGTTCAGTAAGTGTGGTCGGAAACAGTTTACGCTTAAAATTTTCATCTCTTTAATACTTTAATCATGAATCAACTAGAATTTAAAACCACTATTAAATGCAGCGGATGCATTGAAAAAGTAACGCCTTATTTAAACAAAGTTGCCGGTCAGAACAACTGGGAGGTTGATCTGCAGGACCCTTCGAAAAAACTAATCATTCCGCAAGCCTCCAATCTGGCCGCTGAAAGCATTATCAAAGCGCTGGAAGAGGCCGGTTATAAAGCAGAAAAACTATAAATCATGAAAAACTTTCTAATAACGTTAGCAATGGCTGGGTTTAGTATATTATCCGTACAGGCCCAGGAAAACCGGAACCAGGTATTATCGGCCTACTACCAGTTAAAAGATGCGCTGGTGCAGGGCGATGTAAAAAAAGTAGCGGCACAGGCGGCGGGTTTTATCAAGGAGGTAAAACAGTCTGATTTAAAGGAAATCAACCCCTTTAAAGATGCCCTGTTAAAAAATGCGGCAGGTATGGAAGCGGGTGCTGATATCAACGGTCAGCGCAAAGAGTTTGCCGTATTATCTACGACCATGCTTGCGTTTGCCAGGGCGGCCAAGCTCGATCAGCAGGCTATTTATGTGGATTATTGTCCCATGAAAAAAACCTACTGGCTCAGTGCTGAAAAAGCCATTAAAAATCCCTATTACGGAGCAACTATGTTAAGCTGTGGCTCCATCACCGACACTCTTCAATAAACCATCATGCGTTTTCTCCTCTTGCTTGGGGCAGTGCTAATAGAACTTGCCGGCCTAGCGCAGCAGCATCCAATGCCGGCTGCTTCGGCCCGGCAGCCGTTTCGGACAGAAATAGGCCGTAACGTTGTACTTCACCTATACCTTACCGATACCCTGGTGCAGTACACGAACAAAAAAGCAAGGGCTATTGCCATTAATGGATCCATTCCCGGGCCAACCCTTCATTTTACAGAAGGCGATACGGCAGAAATTCATGTGCACAATGAAATGCATATGGAATCCTCGATCCACTGGCATGGCCTGATCCTGCCGAATGAACAGGACGGTGTGCCCTATCTCACCACTGCTCCCATAAAAGCAGGAGGAACGCATGTATATCGCTTTCCGATCGTACAAAACGGCACCTACTGGTATCATTCACATACTATGTTACAGGAGCAGTCTGGCATGTACGGCGCTTTTATAATACAGCCAGCCAATGCACCCGTGGAAAAGGAGCAGGTGGTATTGCTGAGCGACTGGACCAACGAAAACCCTCACCAGGTAGAGCGATCCCTGCATTTTGCCACCGATTGGTATGCCATCAAAAAGAAAGCCACGCAAAACTATGCACAGGCGATCCGGGAGAAACAGCTGGGTACCAAACTGGAAAATGAATGGAAACGCATGCTGGCCATGGACGTAAGTGATGTGTATTACGATTTGTTTACCGTCAATGGAAAACCTGTTGCCTATCGAAAAGATCTTCAGGCAGGTGATACCATCCGCCTGCGGGTTATCAATGGCAGTTCCTCTACCTATTTCTGGTTACAGTTTGCGGGTGGTAAATTACTGGTGGTTGGTACAGATGGGCAAGCGGTGGAACCCGTTGAAGTAGATCGGTTAATCGTGGGTGTTTCGGAAACCTATGATCTGAAATTGGTAATTCCCGAAAAGGGCGCCTATGAGTTCAGGGCTATTGCCGAGGATCGTACCAAATTCACCAGCTTATGGTTAGGAGAGGGAAAGCCCCACCCTGCCCCCGGGTTGGGACGCCTGAATTATTTCGCGGGTATGAAAATGATGAATGATATGACGCATGCAGATGGCAGCATGCACGATATGGGCATGCAGATGAGCCTGCAGCAAATGGATATGAATACCGTTATGTACCCCGAAATAGCCGACAGCAATCAGTCATTGATAACCCTTAACTATGCTATGTTGAAAGCGCCGGCCAACACCACATTACCGCCCGGCCCTGTGCGTGAAATGAAATTTGAACTAACCGGTAACATGAACCGGTATGTGTGGAACATGGATCATAAAACGATAGCAGAATCCGATAAAATACTGATCCGCAGGGGAGAAAACATCCGCATTATTTTGAAAAATAATTCCATGATGCGCCATCCCATGCACTTACACGGACATTTTTTTCGGGTGTTAAACGGCCAGGGTAGTCGCGCTCCGTTGAAATCCGTCCTGGATATTATGCCTATGGAAACCGATACCATCGAGTTTCATGCATCGGAAGCCTATGGCGATTGGTTTTTCCACTGTCATATTCTTTACCACATGATGGCAGGCATGGGACGGATCTTCAGCTACGAAAATTCACCTCCCAATCCACAGTTACCCGATGCAAAAAAGGCCTTGCGAAAAGTTTACCGGGATGATCGGCGGTTTTACCTGGGCGCCCAGCTGGGATTGGAATCCAATGGTTCAGATGGCGAACTAATGCTGGCCAATACCCGGTGGCAGGTACAAACTGAATGGCGCTTGGGCCTTCATGCCCGAACAGGCGTTGAATCAGAAACACATATTGGCCGGCTGATCGGGAAACGCCAGTTCCTGATGCCCTATATCGGCTTTGATTGGCGCTATCGGCGGGGCACGGAAGCAGAGAAAAACATATTCGGACAAACAAATACCAAGGACCAGCGCGCAGCTATCTGTTTTGGCGTTCAGTACCTGCTACCTATGTTGGTACGTGCCGATGCGCGGATCGATACAGATGGCCGGCTGCGACTTCAACTGGGCAGGGAAGATATACCCGTCAGCAGCCGGCTTCGTATGAACCTGCTGGTGAACAGTGACCAGGAATACATGGCCGGCTTACGCTATATCGCTACCAAGTATTTTTCCTTGTCGACCCATTACGACAGTGATATGGGCTGGGGTGCAGGTATCACCATTACCTATTGAGCAATCCGCGGAAATCAGCTGCTGGCTGTTTTTCGGGCGGTTTTATTATTAATGGTGCGATTAGGGGTCTTTTTTCTTTTAGCGGCCTGGAGCTGTGTTTTGCGGATGCGTAAGCGGCGCTTGGCGGCATCCAGCGCTTTTAATACGGCATCTTCGAAAATTGATGATTTTCCTTTCACATATTCATCTTTACCCGGCACCCGGATATTGAGTGTACAAAGCACTACTTCTTTAGCGCCCTTCACTTCATTTACCAGGGTTACTTCCACCTCCTGTATGTCTTTGTAAAACCGCTCTAATGCCGTGGTTTTTTCGGTTATAAAAGATTTCAGTGAGGAACTGATTTTGTGCGAGGGAGATTCGATTCTGAGTTTCATATTCTATTGCATTGGTACGCTGCAAACTATTCGATATCTCCTCTAATAACAATTAAAATGCCCTGATTTTAGTCAGTAGACGCTAAGATTTTGATTCCATTAAGAAATCGTCAACCTGTACATTTGAAGCAGAATATCCGACTATGCGTTTATTGAACTATTTTATTGCAATCCTTTTTTGCCTTCCCTGCAGAACGGTAGTTGCGCAAACCGGGGTACACCAGGTAAACCAGGCAATTGCGGCCAACAGCAGTTACTACACAAGCACCTATCAATACCTGCATGCAAATCCGGAGCTAAGCCGCGCGGAAATCAACACAGCTGCTTTTCTTAAAAAGGAGATGAAAAATTTAGGCTGGGAGCTGGTTGATTCGCTCGGTTATCAAAGTTTCGCAGCTATTCTGCGAAATGGAAAAGGACCAACAATTTTATACAGAACTGATATGGATGGCCTGCCCCTGAAAGAACTGACCGGCTTACCCTTTGCCAGCAAGGGTTCGGCTATGCATGCCTGTGGGCACGATGTTCATATGAGCAGTTGGCTCGGAACAGCGCAACTGCTTACACGCTTAAAAA
>NZ_LUKG01000070.1:24562-28232 GCF_001601815.1 Flavihumibacter sp. CACIAM 22H1
AAACGGGCCAGGGAGCCAAACAGGTAGTAGCTTCTGCTAACCTGCATAAGCTGCCCCGGCCTTCGGTTCAGTTGGCTTTACACGATCATGCAGAATTATTAGCCGGACAAGCGGGCTTTTGTGATGGTTATTCTATGGCGGCGGTGGATATGCTGAACATTACGGTGTTTGGAAAAGGCGGGCATGGGGCAATGCCTCATAAAACGGTGGATCCGGTGGTGCTGGCGGCGCAATATGTGCTGGCCCTGCAAACCATTGTAAGCCGGAGCCTGCCCACCACGGAAAATGCCGTGGTAACGGTGGGGGCTATACAGGGTGGCACGGTAGGAAATATTGTGCCCGACCAGGTGGAGCTGCGGCTCACGATCCGGTCTTTCAGCAAGGAAACCCGCCAGTTGATACTGGATCGCATCAAAACCATTGGAAATAACCTGGCCCTGGCGGCGGGGTTAGACAGTACGAGGTTACCGGTGTACGAGCTGTTGGATATGTCAATTCCTTCGGTTTACAATGATCCTGACCTGGGAATGCGCCTGCGTCGGCTGTTGAGCCGGCAGTTGGGCGATTCGGCAATAGCGCCGGTGGCCCCGGTTATGATCGGGGAGGATTTTGGGGTATACGGGCAAACGGCAGAACGCATTCCTTCCTATATTATGTGGCTGGGGACGGTGGCCCCCGAGCGGAAAAAACGCGCTTCATCGGGTGCAATCGAACTTCCCTCCCTGCATTCTCCGCGTTTTGCCCCGGATTACCTGCCTGCTATCAATGGAGCTGTTCGATTGATGAGTTTGTCTGTATTGGAATTGCTGCAGGCGAACTAGGTAGAATGGCTTTGCGGTACATCAGAAGCCGGATAAATCCCGCGAACCTTTCCCCTCTATCCCCTACCGGCCGGGCGGGATGGTACCGGGCATGTGTTGGCCATTTCGGCGGTTTCGGCAGCCGTTGTATCTGCCAAACCAGGCATCCGCGGAACCGGGAGGCTAATAATAGGTAGATGGTGCTGTGCATTGATGGTTTTTAGTATCACCGGAACAGTGTGCGGGCGGGGAGCAATAAGCTGGCGGCACCTACCCTACGCATTGCAAATGGGGTGGTTGGATAGCGGCAGCAGCCCCCTCTCCAAAAAAAATGTTGATAACCTGAGGTATTTTGTTGAAATCCCCCTATTTTTGCGTCCCGATTGATGAAGAATCAGTCAGGATGGTGCGGTAGCTCAGTTGGTAGAGCAAAGGACTGAAAATCCTTGTGTCGCCGGTTCGATTCCGGCCCACACCACCAAGAAAATGAAGCAGTTACGGAATTAAATCTGTAGCTGCTTTTTCTTTGGGTACAACATAGGTACAACATTTAGTATATTGGATGATCTAACGATTTTTTAGATTTATAGCGTAAACAACTGAGGCAGTATCATGGCAGAAGCGGTTGACCTTAAAGGAGCAATGGGGCTTTTAAAAAAGTCAAAAAACTTACATGCCCCGATATTTGAAGCCATTACTAACTCCTTTGAAGCAATTGCTGCCAAAGAGTATAAAGATGACGAGACCCCTTATATTAAAATAAATTTTTATTATACCACTGGGCTATTTGAAGTAATAAAAAAATTCAGCCACCTTGAAATAATTGATAATGGAATTGGCTTCGATGAACCAAGTTTTCAACGATACCGAACACTTTTAGATAAATCGAAAGGTTTTAAAAACCGTGGTTCTGGAAGAGTTCAATTCTTACATCGCTTCGACGAAGTTGAGATTCGAAGCGTTTTCATTGATCAAGGCAACTACTTTGAAAGACGTTTTCGTTCAGATGAAGAAACGCTTGCTTCTAACACAGAAAAATCCCCCTGCATTCTTGATGAAACTGGTAGCACAATAATTTTACGTGGATTTAAACCAGGAACAGTAAATAAAGAGAGTCTAGATGATGTCACAATAGAAGATGTTCAATCAGCAATTAAAAATAAATTTTTATTGAAGCTGTATCTGGATAAAAAGAGACAAATTCAAATTGTTGTAAACTTTTATAAGAACCAGCAGTTAGAAGGCTCAAAAACAATTAACTCTAGCGATATTGCAGAACCAACAAATACAGGTGACTTAGAAATAAATTATCTGAAGTTTAGTGATGATAATTCTGAAATAAAATGGATTCCAAGTGGAAATAAAGAATCCTTGCAATGGGCGCACTGGAAACTTCCTGAAAACGAACTGTCAGAAAATGGTATTTTTTTATGTAGCAAAAATGTAGCAATTCAATCAGTACCTTTTTTAAAAATCAAAAAGAATGAAGTTATAAATGGTTTTCGTCATTTAACGGTAGTATATGGTGAGTATCTTGATAGAGCTGAAAATGTAAATGATGCAGTAGATAAATTTACTATTCCTACTCAGCGTGAAGTTGAAAGAGAAGCAGAAAATGTATTTTTTGATAGAGATGCCGAATATATCTTTATTGATAAAATAGAGGAAGAGGTAAAGAAGATTCTACCTGACATTTATACAGAGCTTAAAGAGTTAAAAGCACAGCAGGATCACCGAATAGAATATTTTGCTGAGTTATATGGCGTTCCAATGGAAATAGCAAATGCAGCAAACATTGATATTTCCGACAGTAATAAAAAAATAGTAGAAAAGATTTTCAAAAAGCAAGCAGAAGTAGCTGCCAAAGAAAACTATAAGATTCAAGAGATTTATGAATCACTTATTGAATTAAATCCAACTGATCCTAAATATCAAGCTGAACTTGGAAAAAAGAGTTCACAACTGTTAGAGTTAATTCCTCAACAAAACAAGAATGAGCTTTCTCGTTATGTGATACGGCGAGAAATGGTTACAAAAATTTTAGGTCTTATTTTGAAAAATAGCCTTGCCTATCAAAATATACCTAGAGTCAAAGGAGAGAGAACGGATAAAGAGGCGCTCATTCACGATCTTGTTTTCAAGAGAAAAAAAGACACAGAAGCCTTAAATGACCTTTGGATACTTAACGAAGAATTTGTGCATTATAGTGGGTATTCTGACACTCCATTGAACCAAATAGTTCTTCCCGATGGGAGCTATTTGTTTCCCAAAAACATTGATGAAGATGCGCTCATGTCGCAGTTTAGGATTGAAAATAGAAAAACAGGAAGGCCTGACATATTTTTATTCCCTGAGGATGGTAAATGTATTTTAGTTGAGTTTAAAGCTCATGACATTGATCTATCAGATCACCTAAATCAACTTACTAGGTACTGCAATTTGATTGCAAACACGGCTACGCAAAAAATTGATAGTTTCTATTGTTATCTAATAGGACAAGTTGTGAGCATATTAGATCTTCCGGGTGATTACCTGAAAACAGTAAACGGAGACTACGTAAAGCCAGAACAGGCAGTAAAATCAATAAAGCCAAATAACGAAGGTGATACAATTGGTCATATCTATCAGGAAGTGGTTGTTCTTTCAAACATTGAACAAAGAGCTTCTAGACGAAATAAAAGTTTTGCTGATAAACTGGGTATTAGACTTGAAGAAATTCCACTCGATGGATTTGAAGAATTAGTCAAGCAATCTGAACTTCAACTTGATCCACAAAAGTTACAAATAATTTAGCCGAATTCTATTTTTTCACCTTCGGCCTTCATATTATTAGTGTATCGACCCCTTAATTCTTGGACAAATTGGGTTTG
>NZ_LUKG01000071.1:0-3630 GCF_001601815.1 Flavihumibacter sp. CACIAM 22H1
GCATAGAATCGTATTTTTTGTAAATCTATAGGAATTGATCGATATCTCCTTTTTTCCGAAACCCCTGAAATTTTCTAATTTGGTGTAAACAAAAACTTTATGGGGGTGGATGAACAGTTATTGCTGATCCGGAATTATAATCTCTGGTCCGATATTTCAGATGAGGAGTATGAAGAATTGAACCTGATCCACCATTTTATCGAAGCCAAACGCAATGAGTATCTTTATTTTGAATCTCACCTCCACAATAAACTCTACTTTTTGAAAGAAGGGTATATAAAAATTGGCTACATCGACGAAAGCGGGCGGGAAATTGTTAAAGAAATCATTCGCAAAGGAGAGGTATTTGGCCAGATAACCCTGGAGCGAAATAACCTGCGGGGTGAGTTTGCCCAGGCATACAAAGGAAATGTTAGTTTGTGTGCGTTTAATATTGAAGATTTTGAACGGCTCTTACAGCAGAAGCCAGGCATTGCCTTGCGGTATAGTAAGCTGGTGGGGCATCAATTAAAAAAAGTAGAAACAAGGCTGGTAGAATTACTTCACAAAGATGTCAGAAGCCGCCTGGCCGGCTTTCTTCTTCAATTAATTAACCAGGAAATAAAGCCGGGTTCCACCGCTGTTGTGTCAAATTTTTTACGGCATGAAGATATTGCCGATCTTATTGGTTCGTCTCGCCAAACGGTAACTTCGCTGATCAGTGAATTTGAAGCAGCTGGATGGGTATTTTTTACCCGGAAAACCATTTCTGTACCGGATGTTAAAGCCCTGCAAAAGCTGGTTGCTGTCGGCTAGCCGACAAAATGCCAGGAAAGAGGGGGCTATTTTTATTTTATAAATACCGGTTATGAAACCATTGTTCAGTTTTGTCTACCTGCTCTTTCTTTACCTGCCTGCAAGGCCCCAAACAGCTGCCACCCACTGGAACCTGGAAAAAGGCATGGCCCTGCAAGGGTACGATGCGGTGGCTTACCATAGCCAGCAAAAAGCGGTGAAGGGAACTGCCCGATTTGCAGTAACCCATTTAGGGGCGGTATGGCTATTTGCATCTGCGGAGAATAAGGAGATATTTAGAAAAAATCCCGAAAAATTTGAACCTGCCTACGGCGGATGGTGCGCTTTTGCCATGGGTGATTCTGGTAAAAAAGTGGAAGTTGACCCCGATACCTTTAAGCTGATTGATGGCAAACTCTATCTCTTCTATAATAAATACTTTACCAATACTTTGCTGAGCTGGAACAAAAAAGAATCCGTGCTTAAAGCCAAGGGAGATGCTAACTGGGAAAAAATTATCCGTTAAAAAGGCAAATCAAATTAGTATGAAAAATAGTTGGGTTCAATGGATCTGCCGCCTTGTTGCCGCTATCCTTTTACTTCAAACACTTTATTTTAAGTTTACTGCTGCTCCCGAATCGGTCGAATTATTTACAAAGTTAGGAATGGAGCCCTGGGGAAGAATACTTACCGGTTTGCTTGAGCTGGCAGCAGGTATCCTTTTACTATGGCCGGCTTATACCAGGTTTGGCGCTCTGCTGGGAGCCGGACTAATGGCCGGCGCAATCTTTTTTCACCTCACCATTTTGGGTATTGTAGTTAATGGAGACGCCCTTCTTTTTAGTTATGCCTGCCTGGTATTTATCGCCTGCCTGGTTTTGATCTGGGGAGAAAGGAATAAGTTGCTACGACGGAAAATCTGACCCCGGAACTTACATATTCCTTAAATTGGGATATGATGAAACCTTTGGTTTTTTTGCTGCTGCTGCTGCCCGGCATCTTAACTGCCCAGGCACTAAAACCGGTGGATGCTGCCGGTTCCGTTAGTTTTGTGATCAATAATTTTGGCGCCGGTGTGGATGGAAGCTTGAGTGGGTTAAAAGGTTCTATCGAATTCGATCCAAACAACCTATCTGCTGCAAAAATGTTGGTTTCGGTAGAGGCGGCAAGCATAGAAACAGGAATCAATATGCGAAACCGTCACCTGCGGGGAGAAAAATACTTTAATACAGAAAAATTTCCCCTCATTTCGCTGGCGGGATCTGCGCTTAAATCCGCCGGCGCCCCGAATTCGTATACAATGACAGCCAATCTCACGATAAAGGGGGTAACGAAGCGTTTTTTGTTGAATTTTACCGCCCGGGAACAAAAAGATGGCGTTCTTTTTGAAGGTAAGTTCTCCATTAACCGGAGAGATTTTGGGGTAGGAGGGAGCAGTATCAGCCTATCGGACGATGTGGTGGTTCGGTTAAAAGTGCTTGCCAGATAAATATTTTATCGGTAAGTGAATACGAATTAAAAAAGAGTAAATTCGAAACCAATATTTAAACGTTCATGCATTTACAGTTAGCTGTTAAGAATGCATTTGGTCAAATGAGGGATATCATGGATCAATTGACCGATGCTCAATATACTCAATCTTGTGCTACGCTTTCAGGAGCTACTATTGGCCAGCATACCCGCCATATTATTGAGATGTATCAATGCCTTTTAACCGGCGTATCACAAAATATGGTCAACTATGAAGCGCGCCAACGCGATATTCGTATAGAGTGTGATAAAGAATTTGCCGCCAGCCTGCTGGCTGTTGTTGAAACAGAGATCCATCAATCGAACAGGCCCTTGAAATTATACGCCGGTTTTGATACGGAAACGCATGAGCAGGTACAGCTGGATACTAATTTTTACCGGGAAATTGCCTATAACCTGGAACATACCATCCATCATATGGCATTGATAAAGGTAGGCTTACTGGAGATATCCGGTATCCGGATCCCGGAAGGTTTTGGTGTTGCTTCCTCCACCTTAAAGTACCAGCGGTCATGTGCACAGTGAGTTTTCTGCCGGTACCAGGCGGTGCCTTAATTTGCTCAAATCGGGATGAAAAAAAACAAAGAGCCAGCGCTCTTCCACCCAGGTGGTACCAGGTAAACGGGGCCAATCTTCTGTTTCCGAAAGATCCGGATGGCCAGGGTACCTGGATTTCTATGAAACCCAATGGTCATATGGCTGTGCTGTTGAACGGAGCATGGAAAAAACATGTGCCGGAATATCCTTACAGAAAAAGCCGGGGGTTGGTTTTTCTTGAAATTTGTTCTGCTGACCAGTTGCTGGAGGGCTTTGACCAGGTAAACCTGGATCAGATAGAACCATTTACCGTGGTCGTATTCCAGGATGGCATATTGCAGGAAAATATATGGGATGGTAATTCCAAAACAACCCGTTATTTATCTCCCCTGCAAGCACATATCTGGTCGTCCGTAACCTTGTATGAGGAAGCTGCTATTATACGCCGCAGGAATTGGTTCAGGAATTGGCTGGCAGAGCATCCGGAGCCCGATGCAGCTGCGCTTCAGTTATTTCATCGGTTCGGCGGGGAAGGTGATACCTCCAATGACTTACGAATGAACCGTCAGAACGAAATGCTTACGGTAAGCATTACCTGCATGGAATGGTTACAGGAAAAAGCCAGCATGTATTATACCGATTTACAAAACGGGGAACAGTTTGAGGTTGTCCTGGATGCGTTCACCTATTCTGAAATAAGTTCATGAGCCTTTTAGATAAGGTGTTGCACAGGCCCTTTTTTATCCGGTTATTCAACTGGGAATACTGGTCTTTCGCCACCGTATACAC
>NZ_LUKG01000071.1:4157-7400 GCF_001601815.1 Flavihumibacter sp. CACIAM 22H1
TTTCGCCACCGTATACACACCCTTGCTGCCAGTGTGGTTTTTTTACTGCCTTCGCGCCCGCTCATTTTTCTATTTTTCGGCTTCGAACCCACTGATAGAAAATGGAGGGTTTTTAATGGAATCCAAGAAAAAGATCTACGCGCTGATTCCGCCTGATTTCTATCCTAAAACAATTGCTGTTGCACTACCTGCTGATCCCCAGGCCGTGGCCAAACAAGTTCAGGAAGCGGGGCTTGTGTACCCGCTGATCGCTAAACCGGATATTGGTGCCAGGGGAATGGGGGTTCGGAAACTTAAAAACCAGGAGGAACTGGCTGCTTACTGCCAGGAATCTCCCCTTGATTTCCTGGTACAGGAATATGCCGACCTTCCGTTGGAAGCAGGCATATTTTATTGCAGGTACCCCGACGAAAAAAAAGGGCGTATAACCGGTATTGTTAGCAAAGAGTTCCTCTCAGTAACCGGAGACGGGAAACATAGCATCCGCGAACTTTGCCAGCAGAACAAACGCTTTATCCTTCAACTGGATGCACTTCAAAAAATGCATGGCTCCCTGCTTGATACCGTTCTCCCCCAAGGCGAAAAAAAGGAGCTGGTACCTTATGGAAACCATGCCCGTGGCGCTCTATTTATTGATGACTCCTTTCGGGCAACCAGGGAACTGGAGGCGCAGATTGATACCATTATGCAACAGGTGAAAGGTTTTTATTATGGCCGCATGGACATCCGCTTCAGAAGCTGGGAGGAGTTGGAAGCCGGAAAGGCGTTCAGTATTATCGAACTGAATGGGGCCGGCTCAGAACCTACCCATATGTATGATCCGGAACATTCCATTTTTTTCGCCTGGAAAGAGATTATACGGCATTGGAACTGGTGTTACAGGATCAGCCGAAGTAACCATAAAAAAGGCATACCTTATATGCGTTTTAGAGACGGGGTAAAAATGTTTCGCGATAATGCCCGTTTTGAAAAGACCATTGCGCAACTCTACGTTTAGCTGTTCATTACATGGTAAATCTTATAGTTTTATTCCTGGCCGGACTAACCATCAGTTTTCTTGGTAGTTTACCACTGGGTACGCTGAATATTACGGCTATGCAGATAGCCGTTCAGGAAACAGTGCGTAAAGCACTCTATTATGCATTGGGGGTAGCGTTGGTGGAGTTGATCTATGTGCGGTTGTCATTAAAGGGGATAGACTGGATCTTAGCCAACCAGACGATATTTTATTACATGGAATGGGCAACCGTTGTGCTTTTTGCCGTACTAGGAATCAGCAGCCTGCTGACTGCCCGAAAAAAAAACAGTACGGCTCAACCGGTGTTATTGAATAACCGGGTGAACCGGTTTTGGCTGGGAATTTCCATGAGTGCCATCAATCCTGTGCAGATTCCGTTTTGGTTTTTATGGAGCAGTTATTTATTTAGTACCCAGTTATTACAGCCCGATTCTCTTCATTTTAATGTATATACGCTTGGAATAGCATTTGGAACCATACTGGGTTTATTGCTGTTTATTTTCGGGGGCAAATGGCTGGTACAGCGCATCAATGCTTCGCAGCGAAGCATCCACCTGGCAGTTGCGATCGTTTTTTTGCTTTCCGCTGTTCTGCAGCTGGTACGAATCCTACAAAAGCCTATGCAGGATCGCCTGCAACCAACGACTTTTTTAGAACAAAGCCGGTTGGTTGAGATTGCCGGTAGATCAGTTTTTCCTGCCCCATTTTCTGGTAGCCATGACGCAAATAAAATGCCTGCGCGCGTGAATTCGGTATAAACACATGCAGCCAAATATTTCGGTAGCCCCGACGTCTCGTTTCATTTTCTGCCATTGCCAACATTTTACCGCCCCAACCACCTGATTGGTGGCCTTGCTCCAGGTAAAACCGCGCCAGTTCAAATCCGGAAGAATCGGGTTTTGCCAGGTCAAGGGTTGGTGGAGCCATTCGTAAGCAGCCTACCGGTTTTTCGTCACAAACCAAAACAAGATAAAACCGGTCCTCTTTTTCCAGGTCGGTAGCAATTGCTTCCGGGGCATAGGCCTGCTGACAAAAACTTTCCAGATCTTGTTTAACAAATCCCGATTCATGTACCTGGTAAAAACCTGTATGGCAAATAAGCGCAATGGCCCCTGCATCAGGGGCCATTGCAAATCGTATATGATAGGAATTCATGGTATCAAAAATTGTACACCTTCGCTCATATTCTGCATGTTCTGCATATCGCCTTTGATATTTTTGCGCTTGAACAGGGAGGTGTCAAATTTACCAAATCTCCAGCTGAAATTCAATCGCAGGATCTGCGGATCGCGCAGGCGCCAGGTATTTTGTTCAAATCCTGGAGAAGCGCTGTACTGGTCATAAATATTAGTTCTGAAAATATCATTGATGGCCAGGGTAAGATTGGCTCTTCTTTCTTTCAAGAATTCATACCGCAGGGCAGCTTCTACTTCATACCTTGGACGTATATATCCCTGCGCGGTGGTTTGCGGACCGCCAAACATAAATCCGCCGCCGCCACCTCCACCAGGTGGCAGAATGGTTTTTGACGTGTAACTGCCGCTCACCTGCAGGCTTAATTGTTTGGTTAGTTTTATACTGTTATTCAGTTTAATAAAATAAGAGTTAATAGCATCCTGGTTAGGAATTCCCGGTTGGTTGGCATTAATCTTGGACTGGTACAGGTTAAAGTTGGAAACGAGTTCCCACCACTTGGTAAGCTTGTTTCTGCCGATCAGCTCAAAACCGCCAATACGGCTGTTATCGGCATTGATATAACTGATTACCAGCTCTTCGTTGCCATTGAACGGATTTTCCATTTCAACCTGGTTGCGTGTGATCAGGTTGGTGGTATACTTGTAATAAATACTGGCTATGAGCGAGTTTCCGGAACCATATTTTTTCTGGTAACTCAATTCAAAGGAAGCCGTGAATTCCGGGCGCAGATTAGCATTTCCCCTGGTAAGGTTAAGGGTATCGGAATAATCGGTGAATGGGAATAGCTGGAAAAAGTTCGGCCGGTTGATCCGGCGGGTAACATTAAAGCCCAACTCGTCATTATCAGATAGCTGATAGGTAAGGAAAGCACTGGGGAAAAGGCTGAGCGGGAAGCTGTTGCCGTATCCCATCAAGGTGTCCTTGCTTCCGGGAGGAGGGGTGGTGGTTAGCACTTCTCCGTCGTATTCAGAGCTTTCCGCTCTTAATCCAAGCTGATAACCTAATTTTTTCCATTTGTTGGTATAGGT
>NZ_LUKG01000071.1:7952-21325 GCF_001601815.1 Flavihumibacter sp. CACIAM 22H1
AGCGTAACCGGCATAAACCCGATCGGTATAATCAAATTGGGAGGAAAGGGAAGGAATAAAAACCACATTTCCATTTCCGTCAACCAGGCTGATATTGTTTACGCTTTCCTGGTTACGGATATTTACCCGTAAACCGGTTTCCAGCTTTGACGTGGCGCTGAGCGGATTGGTAAAATCTGTCTGAAACGTAATATTTGAACTATTTCCTTCTCCGGTGTTCAGCTGTCCGAAACGCCGCAGGATGCTTCCGTTTGGTGCATTCAGCACATCGTTGTTAATGGTGGTATTGTTGTCGTTTTTACTTCTATTATAGTTGATGTCGGCTGTAAATTCGCGACCGGGTTTGGTAAAAAGACGTTTGTAATAAACCGAGGAGCCCAGGTTTCTGAAAGAGCGTTCTCCTTCGGAAATCCGGCGGCTAAAAGTGCTTTTGGTGTCGCCTGGAAAAAGGCTGTCGGTTTGTATGGCGCTTTCATTATCAAAATTGAAACTACCCCTCACAGCGTTTACAGAAAAACCAACGGTGTTCCGGTTATTCATAAAATAATCAATGCCGGCCCTGCCAAACATAAAATTGCCGGTATTTACACTGTAATCGTCCTGGTTTAGGTCGGTTACAGGATCCTTTATAAAGGTGGTACGAGCTGTATTTCCTGTAGAAATTGATTTCCTGGTGCGGATATTTCCACTGGCGAATAGGTTTACTTTACCCTGCTTAATATTAATATCGGCACCGCCGTTTGGCTGCCAGCGGCTGTCGATGCCCGCACGGATGCTACCATTATAGCCTGCTTTCCTGTTTTTCTTGAGCACAATATTTAATATCCCCGCTGTACCGCCGGACGCATCAAATTTTGCGGAGGGGTTGGTGATCAACTCCACGCTTTCAATAGCGTCTGCGGGGATCTGATCAAGCGTTAGTGTAGTGGGGCGTCCGTCCACAAAAATTTGAGGAGCGGCATTACGCATGGTTACACTGCCATCGATATCGACCTGAAGCGAGGGAATATTACGCATAATATCTTCCGCCGTATTTCCGGTTGAAACCAGGTTTTTGTCTACGTTATAAACTTTTCGGTCAATACCCATGGACATGAGTGGTTTGGACGCGGTAACTGTTACGCTTTCCAGCATTTTGGGATCGGCCTCAAGTTTAATATTACCCAGGTCCTTATCTACACCGGCGAGTGCTTTTTGCATGTCTCCGCCTGCCATATTTAGTTCAAAACCAACCTTTTGTTCAATTGATTTAAACCCAATTGCCGTAATTACCAGTTTATAACTGGCGGCAACGGGAAGCGCCTCGAAATTGAATTCACCCCGCCGATCGGTCAGCATTCCTGCAATAATGGTGTCTTTCCGCTGTCGGGTAGCAGCATCAAATTTGTTTTGGATAAGTTGAACGGAAGCGGCTTCTACTCCTTTACTGTTGGAAGCGTCAATAATACGTCCGTAAAAACGCCCGATATTCATGTTGCCGGCACCTGCCCCGGGCCGGCCACCGGGTCCACCCACACCTGCGGGTATCTGGGCATAGGTAAAGGTTCCAAAAAAGAGGACCATTACAGCCATTAGTTGTTTCATTCGTCTGTTTTTTTCTCTGAGTGTGCGCAAAGTTCTGTCATTTCGGGTGATTGAACGCTGCGAATGGTATGAATGGTATATGACAAACAGGAGCCAACCTTGTTCAAGGGGGAAGTTAATTTCCTGCCAGCAGGGTTATGGCAATTTGAACCAGGCCAATCAGGAAGCCTAATACCGCCCCAATAATTTCCACAAAACGGAATTCCTTGGCCATAATCTGGAGCAGGATCTCTTCCAGTTTGTCGGTAGAGAAAGCGCTTACTTTTTCAACGACGATTTTTTCTAAGTCGAGTTGCTCTTTAAGCGTACCCATGTACTTTTCCATTATAACAGGAAAAAGTTGCTGGAGCTCATCCATGAAAATGCCTTTTAACTGGGCAATGGTTTTATCACCGATAAACATACTGATCATGGGCATTGCTTCTTTGAGTTTTACCCGCAGAAAATGATCAATATGTTCCTCCACGTGAGGGGTGAGGCTGCTAAGGTTGCCCGGGTTGGTAAGCTTACCGGCAATTTCATCAAACGACAATAGTTCCTGGCTTACCAGTTTACCCAGTTTTTCCGCAAATTGCTGTTGTCTTTTCGGGAATATTCCCTGGATGGTAATACCCAGAAATTTTTTGGGTGCACGGGGATGAAATAACATGCGGATAGCAATCCAGTTGGTAAACCATCCGATAAAGGCGGAAATAACAGGTAATAATAACAGCCAGAACGACATAGTGAAAAAATTAAAAATCCCCCACACAGTGGGGGATGAGAGGGAGGCTGATGGGTCTCGAACCCACGACCCTCAGAACCACAATCTGATGCTCTAACCAACTGAGCTACAGCCTCCATGCGGATCATCGCGTTGCTTTTTTCAAAGCGGGCACAAAAATAGGTAAAAAAATGAATCCTACACCAAGTCCTAAAAAAAATGTCAAAAACCGCTCATCATAATCCAATGTTAATTGGTTTTCACGGCAACAAGGCTGGTTGTTTTATCGTTATTTTTGATACAATGCAAAAACTGTTGAAAATTATGTTTAATAAAAGAAGCTTACCCGTGCTGGTGGTGCTGTTGAGTTGTGCCCTCTTTATAGGATTTCGCTCTATGGGAACCAAACTCACCGACCCCCCCGGCAAATACGAAAAAATATTACACAATGTGGGGGATATCCTGCAACAGGTGCATTACAGTCCCAAGAAAATTAATGATGAGTTTTCAAAGGATATTTTCTCCAAGTATGTTTCAACCGTTGATGCAGAAAAAAATATGTTTCTCCAGGCAGATATTCAGGCACTTAAAAAATATGAACTGAAAATTGACGATGAACTCCTGGGAGGAAACGTTGAATTTGTTCCTGCACTTTCAGAGATCTATAAAAAAAGAGTACTGGAGGCAGAACAATTGACCAAAGAGATCCTTGCAAAGCCGTTTGAATTTCAATCGGATGAAACTATTATCCGCGACAGCGAAAAACTAGATTTTCCGAAAACGCTGGAAGAGAAAAAAGATCGCTGGCGTAAGCGCCTGAAGTATATGACCTTGGAACGGTATGCCGACATGGTCGAGAACCAGGAGAAAAACAAAGGCAAGGAAGGGGTTAAAACAGAAAGTCCGGCCGAAATGGAAGCGGCTGCACGCGATGGCGTAGCGAAAGTGATAGCCCGTATGTTTGACCGGCTTAAATTAAAGTATAACGACGACGAACGTTTTAACCAGTTCGTGAATGTAATTACCAATACGATGGACCCCCATACCACTTTTTTTCCTCCAAGAGATAAGCGGTATTTTGATGAGCAGATGAGTGGTCGTTTCTTCGGGATTGGGGCTTCTCTTACATCACAGGAAGGGAATATAAAAATTGCTTCAGTAATCACCGGTTCCCCGGCATGGAAAACCAATGAAGTAACGGTTGGAGATGTGGTATTGAAAGTAGCACAGGCAGAGAATGAGCCGGTTGACCTGACCGGGTTTGATGTAGAAGATGCAGTAAAAATTATCCGTGGCAATAAAGGTACCGAGGTTCGTTTAACCCTGCGCAAGGCAGATGGCTCTGTAAAAGTTGTGTCTATTATAAGAGATGAAATTGTACAGGACGAAAGTTTTGCGCGGAGCACGGTGGTTAGCAATGGCAAAAGCAAAATCGGTTACATCATGTTACCCGAGTTCTATGCCGATTTTGATAACCCGAGAGGTGCCCGCAGCGCAGTAGACGTTGCCAAAGAAGTAATCAAACTAAAAGAACAGAAAGTAGACGGTATTATCATAGACCTGAGAAATAATGGTGGAGGTTCTTTGTATGACGTGGTACAGATGGCCGGCCTGTTTATCGAAGATGGCCCTATCGTTCAGGTGAAAGACCGGGATGGCAAACCCAGTGTATTACGTGACCGCGACAAGACGGTGTTGTATGATGGTCCGCTTGCCGTTATGGTGAACGAGTTCAGCGCGTCTGCTTCAGAAATCTTTGCTGCCGCTATCCAGGATTATAAAAGAGGTGTTGTAATAGGAAGTACTTCTACCTATGGAAAAGGTACGGTTCAGCGGAATATCGGGCTGGATAAAGAAACCGGTATGTTCAGTTCCAATAGTGAATTGGGTACTATCAAACTTACTCTGCAGAAATTTTACCGGATCAATGGAGGCTCTACACAGTTGAAAGGTGTTTCCTCCGATATTATTGTACCGGATGTACTGGAAAAAAGTAAGGTTCGGGAAAAAGATGATCCAACGGCACTGGGATGGGATGAAATCGCCAAAGCTCAATACAATACCTGGAAATCGCCCTATGATTTGAACCAGGTGGTACGTAACAGCCAGCAACGGATTGACCAGAACCAGGCCTTTAACCAGATCAAAACCAATACAGAATGGCTGGCAGAGCAAAATGACCGGGTATATTCGCTCAATCTGCACAAATTCAGGGAAGAGAAGAAAAAGGTGAATGCCACCGTTAAGCAAATAGAATCTTTATACAAGCTCAACAATGAACTGGAAGTGGAAAGCATTCCGGGCGATGAAGAGAAATTTGCGACTGATCCGGATAAACTGGCCCGCTATAAGTCCTGGAAGAAAAACCTGCGGAACGATATTTATCTGGATGAAACCATCAATGCTGTAAATGATATGATTTATCAGCAAAACCTGGCTATGAAAAAAAATGTAGACAGTAAGCTGGATAAATCGAAACAGGATAATTAACCGGGTAATAATTTATAGATGCAAACAAAACAGCCACTCCATTAACGGGGTGGCTGTTTGCGTATAAAAAAGACGGTGCTAGAGATATCTCTCTCGAATGATGTTGATATGGTGTTTGGCGTGCCCGGCCATAATAAAACAAATGGCAGCAGCCGAAACTGGATGGCCGCTGGCAACCCCTTCTGCGTTAAGCTGTTCTTCCGTAAAAGCCTTAATCATGCGGAGATTGCTTTTTCTCAATTGGCGAAGTTCTTTTAACATGTCTTCCCATCCTCTGACAGCAACATTGGCATTAGCGGCATAGAGGTTTTCGTCAAATCCCGGTAAGGGAGTGGCGTCCAGTCTTGCAACCCGAAGCGCCCTGTATGCGAAAATTCTTTCCGCATCAATAATATGCTGTACTACCTGTTTAATGGTCCATTTTCCATCAGCATAGGCAAAACCAATTTTTTCTTCCGGTATCTCCTCGAAAAATGCCAGTAGTTCTTCCGTGTTTTTGCGGAGTGTTTTTCTAAGGTCGTCCGTTTTAACAAGCTTTACATAAGTGTCGTAAAACGGTGCGTGAATAATATTATACACAGTAGTTATTTTGGTGGTGAACCGGTACAGGTTTATCCTTTTTTACCTTTTTTCAGGGTTGATTTAGGGGCAGGTTTGGATTTTTGTTCTGCCTCTATAGCGGCTGCTGCTTTAGCCGCCGCATAAGCATTTACCATACCTCCCGACTTGCTTATTTCAGCCAGTTCAACTTCTTCGTCGGTACCGGGAATTTTTACGGTAGTATCCGGGCTGACTGCAGATGTTTCAATGGCAGCTTTTATTTGTAATGGGGTAAGCGTCGGATAATAACTCATCAGGAAGGCGGCCACCCCGGCTACCACCGGCGATGCCATACTGGTTCCCTGTGCATTTCCATAGGTATTACCACCGGGTATGGTAGAATAGATCTTGGTGCCCGGAGCAAAAACGTCTACTTCCGACTTTCCATAATTGGAAAACGAGGCAGTCAGACTTTTAAAGCCCGGTTCTGCCAATGGATCGGAGCTGGCTCCTACTGTAATCCAGTTGGGTGCACGGTATTTGTCTGTTAAAAACACCGGGTTGGGAAAATTATCCACCGAATCAACATTGGCGGCGTCATTACCAGCCGCATGCACCAGTAGTACTCCTTTTGTTTCGGCATATTTAACGGCCTCATCCACCCATTTTTTTTCGGGTGAAAAACTTTTTCCGAAGCTCATATTAATGACTTTTGCGCCATTGTCTACAGCGTAGCGAATAGCCAGTGCGATGTCTTTGTCATGTTCATCTCCGTCCGGAACCGCCCGTATTGCCATGATGCGAACATTGTCTGCCACACCATCCATGCCAATGCCGTTTTTACGTTTGGCCGCAATAATACCGGCCACATGGGTTCCATGGAACGGCGTATTGGCCATCACGTCATTATTGCCGTAAAAACGATCGTTAATATCGTTGTAGTTGTCGCCAACAATGGCACCCCGATAATCTTCCGGGGCTTTTTCAGCTGCTTCTTTTTTACGTTCCTCACCGCTCACAAAATCCTGGAAACCTTCCAGGAATTCGACATTCCCGGTTTCCATCATATTAAAGGCCTTAAGGATATACAGCATTCCTGCTTTGGCTTTTTGGCCATCTGGGGTGGAAGGCGCAAATTTTTCCAGGTCTTTTCCGGTATAGGAAGAGGTATCCATGGCAATTTTCAGCAAACTGTCATTTTTCTGGCTGCTTTCAAGAGCGCGTTTCAGGAAAACCAGGTCTGCACCACCGCCACCGGCGTCGCCTTCCACTTTTTCTTTTGCTTTGGCCCACATTTCATAGTTGAGCTTATCCTCCCCGGTTAGGGTAGAGGCATCAAAACCCGGTGCGCCAAATCTGGCCTTGTACTTATGGTATACACGGGCTCCTTCGTAACTATCCTGTTTAACATTTTTGCCATCTTTTCCACCGATAAAGTTCCAGCCATACACATCGTCTATATAACCGTTTTTATCATCGTCAATGCCATTCCCGGGAATCTCCTTAGGGTTTTTCCAGAGAATTGGTTTCAGGTCTTCATGCAGGGTGTCGATACCACTGTCAATTACGGCCACAATCACGGTTTTACTGGGCCTTGTTTTCACAAATTCATAGGCCTGGTCCATGCTGATTCCGTAAAATCCATCTTTGGCCCGATCGGAAAGATGCCATCCTTTGGGAAGTTCTTTGTTGGCTACAGCCGTTGTACCCTGTGCTATAGCATTACCAATACTCAAAAGGGTTAACGCCGCAGTGGCCGGCAAGATTCGTAAAAAATTCATGCAGTGCTTTTTTGTTTCTGATACAAAATGACGCAAAAAGACGGGAATTAGTTCGCCGCTCCCATAATTTTTGCATGCCATTAAGTTGATATAATTATAAATCAAATGTAATTCCCTGTGCCAGAGGTAGTTTGGTGGAATAGTTGAGGGTATTTGTTTGTCTGCGCATATAGGCTTTCCAGGCATCAGATCCACTTTCACGTCCTCCTCCTGTTTCTTTTTCGCCTCCGAATGCACCCCCGATTTCAGCACCGCTGGTACCGATATTCACATTTGCGATACCGCAATCACTTCCTGCGGCGCTCAGGAATTGTTCCGCTTCCCGCATATTGAGTGTCATAATAGAAGAGGAGAGCCCCTGTGGTACCCCATTCTGAAGGGCAATTGCCTCTTCCAGGGTATTGTATTTCATTATATATAAAATAGGGGCAAAGGTTTCATGTTGTACAATCTGGTAATGGTTTTCAGCCTCCGCAATGCAGGGTTTCACATAACAACCGCTTTCATAACCGGGGCCTTCCATGATACCGCCTTCCACCACAAAGTTTCCGCCTTCTTTTTTGCAGGCTTCGATGGAGTTCAGGTATTGCTGAACCGCATCTTTGTCAATCAGCGGACCCACGTGATTTTGCTGATCTAAAGGGTTCCCGATTTTCAATTGCTTATAGGCATTAACAAGCTTGTTTTTAAAGGTTTCATAAACAGCTTCATGAATAATAAGCCGGCGGGTGGTTGTGCATCGTTGTCCGGCTGTTCCCACCGCCCCGAATACTGCGCCAATAAGGCTCATATCCAGGTCGGCGTCTTTAGAAATGATAATGGCATTGTTTCCGCCGAGTTCAAGAATGCTTCTCCCTAATCTGGCACCCACAGCGGCTCCTACTGCTTTACCCATGCGGGTTGATCCGGTTGCGGACAGCAGGGGGATACGGGTATCCTGGCTCATCCATTCTCCCAGATCACGGCCTCCATTTACTATACAGCTTACGCCTTCTGGCACCTTGTTTTTGGCAAATACCTCTTGAATAATATGTTGGCAGGCGATTGAACAGAGCGGGGTTTTTTCAGATGCTTTCCAGATGCATACATCACCACAAACCCATGCCAGCATAGCATTCCAGCTCCAAACTGCTACGGGGAAATTAAAGGCAGAAATGATGCCTACTATACCCAATGGATGCCATTGTTCATACATCCTGTGCCCCGGACGTTCACTATGCATGGTAAGGCCGTATAACTGGCGGGAAAGCCCCACTGCAAAATCACAGATATCGATCATTTCCTGTACTTCACCATAACCTTCTTGCAGGCTTTTTCCCATCTCATAAGAAACCAACTTGCCCAGGTTTTCCTTTTGGGCACGAAGTGCTTCTCCGATTTGCCGAACGATTTCTCCGCGGCGGGGTGCCGGCCATTGTTTCCATTCCGTAAAAGCGGCTGTTGCCTGTTGAATAATTGCTTCGTAGGCGGCTTTATCTGTTGCCTGAACAGCGCCGATTCGTTTCCCATCCACGGGTGAAAACGAGGGGATACTATCGCCGGAAGATGAAATCCAATTGATACCGGTAGAACTGCCGGGATTATTTTCCTTTAAGCCAAGTGCGTTTAAAAAATCCATTGCAAGCTGTTTTAGCCGGCAAAGTTACAGTTTTAGTATTGTTCCTGCTCGTTTGGAAAATCGCGGCTTCGTACATCCTGTACATAGTTACCAACTGCCTGCACTATCTGTTCGTGCAGGTTCAGGTATTTACGCAGGAAACGGGGATTGAAATCGTTGTTTATACCCAGCATATCGTGCATTACTAAAACCTGCCCATCGCAGTCATTACCTGCACCTATGCCAATGGTGGGTATGGTCAGGGATGCCGATACTTCTTTTGCCAGGCTGGCGGGAATTTTTTCCAGCACCAGTGCAAAGCAACCGGCTTCCTGTAACAGCAGGGCATCTTTTTTTAGTTTTTCGGCTTCCTCTTCTTCTTTGGCCCGTACGGAATAGGTACCGAATTTATAAATCGACTGGGGGGTTAATCCCAGGTGCCCCATTACGGGAATACCAGCGTTTACAATTCGACGGATACTTTCGGCAACTTCTTCGCCTCCTTCCAGCTTAATGGAATGCCCCCCGGTTTCTTTCATGATGCGGATGGCGCTGGCCAGGGCGATATCGGAATTTGACTGGTACGATCCAAATGGAAGATCAACCACTACCAGGGAGCGGTTTACGCCCCGTACTACGCATTGTGCATGGTAAATCATCTGCTCCAGGGTAATTGGCACGGTGGTATCATGCCCGGCCATTACATTACTGGCAGAATCACCTACCAGCAAAACATCTACGCCGCTTTCATCAAAGATCCTTGCAAAGGAATAATCATAAGCGGTGAGCATGGCAATTTTTTCTCCGGCAGATTTCATTTTCTGCAGCGTATGCGTAGTTACTTTTTTTACTTCTTTATGAACGGACATGGTACATAATTAATAGGCAGGTGCTAAGATCTGGATTTAATGTTCTGGACCTGGGTTTTTATTTCTTCATAAAGGATATGCACTAACCCATCTGCCAGACCAATTTTGGGAACAAAAATTTCTTTTGAATCAGACCACCGCATTACATTGATATAAATGCTCAGGGCTGGTACAATTACATCGGCCCGGTCTTCCCGGAGGTTGTATAGGCGCATTCGTTCGGGTACAGAAAAGCTGCTTAATTCACGATGATAATCTTTTAGTAACTCCAGTGGCAACGGTTTTCCGTCTTTCTTTTTAGACATGGAAAACACTTTGTTGATATTACCCCCTGATCCGATGCAGGTAACCGTTTTTGCGCCTTTGGTAAATTGACGGATGCTGTCTTTCATCTCCTCCCAATGCGTATCCGAAACCTGGTTCTTGAGAAGGCGGATGGTTCCGATATTAAACGAATGTTTAAATGCCAGCTTACCTTCGTTAAAATAAGTAAGTTCCGTACTGCCTCCCCCTACATCAATATACAGATAGGATTGGTCTTTATCGAGGTTTTCCGCAATATGATTTTCATAGATAAAAGAAGCTTCCTGATCGCCCGAAATAATTTCAATTTCTATGCCGGTATCTTTTTTTATATGCTCGATAATGGCAGCGCCATTGCTGGCATCGCGCATGGCAGAAGTGGCACAGGCTTTATAGTGTTGAACGCCATAAACGTCGATCAGGGCGCGATAAGCGCGTATGGTTTTGATGATATGTTCTTCCTTCTGCGGTGAGATTGTCTGATTTTCAAAAACATCAAAACCAAGCCGGAGCGGCACCCGAACCAGGTTCAGTTTATTAAAACGTTCCTTTCCCTGGTCATCTTTAATAACTTCCGTAATAAGTAAACGGGCTGCATTACTCCCTATATCAATGGCGGCTAGTTTCAATAGTTGTCTTTTTCCGTTTATTGTTCAATGGGGTTGGGTACCGTTATCCGGGCAGCGTCATCGGCCACCTGTTGTTTAGATCGTTTCGATTGAAGATAGATGTACTGCTCCACCTGCGACCTGATTTTTTTTCCGGTAGCAGGTGCGTATTCATTTTGGAGATGGTTATCCAAAATACGTGCTTTAACGTTATCATTCAATTGAATTGTCAGCATGTTTTTTAACACTTTTCTGATATCGGCATCGTAAACCGGGCAGGTAATTTCTACCCGGTGATCCAGGTTCCGAACCATCCAGTCGGCCGAAGATATATAAACTTTTTCTTTGCCCCCGTTGACGAAAAGGAATACCCGCGCATGTTCAAGGTACTCATCTACGATACTGATTGCCTGGATGGGTGTTTTGAATTTTTTACTTTCTGAATACATGGAAAAAATTCCCCGTACAATCAGTTTTACCGGAACACCAGCGCGGGCCGCTTCATAAAGTTTCTCTATCAGCGTTTCGTCGGAAAGCGAATTCATTTTCAGGGTAATTCCGCTTGGTTTTTTCTTTTTGGCCGCCCTGATTTCCTGGTTAATTAGTTTGATCAGCTCCCTGCGCAGGGTTCCGGGGCAGGGAATCAGGGATTTGCAGGCTTTTAGAATATCGGGCGAGGTTTTATATTTTTCCAGGTACAGGAACACCCGGTTAATATCGGCCATAATGCCCCGGTGCGCCGTTAGCAGGCAATGATCGCCGTATATTTTAGCGGTATTTTCATTCATGTTACCAGTGCTTACAAAGCCGTATTGTATGGTACGGTTTGCCAGGCGCTTGCGGATGATGCAACACTTGGCATGCACTTTCATGTTGGGAATACCAATTAAAACACGAACGCCTTCTTCTTCCAGCTTTTCCTTCCATTCCAGGTTGGCTTCTTCTTCGAACCGGGCCCTCAGTTCAATCATAACGGTTACTTCTTTGCCATTCCGTACGGCATTGATTAGGGCATTGATGATTTTTGAGTTGCTGGCCAGCCGGTAAGCGGTAATCTTAATGGAAACCACATCTTTGTCGATGGCCGCCTCCCTTAGCAGATCAATAACCGGGTTAAAGGAATGATAGGGAAAATGCAACATAATATCCTGGTCAAGAATCACATCCGTAACGCGCGCAGTTCCTGCCAGCAGGGGGTGCTGGAAGGGTTTTTTCCGGGTAGATTTTTTGGCAAATACATCCGGGAAGTCGATGAAATGGCGAAAATTATGAATGCGTCCGCCGGGGATCAGGTTGTCTTTACTGGTCAGGTTCAGCCTTCGCATTAGAAACTCCAGCAAAGCCGCGTCCATTTCTTTTTCATAGACAAACCGCACCGGTTTCCCTTTTCTTCGGTTTTTGACACCTTTTTCAATTTTTTGGATGATGGTGGTGGATACATCATTATCAATATCAATTTCGGCATCCTTGGTCAGTTTGAATATCCAGGATTCGAATTTTTCGTAACCGAAATAGGAAAAAATCGAAGGCAGGTTAAAGCGGATAATATCTTCCAGTAGAATAATATGTTTTTCGCCGTCGGGGGAGGGGAGTTGAATAAAGCGACCCACTGCTTTTGTCGGAATTTCAATCAGCGCATATTTACGGGAGAAATCGGCTGATTTCCGGCTCATAAGCACTGCCAGGTAGAGCGATTTATCGCGCAAATAGGGGAGTTGCGGGATCTGCTCAATCATAAGCGGAATAGTATTTACCCGAACTTCCTCTTCAAAAAACTGCTTCACGAAGAGTTTTTGTTCCCGGCTTAGTTGTTTTTCATTGATAAGGAATATTTTCTCTTTTTTGAGGTCGCCCAGCAATATTTCCCAGATCCGGTTAAATTCATGCTGCTGCCGCAGTACCCGGATCATAATTTCTTCCAGTATTTTTTCAGGTGAAGCTTCCAGGTGCATATTGAGCTTCACTTTTTTGCCGCCGAATTCAATCATTCGCTTCAGCGTAGCTACGCGTACCCGGAAGAATTCATCCATGTTATTGGAAAATATTCCCAGAAATTTGATTCGTTCTCGTAGAGGAACACTGGGGTCAGCTGCTTCCTGTAATACCCGGGCGTTGAAGGAGAGCCAGGTAATATCACGGGCAATTGTTTTTCTTTTACCATCCATATCTGTCATTATCAGCCATTTATACTCAAAGTTGAGATTCTGGCCGAAGTGCTCAAATTAAGGAATTGTTAGGATTCGCCCGCTTCTCCTGCCGGTTGGGTAGTGGATGGAAGGCGTGGGCTGGCCGGGTAGCGTGTTTTTTTTTAGTTTTTCCTGTTTACTTTTGATTTTCTGATTTATTACAGCTACCTTTGCCGTCCTAAATTTTGACAGTCATGGCTAGAGTATGTCAGGTTACGGGTAAAACGCCGATCACTGGTCACCGCGTTTCTCACTCGAATATTAAGACAAAGCGTAGATTTTTACCGAATCTGTTGACGAAGCGCTTTTACATTGCGGAAGAAGATAAGTGGATTACTTTGAAACTTTCAGCGGAAGGACTGCGTACCATTAATAAAAATGGTTTATACGCTGTAGTGAAGGATTTAAGAGCGAAAGGGGCTAAAATCTAATTTGCGAACGTTCACTGCTTAGGTGGTGATCATTATAAAATGCATTCAAAATGGCAAAGAAAGGTAACAGAGTTCAGGTGATTATGGAGTGTACTGAGCATAAGACCAGTGGTCAGCCAGGTACCAGCCGTTATATCACTAATAAGAACAAGAAAAATACTCCGGAGCGTCTGGAGTTGAAAAAGTACAATCCTATTCTTAAGAAAGTGACGGTACACAAAGAAATTAAATAAGGCGCGTTAACCTGATTTACAAATTTTCTAATTTAATATACCATGGCA
>NZ_LUKG01000071.1:21912-28488 GCF_001601815.1 Flavihumibacter sp. CACIAM 22H1
TAAAAACTGGACTAAAGTGATCAAAGCTGTTCGCAGTCCGAAGACGGGTGCCTACACTTTTAAAGAGGCAATCGTTCACAAGGAGAAAATCAAAGAATTCCTGGGCGAAAAATAATGTTGGGATAAATTAATTCCTACCGAGCTGTTCTGGTTGACCGGAACAGCTTTTTGTGTTTTAAGAATCAGGGATCGGATCAGGTAAAGCCTAGTTGGTAGCATATATCTGATAGCTTAATTTGCAGCATTAATGAGCTGACCGTTTAACCATTGAATAAAATCATTATGGGTTTCTTTGATAAACTATTTGGAAAGAAGGAAAAGGAGTCGCTGGATCAGGGCCTGCAGAAAACCAAAGACAGTTTTTTAAGTAAACTGACCAAGGCTGTTGCGGGTAAAAGTACGGTAGATGAGGAAGTACTGGATAACCTGGAGGAGGCTTTGGTGAGTGCTGATGTTGGCGTAGATACAACGGTTCAGTTGATAGACCGGATTGAAAAAAGGGTTGCCAGAGATAAATACCTGAATACATCTGAGCTTAACCGGATTTTGCAGGAAGAGATCCGTGGTATCCTGGTAGATGCGCCGGAATCGAACAGTTATTCGTTTCAGACAGAGCTGCCTTCCAAGCCTTATGTAGTATTGGTAGTGGGTGTAAATGGCGTCGGAAAAACCACCACCATTGGCAAGCTAGCCTATAATTTTAAAAAGGCGGGAAAGTCGGTATTGCTAGGAGCGGCAGATACTTTTCGGGCAGCAGCCGTGGATCAGCTAACCATTTGGAGTGAACGCACCGGTGTACCTATTGTGAAGCAGGATATGGGGTCTGATCCGGCCGCAGTAGCATTTGATACGGTTCAAAGTGGGGTAGCGCGGGGAGTGGATGTAATCATTATTGATACGGCTGGCCGCCTGCATAATAAGGCGCATTTGATGGATGAGCTGGGTAAAATCCGGCGGGTTGTGCAAAAAGTTATCCCGGAGGCGCCGCATGAAGTATTGCTGGTGCTGGATGGGTCAACGGGGCAGAATGCCTTGGAGCAGGCGAGGCATTTTACCGCTACCACCGATGTAACAGCCTTAGCTATTACTAAATTAGATGGTACTGCAAAAGGGGGGGTGGTTTTGGCGATTGCCAATCAATTCAAGATCCCGGTGAAATTTATCGGTGTTGGAGAAAAAATGGAAGACCTCCTGGTATTCGATAAACATGAATTCGTTGATAGTTTGCTGAAGACGTCCTAAGACGTCAGACAGGTGTTAGAACACCTGTCTGACGTCTAAAAACTAAAAGTATGAAAGCCAGAAGCCTGAAAAAAGATAAAGTGAATATTATTACACTTGGGTGTAGTAAGAATATGGTCGACAGTGAAGTGCTGAGCGGGCAGTTGCTTGCCAATGATATTGCTGTTGTTCACGAAAATGCAAAACTGGACCATAATATCGTGGTGGTGAACACCTGTGGATTTATAGACAAAGCAAAAGAAGAATCCATTAATACCATCCTCGACCAGGTAGCCCTCAAACAAAAAGGCAAGTTGGATAAGGTTTACGTTACAGGTTGCCTCAGCCATCGTTACCGCAATGATCTTGAAAAAGAAATCCCGGAAGTTGATGCCTGGTTCGGAACCATGGAATTGCCCCTGATACTGAAGGAACTGGAAGCTGATTATAAAGCAGAACTCCTGGGTGAACGCATGCTGGCCACTCCCAAACACTATGCCTACCTGAAAATTTCAGAGGGGTGTAACCGCACCTGTTCATTTTGCGCAATTCCCTTAATGCGCGGAGGGCATGTCAGCCGCCCCATTGAAGAACTTGTAAAGGAAGCGGAAAGCCTTGTTAAAAAAGGCGTGAAGGAAATCATGCTCATTGCACAGGAACTTACTTATTATGGACTTGATCTTTATAAAAAAAGGCAATTGCCGGAATTGCTGAATCAACTGGCTAAAGTGCCCGGCCTGGAATGGATCCGCCTTCATTACGCCTATCCATCCAAATTTCCACTGGAAATCCTCGACGCTATCAATGCCCACCCCAATATTTGCAATTACATTGATATGCCGCTTCAGCATGCTTCGAACAATATGCTGAAAGCCATGAAGCGCCAGATAACCCGTGAAGAAATGGAAACATTGATTACGGCTATCCGGGAAAAATCCCCGGGCATCTGCATCCGTACTACGCTTATTACCGGATTTCCTGGAGAAACCCGGGAGGATGTGGAAGAATTAAAAGATTTTCTCCGCCGTATGCGATTCGATCGGGTAGGTATTTTCACCTACTCTCACGAGGAAAATACCTCCGCCTATGAACTAGAAGATTCCATTCCTGCCGAAGAAAAGGAAGCGCGGGCACAGGAAATTATGGAAGTACAGCAGGAAATAAGCCTGGAAAAAAACCAGGAAAAAGTTGGTCAGATTTTTAAGGTAATAGTTGATAAAAAGGAGGCAGGTCGTTATCTTGGAAGAACGGAATTTGACAGTGTGGAAGTGGATAACGAAGTGGTGATCAATACCACCAGAAAATTAGAACCCGGGGAATTCGTTCAGGTTAAAATAACGAAGGCTTATGACTATGATCTGGAAGGGGATTTGATTACCGGTTGATTCCACTCTCTTATTCAATTATTCAAACCAGGAAGCATAACCAAATTAAGCATGAAAAAAATCGCCATCTTAACCGCCTTTATCGCGGTTAGCGCCTCACTCACCGCCTTTGTACAAAACCCAAAGGAAGCAAGTATAAAAAGGGGAAAGGACGTATATGAAAACAATTGTCAAAGCTGCCACCAGGAGAATGGTGAAGGGATTGAAGGAAGTTTTCCTCCGCTGGCCAAATCTGATTACCTGATGAAGGACCCCAAAAAAGCCATCACTATCATTCTGAAAGGACTGAACGAAGAAATAAAAGTCAACGGAAAGACCTATAGCATGATGATGCCGGAGCAATCCTACCTATCAGATGAAGAAATTGCCGATGTTGCCAATTATATCACCAACTCCTGGGGTAATAAATCTAAAGCAGTATTTACCCCGGCCCAGGTAAAAGCAGCGAGAAAATAATGTTGCCTGCAACGCAGTAAATGATCAAAAAGCCGGATAAATAAGATCCGGCTTTTTGTTTATACATCGGGCAAATTAGTAAGCGAGAAGGGAAGTTTCCGGATGCGTTTACCGGTTAAATCGAAAATGGCGTTACATAATGCCGGCGCCAGCGGGGGTAAGCTTGGTTCTCCCACACCACCTGCTTTCTCTTCGTTCTCCATGATCACCACTTCAATTTCAGGGGTTTCAGGAAGCCGCGGTAATTTATATTGATGAAAATTAGTCTCTACAGCTTTCCCGTCCTTGAAATTTGTAGCATGTACCGTGGCCGCACCCAGCGCCATTATTACGCTTCCTTCTACCTGCTGTTGTATAATGGTTGGGTTCACATACCAGCCACAATCTATCACCACCGTTACCTTATCGATCGAAATACCTTTGTCCCCTTTGCGAGAAACCTGCACTACCTCGCCTATGATGGATCCAAAGCATTCTGCAAAAGCTACACCATACCCTTTACTTCGCTTATCCCAGCCGGTTACTTCTTTCAGTTTGTCAATCAATTTATGGTACCGTTCATGGTCGCTGCCAATATGTGCTTTCCGAAATGCCAGCGGATCCTTACCTGCCGCAATGGCCATTTCATCCCAAAAACTTTCAAAGGCAAAGGAATTGGTGGAAGAATAAACCGACCTCCACCACATTACCGGTACAGGTGATTCCGTTGGCAAATCCGCAAACCGGTAATTGGGAATAGATTCAAAAAAAGGTTCCAGCCATCCTTCCGTAGTACTTCGGTTATAGTCTAGTTTATCCGGATTCGGCGCCCATTGATGATCCATATTTTGCCCGGATAATTTAACTTCCAGTGCATTTACCTGGTCGCCCTGCAAAACTGCTTTGCAACCATATACCACGCCGGGGCGGAAGGGCCCCTGTGTCATATCGTCTTCTCGTGTCCAGAGAACCTGTACGGGGGCTTTTATCGCTTTAGAAATGAGTACTGCCTCGGCCGGGTAATCGGTAAAGGCTTTCCTTCCAAACCCGCCACCAAGGAAGGTCATGGAAACTTCTACTTTTTCGGGTGCTATGTTAAACCGGGTGGCCAAATCAGATTGTATCCAGTCGGGTCCCTGGATAGGTCCCCATACCTGGATCTTCTCCTCTGTATAATAAGCCGTACAATTCAGGGGCTCCATGGCACTGTGACTCTGATACGGGGTTTCATAAACCAGTTCCAGTTTTTTTTCTGCCTTATCAAAAAAGCGTAGAGGGTCTCCCAGTGCTTTTTGTGTAAGTCCGGGTTTGGCTAAATCTTCCTGCATCCGCTGGTAGAGCAATTCGGTACTGACCCGTTCAATACCGCTATCTTCCCATTCAATTTCCAGGAGTTTCCGCGCTTTGAGGGCAGCCCAGGTATTATCGGCAATTACGGCAATACCATGGCGGGTGCCCGAAAAAACCGGCATTTCCACTTGAATTACATCGATCACACCTTTTACAGCCCTTGCTTTTTTGTCGTTCACTGATTTAATCTTTCCATGAAACCGGGGGCTTCTTTCTACTACTGCATATTTCATTCCGGGCAGTGTAAAATCAATGCCAAACACCGCTTTCCCGTTTATTTTATCGGGATTGTCTAAACGGGGTACCGGTTTGCCAATGTATTTGTATGCTTTCCTGGCTTTTAGCGGCACCTGTAGAGGAGGCGTTAATGTAGCTGCTTTTTCTACCAATTCGCCATAGGGTGCTTTTTTTCCGCTAGGACGATGATAGACCATACCCTCTGATGCATAACATTCACTTGCCACAACCTGCCAGTTAGCGGCGGCGGCGGCAATTAATAATTCACGGGCCGTTGCACCGGCATTCAGTAAGGCTTTAAACGAGCCCCTTACGGTAGAACTTCCTCCCGTAATCTGGCTTCCATATTTGGAGGGATGGCCTTTTGCAAAAGCTACTTTTATTTTGGTAAGATCCACTTCCAGCTCTTCGGCAACAATTTGAGGAATACTTTGATAAGCTCCCTGACCCATTTCGGCACGGTGACTAAAAATGGTGACCTGCCCATTGGTATCGATCTGTACCCAGGCAGTAAGGTCAATACCGGCAGCGGCAGCCTGGGTGCCGGATAAAATAGCGGGTTTTCCCTGCCCGATAGCCGGCATAAAATAACCAATGGTCAGTGCGGCGCCGGTCATTCCAGATAACCGGATAAAGTTTCTTCTGCTCAGAGAAGAGGAAGACCGATCCTGCATAGGCCTAATTTTGGGTTAATGGTTCTTGCTGAAAAGTTACTGATTCTAATTTATTAAACCAGTCTGTTTAGCTGGAATGTTTCAGCGCTTCTTTCCTTGCAAGCCCTGTAATTCCGGCGGATTCTACAAACTCCTCTACTTTATCGGGCGCCGTTCGATGGTATTGCCGAAGCGACCAGCCAATAGCTTTTTGGATAAAGAACTCTCTTTTGGGCAGCAGACAGCGGACGGCCGTAAACAGAAATTCGGCATCCGTATTTTGTTTGTAGTTTAATTGGAAAAGCAGTGCGGTTCTATTTTGCCAGGTATTTTCAGCACCTATCCATGCCTTCATTATTCCGGGCTTTTTTTTGCCGGCAAACCTGGTGCCGATAAGTTTACTGGCTATAAAATCGACCGTATCCCACCATGATTTTTCCGTAACGAGGTGGAGAAAAAACAATTCGGAGGCCGCGTCCCATTTTTTTCTGCTGGCATACAGTAATTCCATCGCAATATATTGGTATTCACGTTCCGGTTTTTTCCAAAGCTCCTCGGCTAGTTGTAGTATGGCAGGCATGTCCAGCAGAAGGGCCGCTTTCAAAAATGGCCGCGATAGCTCTTTGCGCAGTGGTTGGGGAATTCCCAGAAAATTAAACCTGTTTTTCATATAGGCGGCCATGCCGTTGGCTTTTTCAGGATCCCTGTTAAATTCGAGTGCTTCTTCCAGTTCTTTTAGCATCACTTTAGCTGAAACAGGCTTTTTGCCTGGCACTTGACCTTTCATAATTGATTGAAAATTAGCGTTTTTACTGGTTTCTTTGATATCATGAAAATAAGCAACTCAAAGATTCGTTATCTTATCAGCGATAAAACCTGGTTGATGAAAAAAATCCAATACCCTTTGCTGCTTTTGTTGGCAGTATTACTTGTGTTGCCTGGCTTTTCCCAACACCAATGGAAACATGGTAGGTTAAAAGTAAGCGCGGACGCTCATTTTTTGGAAACTTCCAATGGTCGCCCTTTTTTCTGGCTGGCTGATACCGGTTGGGAACTGTTTCACCGCCTTAGTTTTGAAGAAATTGTACAATACCTGAACGACCGGCATAAGAAGGGGTTTAATGTTATCCAGGCTGTAATCCTGGCAGAACAGGATGGACTTACTAAAACCAATCGCTATAACGCACTTCCCCTCCAACAGAACGATCCTTTAAAACCTAATCCCAAATATTTTCAACTGATAGACACTACCATACGGATGGCAGCAGAAATTGATATGTTTGTAGCTCTGTTAC
>NZ_LUKG01000072.1:0-8287 GCF_001601815.1 Flavihumibacter sp. CACIAM 22H1
CATCAATATATCCTTTCGCTTTCAGGTCCTCAATAAAATCGCCCATTCCGTACTCCGGGTTGGTCAATTCATACTGACGATCGAGCTGGTTCAGCCATTGGAGAGCTTCTCCGACGTCACCACTGGTATAAGTTAAGAGCTGAAGAAATAATTCATAAAGTGTTTCAAAGGGTGTTTTTCCTTGGTCATCCGGTCGGTATCCTTTAAATAGGTATCCTTTCATAAGTATCAATCCTCCTCTATCATAAATTACAATTTAAATACTAAAAAGTTAGCAGTAAAAACTAAAAAGTAGGTTACCGGGTGACCGGATAACCTACTTTTTGTTAAATAATTTGCAGGAGGCGCTTATTTACTCATTTGAACTATCCTGCAAGGGTCCGATGGTAGCTCCACCTGATTCCACCGATGGTTTTATGGTTGAACCGGACTTATAATTATTCTCCAGCATTTGCAGCATTTGAAGTAATTGCTGAGCCCCGGCAATTTCATTGCGCATGCTTTCCTGTTTACGATCCGGCAATTGGCCATAATATTTCAGCTGTTGTTCAAAATCCTTGTGTAATGATTTTGATACCTTATCGGCGAGTGCGGTATGCCCCGCTTTGTAGGCGGCTTCCAGGAAACGGAAACTGAAATAGTTATGCTGGTTGCTACGGCTAACCATGGCATACGGGAAATTAGACTCCAGTATGTTTTTATCTGCAATATCAAGCATTTGTTTTGCCTCATCTTTGCGGTTGGCATCAGCCAGTGAGCCGGCGGCATCTGCATAGGCTGCGCGGATAGAGTTCAGGTGGCGGCGATTTTCTTCATCAAAATAAACCCCGGCAATATTTGCGCTGCCAAAGGAAAACTTATTGCGCAGTTTGTCCACCATCCAATCGGTATTAAAACCGGTATTATTGGAGATGGGAACCAGGCGATAGGTCAACCCGTCTTTGCGTACAAAATTTCCAAAACCGAGTTCGGACGCTGAATAAGGGGCAGTAAAACAAATGGGGCGTTTCCATTTGTTAGCTGCAATAATATTCAGCATTGCCAGGTCATTTTTTAGGAGGGTGTTTTTCTTTTCTGGAATCACAACCGGTACCGCTTTAATTACACTGTCTTCTTTGTTGACCGTTCCGTTGGAGCGAACCAGTTGTTCATCTACCGGCAGTACAAATTTCTTGGCAGGCAGGTAATTGATATTTTCTCCCCCGGTTAAGGCTACTTTGAAAGTCGGGTCTTCACTTCCTACAACATTTTTCATTACATCGTAGAGGTCGTAAAAACGTTCCTGGTTTATGTCGGGCCTTGGGTTATAGATTACATAATCCCGGTTACGGCCCCTGATCTGCTCTTCTGACCAGATCACATCTATCGGATCGCTTTCGTTGATTTTGTAGCGCAGCTGGTTAATATACCAGTCAATACCCAGTAAGCTGTTATTTACAACGCGGATATCGGGGCGGATGCCTTCTACTTCTTGTGCGTACCAGAGCGGGTAGGTATCGTTATCGCCATAGGTGAAAAGAATGGCGTTTGGCGGACAGCTTTCCAGGTAGTCTTTGGCAAGGTCTCTTGCTAATACTTTTTTGCTCCGATCATGGTCGTCCCATTCCTGGAATCCCATCAGTACCGGCACCGCCAGCAAACAAACCAGGGCGGCACTCAGGCCGGCTATTTTTTCGCCAGCTTTTTTCAGTAGCCATTCCCGGATCTGGAGTACACCTAATCCAATCCAGATAGCAAAAGCATAAAAAGAGCCCACATAGGCATAATCCCGTTCCCGCGGCTGGTTTCCCGCCTGGTTCAGGTAAAGAACAATAGCAATGCCCGTAAAGAAGAACAATAGGCCTACCACAATGAAATCACGGCGGTTGGCAAAATATTGATAAATCAGACCAACAATTCCCAGGATCAGTGGCAGGAAAAACAGTTTATTATTGGCCTTATTGTGTTTGATGCTGTCAGGCAGGGCGTCCTGCTTGCCAAGACGGGCATTATCAATAAAGGAAATACCTGAAATCCAGTTACCGTCGCGCACATTACCTGGCATAAAACCTTGTATATCGTTCTGTTTACCGGCAAAATTCCACATAAAGTAACGCCAGTACATCCAGTTGAGCTGGTAGCCTACGAAAAAACTGACATTATCAGCCATATTGGGTTTTTCACCTTCGGCAAGTCCCAACCAGTCGCGATAGAAATCTGCATGGCCCTGGTCATTGCTGCCATCCCACACACGGGGAAACAGCATCATGTCTTCATTGGCATACACCGGTTTGATATCATAACCAATTGCTTCGTATTTATTGTTGCCCTTGGTGTATTTTACCTTTGTTTCCTTGTATTCTTTTGGAGAGGCCGTAAATACCTGGCCGTATAGTATGGGAAAATCGCCGTATTGATCCCTGCCAAGATAACCTACCAGGGAATTCGGGTTGTCTACATTATACATGTCCACAGCCGGGTTGGCATTGGAACGGATCATAGTGGTTACATAGCTGGAATAGCCCAGCAACATAAAGATGGCACACCAGATTCCGAGGCGCAGGAAGTTCCAGTGATTCTTTTTTGCCACTCGTAATCCGAAGAAAAAGAGGATGGCGAGGAATACAAAAAAGAATATAAAACCTGAGAAAAACGGTAATCCAAGATTATTAACAAAACGGATATCGAACCAGCCGGCCGCTTTAACAGACCATTGGATAACCACCACCTGAACAAATCCGGTAATAAGGCAACCCATCATAAAGGCCCAGAAAGTGCCCCAGGGACTGGGCCGATACCGTTTAAAATAATACACCATTACAATGGCGGGGATCGTAAGCAGGTTGAGCAGGTGAACCCCGATCGACAATCCCATCATAAAAAATATGAATACGATCCATTTATCCGAACCGGGCTGATCGGCATTGTGTTCCCATTTGAGGATGGCCCAGAATACCAGGGCAGTAAACAGTGAGGAGAGGGCATATACCTCGCCTTCCACGGCACTGTACCAGAAGGAATCAGAAAACGTATACGCCAGGGCGCCTACTGCACCAGCGCTTATAATCGCAAATACCCGGTTGCTGCTGGGCGCTTCAGTACTCTTTACTACCAGCTTACGGGCAAAGTGGGTAATGGTCCAGAACAGGAAAAGAATGGTAAATCCGCTGGCCAGCGCACTCATAATATTTACGCCGATGGCGGGGTTACTGCCACCGAATACCACAATAAAGAGGCGACCTAACAGTACAAAAAGCGGTGCCCCGGGCGGGTGGGGAATCTGAAGTTTATACACACTGGAAATAAACTCACCGGTATCCCATAAACTGGCGGTGGCTTCCATTGTCAGCAGGTAAACGGTACAGGCAATTGCGCAGATGACCCAGACCGGCAATGTTGTTCACTTTCTTAAAATTCATAAAGCATTGGTTTATACAAGGCGTGGCAAATTAAAGCAAAGGCAAGAATAAATAGCCACCCGGTAAAAATTTGTGAAAATAGCTGTTATTCAAAGAAAATTTTGACGGTTTGGTAAAAAAGACGGTTTTGAAGATACGCATTCTGCGATTGCTCCGAAAAACCCTGTAAACCGAATAATCCGGCTGCATTTCCTTTATTGATAGATATTTCAAGATAACCTGCCGCATTAAAATGGGCCAGTTTTTCGCCTTCCGGCACTTCGGCATAGTGGTTAGAGAGTTGCTCAATGGTTTCATCGCGCTTAAAAACAATGTAGAATTTACGTCCTTTTCGCTGAGCCTCAAACTGTTCTCGGGTAATATTCACTACCACGTTTTCAAAATGGTCGATATAAATGATCTGGCCTTCGATGGAATTTTCCTGGAGCCATGGTTTCAGGGGATTTTTTTCCAGGTAGGGAAAATCAGGTTCACCGATATCGGTAATTCGTTCACCGCGATTTATGGCAGCGATGGCCTGTCCGAATACCTGCACGCAGTGCAGGGTATGCCCCTGGAGCTCGGGGTTAATGGGCAAGCCGATTACCATTTCCGGTTTTTCTTCCAAGATCATAGTAAGCAGGCCATTATCGGCACATAGATAATACTGGTTTTGGTGATAGGCAAGCAGCAGGTGTTTATTTCTGCGTTCGAAAAGGTTTACTAAAATCAGGTGGAAGCATAGTTGTGGGAAATGCCGGATAGCATTTCTGCAGATATAGGCAGCCTGGGCATAGTTGAACGGGCGAACATTATGGGTTATGTCCACCAGTTGAAAACCGGGGTCTATCTGCAATAACTGTCCTTTAACAGCACCTGCCAGATAATCCTGTGTACCAATATCAGATGTTAGGGTCAGAACTGCCATGAAGATGGGGCGAAGGTACTATTTCACGAGTTTGCCGTCTTTGAAAAAAAACTGGTGCGTCAGTTTGTCGGCCAGTTTTGGAAAAAACCGGTTAATAAAAACTGCACGTTTGCCCGTAAACGTTAGTACCAGTGTGCGCTTTTTATGTTCAATGGCTTTTACAATATGCTGGGCACATTCGTCGGCGGTCATCAGCCTGGATTCATCCATGGGAGAGGAGCCCTGGGCTTTTGCGGAAGAATTTAAAGCGGCATTCCGGATATTGCTGGCGGTAAACCCGGGCGATACCCACATTACGTGCACTCCCTTATCAAGCAGTTCTGTACGGAGTGATTCGAGCCAACCCTGTAGGGCAAATTTGGAGGCAGAATAGGCGCTACGGCCGGGCAGCCCCCGATAACCGGCAATGGAAGAAATACCGATTATAGCACCTTTATTAGCTACCAGGGAGGGCAGGGCGTATTTCGTACAATACACGGAGCCGAAGAAATTTATGTCCATTACCTGCCGGAAAACTTCCAGGTCGGCCTCTTCGAACAGGGCCCGCATAGAAATACCGGCATTATTGATCAGGATATCAATTTTGCCGAATGTATCAATAGTAGACTGAATAAATTTTTTACAATCCTCTTCTTTGCTTACGTCAGCTACAACCGTGTGGAGCATTACATACGTGTATTCCATTTGAAGGTTATACAGCTTATCGTAATTACGGCCGCAGGTAGCCACTTTGGCACCCAGTTGAATGAACTGATCTACGAGGGCTTTCCCGATTCCTTCGCTGCCACCCGTTATGGCAACCACTTTATTGGTAAAAAATTGATTCATTTTGTATAACTATCAACTGCAAACCTATCTAAAAAAATGCACTAATCGATTTGCAGCCAATTTGTTAGCCGGAAAAAAAAGAATTGAAAAAAATGAAAAAAAATTTGGGGCGAAACGATTAATCCCTATTTTTGCACTCCCAAAACAACAACACGGTTGTTAAAAACGGGAAAGATTCCGTAGCTCAGTTGGTAGAGCAATACACTTTTAATGTATGGGTCCTGGGTTCGAGTCCCAGCGGGATCACAGAAAGCACCGAGTGAAGATAATACTTCCACTCGGCGCTTTTTTTATACACTACTTTATGCTCTGCTGATTTTTTTCAGCCAGCGCTTACATACACTTTGTAATTGAACAGCGGTTTCTTTCCTTAAAAGAGTTGCTTTTATAATTTTCACTTAAACAGGTTCTACCAACAACAATTTTATTTCAATTCCGCAGGCATATTATCGCGTTGCTGTTTTCTTTTGTTCTGTCGCCCGCTTTTAGGGAAAAAAGAGCGCTGATATATGTTAATTATTTATATTTATTACCGTTCTATCTGCCCCTGGTTTGAACAATGCCGGCTAAAACAAAAAACAAACATTATAGCTTATGCTACCACTAAAAAAAGGCGCCGTCCTTTTACTGTTTGTATTAGCATATCATACTCCTATGCTGGCCCAGGGAATTATAGAAACGAAAACTTTCCTAGCACCATCCCTGCAACACAACAAAGGTGGTGAGGACCCAAACAGAAGGCTCAGTATTTACCTGCCACAAGGATATGAATCATCCGATCAACGTTATCCTGTCATCTATTTCCTGCATGGATTTGCCAGCGATGACAAAGATATGTTGGAATGGCTGGGGTTTAAAAGCCTGGTGGACTCCGCTATTAAAGCCGGTCTTCTTCGTCCCGTTATCCTGGTACTGCCCAACAGTATGACAAAATACTTTGGAAGCTTTTATACCAATTCATCTGTGGTAGGCAACTGGACCGATTTTATAGGAAAAGATGTGGTTGCATATATAGATAAAAATTTTCGCACCATAGCGCATCGCAACAGTCGCGGGTTGGCAGGGCATTCCATGGGAGGAAATGGTGCGTTAAAAATGGCAATGCTTTTTGCTGACACATTCAGTACGGTATATGCCATGAGTGCCGGTGCTTTACATTTTTCCGATGAATTTAGCTTAGCACATCCGGCGTTTAAAAGAGTAAGCCAGCAAAAAACCATGGACTCCCTGCGCAATGCAGCGCCTCCTTATGACTTTGAAAAATTTCCTTTTTTTGAAATGGTATATGCCAGCCTGGCCAGGATGTATTCTCCCAATATAAATGAACCCTTACTGCAGGCTGATCAACCGATAAAATATGTATCAAATAAAATGATTTTGCAAACGCCCGTCATAAAACGATGGGAAGCAAATTTTCCAATCAATATGATAGAAGATCATATCCCTGCTCTAAAAAGTTTAACTGCCTTAAAATTAGACCGGGGACGCAACGATGAATTTAAACATATTCCCACTACCAATATGCAACTAAGTAAAAAACTGGAAGCGTTGGGAATAAAACATTTTGCCGAAGAATACATAGGCGATCATACCAATTTGCTGGACGGCTATGAAGGAAGGATTTTTACGGAACTGTTTCCTTTTTTTGAAAAATACCTGAAATAATCACTGGCCTTTTTTCTAGTATCTTTCCCTGGGCAATGGGAGAGTACCTTACCACCCCCGTCCTTGAAAATAGCTGATTGCTGCATTCTGTAGACGAAAAACGGTTGTTCGTAGACAGCCCTAGATAGCATGTATGATTTTATTCAAAATTGCAGCAGAATCAGTTTATTTCCATGCAGCAATTTCATGTCAATATAAGTAATGAACAGGCTATTACCGCCAGCTTATTTTATGCCGCCAAGTCTGATATACTGCTGCTTATACTACCCGCCGCCGGGGTAGTTCAATCGTTCTACCGGAAATTTGCTGAATTCTTACAGGCAAACCATATTTCAACCATCACATTTGACTATAGTGGTATTGGAAGATCCTTACAAGGACCGATCAGAGCGGAAAATTGCAGGCTGGCAGATTGGGGCGCCAGAGATCTGGAAGCCCTGCTTAGCTATGCCATCAAAACCTATCCAACCCATAAAATCGTTCTATTGGGGCATAGTATTGGAGGACAGTTAATCGGCCTGGCCCCCTCCGCTTTTAAGGCCGGCAAAGTAATTCTTGTAGCGGCACAATCGGGGTATTGGAAATTCTGGAAAGGAAGGAATCAAATCAGGATGTGGGCCAATTGGCATTTAGTAGTTCCCCTGCTTACCAAAGCCGTTGGATACCTGCCCGCCAAAAAATTCAGCAGGATGGAAAATTTACCCAAAAATGTGGCGGCGGATTGGGCCGAATGGTGCCGAACTCCCCATTATTTATTTGGCCACATAACCCCCGAAAACCTATTCTTTGACAGGATAAACTGCCCGCTCGTATCAATAAGTATCGAAGACGATCGGTATGCGCCTCAAAAATCAGTTGCATGGCTAACCGCAAAATTTAAGCAGGCGGATACCAAGAGCCTGCTGTTTTGTTCCGCAAATTTTGAGGTTGCCAAAATCGGGCATTTTGCCTTGTTTACTGATGCATTCAGAGACAGTATCTGGAAAACTTTACTGGAGGAAGTACGTACCTAAATTCCATTATGAATACAACTAAGAAAAAGGCTGGGGTGGCCGGATTAATTTACCTGGCCGTGATAATTACCGGATTGTTCAGTCTGGCTTATGTTCCAAATAAGCTTATTGACTGGAACAATAGCAGCATAACTTTTAATAATATTAAAAATGCGCAAAGCTTTTTCAGGATAGGTATTTACAGCAGTGTGCTTTGTTACCTGTTCTTTAGTTTTTTGCCACTGGCCCTGTATAATCTGTTGAAAACGGTTAATGAAACACAGGCAAGGACAATGGTGCTCTTAGCCTTATTAAGTGTGCCCTTATCATTTAACAACCTGCAACACAGCTACACCGCCTTACTGCTGACCGGGAATGATCAAATGATAAAAGGTACAGAGGTAGATGCGCTGGCAACTAAACTCATGTTTTCTCTCCACCAGTATAATGAGGGCATATTGCTAATCACGGTATTTTGGGGCCTCTGGCTTTTTCCA
>NZ_LUKG01000072.1:8937-26610 GCF_001601815.1 Flavihumibacter sp. CACIAM 22H1
GTGCACAGGTCTGGTTTTATGCCAAAAACGCTAGGGGCTTTATTGATTGCGGGTTGCATTGGCTACCTGATAAACTTTACCGGCAATACCTTGTTCGACAATTACTCCCAGATAGGCGTTCGTAAATATATAAGTATGCTGCCTGCCATAGCAGAACTAAGCACCTGCGGCTGGCTGCTTTATTTGGGTTTAAAAAGAAATAATTATGGAAACAACTAAACTACAGTACGAAGATTTCACCGTCCATATAAAACTGAAACTGGCTGCTCTTTGGTCGTCCGTTATGTTTCTTTATATCTACGGCGATTATTTTGAACTATATGTACCAGGAAAAGTTGAAGGCTTATTGAATGGACAGAACCTATTAAATACCCCTTATAGATTATTGGCTGCAACTATTCTATTAGCCATTCCTTCTTTGATGATTTTTCTGTCGCTAGCCCTGAAACCGGTGTGGAATCGGGTGTTAAACTGTGCAATCGGAACCTTGCTTACCCTGGTTACTTTAATGGTAGGGATTTCATCGTTCACCGAATGGAAATTATTTTATGTAATGCTGTCATTTTTGGAAAGTGGTTTTACCTGCATCGTAGTCTGGAAGGCCTGGAACTGGCCTAAAAAAATAAAATAACTTAAAACAAAACAAATGAAACGAATCAATTACATCATTGCTTTTGCGCTAATTTTCCCGGTTGCTATCTCCTGCAAAAAATCTTCCACTGGCGAAAATTCTACTTATCCTAAAGCCGTTACCATTACCTACAAAGTTAGTAGTACCACTGCCAATAGCCTGGTATTAATAACCTATGATAACGAATCAGGAGGCCAGACCACTGTTGACAACCCATCTTTGCCCTTCTCCAAATCCATCTCCAAAACAGTTAATAAGTACGATATTATAACCCTCGGATATTTTGTAAATCCGGCTCAAACGGTAAAATTGGAAATCTTGGTAAATAACCAGGTAGTAAAATCGCAGTCCTATACATCTCCCAATTCGGCCATATCCTACACATTTCCGTGAGCAGCACTTTATTTCCTATTTGATTCTTCGTATGTTGGACCATACAAACCGGGTACTTTGTGCCCGGTAGCGCGGAGATAAACAATTAATTCACCCCGGTGGTGATAAATATGATTAAACAAAAATCCACGGGCTACTATTCCTCTCGGCATAGGACCCAGTATGGTTTTATCGCCCAGTTTCATCGTCCAGTTCGTGTTTAATTTTTCTTCCGTTAAACCAGCCAGGGCTGCCCTTGCTTGCACTACATTTCGCTCAAATAAATCCAGGGTGGCTTCCAGGTCAGCAGGCGATCCCCGCTCCAGGTGATCAGCTGCCATATCGTACACATCCTGCGTAATGGTACCAGCATACCAATAATAAATAGTGGCAATATGTTGGGCCAGTTCACCCATTGTCCATGAAATGTCAGAAGGTTTATAATTCAACTCATTTTCCGGAACAGCCTGTAGTAATTTCCGGGTACTGTTCACCTCCATTTCAAATTCCTGTTGCAAGGCGGCTACTATCATACAATGGTTTTTATTTTTTGGTAAGAAGTACATGTACGGCGCCATTTCCAAAGACCGTTTTGCTAGTTGTAAAACCCATTTTTGGCAGGTCGATGCCGGCTAATAAATTTTCTCCGGTGCCAAGAAATACAGGCGAATACGCAAGGTGTAATTCATCGATCAAATCTTTTTCCAGGAATTGCCGTATGGTCGATACACCTCCACCAATGCGGATATCTTTTCCATTGGCTGCTTTTCGGGCTTGTTCCAGAGCAGCCTCTATACCATCAGTGATAAAATAAAACACGGTTCCTCCCTTCATAACAATCGGCTCTCTGGGGTGATTGGTTAACACAAATACCGGTACCTGGTAGGGAGGCGTATCGCCCCACCATCCCTTCCACTCGTCATTGAGCCAGGGGCCACGAATCGGGCCAAACATATTCCTTCCTAAAATCCAGGCCCCTATATTATCGAAAGACCGTTCAGCAAATTCATTGTCGATTCCCGAACTGCCCCCGGTTTTCCCAATCATAGCCTGAAATCGTTGGGTAGGATAAAACCATTCGTGCAATTCGCCCCCCCTGATGCCCAATGGATGCTCCAGACTTTGGTCGGCACCAGCTCCAAATCCATCCAGCGACACGGAAAATGCGGCTACTTTTACCTTGCTCATTGTTCAGCTAGTTTATTGTTGTCTAATTTACACAACTAATTTCAGCATAATTAATAAGCAAAATGGGGTAGAATGCGACAAAAAGGGAAGAGTACCAGGCTGGTCCTACTTATAAGCTCAAATTTCCCTGCCGGCCGATATCCAGTTTAGCACCGGTGAGCGCGCTGGCAGCTAATTTCACCAAGCTGACCAACTTATTCGTTTTATTATCCCAATAATGGGCTTCTACCGGCTTTACCTGTAATACACGGATATGGGGATCTTCTTTCCCTTTCTCGAACCAGGCTTCTACCCATTTATTCCAGTATTTTTCAATCCTGGCCGGATCTTTAGAAATTGTTGCAACCCCATTAACACTTAAAAAATTATAGCCTTTTATATCGGCATATAAAAGACTTACTCTCGAATCAGCTTGTAAATGGGTAAACGTTTCACTGGATGAGGAAAATAAAAACCAGATTGTACCCTGTTCGTCAATTTCCTGCCGGCTCATAGGAACCGCATGAATAAACGGGTTATTGTGCGAATAGGTTCCCAGCATTCCAATATCTATTCCGTCTACCATTTCCCTTAATTTGTCGATGGCCTCCTGGTTTATTAAATTTTCTGTGCTCATGATAGTAGTGTTTATAGCGGTCATTTTCAAAGATGATGCCACCGGAATGCAAAAGAGCCTGCAACATACGTGCAGGCTCTAAACAAATTCCTGGTAGTGCGCCTATTCTGCAGCGGGTTTTTCCTCTACTTTTTTCTTGGCAAATCCAATAAGCACAGAAAACTCAATACTCCTTCTGCTGGATGCTGCTGCCTTCATGCTAGACACCGTTACGTCATAGCTCAAACCCGCTCTAACATTTTTGTAATCCACCGCCAGGTAAGGATAAAGAGCATCATCTACCCGGTAATACCCCCCTAACCACAGCTGTATAGCATCCGGATCCTGTGCATTCATTTTAATGCCATAGGCACCGCCAAATGCCAGCTCAGACGCTTTCCCCTTGGTTTGATAAATGGCATTCCATTCAATACTGCCCTCGGGACTTAGCTCATATTGTCCGCCTGTATGAATAGTCACCCGGCGCTTCCGGCTCAGGTTATCCCACATATAGTCTGTTGGCGCAAACAAATGATTTAGGGTAGCACCAACTGTTGCTTTCAATTTTTCTTTTTTGAAATGATAGGCCATTCCAACATTGAAATCAGCGTAGGACCTGCTATTACTCAATCCAGCATCGCCTGATGGAATTCCTTCATTGAAACCGCCGCTTCCGAACTGGTCCTCAAAGCTCAGCTTGCTATAATCAAGGCGCTTATTGGCATAGGAAGCCTGGAATCCCACACTCAGGCTACTGGTGCCGGCTTCATTTAAGCCTTTAAGATAGGCAAAGGAGAGTGCTAATGCGGTAGATTTTAGGGCTCCGCCGTTAGACTGGTCGTACATGGCAAAGCCGCCTACCCCCAGTTTGTCAACAGATTGTAATTTATTCTGCAGTACAGCCTTATCAAATCCTAGAAGACCTGTACTGAAGGGAGAAGCACTGCCGATCCAGGTATTCCGGAAATTAGCCGACAACCTGCCATCAGCTTCGCCCGACCCGGTCAATGCCGGGTTCAGGGTCAGTGGATTCGCAAAAAATTGAGAATAGTGAGGGTCTTGAGCATAGGCTTTGCCCAGTGAAAGACATAGTGAGAATATGAGAAGTTTTTTCATTGTAATTGGTTTTAAAATTGATGGTACTAACGAATCAGTGTAGTGTTTCCAGTACTGCGGATGGTTTTACCGCCATCCGTTATTCCTTCCACTACCCATACATAGGTTTCCATTGGTTGAAGCACTCCTTTATACCGGCCATCCCAGCCGGCATTGGCTGTACGGCTTTCAAAAACCAGGTTGCCCCACCGATTGTATACCCGGAAATAATTGATTTGACGCATTCCCACCAACATGGGTTTCAGCATATCATTCCGACCGTCGCCATTGGGAGTAAAGGCCTTGGGTACAAAAATGTTTTCTGCATCAAAAATGCGAACCAGTTGAGAATCAACGGTGGTACAACCAGATGCAAACCGATACTGAATCTTATACTCCTGTTCTTTAGCTGGTTTCAATGTAGGACTTACACTGGCCGGGTTAGAGAGGTTATCAGCCGGTAACCAGGTTATAACTGCATCCAGGTTTCTTGCTTTCAATACCAGGTCCTTGCCTTTTACAGCATCCACCACTTTGTACCGTTCTGCTTTAGGGGCTGCTTCAATGGTCAGCTCTTTGGTGATTTCCTGCTGCAGATCTTCACATAAGGCTGGAATAACCAGCAGTTTAATTTGCTGACTACCGGTTTGAGAGAAGGTATGCGTAAAGTTTTTCTCAGCGCCGGTTTCATTTCCTGCGATCCACCATTTGTACTGTACTTCACCTGATTTTGAAACATCGGATGAGTTGGTAAATACGACCGGTTTGTCCTTACAATAGCTGTCGAAGGCGAAATTTACCACAGGTTTTTCAATGCGACTCATTGCTATGGAATTTTCCAATAAGCTGGCACAGCCACTTTCATTAACTACCTGCACTGTATAAACTCCGGCTTTATCAGTTTCCAGCAAAGCACCGGTTGCTCCATCAATAAGCTCTCCGTTTACATACCATTGGTAACTGCTACCACCGCTTGCGGCTAGTGGAAGCACGCTACCCGCGCATATTACCTGTCCATCTGGTGCCGCAAGCGTTCCTTCAGGCATAGGCACAACTATGATTTCCTGCTCCATGGAATCAATACAGTTATCGTTGGATGTAACGATTAGTTTAACCTGGTAAGTACCGGCGGCAGCATACTGGTGTTGCGGATTACGTTCAGTTGAACTACTGCCATCTCCAAATTGCCAAATTTGTGTCAGTGATCCGGCTGTAATAGTAGCGGTATTGGTGAACCGGAATTCATTACCACTTACACATTGTTTGTTTTCATTAATGGTGAATGCAGCCTGTGGCTTTGGCGCAACGGTAACTGTTTTAATCAACTCGGCCGAACAACCATTATCCGTGTTCACTACTAATTTAACTGAATAGTTTCCGGCTGCTGCATATTCATGTACCGGGTTAGTAGCCGTACTGCTGTTGCCATCGCCGAAATTCCAGCTATAACTGATAGTTCCTGTGCTGACAGTTGAGCTATTGGTAAAACGGAAGCTGTTACCGGTAAGGCAAGCTAAGCTATTGTTTACGGTAAAAGCAGCAGTAGGTTCTGCATAGACAACCACTTCTTTAGCTATCTCCTCTGAACAATCTGAATTCGATACGGCTTTCAATTTAACCGTATAAGTGCCGGGAACGGTATAAACATGGGTCGGACTAATGGAAGTAGCCGTATTGCCATCGCCAAAATCCCAGCTATAAGAAAGGGTTCCGGTCGAAACGGTAGATGTATTCGTGAATACAAAACTGTTTCCACTGGCACACTGTGTATTGTCATTAATTGTAAAGGCTAAAGCTGGTTTCGGATAAACCGTCACAGATTGCGTAATCTCAGCAGAACAACCTGAATTAGAGCTTGCCACCAGTTTTACGGTATAATTTCCTGCAACCGTATACGTGTGTACCGGGTCTTTTGACGTGCTTGTGTTACCGTCTCCAAAAGTCCAACTATAACTAAGTGTACCGGAACTAATTGCAGAACTATTCGTAAAGCTAAAACTGTTGCCCGCTAAACACTGAGCCGCGGTATTAACAGAAAAGGCCGTTGCAGGTACAGCAAATACCTGTACGGTTGCCATACTTGTTTTTTGTTCTTCACTTCCTGTTTCTGTAACAGTTAACTGAACGTCATACGAACCAGGGGTTGTATAACTATGCTGGGGATCTTTTAAGTTGGAAGTATTGCCATCTCCAAAGTTCCAGGCATAAGAAAGGGTGCCGCTACTGGTTGTTGATGTATTGGTAAAACTAAAGCTGTTATCACTTGCACATTGTGTATTATCGTTGATCGTAAAACCTGCTGTAACTACCGGAATAGTGGGGCCGGATTCAGTCGTAAAATTTCCATCTACTGTATAAGTTGTTCCGTTTTCATTAATAGCATAGGCCCGGAAATAATAGGTGGTACCTGGATTTAAACCAGTTATATTGGTAGTGAAGGTACCTGTTGTTCCTGTAACGGTAGTTTTGTTAGTGGTAGGAGCAGGACTGGTGCCATAGTAAAAGCCACGTTCAGAGATGGCAGCACCACCGTCACCATTTACAGTAGCCGCAATGGTTGCACTAGCTGTTCCGATGGCAGAGGATATGGGCGAGGAAAGGATGGGAGGCCCCGTTGATACAAAGGAACTAATGATATTCGGTAAACCAATCGTTGATCTTTTGGTTCCAAGTGATAGCCCTCCTCTTACATAATTACAACCGGTACCAACCACGTTCGGATTATTGATTACGCTCAACGAAGTCTGGTTGTAGTTAGCCAGGTAAATTTTACCATTTACGGCTACTTGTATAGCGCCTTCAGAAGTCCCGGAACTAAGGGTTACACGCGAATTCTGAATATCAGCAGCTGAACCGGAACCTGCTTCCAGGTTAAACTGGTAGGTTCCTGCTCCAAAACCGTGCACATACAACAATTTGCCATTTGGCGAAAATTCAACTCCATAGGAAGATGCTACGGTAAGCTTTCTGACATTTGACAAAACCCCGGTTACCCGGTTAAAATCATATACTTCAGTAACTCCTCCCATATAAAAAGTTTGTACCAGTTTATTTCCGGTAACATCGGTTTTGATATGTCCAATATCACCGCTTGATGTGGTGGTGAATCCAATAGAGGTAATTACCGGGTTAGCAATATCCAAACCAGTAGAACTAAGCTTGTACGCGTAATAATTATTGGTTCCTCTTTTATGGGTGATAATCCAATAAAAGTTATTGCCAAAAACAGATGCTACGGTTTCTTCGGTACCGGTAAGAATGGATACATTTTTGGTGGAAGTAACATTTCCCAACCCGTTATCAAGGGTCATATCCACTATAGAATAACTCAGGTTGGAATTACTGTAAGCTGATACGGTGAATACATAAAACCGGTTTGCATTTCCAGGGTCCGGAACAATAATACCCGACTGTGAACTGGAGGGATCACCCGTGAGGTTATTACCGTTGCTCATGATCGCATGGTTTTTATTAAACACTTTTATACCATCGGTATAGAACAATAAATTTCCATTTTCATCACTGATCGTAGCACAACCTTCCTGTGTATTAAGCATACCGTTGTCGAGTGGAGTAGGAGGGTTGGTATTGAAGTTTAAACCGGCAAAATTTCCGAAATACCAGTAATTGCCCTGTTTTTGCGCATGCGTAGTACTGGAAATTGTAAGAATAGCCAGGCAAACTAATAGGTTTAGGAGGTTTTTCATAAGAATCGTCTATTGGTTATGGAATAATGGATTGTATTGCAGTTGGCCATCAATGCTAATCAGTTGTACTATGGTAAATGCTGAAACAGCGTTCCCTTTTTGTTGCGCAATTTTATTACCCGTGCTTCCATTGATCAGGGCTATCAACTGCGTAGCGAGTGTGGGGTTATTGGATTGAAGAAATTTAGCATTCGACGCCTTCCCGTTGCAATCAATTTTAACCATCAATTGTCCCTGGAAAGCGGCTGTTCCTGCCTGTTGTTTTAAAACCTGTTCAATGCTCTTTTTACAGGACCAGTTTACAGGATCGGGCATGGCCGACTCATCTGCCACCTGCAATGATTGCGTACTGGCTTGTTCCTGTAATAATGGATTTTTTGATCGGTATACTGTACCGGAACAGGAGCCTTTCGTTTGTGCGGAAGCAAGTGCTGAAGACAGCAACAAACAGGCTGTTAGAAAAAGGTTTGCGTGAATTTTCATGGTAGCTTGAGTATTTAGATTTGTACTAACAGAAATGCGCTGAAATAATTGTATGTAAGCCTCTAAGTAGTTCCCTAAAGTTTAGTAATTGTAAACTCTTATTTTACGCATAAAAGCACTAAGTGTAAATAGTACTTGTCCTAAAAAATATTGATGTTTATCAAACAGAATTTTTACTAACGGCTAGGTATACTTGCTTTTATATTAAAAAACAGGGCTGTTAGTAGTGATAAAATGGGAGTTTTTTATTGAAGAATAGAATGCGCATTTTGATGACTCTGTAATAGTAGCCAAACCCGCTGCTGTTGACTATTATTTACCTCGTGCACAAAAATTAGTTTCGATCAATCGTCGGTATTCTTCGATCAGCAGGTGTTTCATTTAAAAAACCTCCAATTACTTGTACTAAAACTGCAGGAAATTAGTTTTGTAGAGGAATACACTTATGAAAACCTAAAGATTGTTCTTAGCTGTTTTTAATTCTATACTATGTACCCTACTAAATGTAAAATATACCTAATTATGCTTGGGTTCGTTTTTCTAACAACCAACCAGGCATATACGCAAACCAGCAATCAGACATTTGCGTCTGGTTCTTACATAATTAATATGGGGGTAACACCGCAAACCTTTAGTAATGGACTACGTCCTTATGGTTTTGTGTATGAATTATTGAATACCTACAAAATTCCGGTTGCTTGGGTAATAAATGAAACAAAGACAAAAGATGGTATTGATTTTACACATAATGGTGTTGATTATAAAGGAGGAGCTTTTATTATTCCTGCAGAATTCAGAACACCCGCGGTAAACAATGCCATTGCTACCTGGCAGGGTAGGGGTGTAATCGGTGCAACTACGGTTAGCAGTGTAACATTACCAGTTTATAAAACGCTTCGGTTTGCACCAAGATGGACGCTGGACAAAGACAAAGGCAGTATTGCGCTTTTTTATTTTACCAACGCTTCCATTCCCCCGGGAGCGTACGGAGGACCCAGTTCTTCCAGTTGGAAAACGCCTGCTCAGCTCGCTGCCTGTGACGATATCTTTGTTTTACCCCACGCTGATCCAACCTGGGCCAATCACAATAACCTGTATTATTGGAACCTGAATTATAAAGGCAATATCTGGAGTGCCTGTCATGCCGTAAGTGTGCTGGAAAACATATCCAATGCCGGTGCCGGAGTTAGAATGAATTTCCTTACTACCAATGGCCTCTTGCTGGATAACCAGCACGGCGATGGTTCACCCCCATATACCTATGTGCACAATACGGAACCGGTTATGCAATTTATGGGCAGAATGGATGATGCTGTAGTAAATGGCTCAGAACAGATTTATCTTCCCCGACCCGGAAGTGCCTGGAGGCCGGGCGTAAAAGTAGGCGTATATGATCCTACCCAGGCTGATGTGCCTTCTAAATCTCCCGGCCAGGCTGCGGTGGTAGCCTTCGGAAGAGCGTATGATGATGTGAACAGGGGATTTGTAATGTATGAAGGCGGACATGATCATAATAAATCCGGAACCATTGAATACAAAGTTGCCGCGCAACGCGCCTTTTTCAATTTTGCTTATTTCGCAAATAACGAAAAACACGCCTGGTACACAATCAACCTATCAGGACTTCCTTCCACTATTGCGCCCGGTAACCCGGTAACATTAACGCTGGAAACACCCCCGGAAATGAACTTGAATGAGTACACCATTCAATGGAGTACAACTGCTTCAGGGGCAAGTTTCTCGCCAAACACCAACGCTTCAACAGTAACGTTTACTCCCTCTTCCACCACTACTGAAGAAACCATTGTAGTTTCCGTAACGGTTTCCGACTTGTGCAATCGGCAAACCTTCAGCTCGGCTAGCTCTTTGGTAAGCCAATTGCTTACAACAAACGATATCCGGTTAAAAGGAAAATCGGGTAAAGCGCCTGAATTAACCTGGCTGCATACCACAAATTCGGAAGTTTTACGCTATGAGGTAGAACGTAGTACCGACCGGATAAATTTTAAACCAGTTTCTGTGCTGCATACACCGAATTCAAGTCAATATAATTTCGTGGATAACCAGGTAACACATCCAACGCATTATTACCGGGTCAAGGCCCACACCGTATCGGGCGCTGCTTTCTACAGCAATACCATTCAGGTAAGGGCTGCTGGTGCAGAAAAGGAGCAGTTGCTGGTTGTTTATCCAAATCCTATCCGAAAGAATGCCCCCATACAGGTTCAATACAGGTCAGTAGGCGTAGATCTGCTTACGGTAGCCATCTTCGATATGAATGGAAAACAGGTGAAGCAGGTTAATAAAGCCGTGGTAACGGGAATGAATAGCTTCAGCATCAGTTCTGCAGAATTGTCGGCAGGAACCTATCTCATCCATACAAAAGCGGGCAACGGGCAGGAATCACTTAGCCAGCGACTGGTAATTGTGCCTTAAAATCAACTGGCTTCTTCGAGCGGAACATGTACAATGGCCTGCTCACGATACCGTTTGGGCGACAAACCGGTGGTTTCCTTAAAGAGTTTATTGAAATTTGAAATGGTTTTATAGCCACAGTTGTAGGCAATTTCTGAAATCGTCCAGTCACTATCTAACAATAAGCGGCAGGAGTTGCTGATCCGAACCTGGTTCAGGTATTCTACAAAATGCAGGTTGTTTCGTTTTTTAAAGAGGCGACAAAAGCTCTGCGGGGTAAGATTGGTGAGTTTAGCAACATCTTTCAGCTGAATATCGGATCGGAAATTTTCATGCACGAATCGATACACCTCGCAAAGACGGTCTTTTTCACTTTTACTTTCATAGTGCAATAACTCCGTGGCATTGATCTGTGCCAGTTCAGCCGATTCAGCCAGCAGGTGTAAAATTTCCAGCAATAATAAAATCCGCTGAAACCCCTGGGCATGTAAAAGTTTTTCCACTTTTTCACCTACTTTATCGCGGGTTTCATTTTTTATGGAAATGCCCAGTTTGGAAAGGCGCAACAAATTCTTTAAATGTTCAGCCTCCGGTAAGTCAAACAAACCGGAATCAAAAAGCTGGGGATGAAAATATAAAACAATCGAAGTTGCCCTGGCGCCACCTGCCTGGCCATTTATAAAACTGTCGTCATTGATCCAGATATGGGGCAGGGACGGGCCTATTAATACCATGTCGCCCGCTTCAAACCGTTCGATCTGGTTCCCAACAATTCTTTTTCCGAAACTTTCCTTAATATACACCAGTTCATATTCCGGATGAACATGCAGGGGAGCGCTGAAGAAAGATTCTTTTCTTTCCATTACCGAAAACAAGCTGTTTATTTTCGGTGCAATTTCAGTTTGTAAAATTTTCATGCTGCAAACAATCAGGCGTTAATAAAAACAGATGCTTCTCTAAAATTCACCCACAACTTACTGAATTTTCACCTATCAATTAACATATTGGTTAAATTTGAAGAAGAATATGAGAAATAAATGAAGGACCGTGAAATCGGCCATTTTGGGCAACTACTCTTTTTTCCGGCTATATAATCAGTTTATCCTAATTTAGGAAGTTCTAGCAATCAACGATTCATGACCCCTTCCACGAGTATACCGAAGGCGAATGCCTCCCTGTCTTCTCTTGCCAATGTTGTACAGTGCTTTTCCACCCGGTATGGCTCCACGCCCGAGCTGGTAGTAAGTTCACCCGGTCGTATCAACCTGATTGGCGAACATACAGACTATAACCTGGGTTATGTGTTACCGGCTGCAATAGATAAATATATACATGTGGCCATCCGGAAACGGGCCGATCAGCAACTAACTATTTTTGCAGCCGACCTGAACAGTACTTACCAGGGAGCCATTGGTAACTGGGAAAAATCGCCGCTTCAATGGCCGGATTATTTATTGGGTGTACTAAAGGAACTGGAAGGGGAAACCGGAACAATTCCCGGGTTGGATATCTGTTTTGGAGGTGATATACCGGCAGGTGCGGGCTTATCCTCCTCGGCTGCCATAGAATGCGGACTGGCCCGTGCGGTAAACGATCTGCTTGGATTAAAACTGACAAAAATTCAATTGGTGCAACTGGCCCAGGCTGCCGAAAATCGTTTTGTGGGCGTGCAGTGCGGAATCATGGACCAGTTTGCCAGCATGTTTGGTATGAAAGACAAAGCCATTCTACTGGACTGCCGGAGCCTCAAGTACGAATATATTCCCCTCGAATTAAACCAATACGCGATTTTGTTACTCGATTCGCAGGTAAAACACCAACTTGCCGGCAGTGCGTACAATGTTAGGAGAGAACAATGTGACATGGGAGTAAAAGCCCTGCGCAAAGTGTATCCGCATGTTAACAGCCTGCGTGATGCCAACCGTGCCATGATCGAATACACCCTCAAAGACCGGATTCCTGACCTGGTTTATAATCGCTGCAAATACGTGGTGGAAGAAAACCTCCGTCTCCAGGTTGGTTGCGAAGCCCTGCGCAGGAACGACCTGGTTTCCTTCGGTAAAAAAATGTTTGCGTCGCATGTAGGCCTTAGCAAGTTGTACGAGGTTTCCTGCCCTGAATTAGACTACCTGGTAGATCTTGCCCGGCTTGAACATGCTATTATCGGCGCCCGGATGATGGGAGGCGGCTTCGGTGGCTGTACCATTAATCTTATTCGTAAAGCATTTATTAACGAAGTGGTGGATCGAATCCAGGAAAGCTATTTCCAGAAATTTGGAAATAGCCCAACACCTATTGTATGTCAGCTATCGAACGGAACCACTACTATTTCCTCCTAATAAAAAAGAAATAGTATTTTGCTTCCAGATCTATGTTATCTGCAAAAGCACAATATGCCATCCATGCGTTAACCTACCTGGGAGAACATTACCAGCAAGGGTTTATTCCAATTAATCAGATTGCGGAGAAAAGAAAGATTCCGGCAAAATTCCTGGAAGCCATTCTGCTGGAACTCAGGAAAGCCGGTATTCTTGGAAGCAAGGCGGGTAAAAACGGGGGCTATTATTTGCTTAAAGCCCCCAAGGAAATACCAATGGTTACCATTCTCCGGCTCATGGACGGCCCGATTGCCTTATTACCCTGTGTCAGTAAAAAATTTTATGAGCCCTGCAGGTTATGCCCTTACCCGGAAGCTACCTGTAATATCCGCCTCATTTTCCTGGAAGTAAGGGACGCTACACTGGCGGTGATCGAAGGCAAATCACTCCAACACCTCATGGAAAATGATTTTCGGGGATCTACTGATTTTGTTATTTGATTATCCGTAAATGATTGATTTATAAATTTTTAACAGTTATTTTTCGTTTGTCTAAAACATCTATTAAAACTATAGGAATTATCGTATTTAGTTTATATTTTTGTATCGGTAAACAATCTTAGCAAAGCCTGTTCGTTTAATGGGAACTGCTTAGTCGAAAAAATACCACTGAATATGAGCATAGCGAGCGTAACCCTTCCCGGTAACTTATTTTCCTCCCAGGAACAAAAGCAGGTACAGGAAATAATTCAGCAATTCAACCCACAACAATTGCAATGGCTGGCAGGTTACTTAACCGGACTACAACACAGCAATCAGCAATTACTGCAGCTAATCAACCGGATTCCGGTTACACAGGAGTCTATCACCACCGAACCACTGGCCGTAAAGGAAAGCATAACGGTTTTGTTCGGCTCCAAAAGCGGTAACTCCAAGAAAGTTGCTAAAAACCTGCACGATAAACTAATTGCCCGGGGATTTACCGCTGTATTGCAGGATATGAACTCCTACCAGGGCAACCGGTTGAAAGAAGAAAAATGGTTATTGGTAGTGGTTAGTACCCATGGTGAAGGAGACCCTCCGCCTGCAGCCGAAGATCTACACGCCTTCATCAATACCCGCAAAGCACCGGCCTTACCGGATACCCGGTTTGCCGTACTTGCCCTGGGAGATAAAAGTTATGCCAGCTATTGCCAAACAGGACGCGATTTTGACACCCGGCTGGAAGCACTGAAAGCTACCCGCATACTCGATCGGTATGAGGCAGATGTGGATTACGAAGAAACGGCAGAAGCGTGGATCGAAGCAGTTATCAATAAAGTTCAGGAAAGTTTTGGCGCAACCAGCCAGGCAATTATAACAACCAATGGCGCAACGGTAGTCAATGGCAACGGAAAACTCCAGGAGACAGCGGTAAAATACAGTCGGAAAAATCCTTTTCAGGCAACGGTTTTGGAAAATATACAATTGAATGGCCGAGGTTCAGCAAAAGAAACCTACCATCTTGAACTGTCACTGGAGGGTAGTGGAATCAGTTATCAACCCGGCGATACCCTGGGTATTTGGGTAGAGAACCATTCCAGCCTGGTGGAAGGCCTGCTGGCCTATAAACAATTTAATCCTGCTACAAAACTGCAGCTTAAGGATACAGAAATCACCCTGTTTGATTTTCTGCAGAAGCAGGCCGAACTGACCACCATCAGCGGTTCTTTCCTGGCTGCCTATACTGCTTTTGTAAACGATCCTGCTGATGCACATGCGCTCAATAATATTCTGGCCGACAAACAGGCATTGTCTTCCTTTGTTTATGGGCGTGATGTATGGGACCTGTTGCAACAGTTTCCCGCTACCATAAATGAAGAACAGTTTGCGGCAATTCTTTTACCGCTTCAACCAAGGCTTTATTCGATTGCCAGTTCACTCGAAGCCCATCCGGAAGAAGTACACCTTACCGTAGGACGGGTAGTTTACGAAGCCAATAAAAGAGAACACCGGGGCGTAGCATCGAATTTTATTGCCGATGTATTACAGCCAGGGCAGCTGGTATCGGTATTCATTGATACCAATGAGTCGTTCCGGCTTCCGGAAAACCAGGAAACCCCGGTTATTATGGTGGGTCCGGGTACCGGCATAGCGCCATTCCGCGCATTTGTTGAGCAGCGGGCTGAAACCGGAGCATCCGGTAAAAACTGGCTGTTCTTCGGAGATCAGCATTTTACGACAGATTTTCTTTACCAGATAGAATGGCAGCGTTATCTCAAACAGGGCGTATTGACCCGCATGAATACTGCTTTTTCCCGCGATACAGCGCAGAAAATATATGTACAGCACAGGATGCAACAAAATGCGGCAGACCTGTATCAATGGCTGCAGGAAGGCGCTCATTTTTATGTGTGCGGAGATGCGAAAAGAATGGCAAAAGACGTAAAACAAAGCCTGATACAGATTGTACAGGAGCAGGGAAAAATGGAGCTGGAAGCTGCAACAGACTATGTAAAACAACTGGTAAAATCAGGCAGGTACCAGGAAGACACTTATTAAGCCCAACCCTGTCGACGGTATTATAAAAGCGAACATTCAAAGCTCACCTATTAAACTATAGATCCGCAAATGAACCAGGATAAATCAAAGCTGAGTGAAGTAGAACATATTAAAGAGAGAAGTAAGTTTCTGGAAGGAACCATTCAGGATAGCCTGAAGGACGAAATTACCGGTAATCTCTATGCACAGGACCAGCAACTGATCAAGTTCCACGGAAGTTATGTACAAAGCGACCGCGAACTGGATAAAGAGCGGAAAGCCCAGAAGCTGGAACCTCTCTACTCCTTTATGATCCGGATTCGCGTACCAGGTGGGGTTGCCACTGCATCGCAATGGATAACGATGGATGACCTGGCTACCAAATACGGAATGCCCACCCTCAAGCTAACCACGCGGCAGGCATTTGAACTGCACGGTATCCTTAAGCACAATTTAAAACCTACCATCAAGGAAATCAATGATTCCCTGATGGATTCCATTGCTGCTTGTGGCGATGTAAACCGGAATGTTATGTGTACCGTGAACCCGTATACGTCGGGTATCCACGACGCAGTGCAGCAGGTGGCCGCTGAGGTAAGTGCTCACCTGACTCCCAAAACAACGGCCTATTATAAAATATGGGTAAATGACGAGCAGGTAGCAGGCCCCGTTGAACCAATTGAAGAAGAACCGATTTACGGAAAAACCTACCTGCCCAGGAAATTTAAAATAACCTTTGCCATTCCGCCTTATAATGATACCGACGTATATGCCCACGATATCGGTCTTATTGCAATAGAGGAAAATGGCCAACTAGCCGGCTTTAATTTTACGGTGGGCGGTGGTATGGGAATGACCTTTGGCGATGAAAGCACCTATCCACGATTGGGTAACCTTATCGGCTATGCACCTGTACAGGAAGCGGTAAATGTTTGTGAAAAACTACTCACCATTCAGCGGGATTATGGCAACCGCGAAAACAGAAAACTATCCCGCTTTAAATATACCGTGGCCCGGGAAGGACTTGATTTTGTAAAAACTGAACTTAATAAACGGCTGGGGTATGACCTGGAGCCTGCCCGCCCATTTGAATTCACCACTAACGGAGACAGCTTTGGCTGGGTAAAAGGCGCCAATGGCAACTGGTTCAATACTCTTTATATAGAGGGTGGCCGGGTAAAGGATACCGAGCAGTTTCAACTCAGGAAAGGGTTACGGGCAATTGCTGAACTATTGGAAGGAGGTGATTTTCGGCTAACCGGTAACCAGAATGTGGTTATCGGGAATGTTACCGAGGCGCTGAAACCCAAGGTGCAGGCTTTATTAGAACAATACGGACTGGCGGCTCACCAGCAGGTTACGCCACTTCATCAGCACTCAATTGCCTGTGTGGCCCTTAATTTATGTCCGCTTGCCAACGCAGAAGGTGAACGCTACCTGCCCTCTCTGATCACTAAAATTCATGCCATCCTGGTAAAATACGGAATCGGAGAACAGCCCATTACCATTCGTATGACCGGCTGCCCCAATGGCTGCGGAAGGCCTTACCTGGGAGAAATCGGGTTTGTAGGCCGGGCACCTGGAAAATACAATCTTTACCTCGGCGCCTCATTCAATGGCGACCGGTTAAATGTATTGGATAAGGAAGCACTGAGCGAAGAAGAAATTCTGGACTACCTGGATCCTCTTTTGGCAAAATATGCGGCAGAAAGAAATCCCGATGAGCATTTTGGCGATTTCCTGGTTAGAAAGGAAATTATCCGCCATCAGCATACTAAAGCGGACTATCATTTAGCATAACATGAAACCTGTAAATCAACCATCCGGTAAAGTATATATCACGGGGGCAGGACCCGGTGATATCAACCTGCTTACCCTGCGTGCCAAAGCCGTTATTGAGCAGGCAGATGTTATTTTGTATGATAACCTGATCAATGCTGCCTTACTGGATTGGGCTAAACCGGGGGCTGAAAAAATTTTTGTTGGCAAATTGCCCTATTGCTCTGTCATCACGCAGGAAACCATTAATCAATGGCTGGTTGACCAGGCAGCAGAAGGCAAACAGGTAGTTCGCTTAAAAGGGGGAGATCCCATGATTTTCGGCAGGGGAGCAGAAGAAGCCTGTTTCCTGAAGAAACATGGAATCGAATTTGAAATTGTGCCGGGGGTAACCAGCGCACTTGCTGCAGGGGCTTACAGCGGAATTCCTATGACCCATCGCGACGCTTCACAAATGGTACTTTTTGTTACCGGCCATACAAAAAAAGGGGCAAAAACCGGACTCAATTTCGATTGGGAGATGCTGGCTGGTTTTGAGGGAACCATTGTTTTTTACATGGGGGTTAAAAAT
>NZ_LUKG01000073.1 GCF_001601815.1 Flavihumibacter sp. CACIAM 22H1
TTTATCAATGCTTACTCTCCGGGCTCTCATTCTCTGATATAGGTTCGGTTTGCGAAATGAAATCACGGCCATCTTTACCATAATCATAGGCCCAGCGATGCACTTCAGGAATCTCTCCCTCCCAGTTACCGTGGCCCGGATTAATAGGTGTTGTCCATTCCAGGGTGGTAGCTCCCCATGGATTCTGTGTCCGTACTTTCCTTCCTTTGAATATGGAATAAATAAAATTGAACACAAATAATAACTGAACCGCAAACACCATCATTGTAATAATAGAGATGAACCGGTTCAACCCATCAAACTGGTTGAAAGAAGCCCATCCGCTGAAATCGAGGTAGCGGCGTGGAACCCCGGCCAGGCCCTGGTAGTGCATGGGCCAGAAAATCAGGTAAGCACCCACCAGCGTTACCCAGAAATGGATATAAGCCATGGTATTATTCAGGTAACGACCATACATTTTGGGATACCAGTGGTAAATACCGGCAAACATTCCGAAAAAGGCCGATACCCCCATTACAATATGGAAGTGGGCGATCACAAAATACGTATCATGAAGGTGTATATCCAGTGTAGAGTTACCCAGGAAAATACCTGTTAAACCACCGGAAATAAACAGGCTTACGAACCCGATTGAAAACAACATACCCGGGGTAAAGCGGAGATTACCTCTCCAAAGGGTCGTAATCCAGTTAAATACTTTAATAGCGGAGGGTACCGCAATCAACAGCGTCAACAATACGAAGAAGGCGCCGAGGAAAGGATTTAACCCGGTTACAAACATGTGGTGTGCCCATACCAGGAACGCCAGAACGGCAATCGCAAACATGGATCCCACCATTGCCATATACCCGAAAATCGGTTTTCTTGCATTGGCCGCCATTACATCCGATACCAATCCCATGGTAGGAAGGATAATGATATATACTTCCGGGTGACCAAGGAACCAGAACAAGTGCTGGTACAAAATAGCGCTACCACCTTCGTTCGGGAGTGCTTTTTGTGTAGATGCCAGGAAAATATCCGACAAATAGAAGCTGGTGCCGGCATGGCGGTCAAACAGCAATAATATAAATCCAGATAAGAGTACCGGGAACGATAACACACCCAATACCGCGGTAAAGAACAATGCCCAAATGGTCAGCGGCATGCGGGTCATGCTCATACCTTTTGTCCGCATATTCAGGATCGTAGAAATATAGTTCAGGCCGCCAAGGAGTGAGGACACCACGAACAGGGCCATGGCAATCAACCACAGATCCATACCAATTTTCGATCCTTCCGACGCATCGCCCAACGCACTTAATGGCGGATAAACCGTCCAGCCACCACTTGCAGGGCCGGTTTGTACAAATAAGGAAGATACCATAACAATACTGGCCAGGAAGAAGAACCAGTAACTGAGCATATTCATAAATGGAGACGCCATATCACGGGCTCCCAATTGCAGCGGAATCAGAAAATTCGCGAAGGTTCCACTCAAACCGGCCGTTAATACAAAAAATACCAGTACCGTACCGTGCATGGTGGTAAGGGCATAATAGAATTCCGGTTGAATTTTTCCTCCGGCTGCCCATTTACCCAGGATATCTTCCAGGAACGGGAAGGTTTCATTCGGAAAACCGAGTTGCAGGCGGAAGAGTACCGAAAACAGTCCACCGATAATTGCCCAAATCATACCTGTTATAAGGAATTGCTTGGCAATCATCTTGTGATCCTGGCTAAACACATACTTCGTTATGAAGGTTTCCTTGTGGTGATGACCATGGTGCTCATCATGATGAACCTCATGCGTTGTCATCGCTCCCGCATGCTCATGCAAATTCACTTCTTGGCTCATAAAAATCTATTTGTTTTTCGGTACGACCTTAGTTTGAATTGGATCCTGGAACAGAAGCTGCTGCGGTCACCGTGCTGTCTGCTTTACCAGCAGCTGGTGTTGCGGGCTTTTCTTCCAGTTCAGGATTAGACATTACATAATTAGGTTTTTGCTTCGCCAGCCAAAGCAGGTATTCTGCCTGCTCAACCACTTTCACAATCCCTTTCATGGAATAATGCCCCTTACCGCACATCTGATCGCATGAAATTTCATATTCAAAATCAGGGTTTCCTGTTTTTTCTTTCATCTGCGCAGTGGTATACTTAGGGGTAAACCACATAGTGGTAGGTGTTCCCGGAACGGCGTCCATTTTCATCCGGAAATGTACCAGGCCCACATCATGTACCACATCACGGCTGTTAATAACCAGTTTAACCGGCTTACCAACAACGAGGTACATAGCTTCGTTCGTTACAATATCATCATGGGCTGCTTTATCGTCCCAGATTAATCCCAGCTGGTTCAATTTGCCCTCATCAATATTCTGATAGTATTTTTTGCCGAATACCTTATCCTTTCCCGGGTAACGGTAAATCCAGCCAAATTGCTTTCCGGTAATTTCTACTACGTTTGCTTCTTTCGGCGCATCACCGGTTATCTTAAACCAGTAATACAAACCAAACCCTACCAGAACGGTTAACGCAATAGCAGGTATTACCGTCCAGATCAATTCCAGTTTATTGTTGTGGGGGAAATAAAACGCTTTCCGACCCTCTTTATACTGGTATTTAAAGGAAAACCAAAACAGCAGAATCTGTGTAATTACGAATACAATACCTGTAATCGTAATGGTGATATACAACATGGTGTCAATCTTCTCACCATGGTCAGATGCAGCCTCGCCAAGGATTTTTCCTTTATACAGCTCATTGCACCAATACACCCCAATCAGGCCAAGGATCATGAAAGCCAGCAGCAGGAAACCATTGATTCGGTTATTCTGTTCAAAGGTTTTCTTTTCCCCTTTCAACACAGATACATATTCGCTGGCTTTTGCGATCTGGAAGACCACGATAAAACCCAACAACAGGATCGCAATGATTAATAATGTTGACATGTCTTATTCCGTGTTTATACAAAGTTTTGAATGAAAGCTTATATACTATGCTTTTGTTTAAAGATCTTCCCTTAGGTGTGGTGAATAATACTTTCCTTCAGGAATGGATGGTGGCGATTGATCAGTGAATGTTTGCTCAGCGCATTGCCGGTTGCCCACATTATTAACCCGATAAACCCGGCTGCTACACCAAAATCAAACAATCCCAGTTCAACATGCTCCTTGGATAAAGAGGCAATTACCATCTGGTAAAAATCGATCCAGTGACCAAATATGATCAACACCGCCATAAACACCAGCAGTGTATAATTCCGCTTGGAGCTTCTCCGCATCAGGATCAGCAGGGGAGCAATAAAGTTAATGATGAGGTTGAGGAAGAAAATTCCACGATAAGGCCCCTGCACACGATGCTTGAAATAAACTGTTTCTTCCGGTATATTGGCATACCAGATCAGCATGTATTGGCTAAACCATAAATAGGTCCAGAATACGGAGAACGCAAACATGAACTTACCCAGGTCATGCAGGTGCTCCTGGTTTACCAGCTCCAGGTATCCCTGGTTCTTCAGGTAGATCACAAAAAGAGTAATCAATGCCATACCCGCCACAAACGTGGAGGCGAATGTATACCAGCTGTACATAGTACTGTACCAGTGCGCGTCAATGCTCATCAACCATAACCAGGGAACAGTAGACGCTACTGTTAAACCAAACCATACCAGGTACAAAGAGCCCCAGATAGTATTCTTGAAAATATATTTTTTGCCTTCTTCAGGGCTTAATGGTCCACCATTATCCAGTTCACGGCTGATAGAACGCATTTTTGCACCCAGGAAAATCCAGCCAAGCAGGGTCAATACTGTCCATACAATAAAAAAGGTCGGATTCAAAAAACCTATTTTACCCATCAGGATATGATCGTTGGGATCAGGCGTTATCCAGTGGTAAATATGATGTTTATGACCCAGTACCAGCGACAACAGAATTACACCTGAAATAATCCCGATAGGAATTACGGCAGTGGAAATCGCTTCTGCAACTCTACGGAAGCTCATTTGCCAGCCACCCATTGCCAGTGTTGTGGCGCAGATGAAAAACATAGAAGCGTTTACGATCAGCAGGAAGAATACGCTGTTGTACAACAATACGCCCCAGAAGCGTGTATTAGCATGCTCATCACCCTGGCCATAGATGAAATATCCAGCAAGGATGGAAACCAATCCCACCGCCATCAAAATCATCGACCACATCTTGAACTTGGCAGGTATTTCAAATTTCTCTCTGAAAGACATTCTCAAAAATTTATCGTTTGGTCAAATTGGTTTTCTTATTTCATGGCAGTTGCCGTGCTGTCTGCTTTTACCGTTGCGGTGCTGTCTGCAACTGGAGCACCCGGCGTTTCTCCATTTTGTTTCATCCGGATATATTGGATAACCATCCAGCGCTGTTTAGGCGTCAGTTGAGCAGCATAGGATCCCATCATTCCCTTCCCGTAAGTGATGGAATGAAACATGGTTCCATCCGCCATTTTTTTCAAATCATCCGAAACCAGGTTCTTGGGAGCCAGTGGATAAGGGCCTTTACCGTCATTGTACAAAGGTCCGTTTCCGTCCAGTTTGGTACCATGGCAAATACCACAATTGATCAGGTAAATCCGTTCCGTTTCGGTATAGTCAGCTTCTGACAACCTGGCTTTCAAAGGACTTACCAGGGCAGCCGAGTTTACATAGGTGCCGGCTGTATCCTTCAGCATCTTATAGATTACTTCTTCTCCTCTTGCTACTGTTCCGGCAACCGGCATTGCATTGTAATTAATGCCTTCTGCCTGTAATTCGCGGTTATCGTTATAGGTTTCAACAGCCCGGCTATACGCCATATCCGGCATATAAACCTTACCTGGAGTACGCTTTACGTCGCTGCAGCTGCTGATTACTACCGCTCCGATGGCTACCGCTATGATGGATATTTTATTCATGTTCCTGAATTCTTCTAGAAGTTATGCTAAACTGTTTTCAGTGGGGGTATCGTAGAGCTTTTGTTCTTTTGCATACCTGCCCAGCCACCAGCCATCTTCGGCCACCTGTACATTAATTTCTTTTGCACCTACCGTTTCCAGAAATGCCTTGGCTTCGTCTTCCTTGGTTTTGGACGTGCATTCCAATACCATTACAAACAGATCATCGGTTGCTCTGGCATGGAAATGGTGTTTTTTTACAAAGGGCGCCAGCTGGCACAGGTAACAGAAGGTCAGTACCATTCCCACGGCAGAAAAAAGTACCGTTAACTCGAATGTAATGGGAATAAATGCAGGCAGTGGAAAATGGGGTTTACCTCCAATATTCAACGGCCAGTCTTTATTGAATACCCAACTCATAAAAGTAAGTGCCGTTGTAGTTCCGGTAATTCCATAAATGAAACCGGCGGTATGCAGACTTGTATCACGAAGTCCCATTACCTGGTCCAATCCGTGAATTGGAAAAGGTGTGTAAACATCGTGAATTTTATAGCCGGCTTTGCGCACTTTCTTCACCGCGGGAAACAACACTTTTTCGTCGTCAAAGCATCCAACTACGAATTTCTTTTTTGCCATTTTATTTCGAATTCTTTGTTGTTAATTTTTTCATCTCAGCGATCAGACTTCTAATGGTGTGCATTTTCATGTGTGAAATGCTCCACCGTTGCTTTTTCTTCTTCTCCCATATTCGCCTTATAACTTTCCCCGTTTTTCTTCAGGATATGTTTAATCTCGGCAATTGCAATTACCGGGAAGTATTTTGCAAAGAGGAAGAAACAGGTAAAGAACAAACCAAAGGTTCCCAGGTAGAAGCCTACTTCCCATAAGGAAGGCGTATAATAGGTACTCCAGCTACTGGGCAGGTAATCACGATAAATAGAGGTTACGATAATTACAAAACGTTCGAACCACATACCCACGTTTACGATAATACTCATGAAGAACGTGAATAGAATATTCCTTCTCAGTTTGCGGAACCAGAAGAACTGGGGTGCAATTACGTTACAACTCATCATCAGCCAGTAACTCCAGGCATAAGGAGTACTGAGGTCATACCTGTTTTTAAAGGCAGCCATTTCATAAGGGTTCTGGCCATACCAGGAAATAAACAGCTCCGTGATATAGGCAATACCTACAATGGAACCCGTTAATACGATTACCTTATTCATTACCTCTATGTGTTCCATAGTGATATAGTCGTTCAGGTTCAACACCTTACGGGTAATAATCAGGAGGGTTTGCACCATCGCAAATCCGGAGAAGATGGCGCCCGCAACGAAATAGGGCGGGAAGATGGTAGTATGCCAGCCAGGAATAACAGAAGTGGCAAAGTCGAAGGATACAATCGTGTGTACGGATAGTACAAGTGGTGTACTTAAGCCGGCTAATACCAGCGAAAGTGCTTCATGCCGCTGCCAGTGCTTGGTAGAACCGGTCCAGCCAAAAGCCAGTACCCCGTACATATTCTTTCTCCATTTTTCCTTCGCACGATCCCGAACGGTCGCCAGATCCGGTAACAGACCCGCATACCAGAACAGAAGTGATACCGTGAAATAGGTAGAAATCGCAAACACGTCCCAAAGCAGGGGAGAATTAAAGTTCACCCACAATGGTCCACGGCTGTTGGGATAAGGCAACACGAAGAAGGCCATCCATACCCGGCCCATGTGGAAGATCGGGAACTGGCCCGCACACATAACCGCAAAAATGGTCATCGCCTCTGCCGCACGGTTTACACCGGTACGCCATCCCTGACGGAACAAGAGCAGGATTGCCGAAATAAGCGTACCAGCGTGGCCGATACCTACCCACCAAACGAAGTTGGTGATATCCCAACCCCAGCCAATGGTCTTATTAAGGTTCCATTCTCCAATACCGTACACTACCTCACGGTAAACGGAATACACTCCAAACAGCAATAGAAGCACGGAAATGGTGAATCCGATCTTCCAAAGCCGGGAGGGGGCCGCTTCAATGGGTCGTACGATGTCTTCTGTTACATCGTGATAAGTCTTTGCACCTGTTACCAGTGGCTCCCTTACTTGCGATTCGTATCTTAATGATGCCATATCGTATAAGCGTTTAGCGTCGGCTCTAACCCCTTCGCTTGTTGGTTTTTATTTTTTTTGTTCTTTCCTCTCTTTCACTTCCCCTTAATGATGCCCGCCTTCTGCCGCGCCATGTCCTTCTCCCATAAAATGAGGTTCTCCATATTGGGTATGTGCACTGATCTCACCGGTATTCCGCACTTTAGCCAGGTAACTCACATTTGGTAACACGTGGATCTGTTCCTGTACATAGAAAAGTCGGTTCTCATTCTCTGCGCGATGTTTAGAAACCAGGCTCTCTTTATTGTTAACGTTTCCAAATACGATGGCATCTGCCGCACAAGCCTGTTGACAAGCTGTTTTCACATCACGGTCTTCCAATGGACGGCCGGCTTTTTTAGCAGCCAGTTTTCCTTCCTGCAAGCGTTGCACACAGAATGAACATTTTTCAATTACCCCCCTGCTACGTACGGTTACATCCGGGTTCAGCACCATGCGGGTAAGGTCATCGTTCATCATGGTAATCACCTCATTTTCTCCCTTACCTCCTACCTGGTTATCGGCAAAGCTATCTGCACCGGTATAATCAGCCCAGTTGAAGCGACGTACTTTATAAGGACAGTTATTAGCGCAATATCTTGTTCCGATACAACGGTTATAGGTCATCTGGTTCAACCCTTCCGAGCTGTGGTTGGTAGCAGCAACCGGACAAACGTTCTCACACGGAGCATTGTCACAATGCTGACACATCATTGGCTGGAATACTGTTTGGATACTGTTCGGATCATTGGGGTCGCCGGCAAAATAACGGTCAATCCGCAACCAGTGCATATCGTGTGCACGCAGCACTTCCGGTTTACCTACAACAGATACGTTGTTTTCTGCTGTACAAGCCACTACACAGGCACCACAACCATAACAACTGTTCAGGTCAATACTCATACCCCATTTAATACCCGGTTTATCGAAAACCGGATAAATGGTTCCGTCTTTTTCATAATTCTCCAAGCCGCCCCAGGGCTCCAGTTCCTTTTTGCGGGCATCCAGGATCTTGGTCGGATTTTTTACATAATCTGCCAGGGTGATTTCTTTTATTACCTCGTACCGTCCTTCATAACTGCTATGGGTTTGGGTAGTTGCAATTTTATATTCACCGGCCGCTTTTTCAACAGTTACCGCAGCTGTACGCTGAAAAGTAGTACCATTAAAGCTGGTCAATGCATAGGCATTTTTTCCTACGCCAGCAGCTGCTTTTCCGATTGCTTCTGTACGACCATACCCAACTGCAACAGCAATGGTATCGGCCTGAACACCTGGTATAATCAATACCGGCAATTCCATTTCTTTGGCGCCCTGTTTAACCTTAATCAATGGCTTTTTCGGGAAGGCCTCGTATTCGTCTGCCTGGGTGGCATTGGTAATATCAATTCCAAACATGGACTTACCAAGCGATGGAGAAACGATTGCATAGTTGTCCCAGGTAGCACGGGTAATAGGATCGGGCGTTTCCTGTAACCAGGGGTTATTAGACTGACGACCGTCTGTAAACGTAGCTTTCTGATAAATTACCAGTTCCTGTCCGGATGTTTTTTTACCGGCTACTGCAGCCGTTAGCGCAGCAGCAACACCCGCCCCGTTAAAACTGGGGAAACCCATTACCATGGCAGGTGATTCCACCACACCATCCTGTAGGGCTTTCAGGTAAGTTGGTTCACCACCTAAACGAGCAGTCCAGAAATTTTTGAAATAATCTGCATAGCTGGTGGTATTACCGCTCCATTTCAGGAGGTTATCCTGCCATTGTCTTGTTTTGAACAGCGGCGCAATGGTAGGCTGTAACATACTGATATAGCCAACTTTATGTTCTGCATCTCCCCAGCTTTCCAGGTAATGATTGGCAGGTAATACATATTTGCACAGTTCGGTTGTTTCATCCATTTTCTCATTGAAAGAAACGGTTACCCGAACCTTTTTTAAGCCGGCTTTGAATTTTTCTGCATCGAAATAATCGTAGGCAGGGTTGGCATCGTAGATCAATAATGCACCTACCGAACCGGCATTCATTTCTTCTACCAGTTTCACAAATTCTGCGTCGATGCCTGCATAGTTCTGCAGTTTATTAACCAGGTTTACGGTTGTTCCGAACGCACCAACCGCCTCATTAATGGCATTTACAATTAATTGAACATTCACATCATTGCTTCCACTCACCACCAGGGCCTGTCCTTTATTAGCGGCCAGGTCCTTAGCGGCCTGTTCAATTCCTTTTTTCAAAGCGGCATCCGAAATGCCGGATGCACCCTGGCCATTAATGGCTCCAAGCAATGCAGCGGCAACAGCACCGGATTCAGATGGGCGGTGTGTAAAACGCTCATCCGCATTTGCCCCGGTCATGCTTAACATAGATTCAAACTGGTAATGTTTGCTCATGCCCGGGTGCTTGGGGTCTACTTTACGCCCCTGGGTATAGCCGTGCTGGAATTCCACGGGATTCAGCCAGGTACCTAGAAAATCGGCCCCAAGGCTCACAATTATTTTTGCTTTTTCAAATGCATAGGAAGGAAGCAGGCGGCTTCCGAAGCTGGCTTCATTTGCCAGCAACATTCCACTGTAGGAAGTGGCATCGTACTGAACATGCCGGCTACCGGGATATTTTGCCAGGAATTCCGCAATTACTGCCTTGGAGGAAGGCGAATTTACCGTGCTGGTCAGTAACACCAGCGGCGCACCATTTAATCCGGCCAGCGCCTCTCCTACCATTTTATCAAATGCATCAAACGTGCTTACTTCTTTTTTTTCGGCCAAGGGGTAACGCAGACGAGCGGTATCATAAAGATCCAGTACCGATGCCTGTACCTGAGCAGTGGTAGCGCCTTTTGACCAGCTCGATAATTCATTTCCCTCAATTTTGATCGGACGCCCGTCCCGCACTTTCGCTACTACCGGAATGGCTGTACCACCCGCCACATAGGTTGTGGCATAATAATTAGCGATACCCGGAATAGCATCAACCGGACGGTTAACAAAGGGAATCGCCTTTTTTACAGGCATTTCACAACTTGCCGCTACAGCAGCAGCTGCCGTGCTGAAACCTACGTATTTAAGGAAGTCGCGGCGAGGTGTAGTAGCAGAACCCAGGCCTTTGTCATCCAGCCCTTCAAAGGGAAGGTCTTCTTTGAACTCGTCCTGTGCGTTTTGCTGATGTGCTGCTGAGTTGGTCAACTCTCCGAAACTTTGCCAGTACTTTTTTTGCTCCATATACCAAACCCCGGATGGGGTGCTGATTTTGGTGATAAAAAATGGTTTATTGCGATGCTATTCTATTAATAGTGACATTTCTGACACTCGGTGCCACCGATGCTTTCAACGGTTACACTATCCATCTTTCCACTCTTAAGATCGTTGTGGAATTTTTCGTAAATGCTGTAGAACTTATTGTCTTCAAACTGCACTTTGGTTTCCCGGTGACAGTTGATACACCATCCCATGCTCAGGTCAGAATACTGGTATACTTCACCCATATTCTGGATATCTCCATGGCAGGTTTGACAGGCAACCTTACCCGCTTTTACGTGCTGGGCATGGTTGAAATAAACGTGGTCGGGCAGGTTATGAATTTTCACCCACTCAATTGGTTTAGGTGCATTCACATATTTTTTCTGATCCGGATCCCAGCCAGTGTAGGAATACAGTTTCTTGATTTCTTCTGTACCATTTACTTCAGTTCCATCTTCCCGGTACAGTTTTTCTGTTCCTGTATATTCATTAATAGCCATATGACAGTTCATACAGGTATTCAAGGAAGGAATATTGGCGTGTTTGCCTTCCTGCGCACCGCCATGGCAGTACAGACAGTTGATCTGGTTGGTGCCGGCATGTACTTTATGGGAATAATAGATCGGCTGTTCGGGCTGATAATTTTTAGAACGGCCCAGCCCTACTGCTCCCTGAATAGTAAAATAACCACCGATAATGAATAAAACTACCGCAAACAGGGCTATATAGGCTTTGTTCCGGTAAAAGGGAACCGGCTCGTAAGAAGGTATTCCATCTTTTTCATCGCTCAATCGTTTCAGATTGGCATTTACCTGTAATAAAACCAGTACAATTATTGCCAGGATCAGTGTTAATACGCCGAAAATCAGGGAGTTATCACTAGCAGCTGCTTTTGCATTCGGGTCTCCCTCCACCGGCTTCTGGGTGGCAGGATCCGGTACTGAATTGATATAGGTGAGCATTGCGGCTATTTCCTCATCGGTCAGATTCGGAAACAGGTTCATTGCCGTCTTATTCCACTGGTTGTATAAATCGTTGAAGTATTTATTACCCGACTTGAGCACGGCCTGGTTATTGCGTATCCAGGCATACAGCAATTTCTGATCAGGTACCCGCTCTTCAATACCCGCCAGTTTGGGACCGGTTAAATTTTTGTGTACCGCATGACAGGAAGCACAATTCTGTTGAAATAAAGCCTTTCCATCCTGCGCAACTGCTGCCTGATCGAAACAAAGCACGGTCAAAACTGCGAGAATCAGAGCAAATCTCTGCACGATCGATCTATAGTGAATCATAAGCTGGAAATATCGTTGGTAATGTTAAAATGCCTCAATTCGGGGGCAAAAATATGACACGTTATTGACAATCTATCAACATGATCCATTTTTTTTTAGCTGCGCAGTGCTTGCATTTCAACGAATTGTGCAATTTTTTAATTGGTAATTCACTGGTATTTCTATACACAATTGTTCAGCTTAATCCAGTTTCTTTGCACCATGTTTGAGAAACTGCAACAGAAATGGAAGGTTGGCGGATGGCAATTAACCGCTGTTCTCTGCACTTTTGCTATCGGAGGCAGTTTAACCGGCATAACCGGCCGCCGCATTCTGCACTGGCTGCCTGTGGAACATCCGGTTGGCTGGACAATCCTCTATATTACCGTAATGACACTCATCTGGCCCCTGATGGTATTAGTGGTTAGTATCCCGTTTGGCCAGTTTCCCTTTTTCCGAAATTATTTATCCCGAATTTTCCGCAAAATGAAACCAAGCCCCTCCCCCGATCCGGCTGCTTCCCCTCCCCACCCTGTCCATAGCCGTATTTGCCTCCGGTACCGGTTCCAATGCCCAAAAAATTATCGACCATTTTAAAGAGCACCCCCAGGTACGGGTAGCCCTGATCGTTAGCAATAAATCAACGGCGGGTGTATTAGATAAAGCCCGGGAAGCCGGAATACCAACCTTATTGATTGAAAAAGAAGCTTTTTTCCGCGGAAATGCCTATGTGCCAGCACTACAGGCAGCCGGTATAGATTTTATCGTATTGGCCGGTTTCCTATGGAAAGTTCCCGCTGAGCTCATAAAAGCCTATCCTGCACGTATCATTAATATACACCCTGCCCTCTTACCCAGCTATGGCGGTAAAGGCATGTACGGCAATTTTGTGCACGAAGCGGTAATTGCTGCCCGGGAAAGCCATTCCGGTATTACTATTCATTATGTAGATGAGCAGTATGATCATGGTGCAACTATTTTCCAGGCCAGCTGTCCGGTGCTTCCTGATGATACCCCTGAAACACTGGCCGCCCGTATTCACCAGCTCGAGCACCAGCATTACCCGAAGGTTATTGAAGAATTACTTCTTACACAAGTCGTTAAAAATCAAAACAGCTGACAATTGTTTCAGGTTTTGGTTGTACCCTTGTAAACCCTAGCATGAAATGGTACTGCTCCATATTAGTATTGTTTTGCCTGAACCTGAGCCCCTGCCTTCAGGCCCAGGTTCGCGTAAGCGGTACTGTTTATGAAATGAACAAACTCTTTCCGCTGGGTTCGGTAAGCGTACTAAGCACCAGTGGCAGGGGAACGGTAACAGATTCCTCTGGCCGATACAGCCTTGTGCTGGCTGAGGAGGATTCTATTTATTTTTCTTACCTGGGAAAACCTACCCCCAAATATGCGGTCAGTAATATTCCCTCCACCGCACAATTTGATATCTCTCTGCATGTAAATGTTACCACCCTTCGTGAAATAAGGGTTATGCCTAAAGACTACCGGCTGGATAGTATGAAAAATCGCGAAGATTATGCCAAGGTCTTTGATTATAAAAAACCCGGGCTGGCACTTTCTTCCGCCAACCCGGCTTCCGGAAATTTCGGGGTAGGCCTTGATATCAATGAACTGATCAACGTATTCCGCTTCCGCCGGAATAAAAGTATGGCGGCATTCCAGCACCGCCTCCTGGAAGAAGAACAGGATAAATACGTGGCCTATCGCTTTTCCCGCGCCAAAATCATTAAAATTACCGGTATCACCGGACCGGAACTGGATACTTTTTACCGATATTATGCCCCTCCCTATGAAGCTGTGGTGGCTGCCAGTGAATACGAACTGCTCGATTACATGAAAAAAGCAGGGGAACAGTTTAAGCGGATCCGCTCCATGGGCGGAAAAATTTCCGGCAGAAGGGAAGATAACTGGTGGGAATAATAACCCTATTTTTAGCAAGAAAAATTACTGTACATGAAAAGGTTTCCCTGGGTCATGCTAGGTTTTTGGTTATTGGCTGCAACAGAAAGTTTTACTCAATCTCCCGCCTCCCGAAATTTTCTTAAAGACAGCCTGGATAGCTATGTGTCGAAGGCAATGGAACAATGGAAAATTCCCGGCGTATCAATAGCCGTCATAAAAAACGGCGAATGGCTGGTACTGAAAGGATATGGAACCTGTGAAACAGGTAGTACCACGCCTGTTAATGAACATACTATTTTTGGAATCGGTAGCAATACCAAGGCATTTACCGCTACAGCCCTTGCCATGCTCGAGGCCCAGGGCAAATTATCGCTGAACGATAAAGTAAAAAAATGGATTACTGATTTCCAGGTCTACGATAGCTGGGTAACCAAAGAAATGACCATCCGTGACCTGCTTAGCCACCGTATGGGTTATGAGACTTTCCAGGGCGATTTCATGTATTTCGACTCGGATATAAGTTACCAGGAACTGAAGGAAAAATTCAGCCTGCTGAAGCCTTATTATGGTTTTCGCTCCAGATGGGGGTATACCAATGCCGGTTATGCCCTGGCCGGAGAAATTATTCAAAAAGCAAGCGGCATGCCGTACCGCGAATTTATTACAACGCAGATCTTTCAACCGATCGGCATGACCCATTCCATTGCAGCTTCTGAGCAGTTCAACACCGCAGCCAATATTTCCAAAGCCCATACTGTGGCAGAAGGACGGTTAAAAAAAATCCCCTACGGGAAGCTGGATAATATGGCACCTGCGGGGGCTATCGGGTCCAGCGCCTATGATATGGGGTTATGGGCAAAAACCCTGCTGGCAAATGGAGAGTTGGACGGTAAACGCCTGCTGGCCAAGGCGGCCGTACTGAACCCTATGGAACCCCATTCCATTTTGGGCAGTGGATGGCATCCTTTTAACCGCGCACAGTTTTACTTGTACGGGCTTGGGTGGTTTCTGCAGTCTTACGAAGGCAGAAAACTGGTGGAACATACGGGTGGCGTAAACGGTTTTGTAACCAGCTTCACGCTGGTACCAGGTGAAAACATCGGTATTGTAGTACTCACCAATACCGATTCGAATGGCTTTTATGAGGCTATGAAATGGGAGCTGCTGGATGCCTGCCTCGGCCTCCCCTTTCGGAACTATACTGCCAGCGCTTATGAAGAACATGCAGAAAGTGAAAGAGCAACCGCTGATTTTTTAACAGCAAAACGCGACTCTATTGCTCGCAATCCAAAACCAGCGCTTCCACTTGCCGACTTCGCAGGCACCTATAAACACGAAATTTATGGCACTATGAACCTGCAGCTCGAAAAAGGGCAACTGGTTGCCCGCTTTCAACACCACCCTGGCAGATTTGCCCGGCTTGGGGCCCTGGGTGGTAACCGTTTCTTCGCCAGCTTTAATGATGCACTCTTTGGGCAGAAAGTTTGGCCCTTTACCATAGCAGATGGAAAAGTAAAATCTGTTACGGTAACCGTTGCAGATTTCGTTGAATTTACCCCTTACGAATTTTATAAACAATAGAAAAGCTATGGAACAACTGGTATTAGGAATTGGAACCCGCCTGCAACATACACAGTACGGTCCGGGAGTAATCGTAGGCCTTCGCTACGCAACCTACCTGATCTCCTTTATCAATCATGGAATCAAAGAAATTGATAAAAACGATGAAAAGCTGGAAGAAATAATTCCCGAAAACCTGAGCGAAGAAATTGAAACCCATTCGGAAATAGAAAAATCCCTGCTTAAAATTCTTCGGTTATGGAATGGCGTTAGCGAGGTGGTTCCGTTGGGCGATCGATGGAAAGGCGGTACCATGGTGCTACAGCCCGGAGATGCTTCCCTGAAACCCAAGGATCTGCCCATTGAGGTATTCTTCCATAAAATTGTGATGCTGCGCGACCGGCTACGCGTACTGGAACAACAAGTCAATGCACACAAAGTACTAACCGACGAAGACAAAGTAAACCTGCAGCAATATATTACCCGCATCTACGGCACCCTTACCACCTTCAATGTCTTATTCAAAAACAAGGAAGACTGGTTCACCGGCGAAAAAAGCAGTGAGTAGGTTTATACTTTTTTGGTAGTACAGGTATTCCATCCCAAAACGGTGTAAAGCGGGCAAAAACCAACCAGGCTGGTTAGCATAAATACAGCGCCTATTATGGCCAGTACCAGCCCGGCAGTACCGGTAACTGTACCGGAAAAATAGAGGTATCCCAATACGATAGCGGCAATAATGCGCAGCAAGCGGTCTGTACCACCCATGTTCTTTTTCATATACTGTGTTTGAACAATGAAGCTAATCAGTATTCCATCAAAACCAGCTGACCTGGCTCAGTTTTGCACTTGAGTTTTCTCCGGTCAGCCGGATTCGGTATATTGATGTAATAATAGAACGTATGCGCCTGAAAATAGCTCCTTGGTTTTGTTGCCGGACGGTCCTTTTCTCCTTAAGCCTGGCCTGCCTGTTACCAGCCGGGCTCATGGCGCAGAAAAACCTGCACGAGAAAAGTATTGTAGTAGATACACATAACGACGTGTTGTCCAATGCCACATTAAAAGGGTTGAATATTGAAGAAGACCTCAGTGGCAAAACCCATAGCGATCTGGCCCGGTTCCGGCGCGGAGGAATAGATATTCAGGTTTTTTCCATTTTCTGCGATGAACGTTTTGGCGCAGGTACTGCCTTTAATCATGCCCTGCGGGAAATCGACTCGCTCGACGCCATCGTTGCAAGAAATCCGGATAAGATGATGCTGGTCAATTCCATGCAGGATCTGCGCCTGGCTGTACGTCAAAAAAAACTGGGCGCGATGAAAGGGGTAGAAGGGGGCCATATGATCGAAGACAAACTGGACTACCTCGACAGTTTATACAAGCGGGGTGCCCGTTACCTGACCCTGACCTGGAATAATTCTACCTCCTGGGCCAGCTCTGCCTGGGATGAAACCTATCTCAATAACCAGCAGCCTAGTAATATTGAAAAAAAAGGGCTCAGTGATTTTGGAAAGCAGGTGGTTCGGCGCATGAATGAACTGGGCATGATGGTAGACCTGAGTCATGTTGGTGAACAAAGCTTTTACGATGCCATAGCAGTTTCTGATAAACCGGTTATTGCGTCGCATAGTTGTGTTTATAACCTGTGCCCGCATCCCCGTAATCTTAAGGACGACCAGATACGGGCTATCGGTAAAAACGGGGGCGTAATTTTTCTAAACTTCTATGCAGGATTTATCGACAGTACCTATAACAAAAACAAAGCGGCTTTTATTGAAAAACATAAAGGGTTTATAGATTCCCTGCTTCAGGAAAAGCTGCCCAGTTATGAAATAGATGGCTATCTCACTGCCAGGTTCCCCGAAGAAGCAGAAGCTTTGCGCCCATCGATGAACCTGTTGCTCGATCATCTTGACTATATAGTACGGCTGATTGGTGTAGATCATGTTGGGTTGGGCTCCGATTTTGATGGCATAGAACTTGCTCCGCAGGACCTGGATGGGGTAGAAGATATGCCAACTATCACTTCAGCCCTGATTGTGCGGGGCTATAGTAAAAAAGATATCCGTAAAATCCTGGGCGGCAATTTTATCCGCGTATTTAAAGCGGTGAGTAAATGACATGAAAATATTATGGAAATACCTGCAACCCTACCGGGGTTGGGTCTTTCTGGCGCTTGGACTTGCTGCCCTTGCCCAGATATTCGCTTTATACGATCCGGTTATTTTCGGACAGGTAATCGATACCTACGCACTGAACCCTGAAAATCTATCGGAAAAAGAACGTACCAGCGGGGTTATCTGGTTGCTGATACTGGCCATAGGGGTGGCATTGCTGGCTCGCATTGCTGCCACTTTTAAAGATTATGTTGTACGGCTGGTAGTACAGAAATTCGGCATGCAGATCTTTAATGATGGTTTGCGCCAAACCCTTCGCCTGCCGTATGATGGATTTGAGGACCAGAGCAGCGGCGAAACCTTGTCTAAATTGCAGAAGGTACGCACTGATACAGAACGATTTATTAACTCCTTTATCAATATCCTCTTTTCCACTTTTGTAGGCATGAGCTTCCTGATCTGGTATGCCATTACCAAACACTGGGCACTGATACCCGTATTTTTAATTGGGGTATTGCTCCTGGGCGGACTTACATCCTTACTGAGCCGGAAAATTAAAACTATTCAGCGGCAGGTAGTGCGGCAAACCAATGTAATGAGTGGCAGCATCACCGAATCGATCCGCAATATTGAACTGGTTAAAAGCCTGGGACTTACCTATGCCGAAATCAGGCGGCTCAGGGAAAAAACACAACAGATTTTTGAACTGGAAATGATGAAAAACAGAAAGGTTCGAAGTTTATCCTTTCTGCAGGGAACTACTTTGAACCTGCTCAAACAATCCATCCTTTTTATCCTGCTTTGGTTAATATTCAGAAATGTACTCACCACCGGCGAACTGATTTCCATGCAGTTTATTTCAACTGCTATTATCGGCCCCTTGCAGGATCTGGGTAATATTATTCTGCAATATCGGGAAGCCGAAGCCTCTCTCCAGGTTTTTAATACGTTGATGATGAAAGAGCCCGAATACCGCCCGGAAGAACCGGTTGATATTCATGCCATCGAACAACTCGAATTTGACCGGGTCAGTTTCCGTCATAAAAAAGCCAGCCAGAATGCAGTAGACAATATCAGTTTCCGGGTTGGATTGGGCCAGACCATCGCATTTGTGGGCCCGTCCGGTTCCGGAAAATCAACCCTGGTAAAACTCCTGGTCGGACTCTACTCGCCCGTGGAGGGCGATATCCGGATAGACGGTATTTCCGTACGACAGTTGCGCTATAACCGGGTTCGCCGCCAGTTGGGTTTTGTAACGCAGGAAACCCAGATGTTTTCAGGAACCATCCGCGATAACATGTTATTTGTTAAACCGGATGCAACCGATGAACAGATTTACGCTGCAATGGAAAAAGCCTCTTGTGCAAACCTCGTTGCCTATTCCCAAAAAGGCCTGGATACGGTACTGGGAGAAGGCGGCAAACGGGTATCGGGCGGAGAAAAACAACGGCTTGCAATTGCCAGGGCCTTGTTGCGAGAGCCCCGCCTGCTGATTTTTGACGAAGCTACTTCCGCGCTGGACTCTATCACCGAAGAAGAAATTACCGCTACTATCCGTGATATTTCAGCTACCCATAAACAGATGACCATCCTTATTGCCCATCGCCTTTCTACCATTATGCATGCCGACACCATTTTCGTGCTGGAAAAAGGAAAAATCACCGAGCAGGGAAAACACCATGAACTGCTTGAACAGAAAGGGCTGTACTACGCCATGTGGCGGCAACAGATCGGCGAAAGGGATCCTTTGGTAGTAAGTCCTGTTTCCAAAACGGCCTTCGATGCGGAGGAAATCAGTACCGCAGCAGACGATCAACCGTTGTAGCCAACCTTGCCTTTGCCAGAAAATTCTGTTCCAGTGCAGTATTAAAAGGTACCGGTGTATCAAGGGAAGCACATCGCAGCACAGGCGCGTCCAGTAGTTCGAAGCAGTGTTCACCTATCCAGGCACTGATCTCTCCGCCAATACCGCCCGTTAGGGTGTCTTCATGTAATACGATAACTTTTCCCGTACGTTTTACGGATGCTTCTATGGCCGCGTAATCGATCGGCAACAGGCTGCGAAGATCCAGTATATCCATCCGGATATCAGGATGCGCTTCGGCATATTCTCTAGCCCAGTGAACACCTGCACCATAAGTGATAATGCTGATATCGGTACCCTCCTGCACCAGGCGGGCTTTACCGATAGGAATGGTATAATAGCCCTCCGGAACCTCGCCGCTGATACTTCTGTACAAGGCCTTGTGCTCGAAAAAAAGTACAGGATTGGGATCTGCCAATGCGGCCAGCAACAACCCCTTCGCATCTTCAGGTGTTGAAGGATACACAATTTTCAGACCCGGGGTATGTACAAACCAGGCCTCGTTACTCTGGCTATGAAAGGGGCCTGCCCCCACCCCGGCACCCGTGGGTAATCGTACCACTACATCAGCCGGCTGACCCCACCGATAATGAAGTTTAGCCAGGTTATTGACGATCTGATTCAACCCCACGCTTACAAAATCTGCAAACTGCATTTCCACCATTGATTTGAAGCCCTCCAGCGATAAGCCCAATGCTGCACCCAGGATAGCGCTTTCACAAAGAGGCGTATTCCGCACCCTGTCTGTACCAAACTGCTCGGCAAACCCTTCTGTAATCTTAAATGCACCTCCATAAGCGGCAATATCCTGCCCCATAAGAATCAACTGCGGAAACCGTTGCATTCCTTCCTGCAACCCTTCCTTAATGGCATCAATAAACCGGAGTGATTTAGTGTTGAATAAAGAAGCGCCGGTATCAGTTGAACCGGTGTCGTGCTGGCTTGGCGCTACTGCATATACATCCTTTAATTCTTCCTCTGTATCCGGAACAACGGCAGCGGCAGCAGCAGCTGTTTGCAATTCCTGCTCAATTTCATTTTTCAGGGCTGCTTTCAGTTGCTCCATAACGGAATAGGTAAGTATACCTTCCAGCAGCAGCCATTCCTCGTATTTTTTTACGGGATCTTTTTCTGCCCATTGCGTAAATAATTCCGGGGGCACATATTTGATACCGCTGGCTTCTTCATGGCCCCGCATCCGGAAGGTCATACATTCTACCAGATAGGGCTTCTGTTCCCGGATACAGTAGTCCCGCACACCTTTAATGGTATCATACACTGTTAGCAGGTTATTGCCATCAATGCAAACCCCTTCCATTCCGTACCCTTTTGCCCGCTGCACCAGGCTTTCGCACCGGTATTGTTCCTGAACCGGCGTGCTTAGTCCGTATCCGTTATTTTCAATGATAAAAATTACCGGCAGGTTCCATACAGCAGCCACGTTTAATGCTTCATGAAAATCGCCTTCGCTGGTACCACCATCTCCCGTAAATCCCATGCTCACTTTTCCTTCCTGCCGCAGGCGGTGTGCGAGTGCAACCCCGTCAGCAATACTAAGCTGCGGACCGAGATGAGAAATCATACCACAGATATGGTGTGCCTTCGAGCCAAAATGAAAACTTCGTTCTCTTCCCTTACTATACCCTTCTTTTTGCCCCTGCCATTGCATGAACAACTTATTCAGCGGCATATTACGCGTGGTAAAGACCCCCAGGTTCCGGTGCAGCGGCATAATCCATTCATCCGGTTCAAGTGCAAGCGTGGCACCTACCGAAATGGCTTCCTGTCCGATTCCACTGAACCATTTACTGATTTTCCCCTGGCGAAGCAAGAGCAGCATTTTTTCTTCTATCATCCGGGGACGAAGGATCGCCTTATAAAACTGTAACAGCTCCTCCTGTGAAAGCGCTTTCGGATCAAAATGCATAGGTTATTATTTACGATCATCGGTGCCATGCAACAAAGAACTGGCAACTGAAAGGAGTATACTAAACAGCAAGGCCCACCAAAACCCATCCACTTTAAAACCTTCCACCAATTTGGCTGCCAGTAGAATAATAACAGCGTTGATCACCAGCAAAAACAGCCCCAGCGTAATAATGGTTATAGGAAAGGTTAGAATAACCAAAATCGGTTTTACAATTGTGTTCAGCAAGGCCAGCACCAAGGCTAAAATAAGCGCTGCAATAAATGAATCCATATGAACTCCTGGAAGCAGGTAGGATAATCCAAATGCAACCAGGGCGGTAATCAGCAATCGGCTCAGGAAATTCATGGTGATTATTTTCCTGAAGTTAATCAAAAAAATAAGCTCCATTTAATCCTTGCAAAGAAAGGCACACCCGGCGTATAGTGGATTTCGGTAACCGGGCTCGATTCCTGCGCAAGCCGCGATTCTGTATTAAACTGTGCTTCTCTCCATTCAGTATCAAACAGGTTTTCGATCTGCAGGCCCAGTGCCCAGTTCTTTCTTGTATAATTTACCAATACATCATTCACGAAATAACCCTCTGCCACCACCGAATTGTCTTCATTAGCCGGACGATCTTTCATAAAACGATAGCGCCAATTGATATCCAGTTGCTTTATTGGCTTAACAGAAATACCGCCGGTACTGGTAAGGTCCGGTGCTAAAGGAATATAAGCTGCCCCTTTCTCCTCCTCTATAGCGCGCGCCCTGGCATAATTGATATCAACATCCAGGTACAACCAGTTGAATGGTTGGTACCGTATTCCCAGTTCAGCGCCAAGCCGACGGGTTTTACCCGAGGGTTCAACAATTGCTGCATCGCCCACATACACAAATTCCTGTTGCATATATAGGTACCAGATGGCTGGCTGAAGGAGCAACTTCGGATGTAGTTTAATAATGGCGCCCAGGTCTGCTCCGTAGGTAGCAGGCAGAATTTCTTTGCCCTCTTGTGCTACCACCACCCTGGTATCATTGGAATGAAACCCTTTTCCCATTTTCAGGTAGCCCTGCCAGTTGGCATGCGGCGTATAGACCAGGTTTAACTTAGGGCTGAGTAGGGTTTTCTGGGCAGCTTGGGTTTGATAAACCGGTTGAAGCTTGTCGACATAATTGAAGATAAAATGATCTACCCGAAGCGCCGGAATCAGTTTCCAGTGCCCCTTTCTCCATTCAGCGGAACCAAAGAGCGCGGCATTGGTTTGGTCAATATCGCCCCTTGCAAAATATTCCAGCACTTCTTTGCGCTGCAGGGTATGACTAAGTTGAATATCGCGTATGGCATCGTGTCGCAGGCTCATTCCTGCCGTAAGAATCCAGTCTGCCTGATTGCCGTAAAGTTGTTTGGTATACCGATGATCCATGCCATAAATTTTTCTTTTTTCGGATTGATGGATCTGGTCACCATTAATGGGATCTTCCAGGAAAAAGGTGAAATTTGAAAAGAGGCTGAAGTCATACTGACTGAAATAGAAATTGGATTGCCAGTCTTCGCTTGCACTTAATTTACTGCGGTATTTGGCAGCGATATTACTGCGGGAGGTAGTTCCGCCTTCGGTGGGATCGATGGTGCCCCAGCGCGAAATCAACCCGCTTTTTACGGCCCGGTCTGGAATTTGGCCGGAGGCATCCCATTTGGAAGTAAAGGTGGAAGCCAGTACCTGCAAATTGGAATGCTGTCCGATCTGTACATTGTACTTAGCTAAAAAATTAAGGCGGTTGAAATTTTGTTTCGCCTCAAAAGGTCCATTGGAAAACTGGTACTCTCCTGCTATGTATGCATTGCTGGCCTGTTCACCTGTTTTTTCAAACAGGTTAAACATACCTACTGTGCGGAGGGTATTAAACTGGCCGGCTTCCAGTTTCAGCAGGTTACGATCAAGCCGGTTGAAGGTGCTGAAGTTCACATACCCCGCTGTAGAAAAATCACCTTCTTCTGCATAATAGGCGCCTTTCCCAAACTGGATATCTTTAATTGTTTCAGGAATCAGGTAATGAAGGTCGGCGTAGCCCTGACCATGTGCATGGCTTACCATATTTACGGGCATACCGTCGGTTGTTATGCGGATATCCGTGCCATGATCGATGTCAAAACCACGGAGAAAAATCTGTTCTGCTTTACCGCCCCCCGCATGTTGCCCTATAAATAAACCAGGAACTTTGCGGAGAATATCCTGTGCAGAGTTAACTGGATTTGTTTTAAGGTCGATTTGCATTACCTGTTGCAGGGCCCGCCTGCTATCATTAACCACTACCTGGTTTAACTGAACGGGTGCGGGCACCAGCTGAATGGTTAGAGAAGTGCTGGTCGAGCTCCAGCTAATGGTTTGCGGATCGTACCCGATATGTGTAATGTACAGGGTATCGGTAGCCTGGAATGTTTGCAGGCTAAAGCGTCCGTCCATACCTGAATGAGTATGAATACGCTGGCTCTTCAATTGAATAGTAGCGTCTTCCAGCGGAACATCGGTATCACGGGCAAGTATTCTGCCGCTGATGGTATATTGGGCACGAACGGAAATACAGCTTATCAATATAACTATTCCCAGGAGCAAGCTTGTACGACCAGCCATTTGCATAGAATTGGTTGAGCTGCAAACTTAGTACTTCGTGCTAACTTTGATAAGCACTTATTTTTGCGGAGGTAACGCGGTTATAGTACCCGTATAAGAAATCGTCTGGCGGTTGTTGGAATTGATCCGGAGGTCGGCTTTTCCGTTGCTGAAAATGATCAGGAAAACCTCCCGGATATTTGGTTCGTCTTTAGGTTGAATAGTAATTTCTCTGCGTTCACCTTTACCGGTAGTGCTGGTATAGCCGAAATTACGGGAAATAAACTTCATACCGTTATCGGTACTGCCGATGGGTGCCTGGAAGGCACGGCCTATATAGGGTAGATCACATTCGATCAATTCTTTCTGAACACGCATAAAATAAGTACCCGTAATAAGGCGCTGCCGCCCGCCCATTGGCCGAACGAATTCAAGGTTGAACTGGTAGTTTTGCTCATCTACCAGTTGTAAAACTTCTTCGGTGCTTAATTGCGGTAGCTGTGCTTTGGGTGTGCAGGCTGCAAAGAGAACTGCTATCACCAGGAATTGTAGTGTGCGCATGGTATAGTAGCGGGGTGTCTGGTTCCTGATTGGGTTAGCGGAAATGAAAACCAGCATAACCGATTCGCAAACCGGCAAAACGGGTTGTTCTGACATCTCCTGCACCCGGTAGTAAATGGTAAGTTAAGCAAAGATTCAAAGCGCCTTCACGAGGTAGCTGAATTTTTATGGAAAACCAAAGACGTCAGACAGCTATTCTAACACTGTGCCAACACCTATCTGACACCTCGGAACCCGACATGGCTCATCCCACTTTCAGGAGAGCTCGCCTGGCGGGCACTCGGGCGGTAACGCTGGCAATAGGAATCATGGCAAAGAAAAGAACCCCCTTTTTGAACCCGCAGCGGCATATTGGGCTGCGAGGGATCCCGGCTCACAGAAGGCCCTTTTGGATTATCTCGCACTTCACCCGGACCGCAGGATTGGTATAAATTTTTGTCGTACCAGTCCTGGCACCATTCCCATACATTACCCGCCATATCATATAACCCATATCCATTTGGCGCATACTGGCCCACCGGTGCCGTACCCGCATACCCATCCCGCTTTAGATTTTCAACAGGGAATTTACCCTGCCAGGTATTGGCATAGGTTTTCTCATCCGTAGGTGCATCATCCCCCCACACAAAATTTTTAGCCTCCAGGCCACCCCGGGCCGCAAATTCCCACTCGGCTTCCGTTGGCAATCGCTTCCCGGCCCAGTTACAATAAGCCATCGCATCATTCCAACTAATATGAATGACCGGATGCTGCTCCTTACCAGTAAGGTTCGAAGCCGGCCCCTCCGGATGTTTCCAATCAGCACCATGTATCCATTTCCACCAGCCAGTTATATCATTGAGGGGTACGC
>NZ_LUKG01000074.1:0-10032 GCF_001601815.1 Flavihumibacter sp. CACIAM 22H1
ATAACCAGGTTCAGATTATTACCCGTACACCCACGCTGGCTGCACAGGAAACTGAGCAGTTAGTGACCTACCCGATTGAACAAAGCCTGGCCAACCTGCCAAACCTGGAAGAAATGCGTTCTATTTCTCGGTTTGGCCTCTCCGTTATAACCGTTGTATTTGCAGACCAGGTAGATATCTACTTTGCCCGGCAGTTAATCGGAGAAAAACTGAAAGAAGCGGTAGAAAAAATCCCGAAAGGAATCGGAACGCCTGAACTGGCACCCGTTAGTACAGGCCTGGGCGAAGTGTATCAATATGTGCTGCATCCAAAAAAAGGCGCGGAAGATAAATACAGTGCCATGGACCTCCGAACTATGCAGGATTGGATAGTTGCCCGTCAATTATACGGAACCCCCGGTATTGCAGAAGTTAACAGTTTTGGCGGATTACTGAAACAGTACGAAGTAGCCCTGAACCCCGACCGGCTAAAAGGCATGAATATTACGATGAGCGAGGTTTTTACAGCCCTGGAAAAAAACAATGCCAATACAGGCGGCGCTTATATCGATAAAAAACCAAACGCTTACTTTATCAGAGGCATTGGTCTTGTTTCCTCCCTGGAAGATATAAGAAATGTGGTTATCAAAAATGTAAGCGGTATTCCGGTGCTGATTAAAGACCTGGCCACCGTACAGTTCGGCTCCGCCATACGGTACGGAGCCGTTACCTACAATGGGGAAAAGGAGGTAGTAGGCGGTATAGTGATGATGCTTAAAGGCTCCAACAGCGCAGCTGTAGTTAAGCAGGTCAAAGAAAAAATTAGCACCATCCAAAATTCCTTGCCCCATGATATTGTCATTGAACCTTATTTGGATCGTACCCAGTTGGTAGATCGGGCCATCAGTACCGTAAAAACCAATTTGCTGGAGGGTGCGCTTATTGTTGTTTTTGTATTGGTCCTGTTCCTGGGGAATCTGCGCGCCGGACTTATCGTAGCTTCTGCCATTCCCTTATCCCTGTTGTTTGCCCTGGGAATGATGCAGGCTTTTGGCGTAAGCGCAAACCTGATGAGCCTCGGAGCTATTGATTTCGGATTAATTGTAGACGGCGCTGTAATAATGGTGGAAGTTACCCTGCACCATTTGGCACTTCGTAAAACAGGCGGCCGGTTAACGCAGGCCCAAATGGACCAAGAAGTTTATCAATCTGCCTCAAAAATCCGAAACAGCGCCGCTTTCGGAGAAATCATTATTATGATTGTTTATATCCCCATCCTTACCCTGGTTGGCATTGAGGGAAAAATGTTCCGTCCTATGGCACAAACAGTAAGCTTTGCCCTACTGGGTGCATTGATTTTATCAGTGACCTATATACCAATGATGTCGGCATTGGTACTCCCCAAAAATCTACCAACCAAGCGTACAATTTCCGATAAAATGATGGATCTACTCCAGGGCATCTATACACCCCTCTTAAAAAAGACATTTCGGTTTAGGACTGCAATTATCAGCTTTACGGTACTGCTATTCGGGATCGCGTTCCTATTATTTACCCGTATGGGCGGAGAATTTATACCGCAGTTGCGGGAAGGCGATTATGCATTTCACTGCATACTTCCTCAAGGCAGTTCTCTTTCTCAAAGCATTGAAACCTCTATGCAGGCAAGCCGGATTATCAAATCCTTCCCGGAAGTAAAAATGGTAGTAGGTAAAACAGGATCTGCCGAAGTACCTACCGACCCCATGCCTCCGGAAGCATCTGATCTTATGGTAGTGCTTAAACCTCTGAAAGAGTGGACTACTACGAAAGACTACAATGAACTAGCCGAACGGATACAGGAAAAACTGGAACAAATACCGGGCGTATTTTTTGAAGCGAACCAACCTATCCAAATGCGATTCAATGAATTAATGACCGGTATACGGCAGGATGTAGCCGTAAAAATAGTTGGCGAAAACATCGATACATTGGCCGCACTGGCCGGTAAAGTCAGCAAAATAATTCAATCCGTTACAGGAACCACAGCACCTCAGATAGAACGAACCACCGGTTTACCGCAAATTACCATTGCCTACGACCGGGCCAGGATTGCGGCGTATGGAATGAATATCGATGACATTAACCGTACCATAAGTACGGCATTTGCCGGACAGGCTGCCGGCGTGGTATTCGAGAATGAACGGAAATTTGACCTGGTAGTGCGGCTCGATAGTAACAATCGGCAATCCATAGACGATGTAAGCAACTTATTCGTAACAACACCCGATAATCGCCAAATCCCCCTGTCACAAGTAGCCTCGGTAAGCTTTCGGGAAGGACCCGCACAAATTAGCCGGGAAGCAGGAAAACGCCGGATCGTACTTGGATTTAATCTCAACAACCGCGATGTGGAATCCGTTGTAGAAGAACTGCAACAAAAGCTACAGGATGCCAATCTCTTGCCGACTGGTTACTATTATACCTACGGAGGCACTTTCGAAAACCTGCAGAAAGCGTCGGCCCGGCTGCAAATAGCAGTACCCATTGCACTAGCTCTCATATTTATGCTCCTGTATATCACCTTCCGCTCTATGAAAGAAGCCTTGTTAATTTATACCGCCATCCCCATGAGCGCCATCGGGGGCGTGTTTGCTTTACTGTGGAGAGATATGCCCTTTAGCATTTCTGCCGGTGTAGGATTTATTGCCTTGTTTGGCGTTGCCGTATTAAACGGCATTGTACTTATCAGCACCTTTAACCAGTTGGAAAAAGAAGGCATTACAAACCTATTCGAACGGGTAATCGAAGGCACCAAAACACGTTTACGGCCAGTTTTAATGACCGCCACGGTAGCATCTCTGGGATTTATACCCATGGCGCTTTCCAACGGCTCAGGTGCCGAAGTGCAAAAGCCATTGGCCACGGTGGTTATAGGAGGACTTGTAACGGCTACTTTTCTCACTTTATTTGTATTACCACTGCTCTATATCAGTTTTACCAGGAAAAGAACAAGACCTGCCAAAACAGTGTCCCCGACCCTGTTACTAACGGCTCTTCTGTTCAGTTCCCTATACACTTCGGCACAACCACCAGCGGGCACCCGCATCAATATCCAGGAACTGCTGGACTCAACCAGGCAGAACCTGCAATACGACATCAATAACCTCCAAATACGTAAGGAACAGACCCTGGTTGCTACAGCCGGGGCACTTCCTAAAACAGGGGTATTTGTAGAAAACGAAGACCTGCGCCCCAGCGACCAAAAGGGCATTCTTAAAATCGGTATTTCACAGGGCATTGCCTGGCCAGGTTTATACCGTGCTCAAAAAAAACTATTCGGCGAACAAGTCAATTATTTCAGGAGCACGACTGCGGTATTGGATGCGGAACTGAAAAAAACGATCCGATCCGTTTATTACCAGCTCTGGTACCTGGAAGAAAAACAAAAGCTCTACCATCGGCTGGATAGCATCTACCGGTCTCTTAGCGCCGCCGCAGTGCTTAAAGTAAAAACAGGCGATAGTCCCGGCTTGGATAGTATTGCCGCAGATGTTCGACTGCGCGAACTGCAGGCCCTCATCACCCAAACCAACCAGGAGATCAGTATGCAACAACATCAGTTGATGCAGCTGGTAAATACAACGGTACCCTATTTATCAGAAAACCGTGCATTGGATAAATTAACCTATACCGAATCGCCTCCCGATTCTGCACACCCTGTCCTTGCCCTGCAATTACAACAAATTGCCATTGCCAATGCCAGTACACAGGTGGTGCGAAATGAAAACCGACCTGAATTTTCGGGCCGTTTCTTTAGCCAACGGTTATATGGACTAAGCAACCCCTTTACCGGCTTTTCTTTAGTAGCCTCTTTTCCCCTCTTCAGAGCCGGCGCAACCAGGAAAAAAATTGCCGTGGCCCAGGCAGAAACGGCCCTAAGGGAACAACAATATGCCTACCAGCGCCAGCTCTTCTCTACCGGTTGGATACAGGCCCGAAAAGATGTAGAAAAAAATAAAGCCCTGCTTTCATTTTACGAATCTTCCGGTTTACGCCAGGCCAACGAAATAATTAAGGCAGCATCACTCGCCTACCGTGCCGGTGAAATCAGCTTTGCCGAACTCTCCCAATTCCTGACCCAGGCCATCGATATACAACGGAATTACCTTGAAAGCCTGAATGCGTTTAATCAGTCAGTTATCCAATTCTCCTACTATAGCCAACAATAAAATTTACACCATGCGCTTACTTAAAAAAATCCTGTTCACCTATCCCTTAATAGGCCTTCTATTGATATTGCAGGGCTGCCAAAATAACCAATCCGTTTCACACAAGAACGCTCCGGAAGAACCCGTAGAAGAGCCCAACACGGTACACTTTACAGCGGCACAAATAAAAAGCATCGGGCTTGAAACAGGTTTTATCGAACAAAAGGAGCTTACAAATTTCGTTCGGGCAAATGGCAGCCTGCGGGTACCTAATCAAAACAAGGCCCTGATTAACAGCCTGTATAGCGGAGTGGTAAGGTCATTACTGATTCAGCCAGGTAATACCGTAAAAAAAGGACAGCTGATCGCCACCATCGCCAACCCCGATTTTATTCGCGTGCAGGAAGAATACCTGTCGATAACCCCTCGCATTATCCTGGCTGAACAGGAATTAAACCGCCAAAAAGAACTGTCGGAAGGGAATGCCGGTGCCTTAAAAAATCTTCAAAAAGCAGCAGCAGATCTCAACGCACTTACCACCAGCAAACTTGCCCTGGCACAGCAGATTCAGTTAATGGGCATAACGCCCTCTTCACTGTCAAACGGAAAACTGATAGCGGTCGTATCGATCAGGTCTCCTATCCAGGGGGTTGTTAGCAGTGTTTCGGTTAAAATGGGCAGTTATGTCGACCTGAACACACCGGTAGCAGAAATTGTTGACAACAGCCAGCTTCACCTCGATTTATTTGTCTATGAAAAGGATCTTCCCAAAATACGAAATAACCAACCCATCCATTTTACCCTAACCAATAATCCGGGTAAAGAATACGACGCAGAAATTTTTTCCCTAGGATCTTCCTTCGAAGACGAAAGCAAAGCTATTAGCGTACATGCACGCGTTAAAGGCGAGAAAACCGGTCTGATAGACGGCATGTCTATCACCGCCCTCATTAGCTTGGATAAAGTGGCTACGCCAGCCGTTCCCAATGATGCTATTGTGAATTCCCAGGGACAGGACTTTATTTTCATCGTATCGGATGAACCTGGTCAGACCGAAAAAGAAATGCGGTTTCAAAAAATACCGGTAGCCAAAGGGGTTTCTGAAGTAGGCTACACGCAGATAACACTGCTAAAACCCGTTGCCCCGGAATCACGCATCGTTACAAAAGGCGCATTTTTTGTATTAGCAAAAATGAATAGTTCGGAGGAAGATGGCCATGGACATTAGAAACACCCCCACTAAACGACATCCTACCTATTAAACTAAAAACTATGGAACACAAACATACCTACAGTGCAGAGGGAAAGCAGCTTTGCTGTACGCAAACAGATAAAGTTTATACCAATGCCGGCGCGGCAGCACTGGTCAGGGAAAAACATACCAACAACGATGGACATGACCATAGTGCTATGGAAAACGGACCACTCAGGATGTTTCTTCCGCCGATCATTTCACTGTTGCTTTTGTTAACTGCCATCACATTTGACAACTGGTTACCCCAGGATTGGTTTAAGGGTTTATTCCGATTTGCCTGGTACATTACAGCCTATGGCATAGTTGGCTTAACCGTTATTATTGACGCCGTAAAAAGCATCACCAACGGAGAGCTGTTTTCCGAATTTTTGCTCATGAGTATTGCCACCATCGGCGCATTTTTCATTGGAGAATATCCCGAAGCAGTAGCCGTAATGCTGTTCTATTCTGTTGGGGAGGTTTTCCAGACACTTGCCGTATCAAGGGCAAAAACAAATATTAAAGCGTTGTTAGATCAACGACCCGATGAAGTTACCCTTGTAAGAGATAATAAAGCAAGTACTATTAAAGCAGCCGATGCCAGGATCGGCGATATTATTCTATTAAAACCGGGCGAAAAATTAGGACTCGATGGAGAACTGTTAACAGAAAATGCCTCCTTTAATACAGCAGCTTTGACGGGCGAAAGCACACCCGATACAAAAAATAAGGGCGAAACAGTTTTAGCAGGTATGATTAACCTGAATACCGTTGCCCGCGTTCAGGTAACGACCGCTTATTCTGATAGCAAGCTTAGCAAAATCCTTGAATTAGTACAAAACGCTGCTGCTCAAAAAGCACCGACCGAACTTTTTATAAGGAAATTTGCAAAAATATATACACCCATCGTAGTTTTCTTGGCAATCGGCATTTGCCTGCTCCCCTACTTCTTCGTGCACCATTACATCTTTAATGACTGGCTTTACAGGGCCTTGATATTCCTGGTAATCTCCTGCCCTTGTGCCCTCGTCATTTCTATTCCGCTTGGTTATTTCGGTGGAATCGGAGCAGCCAGCCGAAATGGAATTTTAATTAAAGGAAGTAATTTTCTGGATACGATGGCGGCTACCCAACAGGTTGTTATGGATAAAACAGGTACGCTTACCGAAGGCGTGTTTACAGTAGAGGAAGTGGTTTTCCACCCAGCTTTTGATAAGCAGCAGACCCTTAAGCTTGTTAATGCGCTGGAAAGTCAGAGTACCCATCCCGTAGCTACAGCCATTCATTCCTATGTGGGAAAAATTGATACAACCATACAACTGGAAAATGTAGCGGAAATAGCCGGGCATGGTTTAAAGGGTACCGTAAACGGGAAGGAACTATTAGTGGGTAATTTCAAACTCCTGGACAAGTTCGGCATAGGTTATGATATAGACCCCGGCTCCATCGTTTACACCAGCATTGCAGTGGCTGTTGAGGGGGGTTTTGCAGGTTATATTACCATTGCAGACCGCATTAAGGAAGACGCCAGGAAGACGATTGAACAGTTGCATGCGCTGAACGTGAAACTTACCATGTTAAGTGGAGATAAATCCACCGTGGTAAAATATGTAGCCTCCCAATTAGGTATTGACCAGGCCTACGGAGATCTGTTGCCGGAAGACAAAGTAAACAAGGTAAAGCAATTAAAAGCACAGAACGAAATAGTTGCCTTTGTGGGAGACGGGGTCAACGATGCCCCTGTTGTGGCCTTAAGCGACGTGGGCATTGCCATGGGCGGGCTTGGAAGTGATGCCACTATTGAAACAGCAGATATTGTTATCCAGGACGATAAACCATCGAAAATACCTATTGCTATCAGTATCGGTAAAAGAACCAAAAAAATCGTTTGGCAAAATATCACACTCGCATTTGTTGTAAAAGGCATCGTTTTGCTACTTGGCGCAGGTGGACTGGCTACGATGTGGGAAGCTGTATTTGCTGATGTGGGGGTTGCATTAATTGCTATCCTGAATGCCGTACGCATTCAACGAATAACACCGTTTAACGAGTAAAATGGCTACCAATTGTTCTACTGCGCGCCAGCAAACTCTGCGGAATGTTTTATTATTGCTTTCATGAAAAACAGCTTGCTACCATTTTTTTTCCTCTTGTTGATTACCTGCTTACCTGCAAAAGCACAACAAACCATTTCCGCGGTTATTCCGGGTGATTTTGCCGATCCTTCTGTTATCAGCGATGGAAAATTCTATTATGCAGTAGGTACGTCCTCTGAATGGGCCCCTCATTTTCCCATTTACCGGTCGGGTAACCTGGAGCAATGGGAACAGGTTGGATATGTTTTTGACAAGGCACCTGACTGGACAATTGGTTCTTTCTGGGCCCCTGAATATTATTTTATGAATGGGCGCTATTACATCTATTACACGGCCCGAAGAAAAAAGGACCATGTTTCCTGTATCGGCGTTGCCGTGTCTGATTACCCCGACCGGGGTTTCATTGATAAAGGCGTCCTGCTCGATTTTGGCAAGGAAGCCATAGATGCCTTCATCGTGGAAGACAAGGGCCACCGTTATATTAGTTTCAAAGCCTATGGGTTGGATAAACGACCCATTGAATTACTCGCTAAAAAACTATCGGCCGATGGACTTAAAACGGAAGGAGAAGTTTTCAGTCTTCTGAAAGACGAAACCGGCATTGGCCTGGAAGGCCAAAGTTTTATTCAAAAAGACGGGTATTATTACCTGTTTTACTCAGCAGGTAGCTGCTGCGGAATACACTGTGATTACAATGTACGGGTGGCCCGCGCAAAGAATTTCCGAGGCCCCTACGAACGTTACGACAAAAACCCTGTTCTGCAGGAAAACCCAACCTGGAAATGTTCCGGACACGGAACCTTTATTTTTGATAAAAAAGGTGCATACTATTACCTCTACCATGCCTACCACAAAGAATCTTCCCTATATACCGGCAGGCAGGCCTTGTTAGCCAAGCTTTCCTGGCCGGAGCCAACTGGCTGGCCCCGTTTTGAACAACCCGTAACCAGTTCGGCAGGGGCAACCCGAGCGCCCCTGCAGGATTTTTTCAAGGGCGATAAACCGGGCCTGTATTGGCAGTGGGATTGGCGGCACAGTAATCCGTATATTCAGCAAACCAAGGGAGAATTACGCTTAGGCGGAACCGTTATTCCAGGTAATCAAACGGGCATTGTGTTAACCGTGCGTCCTGCTACCGCCGATTTTAGCCTTTACACGAAACTTGCCGCGAAAACAACGGCCTTACAAGGACTTGTATATTACGGCGATGCAGGCGCGGCACTGGGCATCGGTATCATAGGCAACCAGGTACAGGTTTGGAAAGTAGCTGAAAATAAGCGCAGCGTGCTGCAAACAGCCCAGCTACAATATGAAGGGATATGCGAACTGAAACTGGTAGTGGATACCAATCATACCTGCCGTTTTTACTATAAAACAGGTGTGGACAGCTGGCAGGAACTGGTTGTTCAGCAAGCAGTTTCCGCTGATTTTCTTCCGCAATGGGATCGTAGTCCGCGCCCTGGGCTGCATATTTGGGGAGCAAGCGGCGCATGGGCTGTTTTCAAAGAATTCAGGCTCGAATAACCAGTCCTAAAGAACTGTAATCAGGAATAGAGCAAATAAGGTTGGATACGTTCCTGCCAGGCTTCTTCAATTGCCAGGTTTACCGGGTTTCCGCTGATGAGCTGCTGATAGGCATCCGGAATCCCTAATAATTTATCAAGATGCCTGCTTCCTGAAGGATTTGCGGCCGTATAATACTGCCGCTCTTTTAACTGAAGTGGAAACAACTGGTGCAACAAGCGGATAATAGCTATACCTGTCTGTACCGGGCGAAAAATTTCCTCCTTAATAACTTGCAATTGAATACCACCACAATTTTGCTGTTCATATACCCCTTCCTCCGGCGTATAGGCCACCGGCTTAGCATACACACCCGGCAAAGCAGCTGAATTGAAGGCATCAGCCAGCATGGCTCCTTGCAGCCAGGGTGCGCCCAATTTGGTAAACGGGCGATCCGTACCTCTTCCTTCATTGACAAACACCCCTTCCAGTAAGCCGGTGCCCGGGTAGAGAAGAGCCGTTTCAATATCCCGTATTGCCGGCGATGTAGGATGGAACAACCACCCTGCTGCAGCAGGCATTAGTTTCCGACTCCAACCATTTACCGGCACTATTTCCAGGGCAAGTTCGGGCAGGCGCTTTGCAGCAAAATAAAGCGCCAGCTCACCGAGTGTACAGGAATGCCGTACAGGAATTGACCATCGCCCGATAAAAGAACTACAAAGTTTTTCATCGAGCCAGGGGCCTTCAGCAAGATTCAGGTCTCCGCCAATTGGGTTGGGCCGATCCAGTACCAGCAGTTTTTTTTGCTCCCGGGCACATACTTCCATTACCAGGGTTAAGGTCCACAAATAGGTATAAAAACGACAGCCGACATCAGGAATATCAAACAATACCCCGTCCAGGTCGGCCAGGTCATTGGCAGCAGGTGCCATCTTTTGACCGTATAAACTGGTAATGGGAAGATGGGTGAGGTTATCCACTCCATCGGGTTGCCTTGCTCCATCGGCACCGGTAGCCAGTAAGCCGT
>NZ_LUKG01000074.1:10880-24858 GCF_001601815.1 Flavihumibacter sp. CACIAM 22H1
TCGAGTGAAAATAAGCGGACGAGGCTAAAACCTTCTTCCTGCAAGTGCAATCGGCTTTGTTTGCCCGCTGAAGTTAAAGCCACGTCATTGGTAACCAGCCCCCATCGAAGCTGTTTCAGTTCCGATGAAAAACGGCCTGCCTGATCTATTCCTGGTTCTACCATTTGTTTTTACCTCTATCCGAATATAATCGATTCTGAAAAATAAATTTTGCGTAGTCAAATAGCTACATATATATTTGTAGTCAAATAACTACATAATGAATCTCAGGAGGGATGTATTCCAGGCAATTGCGGACCCAACGAGGAGGGCCATCCTCTTACTGATTGCCACCCAATCAATGACTGCGGGTGCCATTGCAGCGAATTTCGACACAGCACGCCCTACTATTTCCAGGCACCTGCAAATCCTTACAGAATGTGAGTTAATAGAGCAGGAACCACAGGGCCGTGAAATCTACTATCATTTCAACCCGGGAAAAATGAAAGAAGTGGCCGATTTCCTGGAACCTTTCCGTGTATTATGGGAAGCGCGTTTTAATAAACTTGAGTCGATTATGAAAAAATACAGGACCCCTAAATAAACCAGCATGGACTACAAAACAAAGATTCAGGCAGCACCCGGCAAACAGGAACTGTTTATAATAAGGGAGTTTGATTTGCCGGTTGATTTAGTATTTAAAGCCTACCAGGAGCCGGAACTGCTGGAACAATGGATGAACACCCGGGTAATTAAACTGGAGAACCGTACACATGGATCTTACCAGTTTGAAACAACCGACCCCACAGGTAAGGTTCATATTTTCAGTGGCACCATTCATGAATTTGAACCCGGTAAAAAGATTACCCGTACGTTTAAAATGGAAAATACGTCCTTTGATGTGCAACTGGAATTTTTGGAATTTGAAGCATTATCTGCTGAACGCTCCAAATTAATCATGCAGGTAGTATACAGATCGGTGGCCATGAGAGATCAACTGCTAGAAATGCCATTTGAATGGGGAATTAACCGGGCACATGATCAGTTAGAAGCAATTTTTGCCCCCTAGGCTTTATCAAAACTCAACCAGCAACCATATAAACAATATAACCCATGAGCAAGTCTGCCAACGTTAAAAAGAAACTATCCGCAGAAGAGCAAAAAAAACTGCTTGCTGTGCTAAAAAACAGGTTTGAGAAAAACATGGTGCGCCATGAGGGATTGGAATGGACAAAGATCCAGGCCAAGCTGGAAGCGCAACCGGCTAAACTTTGGTCCTTGCAACAAATGGAAGCATCCGGGGGCGAACCAGATGTGGTTTCAATGAATCAAACAACGGGAGAATACCTGTTCTTTGATTGCTCACCAGAATCGCCCGCGGGCAGAAGGAGCTTCTGTTATGATGAAGAGGCCCTGGAAGCAAGAAAAGCCAATAAACCAGCCGACAGTGCCCTAAACAATGCTGCCGAAATGGGCATAGACTTACTAACCGAAGAGGAATATCAACTACTTCAGCAAGTAGGACGTTTTGACCTGAAGACATCAAGCTGGTTAAAAACCCCTCCAGCCCTTCGAAAGCTGGGAGGCGCTATTTTTGGCGACCGGCGTTTTGACAGGGTCTTCATCTACCATAACGGTGCCGAATCCTATTATGCAGCCCGTGGATTCCGGGGTTCACTAAGGGTCTGAATTATTTCAGGAGTTTTTGGAGCATCCAATCACTAAACTGATCTCTTTCCTCGGGGAAAGTCCAGTGACCACTTTCCAGGAAGAGTTCCAATTCTTTTGGCGCAGTGATCACGTTGTAAGCAGCATACATGGAAGTGGGCGGACAAACCTCATCATTGAATCCCCAGGCATAATACCCCGGAACTTTGAGGTTGCGCGCAAAGTTCACCACATCGTAATAAGCGATGGTTTGAAGCTTTTCGCGGGTATTGTTGTAACTCGTATTGTTTACATCAAAATAATGTGGCCACCCTCCTGCCCTGCCTTTCAGATAACCAGTAACATCGCTCAGTGCAGGATACAAAGCTGCCAGGTATTTTACGCGGTTATCCAGTGCGGCGGTAACAATAGAAAGAGCACCTCCCTGGCTGCCTCCGTTTACACCCAGGTTTTGCCCATCGTATTCAGGCAGAGAGCAGAGCAGGTCATTGGCCCTTACACAACCCAGGTAAACGCGTTTATAATAAAACCTGTTTTTATCATCCATCCCAATAGCCGGATACCCGTTTAAAGCACCTGCAGCCAGGTTATAATAGGCTTCTTCATCCAGGTTTACCGGTATACCATGAATACCAATTTCCAAGGTAATAATTCCTTTTTCAGCGGTAGCAATATCTCCCCGGTAAGAACGGATGCCTGCACCCGGCACCCGCAATAAGGCAGGGTATTTACCCGGCGCTTTCGGCACACATAATATTCCATACAGTTTAGAATTATTGATATTGCGCACACTTACATGGTACACACTTACTTTTTCTGTGCTTCGTTCCGGTAAAAGCACCAGTTTAGGCTCCATCGGAATTTTTGCCAACTCTTCTTTTGCCGCGGTCCAAAATCCGGAAAAATCAGCCGGCAGGTCTACCGTTGGTTGAATAGCGGCCGTTGCAAACCCGGCCGTTGCAAGTCCCCGATAAGTTCTTCCACCCCGCTTTACCAGTACCACACAACGCATAAAACCAGGTGTTTTTAGGGTACCTGCCTCAATTACGAACTGGCCATTTTTCAGCAGGGCCGAATCCACTAATACGGGGGCTATTTTTTCAGGTCCGACTTCATAATAAATACGGGCATCCTTCACCAGGTTACCAGCTTCTACTACTGTAACAGTAAATTTCACTTTTTCGCCTAAACGATATTCCCAATTCGTATGATCCGGTGCAACAAGTACAGTAACCAGTTGCTGCGCAGGTTGGGCAACTACGCTTGAACGAACGGTAAGAAATAAAAGACAATACAGGACACTATAAAATCTGGTCATATTGAAGGATGATTAATCTTCCTCAATATAATTCAGTTTTTTGAGTTGACACCGAAAAGCAGTCGGGTAAAAGCAAACCGCCTGATTAGGTATTCATAACAGCCAAGACTAAACGAAGCGGTCAGCACTACCACCAGCAAATACTGTAGCCAGGAAGCCAGGGGTAGCGACAATACCAGTATAGAGGCTAAAAATTGCATAAACAGATGTATTATATATACCGGTAAGGCGGCTTTCCCCAGGTAAGCGAGGTGCTTACCCGGCCTGTTAAGGTACCGATAACCCACACCCAATAAGGCAAGTATCCAACTGAAGGATTCCAGTGCCCAAAACAGCGGCCCGATTTTCCCCGGAAAATGCTGCACCCGGTTACTATATAAACAGAACGCCAGTAGTAAAATAAGCCACCAGGCTTTACTCAAATCCTGCCAAAGTGGAATTCCGATAAGCCCCATTATGTAGCCGAAAACAAATGCCAGAAACCCCAGGAAAAATCCGTGCATGGTGAAGGCGTACAGTTCAAAAATCGGGGGATTGATCCATTCTATTTCAATCCAAACTACTATCAGCATGGCCAAAATAAATAGCCACCTGTTAAATCGGGTGTTGAGCGCCTGAATACGGTCAGCAATAGCCTTTTTTTTAATCCCGTAAAATATTGGCAACAGCAGCAACATATACACCAATAGATTTCCCAGAAACCAACAATGTGCAGGCTGTGCCTGGTATTCTAATGCGATCCCATAATACCGCTGCACCAGGAAACACTGTAGCGGAACAACCAGAAAAATACCCGTGCAGTAAGGCAGTACTATGCGTCGGCAACGTTCTGCCAGAAATGCCTTCCAGCTTCGCCGGCAGATGGCATAATACACTGCCATCCCGGCAACAAAAAACAGCAAGGGAATTCGCCAAATATTGAGCATTGTCATGGGTACCCAAACTGCTTCCCAGCTTTGATTACTGGTAATAAAGCCCAGGAAACGGCCCCATGGCTGAAAAGCAATGGCAGCATGATAAACCAATAACAACCCGATGGAGCAGACCCGTAACCAATCCAGGTCATACCGGCGTTCTACAACCAACTGTTTAGCCATATTTCAGGTATTAGCGGAGTAATTGTACAATAACAGGGCGGGTATTTTTAAGCAGTTGCAAATCCACCTGAAGCCCAAGAGGAGCAAGCATTTTACCCAGGCTTTCGTAAATTGGCTGTACCGATTCAAAGGAACCGGTTACCGTATCAATAGGTCGCTGACCATAGTTATTTTTTATTGTCTTATCCGCCTTTTTTTTCAGCAACAGGGCAACAATTTCCTTCCTGCACAAAAATGCTGCTGTGTGTAAGGCCGTGGAACCATCGTTGTTCTGCTGATCAATGGCCGCCCCGGCTTCTAACAGCATAGCGGCAATTTCAGTTCTTCCGAAAAGAGCGGCTACTATCAGCGGACTGGATCCGCCTACCGGGTCTTTTTCATTCAACGCAGCACCAGCTTTTATATGCTGCTGTACCGATTTTTTATCGCCCTGTAGAACGGCTGTATGCAAATCTTTCCCGGCCGCATTTTTGGGAGACTGGGCATTACAACCAGCCATCAGTAAAAAAGAAACCAGTACAGGCAGGGCAATAAAAATCCCCTGCAAAGTTTTACTTCGCTTTTTCATTTATCTGTTATTAAATGGTGAAAAAAAGAGTTCCTGCAGCACCTTACCCCCCCTGTATTCCACTGTATCCACAAGCGGGTATTCCGGTACCTTACAACTAGTAACCAGGTTATTAAAAATGTATAATTTTTACACTCGCAGCCTTATTACACAGTTAACTCGCTATCTGTCTGTAGCTCTATTCCTCTTTTAAAAATCAGTGCTATTACAAATAATACAACCCCCATAAACAACCAAACATCCGCACCCGCCAGTCGCAGGTGATGCAATTCCGGCATTTGTATGCCCCTGCCGATCAGCCAGGTGGTATACCGTTCACCCCAATGGGCAAATAGGCCAATGCCCAGGGCCAGGTAGGACATACCAAAGATCAGCTTTCCGATTTTCGGGGTAAAAGGTTGCTGCAGATCCAGCTTCTGCTCGTGTAACATTTTAAGGATAGTATAAAATAGGGTTGCTTTGAGAACCGCTACAATGCTCATTAAACCGGTTATTACCAAGAAATACCCCCGATCAAACCGAAATAAAGCCGATAAGTCAATATGGCTCCAGTAAAAGCGGGCCTCCATTTCAGGTATAAAGAAGGTATAAATGGTATTGAACAGAAAGCCGCCGGCTTCAATACTTACTCCAATAAAAATGATCCAGGACAGCACCTGCAGTACCAGTAATAAATGCTTGGTGGTTATTGTCATGACAAATTGTTTTAAAGTATCTAACGCTCACAAAAATAGGAATATTTATTGTTTTTCAATAAATATTTAGCACTATTTACTAATTTTTATTTGCTTATCGGCTTGCACAGCTATTCTACCTTATCCAGGCTAAACAATTGAGAAAGCTGCCGCATCATTATAAAGGAAGGGGTCAGGTATTTAAAGACCGCATTCCGGATACCGATCGCAACGGGGTTGGTGAGGTGGGCAGCTTTGCCCAATGTCCAGGACCTCCGCACAATGGTATGCGCTTTTGCACGCCGGATCTGCGGGTACAAATGAAAAACCTCTTCGAGTGGATATTTTTTTGCCAGCTCACCCAAAACATAAGCATCTTCGATTGCCTGGCAGGCACCCTGTCCCAGGTTGGGGGTAGTTGCATGTGCCGCATCTCCCAAAAGACATATTCGCTCTTTATTCCATTCCTGTACGGGCAATAAATCGGTCAGCAGGCTTTTGAATATTTTTTCTTTCGGGCTCGCCTCTATTATAGAACTGGCCAGGGGGTGAAAATCTTTTACAAAATCTGTCAATGGAATTCCTGGTTGATCCAGGGCTGCATCCACTACCAGGTACCAGTAGACGATCCCTTTTCCAATGGCCGCCATACCAAACCGGATACCCTTGCCCCAAGCCTCCAATGCATCCTGCCGATAGTGTTCCGGCAGACTAAATGCTACCAAACCACGCCAGCAAACCTGCTCAGCCGACCGGATCCTATTTTCTGCAAAGAGTTGTTGCCGGATAGTAGAATGAATACCATCTGCAGCAATTACAAAAGGGGCTTCTACCAAACTATCATCTTCAAATTGCAAGGCATACCCATGGCCAGACCTTCCGATTGCTTTGAGTCGTTTATTCAAACAGATATGCTCATACCCGATTGCGCCAGCCAGGAGGGCGTGTAAATCAGCGCGATGAATGGCATAATTCTGTAATCCAAACTGCTTGGAGAACCTGGTTAAGGGAACAATGGTCAGAGGAGAAAAATCAGCTTTTGCAATGGTCATGGTATCCATCCTGTTTCCCTGCTGCGCTATCTGTTCATATAAACCCAACTGGCGCATTACCTGCAATGCATTAATTGCGAGTATAATACCGGCGCCTACCGATTTAATAGCAGGGGCAGCTTCGTAAACGATTACCTCAATTCCGGCTTTTTGCAGCGCCAGTGCCGTTGTAAGGCCGCCAATCCCGGCCCCAATTATAGCTACCTGCATGGTAAAGTTTTGAGCATAAAGCTACACCACTCAGTTGATTGTATAGGTGCCCACCTGCTCCCCGTCGTCACGCAGCATCTGCAGGTTTAGTGCCTCTTCGGTAGCCCTTACTTTTATCAGCGTCCGCTTTCCTTCTTTGGGCCCTCCGCCAATAACGATCGGGTAATTGTGCTGGCCTTTTACAGGAGGATGTATGCCATATTTATGCGTATGGCCGGCTATTACGAGGTCTACTTTATACTTATCAAACAAGGGAGAAAATAGTTCCCTGCAATGCAGGGTGCCGTGCCAGTCGCCGGAATAAAAAGTGGGAATATGCATCATTACAACCCTGAACCGGGCTTTTCGGGCGGCCCGGCTTTGCAATTGTTTTTCGAGCCATATTGCCTGCCTGCGCCGGTACTGGTCAAAATCAACAATTCCTGCATAAACCTCTTCCTTATCTGGTTTATCCTCTCCGGTATCTAATGCAAGAACAAATACAGGTCCGCAGTTTATGCTGAAAAACTGTCCACCCGGATTGGTAAAATAATCCTTTAACTGCCTGGCGTATTTTCCTCTTGTTTCATGATTACCCCGTACAAATAGAAAAGGTTTTTGAGTAGCAAAGCTGCTGGAGCAGGGAATCAGCAAATGCTCCATGATCTGTTTTTCATCGGTCTGGTAATCGAACATATCTCCATTAAGAAATACAAAGTCATAGGGATCTTTTCCGTTTAGGCGAATCAGGTCGCCAAAGGATTTGGGCTGATCATGAATATCGTTTAAAACAAGCCAATTAAGCTCCCGGCTATGTGTTGGCAGGGTTGAAAGCGTATATACGTCACTGTTGAGCTGTTCTCCATACACCAGTTTATAGGGCTGAAAATCAAGGATAGCTTTGGATACGATCCGGTACCAATAGGTTTTGCCCGGCTCCAGGTCTTCTAGAATAATTTCATGTACGCGGTTATAGGCATCGACCAAACCATCGGTAACCGCATGCGCCTTTTTTCCCAGCTCTGCCGTTTCACCGTATTCTACCCAGCTGTAAGAGGGAACTTCTGTGATCCATCGAATACTCATGCTGGTGGAACTTACCACCTGCAGGTAGGGACCTGCGGCAAAACTGTTCCCCTGATTTCTTAATGGGGCAGCCTTACTGTCAAAAGGAGAAAAACCGATAGCTCCCAATGCGGTTAAACGGGTAAGGGTACCTATAAATTTCCGGCGATCACCAGCAGGCAGAGACGATGTTGACATGAATACTTTACACTTGTTTCACTAAATATAAGCTTGTATCGTTATTTTACAAGATTCCCGTACATTTCAAACTAGATGTCATTGAAACCGATATTAATTTATATACTAAGCCTGTTTAGTTTATGGGCCTGTAAAGGAAGTAGAAGCGCTGAATTGCCAGCCAGGGAAGAAAAAAAAATGCGGATCCTTGGTTATTACCACAGTTCCGCAAACTGGCTGATCAGGGATATTTCGGACCAGTTACCCTTGCTAACGGATTTGAACCTGGCTTTTGTAAACCCCGACCAGGATGGTAAACGTTTACATGATTATTCCCGGTCTTTCTGATTTCGTGAACGAAGTCCAGCAAAAAAAGGTCCGTATATTTTTCTCCATAGGCGGTGGCAGCGCGCCGGCACAACTGGCTACCCTAATTCAACCGGCTAACCGAGCGGCGTTTATTCGAAACATTTGTTCTTTTTTGGTAAAATACAATTTTGATGGCGTGGACATTGACCTTGAAAATGAGCTAATCAATGCCGACTATGGGCCTTTTGTAAAAGAGCTGGCTGCCGCCGTAAAAGAATCAAAAAAATTAATATCAGCAGCAGTAGCCCGGTGGAATGCCGATCAGATCAGTAATGAAACCCTCGCCCTTTATGATTTCCTGAATATTATGTCCTATGACAAAACAGGGCCCTGGCGACCCGATAAGCCGGGTCAGCATGCACCGTTTGAGATGGCAGCAACAGATTTTCTTTATTTCCACAAAAACCGTGGTATTCCATCCCATAAACTGTTTATAGGACTACCTTTTTACGGCTATGGATTTGGTACAAATGCGCCGGAAAGTATGACCTACAGGGCTATTGTAAGCGCTTATCCGGGCGCTGAATCCACCGACGAATTAAAACTGGAAGACGGCGGCACCTTATTTTACAATGGCATTGCTACGATCAGGCAGAAAACGGCTTTTGCGGTTGAACAAAAAGCAGGTGGACTGATGATCTGGCAAATCCGCGGAGATGCCCTGGATAACCGCTCCTTATTAAAAGCCATTCACGCAGAACTGAACAAATAGCTACTGAACACATGAAGATTACTTATATCACTACCTACGATGCAAATGAACTTTCCAACTGGTCTGGATTGGGTTACTATATTGCCCAATCATTGCTAAAACAGGAAAATGAGCTGGAATTTTTAGGCAAACTGGAACGTAAAATAAGTCCTGCATTGTTTCTAAAAGCTATTTATTATAGAAAAATAGTACAACAGGGATTCCCCCTGGATAGATCGCCCCATGTGATAAAAGCTTACGCCAGGCAGATCGCTCGTCGATTAAATTACCATACCGACCTGTTGTTTTCACCAGGGTCAATCCCGATTGCCTTATTGGAAACTAAAAAACCAAAAGTTTTTTATACAGATGCCACCTTTGCAGGTATGCTGGGCTTTTATGCCGCCTATTCCAATTTATCGAAAGAAGCTGCAGCATTGCTGAATTTGCAGACTATTTCAATCGCTTCGCCGAGAAAAAAAGAATCCCCAAAATAGCCGTTACTGATTTTAAAAATTTAGGGGGCAATTTTACACTCTCTAAAATACGTATAGGCGCTACTGTAGTAGCCATGCACTTTTATCTGGTAGACCCGGAATCAGGGCAGGTGCAACTTTTTCGATCGGCTTCGGGAAGATATTTCCTGCAATACCCCGATAAGAATGAAATCGGTAAAGCCAACAAATACATGCACTATTCTATGATACGGCATTTTAAAAACAAGGGGTTTCAGGTGTATGATTTCGGAGGCTATTCATTACCCCTTGATGCTGATTTCAGGAAATTCTCCGGGGTAAATCAGTTCAAGAAAAATTTTGGTGGAGAGGAAGTGGTATACAGAAATTTTGCCAGCCCGGCTTATTACCTATTGAAAAAAATTTCCGACGCAATAGCCTCTTTGGGTTAACTAATTTTCCTGTTATGGTTAAATATACTGCAGCATTTGTTCGCCGGGTTAATACCCTGTTGCTACGATGGAGAGGGGTGCGGATTGGAAAAGGTGCGCTGGTAGGCAAACTGGTCAATATTCCAAGAAATGCCGGCAGCATCAGTATAGGTGCCGGCACATATATAGATGATTACGGCGCCCTGCTTTCCTATACGGCCAACGGCCATAGCGGCAGGATATCACTTGGCAACCAGATTTATGGAAACAGGTATTTAATCATTGACTGTATTGAATCGGTAAGCATTGGCGATGGCACCAAAATAGGCCCATTTGTTTTTATTACAGACCATAATTACAACACGGCTATTCCAGGAAAACTCGATGAAAACGACCTGGTTTCTTCCCCTGTTACAATTGGTAAAAATGTTTGGATCGGAGCCCACGCCGTTATCATGAAAGGTGCAACTATTGGAGACAGTGCCATTATAGCTGCAGGTGCCGTGGTAACAGGTGCTATACCAGCCGGCAGCAAGGCGAAAGGAATCCCCGCCAGGTATTAATAGAAATCCCACCTTCTTTCTTCCTTTAGAAAATCTTACTTATATTCAAGGTAAAACCAGCCTGTTTTAACAGGTTCTATACCTATTATATGTATACCTGGATCGGAACCACCATTGCCTTATTGCTATTATTTCTATTGCTTCTGGTTATGAGCATATACCAGAAGAAAAAATCGCTTGCTCTGATTTCGCTTATTCCACTGGTAATTTCCCTGATAACCGGTAGCATTTCTTTGTATTTCATTTTTAAAGCCACTTATACGAAGGTTTCAGGAAGGGTTGAAAAAGCACTGGAACCAAGAACCGGTGTGCAAATCTATACCAGCCTGTTTGGTAACAGCGTAGATGCCTGTAGCAAAATTATAAATACAAAAGATGCAGTGGTACCCGTTATTGATTGCTGTATATGGCTGGAGTTTAGCACCTGTCCGGGAGAAGCAGCACGCATTATTGCCCAGAACAACTACCAGTCGGCCCTGCTGGCTAAAAAAGAAATTCAGTTTGCGGAACCAGGAATAGCAGAAAAACCGAACTGGTTTGCACCTGCATCACTGGGTGATTCCGCACTCGTGTTCAAAAGCATTCGTACACAGGAAAAACGGGAAACCCTTTTATTTCTGTCCACCGACAGCAGCCGGGCTTTTTATTGCGATCTGAATTTTTAGCCCCCGGTTCTGCAATTGGTCAAATAAATACGACCATTGGTCAAGGTATTTTCGTGGAAAAACGACACACCGCTAAGTTTGGCCAAAATTGTACAAATGCAGCTTCCCAAGAACCGACTTGCTTATATCGACTGGCTTCGCGCCCTTGCCATCCTGGGCGTACTTCTCTACCACAGTGCCCGCCCATTTATACCGGAGGACCCCTGGCATATCAATAACGCCGCAAAAAGCAACCTGCTGGATGAGTTTAATTTTTTCCTAAGCCGGTTTAGGATGCCACTCCTATTTTTTATTTCCGGTTCAGTTACCTGGCTGATGATGAAAAACCGCACTACAGGTGCTTTTGTGCTGCTTCGGCTAAAAAGGCTTTTCCTTCCGCTTATAGCAGGCATGTTATTCATTATTCCGCCCCAGGTATATTTTGAAAGACTGCACCAGGGTTACACAGGAAGCTTCCTGGAATTTTATAGTACCCTTTTTCAAAGCGGCTCCTACCCGCAGGGTAACATGAGCTGGCACCACCTGTGGTTTATTGCCTACCTGTTTTTGTACGACCTGTTACTGGCGCCATTTTTTGCCTGGTGCAAAACCGAAAAGGCCAGCGGCTTCAAAAAACGCCTGGGTCAACTGGCACAGGGCCGCGCTATCTACTGGCTGATGCTTCCCTCCGTTTGTATTTATTCGGCCTTTGTATTGCAATACCCCGCTACCAATGCCTTAATTGATGACCCGGTTTATTTTATCTATTGGTTATTGTTTTTATTAGCCGGCTATTTTTGTTTACTTGAACCGGCCTTAATGGAAAGCCTGGAAAGAAACCGGCGGTTCTCGCTTACACTGGCATTTTTACTGCTATTATTCATCAATGCCTTGCGCTGGAATGGCTTTGATTGGTTTGAGGACAAACATCGGGCAGAAAGCTGGACTACCTATCTCTATCTAGCCCGTCAGCCTATTCATACCTGGCTTTGGGTCTTTGCGCTGGTAGGCTATGGCAGGAAATACCTGAATAAACCCTTGCCCGCTCTTTCCTACGTTAACCAATTTATTTACCCGTTTTACATTCTTCACCAAACGATCCTGGTAATCCTGGCCTATTATGTGGTCCAAACCCCCGATACCATTTTCCTGAAATGGGTTTTCCTGGCCTTATCCACGTTTTTTATCTGCCTGCTGCTATTTCATTTATTCATCCGCCCTTTTTACCTTACCCGCATGCTGTTTGGCATGAAAACATCTAAACAGTAGTACCTTACCAATAAGATGGGAATGATTCAGATTCAACCAACTTCTTTTAGAAAAGCCAGCAGACTACCCTGGACAGGCAGGCGTATCCTGTTTATTTTATCGTATGGCCTGCTGACCTATACCATTGTACGCCTGCTCAACGATGTAATCTCCGATACCCGTTTCTGGAAAAGACCCCTTTCTACCAACCTCATCGAAATAACCGGATGCCTGCTCATCAGTTTTATTTTTGAGTGGCTGGTAACGGGATTTAGTATACAGGTAGAAGAGGAAAACAAAGAGATGCAAAATCCGGGCAGTTCATTGAAGCAATTTTTATCACTTGCCGTATACCTGGAAATAATAGTGATTTGCTTCATTTTTCCACTCGCCGCATTTACAGATGACGGGCTTCAAGCCTATGATGTGGTAATCCTTGGTTTTGCACCGGTAAGTATGTGGTTGTTTTATTACAGTGTGAGGCAGGGCCAGTCATTAATCCGCTATACGTACGAACAAAAACTAGCGCTGGAAAAAATAACGAAAGACAGATTGGAAAATGAACTTCAATACCTACGGGCACAGTTTCATCCTCATTTTTTATTCAATGCATTAAATACAATTTATTTCCAGGTAGAAGAGTCCAATACCGAGGCTCGTTACACCATTGAAAAGTTAGCAGAGTTACTCAGGTACCAGCTCTACGACCAGGATAATAAAGTAAAGCTGGACCAGGAACTACGGCATCTTTCTAATTTTATTGAATTGCAGAAACAACGCTCCAGTGAACGATTGAAGCTGGATCTGCATTTTCCCGATACAATAAATAATCAGTTCATTTATCCCTTACTACTACTTCCACTTGTAGAAAATGCGTTCAAATACGTGGGGGGCGATCCCTTTATTAAAATCGATATTAACCTTGTCCAGAACCAGCTCAATTGCCGGATCAGTAATGCTATACCACCTATTGCACACCAGCACAAGGCGGGTGGCATAGGGTTGGAAAACCTTCGAAAAAGGCTGGCACTGCTGTACCCGGGTAAACACCAGTTACTGATCGAAAAATCAATTCATATATTCACCGCAGATCTCCAGCTTATATTATGACAATAACCTGCCTTATAACGGATGATGAACCACTTGCCCGGAAGGGACTGCGCGGGTATATCGAAAAAATTGATTTCCTGCAACTGGCAGGAGAATGTGAAGATGCTGTAAGTCTGAATAATTTTTTAGCCACCAACCAGGTTGATCTGTTGTTTCTCGATATAGAAATGCCCTATATCAGCGGCATTGAATTTGTACAATCCATCAACCATCCTCCAAAAATTATTTTTACCACAGCCTATGAAAAATACGCCCTCAAAGGCTTTGACCTGGATGCACTGGACTATCTTATAAAACCAATTCCTTTTGAGCGCTTCCTGAAAGCCTGCAATAAAGCCCGCGATTTTTTTGAGCTGCAACAGAAAACACCTCTTACAAATGATTTTTTTATCAAAACGGAAGGCCGTTATCAAAAACTTGCCTGGAATGAGATACTTGTTATGGAAGCCCTGGAAAATTATATAGGAATTCATACTGAAACCGGGAAACACCTGGTACATATGACCATGAAGCAGGCCCTCGAAAAACTTCCGGCACAATTTATCCAGGTACATAAATCAAGTATTGTGAATATGGATAAAATTTCTGGAATTACCGGTAATAGCATTCAGTTGGGTAAATTGGAAGTAAGTATTTCAAGAGCCATGAAAGAACAGGTACTGCAGAAAATTTTACATAAC
>NZ_LUKG01000075.1 GCF_001601815.1 Flavihumibacter sp. CACIAM 22H1
GCCTTTAAAAAGGTGGTAGGAATGGTAAAGCCACTGCCCCTGCCGGCATAAAAATTCGCCTTTAGGAACCCGCCTGATCTCAATTTGTTCCGCAAAAAAATCTTTCTCTTCCTGGGAATTATAGGGGGATTGCAGCAAGGATTGCCGGACGGCTTCCAACTCTTCATCCGGCTGATCGATAGCGGCGTTTTTAAATGAATTGTTTTCCGGTTGCATAAGGCATAACTGATCCGGTAAAATTAATTAAAGCGAAGAATTACATTCCCTTTTTTTTGCCCGGTTTGAACATAGCTGAACGCTTCACTTATATCATCGAACAGGTAGTATCGGTCTATCAATGGCGTAAAGGCGCCTTCTATTATCCGTTCATGGATAAATTCAAGGCTTCTGTTGATGGAAAGGGGAAGCGGAAACTTTACTTTTTTGCCGGGCATAAAAGGAGCGGCCAGGGCTAATAAGGGGTTTTGCCAATAAGGCCCCAGCTCGGAAGAGATATAAACGCCCACAGGTTTCAGCAGGCGTTTACATTTTCCGAAACTACTTTTCCCCACCGCATCAAAAACGGCATCAAACTGCTCATCAAACTGCGTAAAATCCTGCCGGGTATAATCAATGACATAATCAACGCCCATTTTATAGAGGTAATCGATATAAGGCTCTTCACAGGTGGCTACTACCCGTATATCCTTGTGTTTAAGAAATTGAATAGCAGCATTGCCGATAGCCCCGGTACCCCCGTTTACCAACACGGAATCTCCTGCGTTAAGCGATAGTTTATCCAGGAAATAATAGGCATAATGGGCGCCTTCCAAACTGGCAGCCGCCTGTTCAAAAGTAATATGGTCGGGTTTTTTGAGCATGGCTTTGCTAACTGGTACAGCCACGTATTCGGCATGGGTACTTAGGCCTTCATCAAAAAAACCATACACCATGTCGCCTATCTGGTACTCTTTTACATCTGCACCACGTGCTACCACGATGCCCGAAAAATCTGTTCCTGTAATGGGACTGGAGGGTTTCAACAACCCGGAAAAAAGCCGGATGGCATACGGTTTACCAGTTAGTACACCACAGTCGGATTGGCTTACGGTACTGGCTTTCACTTTTACCAGCACTTCATTTGTCCGAATAGAAGGAATCGGAAGTTCACGTACTTCCAGTTTATCCGGCGAACAATAAGAATAACGTACAGCAGCTCTCATTTGTATAATTCATCAAGTTAAAAATAAATTCGGTACAGCAGGTTAGGAAAGGCAGCCGATTGCCGCATATACCCAACAGATCCTACAGCAGAGGGATCGTAAAATTCGGTTAAGCGGGCCCTGTTATTGGTTATATTATCAATATTCAGAAAGATCTCATGCGTAGTACTGCGCATATCGATTTTATAACTGAAAGAAATGGTCAGGTGGTAAATATCATCGAGCCCGTTTTTATAGGCCTTCGAAAAATCGAGGTAGCGATTGTTGCGCGGATCTACTGCCAGGTTCCCGGCACCATCCCGCAGCAAAGGAATTATTTTTTTACCGCCTCCTACAAAAATCCGGCTATTGATGGCGAAGGTCTTGTTCTGTTTGCTGCCGAGTTTGGGAAATTCTTTTCCGAATAAAGCATTTACAAGATAATTTCCATTGAAACGGGTATTCCGTTTTATGCCATCGAGGGCTTTATAGGTTGAATTGTAAACAGAGGCATTAACCAGGTAATAAAAATTGCGCGAGAAAAATCGTTCCAGGGTAAATTCTATTCCATAGTTCTGCCCGGTTCCTTTATTCACCAGTTCAATAAACTGAAAATCGAGGCCTTCATTTATTGTACTGAAACTATTGGTATCGGAATTGGCAACGGGTAGGTTATAAAGCCCCTGGTAATAAGCTTCCAGTTTCAGGAGCAGGTTCTTAGAAAGTTTCTTTTCATAGCCCAGCACAAAATGATGCGCTTTCAATAAACCAAGTTTCCTGTTCGGTTCCGTAATATTACCCGCTGCATCTTCTACCCTCGTAAAATAATGATGAATGCTTTCCATGGCACTGTGGTTTCCATATCCCAGGCTCCAGACAACGTTTCGATCCGGTTTCCAGTTGATTGCAAACCGGGGTTCGATGGTGGATTGTTTGTTCAACAATACATTCATATTATGAATACCCGCTACCGTGCTGAATGCTTCATTGATGCGAAATTTCCAGTTAATAAAATTCCTGATTGTCAGCAGGTCTTCCGAAAAATCCACCAGCGTAAATCGCTTGTTGGTACTGTCTTTAAACATAGACTGCCTGAAATCAAACTGGTGCAGCCCCAATTTAGAACCGGCCTGAATTTTATGCTTTGCATTGAACTTGTGAAAAACCGTTAACTCTGCCCGGTAGGTTGATTTTTTTACCCGACCGTCGAAATTCAGTTGATCTTTCCTGATAGAGTCTTTTACATAAGAACCATTCTCGTCATATACCTTGTATAAAAAACTCTCGAACACTTCATCGTCAATGCCTTCACTGGAATACGCTAATGAACTGGTGATATGTGTTTTTTGACTGAGTGTAATGGTATGATTTAAACCGAGGTTTAGCTGGTGCGATTTCTTAAGAAAATCTTCTCCGGTTTTATTAGGCGCATAGCGGTTACCCGGGGTTTGCCATAAAGCAGGGTTTACATCGTTGAACCGGAACTGGCTGATGCCTCCCAAACCAAACAAGGAGAAATTTCCCCATTTTTTTGTAGGTAGTACTATTTTAAAAGCAGCGTCCTGAAAATTTAATACCCCGTTGATATCATTGAAAAGCCCCAGCTTATCCAGCAATGATATAGTTGAATAGCGGTAATTAATCAGGAAGGAGCCCTTGTATCCTTTTTTGAAAGGGCCTTCCAGGGTTAGATCAGTACCTGTTACTCCCAGCCCTGCAATAGATTCGAATTTTTCGTTATTGCCCTGCCTTAGTTTTACATCATATACGCCCGAAAGCGCATCGCCAAACTCGGCCGGAAAAGCAGCGGTATAAAAATCTGAACTCGCCAGCAGGTTATTATTGAGTGTACTGATGGAACCGCCTACTGAACTCTGGTCAGAAAAATGATTGGGGTTGGCAATCTGGATACCTTCCAACCGCCATTGCAGGTATTTGGGAGAGTTTCCCCGAACGATGATGTCGTTGCTACCATCCTGCGTATTGGTAACACCGGCAAAATTGGAAAGGATGCGGGAGGGATCGTTAAAACCACCGGCAAAACGGTTGGTTTGCTCCGGTGATACAGCCCGGCTGCTTACCAGCGCCAGCTCATTACCAGCCTGGCCCTTGTTTTTATCTACCGTCAGCACAAATTCTTTTAAAGTATGGGCTGCTTCCTGCATACTGAGCGATACTACCAGTTCCTTACCGGCTGTAAGTACCAGGTTGGGAAGTATCAGTTTATCGTACCCGATAAAACTGGCGGTTAGCGTGTACCGGCCAATACGCATTTGCTCAAACCGGAAATTTCCTTCCGCATCTGTAATAGCCTGAAAACTGGTATTGCCCAGTTCAATGCTAACGCTTACGCCGGCCAGTGGTAGTTTATTGTCGGTATCCAGTATGGTGCCTCTGAGCGTTTGCTGGCTGATCTGCGCACTACAAAACTGGCTATACCAAAAAATGCTGCAAAGTAGAAGAACAAATTTTTTCATGAAACTGGTTTAAGAATATTTTTTACAAAACAATTTCTTAAACCGGAGAATCATCTTGACTTAAGGTAAGATCGGAACAAGATAAAGGCTTAGCTATCCATGTTTGGAGGCAAAGTCAATAAATTGTTGCAAAAACTTATCTAGTCGGCTTGCATAGGACAGATCCGACAGCGTTCCGTCTGTGTCGAATAAGGATTGCACTTTGGGTGTTATCAGGTAACCCGGAAAAACCAGTCCCCCTACTTTCAGGCAAAACTGTTGCAGGGCGCTAACTGCATGAATGCCGCCCAGTGCGCCGCTGGAAACGGCGACAATGCCCATAGGCTTATTCTTGTATTCTTCATAAAAATAATCAAGCGCGTTTTTTAATGCACCCGGGTAACTGGCATTGTGTTCGGGAGAAACGAAAAGGATGGCGGCTGCCTGGTCGAGCTGATTTTTCCAGTAGTGCATAGTATCCGTGGGTTCGGGGTGATTCCGGTAAATAGACTCCAGCAAAGGAAGCCGATCTTCCCTTACATCGAGTAAAAATGGCTGCACCGTTTCTATAGACCTGAGGCGGCTGATTACTTCAACTGCTATTTTATGCGATTGCCTGTTTGGCCGGGCGCTTCCGGAAATGATAACTAGTTTCATGTAGATCGTTTAGCTTGCTTATTCAAAACTAATGCCTGCAGGTCATAAAGCACTGACGCAATTGCCCCCACATAAAGACTGGATTTCAACCCCTTGACGAAAAAAAATCGATTTAAGTTTGTTCCTAACTCCAAAATTTTATCCATGAATACATCTTCTGCTACACCATCCAGCAATATTACCTTACAAAAGGCCACCAGAAAAGAATGGCTGGGTTTATTGATAATAGCCCTGCCATGTATGCTTTATTCGATGGATCTGACAGTATTGAACCTGGCTGTTCCGCAATTAAGTGCTGATCTTAATCCCAGCAGTGAACAATTATTATGGATCATGGATATCTATGGATTTCTGGTAGCAGGTTTTCTTATTACCATGGGCAACCTGGGCGATCGGATCGGGAGAAGGAAACTGCTGTTGATCGGCGCGGCCTTTTTTGGACTGGCATCTATATTGGCTGCCTTTGCAAATTCGGCAGAAACACTGATTGCTGCCAGAGCGGTATTAGGAATAGCTGGCGCAACCATTGCCCCTTCTACCCTTTCGCTCATTAGTAATATGTTTCAGGTACCGGAGGAACGAACCAAAGCTATTGGACTCTGGGCCCTCAGTTATGCGGCAGGTGCTGCCATCGGTCCATTGGCAGGAGGAATACTGTTGGAATATTTCTGGTGGGGTTCCGTTTTTTTAATTGCACTACCCGTTATGGTGTTGTTATTGGTTACTGGTCCGGTTTTATTACCGGAATTTAAAGATCCCCATGCCAGGAAGCTTGATTTATTAAGTGCTTTGCTTTCCTTGGTGGCTGTTTTATTAATTATCTACGGGCTTAAGGAAATTGCTACATATGGAATCAGCCTGTTTCGGGCAATGGCTATATTGGGCGGTTTACTGGTTGGCTATATTTTCCTGCGTCGCCAGGCAATTCTTTCCGATCCGCTGATAGATATTGCGTTGTTTAAAATTCCCAGCTTCAGCGCTTCGCTTACCTTGTACGGATTTGGTTGTTTTGTAATGTTCGGTTCATTTTTCTTTACCTATCAATACATGCAACTTGTATTGGGTTTAACGCCGCTTTTAGCCGGGCTTTGGGCACTTCCCTCCTTTGCTGGTTTTATGCTGGGTGCCACACAGGGGCCTGCCCTGCTTAAATATTTGCCTACCCACAAGCTTATTGCCTGCAGCCTTGTGATGGCTATTATCGGGTTTGTTATAATTTCTCAGTTAACCGAGAAGAGCTCAGTTATTTGGACAGTTATTGCGATGTTTTTTACATCTATAGGATTTGCTCCGGTGGTTACCATGGCAACAGACCTTGTGATAGGTTCGGCACCGCCAGAACGCGCAGGTGCCGCCAGTGCAATTTCAGAAACCAGTGCAGAGTTTGGTGGTGCAACCGGAATGGCGGTACTAGGAAGTTTGGGAACAGCCGTATACCGAAGTTCTATGCTGCAACAAAATTTTGAACAGGTTCCGGCAACGGCTGTTTCAAAAGCCCGGCAAACATTGGGCGCCGCTGTAAATGAAGCGGCTGTTTTAGGAGAAGCAGAAGGTAGTATACTCTTGAATGGTGCACAACAATCGTTTTTAGCAGGCATGCAGGTGAGTGCCTGGGTAAGTGTATTTTTACTGGTGGTATTAATTGCGCTGGCGCTGACAAAACTGGCCCGCGTATAAAATAATTTTAGTCGATTACTTGGCAGTATCAAAAAAAGAATTGCATCTTTGCACAGCAAAACAAAAACTACATGCAACTACCGCAGGAACATATTGTAACAAAGAATCGCTTTAGTCGGATAGACTATAGTGCAGGTTGCGGGGCATGTATTTATTTGCAATAACAAAGCAGTTAAATTCTCTGAAATAGAAGCCCCGCCTGTGTTGCGGGGCTTTTTAATGCAATAAACCAAAAGAAAAAAATTGAAACTAAGAGCCAAATATAAACGGGTTATAAACAGGCAGCAGCTAAGATTTCTACCTGGCATTATTGTGCCAGTACAGGAATGGATTAGTAATGAATCAACAACTGCCGGGAAAAATTTGCAGGATTAGAACAGTAATCTTAAAGCCTGTATGAACCCGGTCGAAGTTTAGCTGACCGGGTTTTTTTATGCAGTTTGTTGAGTAGTGTAAGGGATAAACACACCAGTTTTTGGCATTGGGAATGTTGGTTCGAATCCAGCCTCAACAACGACGACTTGTAGAATTATTTTTAAACCATAAACAATGGAACAGCAATGGAGAAAATTGGATGGACAACGGATCAGGCAACCGATTGAAGAAGAGATCGGAGCAATGATTGTACGTGAAAAAACGGCCGGATATGAATTGAAGCTTTGTATTGGAACCGACAGCCAGGTAAAAGGCGCATATACAGCGTTTGCCACTGTTATTGTAGTGATCCGAAAAGGGAAAGGAGGCTTTATGTATATACTGCCAGAGCGTACCCACTGGAAAATGAGTATCAAACAGCGAATGCTGATGGAGGTATCCAAAAGTATTGATACAGCTTATCGAATTTGCCGGGTTTGTACACAGTACAATATTGATATGGAACTGCATGCCGATATCAATACCAACCCGGGTTTTAAAAGCAATGATGCGCTGAAAGAAGCTATGGGCTATATACGAGGTATGGGATTTGAATTCCGTGCCAAACCCCATGCTTTTGCCAGTAGCAGCTGTGCCAATAAAGTTGTGCAATAAAGCAGAAGGCTATCGAAGGGTAGAGGGAATCGCCTGTTAAAAACAAACCGGGTGAGGGCTTTTAACTGCCCCGCAGTGCAGCGGTTGTAACCTGCTGTATGCTGTTGTCGCAATAGCGTTATTCCCTTTTCACTATGTGTCAAAGGTTCAACTCCTTTCCTGGTTAACCAGGTAGCTCAGTGGTAGAGCAGTAGTCTTATGCGCAGGTTCGAATCCTGCTCACGATCCATTCGTGGTAGTTCAGTGGAAAGAACACAACAATTCAATAAAACCAGGTAAACAGTTGCTGGTTGTAAAAACAACTATCAGGTACCAGCCTGCAATACTGTTTATTTAGTTCAGGAGTAGCACCGTTCAGGTTGTATGAAGCATCCGACCTGCCGGGTGATAGTAACAGAGGAAGGGTGCACACAAAGAAATAAAGCGCAGTATTCCGCTATGCCCGATAGCTGTTGCCTGGTTTTAATTAATTAACTCAAAAACCAAAACAATGAAATATGTAAAAGTAAATGCTTACCAGATTGGCCTGGTATTCCGGAAAGGTGCTCTGAAGCAAGTAATAAAACAAGGCAACTATTGGTTCTGGAAAGGAGAAGAGGTAGGCGTCTATGATACCACGCGGGAGTTTATAGCACCTGTTGAACTGAATATTCTTTTAGCGCATGCAGAGCTCAGGAGCCTGCTGGAGCTGGTTGAAGTAAAAGACAATGAACTGGTGTTGCAATTTGTAAATGGCATGCTGACCACTGTATTAAAAGCTGGAAGGTATACGTTCTGGAAAGGCCCTATGGTATACCAGTTCATAAAAGTGGATGCCGGTAAACCTGCCATTGCTCCTGCCATTGACCGGGTATTATTGACACATCCTGTCTTAGCCCCCTATTTGCGTAGCTACACGGTTGAAAACTATGAAAAAGCAGTGCTTTTCATGGATGGAAAGTTTGAAGCGGTGCTGGATAGCGGTGTTTATTACTGGTGGAAGAACGGGGTTGTAATACAGTTAGGCAAGGTCGATATACGGCAATTGCAACTGGAGATCAACGGCCAGGAAATTCTGACAAAAGATAAAGCCGCTCTGCGCCTGAATGCCTGGGCACAGTACAGGGTGGTAGCTATTGAAAAAGCCCTGTTAGACAACAAGGAATATGAACGACAGTTATACATCACCATGCAACTGGTATTGCGGGAATATGTGGCCGGCTTAAGCTTTGATGAATTGCTGGAAAAAAGAGAGACTATTGCGCCTTTTATGCAGGAACGGATCAGCGAAAAGGCAGCAGAACTGGGGGTGGAGTTAGCGGGTTTCGGTATCCGTGATATCATATTACCTGGCGAAATGAAAGAAATCATGAACCAGGTATTGGTAGCGGAAAAACGGGCACAGGCTAATACCATTATGCGTAGAGAGGAAACGGCCAGCACCAGGAGCTTGTTGAACACAGCTAAACTGATGGAAGAAAATGCGATGTTATGGAAATTGAAGGAAATGGAATACGTGGAAAAGATCGCAGAAAAAATCAGCCATATCAGTGTAAATGGCAATGGTAAACTGGTAGAACAATTGAAAGAATGGTTCACGCCCAAATAATAATACCGGAGCAGGTGCCGGTTTTATATGCGGAGATCAGCAGGTCTGATCTCCGCATTTTAACTCAGGCTGATAGTTGAACAGTTTTTACATTGGAACAATTGAAGGAAAAAAGTTTGTTTTCATTGTTGAATTGATCAGGTTGAAGGTTTTGCCGATCCGACCCGCTTTATCTGGATAAATGATTTTACAACCTTCTAGATCATAGGCTTCTAAGTCGGTTTCAAATGTTTTTATAAGGGAAGCATATTCAACGAGAACGGATTCTTTTACTTTTTTAAACCACGAATAATATTCCTCACCCAATACAAAAAAATCTACAGGGGGAATTATCGTAGGTATGTGCTGAAACCAGCTCGCCATTGTACTGATTTCGTTGTTCTCTTTATTCCGGACGAAGAAAATTTTCGGAAAAAGTATTCCTTCCCTAATTTTTCCTGCAGTTTGAACCTATTAAAATTGTATTTCCAAAGCTTGTTAGATACCGATGCGGGTATAAAACAGGCATCTATACCTTTAAAATGGTCTATACTTGCCCATTTATTGCCCTTTTGCCAGGAATCAAATAAACAGGCACCTTTTTCTCTAACCGGCAGTTCAATATTGCGCTGTGGGTTAAAAACAAATAAATCAAGCGCTTGCAGAAGTTCTTCAACGAATTTAAATGCTTCAATGCCAAAAAAATCTGGGCGCATAAAGTTCAAACTAAACGAGATATTAAGGTTTTCAAAATTCTCAAAGGGTTCTGTTGGGGTATCCTTGTTGATATCAAGACCAGTTGATTCGAAATAAAAATAAACGCCGGTATCCAGATTTTCATACACCCATTGCCCTGTGTTTGTATGTTCTCCGGGAATATTTATGTTCAGATAGGTGGTTACAGAATCTTTGGTTGTAGACGAGTCTTTCTGTTTGTAAAAATAAAGATCGAAACTCATTAAATTTTTTAAGAAGCTATCGTAATATAATAAGATTTATTAATTTTGCATTTCCGATAATACTATCGGCTGCTGACATCTATGCAAGGGGCAGATGTTCCTACCGGGCCCCAAGAACTATTTTTTTTATTAAATTAAAGACAATGAAATCTATTGGATTTTATTGTGATGCTAACCGCATTGAAAAAAATGCATTGGAGCAGTTGCGTCAGTATGCTGAAAGGCCTTATCTGGACCGCATCAATGCCTATCCTGATATTCATTTTTGCCAGGAGAAAGCCTTACCGGTTGGTGTCGCATTTGAAACTACGGGTTATTGTTACCCACTGATTACCGGGAAAGACATCGGTTGCGGGGTAATGTATCTTAGTGTTAATAAGGAGCACTGGATAAAACCTTTTAATAAGGAACAACATTACAGAGCGTTGGAACTTACACATCATAAAATGACTGATGAAGGTCTTGGTGGAGGTAATCATTTTTTATCTATTGAAGAGGATAAGGATCGGGTATATGTGCTTTGCCATACTGGTACAAGAAACCGGGGTATAGCATTGTATCAGGATTTTGTAGAGCTTATTAGGAAGTATTCGAATGAGCAAGCCAGAGCATTGGACTATGTGCCCGTTTCCTATTTGTCAGAGGAATTGAGGAACTATTACCAGTCTGTTCTCGAATATGGGTATGAACGCAGGAAGGCTTTTTGCATGAAGACCCTGATTTTTTTGCAGAAGGCCGGATACGTACGTTGTCGTAAAGAAGATATAAATCCAGCCTATTTGCAGGAGAACTTCCGGCAACTGCAAAATTCCGGATCGATGAATGGAACACCCTATCAACTAGAAGATTCCATTCATAACCATCTGCGATTTGAGGGGGAACGCGTTCTGCATAGAAAAGGAAGCACGGAAATAAGACCTGGTAGAACCGTGGTAATTCCTCTTTCCATGTCAAGAGGAAGTTTATTGGTAAAGGCGGACGATACGCCGGCATTGGCTGCTGCATTGTATTCCTGTTCTCACGGGGCAGGAAGAAAATTATCCCGATTCAGTGCAATGAAATACTGGAGTAGTACGCTTAAGGAAAAGCAACGTAAAGCCTATCGGTTGCAGTTTCCTGAACTATTGAATCGTAGTGGTGATTTTCCTGCGGGCTATATCCAGGAGTTTGATTTTGCGTATAAGAGCTCAGAAGACTTACTTGTTAAGCAACTATATCTTAAGCTTGTGACAAAAACCTCTCCCATTGTTACAGTAAAGTACTCTGAGATCTAGTTCTTGCTAGTATATAAGGGCACTCAATTTTCTGTGATTATTTACTATGATTGATTAATACCCCCCATTTGGGGGGTATTTAATAGACCGTCAAAAATTAGTATCCAGCAAGCCTAAGATTCAGTAAACTTGTTCTGCAAAGCACTTGCTGGTAAAAAACAAGACCATGATCAAACATTGTATGATTGCCTGGGTAGCCTGCCTCCTTGCAGGCAGGGCTATTGCGCAGGAAGCTTTTGACCGGTATTTTGTAGCCGAGAAAAAATACCTGCAGCTACCCGTTAAAAACGGGGCCCCCAAACGAACTATCGAGATCTGGAAAGACGGCGTGAAGCTTCGTTTTTTCGAAATGGAACTGGCCGAACAGGAAGCCGACTGGTATGCCTACCTCGATATCAGCCAGTGGAAAGGAAAGAAAATAGAACTTCGGGTAGATCAACTTTCGAAAAACGCCCGTAGTTTTCGTCCTATCCTGCAACGCGATGAAGATGCCAACGAACCGAAACCCTACACCGAAACCCTACGCGGACAATTGCATTTTTCACCCAAGCGCGGATGGACAAACGATCCCAACGGGTTGGTGTATTACCAGGGACAATATCACCTGTTTTTTCAGCACAATCCATATGGGCGAGGTTGGGGCAATATGACCTGGGGACATGCTGTAAGCAAGGATTTGCTGCACTGGACAGAATTGGGCGATGTTCTTCATCCGGATGGTTACGGACCCATGTTCAGCGGTTCTGCTGTAGTGGATTCTGCCAATAGCAGTGGACTTGGCGAAAATGGTAATGCTCCCCTGGTGATGTTTTTTACCGGCGCCACCTGCTGGTGTCAGGGATTGGCCTGGACCAACGATGGATTAAACTTCCACAAACTCAACTATGCCCCCGTTCCCCGGGTAAACAAGGATAACCGCGATCCTAAAGTATTCTGGTATGCCCCTGGCAAACACTGGGTAATGCTGTTCTGGGTGCCCCTGGATGATGGCACCCATACACAACGGTTTTTCAGCTCCACCAACCTGAAAGACTGGACCCCAACCGGCCAGGTAAAAGGCGGTAAGGGGGACGACCGCTATCTCTTTGAATGTCCGGATTTTTTTGAACTGCCCGTAGATGGAAATGCCGCCAACAAGAAATGGGTCTTATCCGCGGCCAACACACAATACGCCATCGGTAGTTTTGATGGATCGGTCTTTAAACCCGAACAGGAGCGTTTGCAGGGAATGTGGGGACGAGATTATTATGCAGCGCAGACCATAAATAATGAACCAAGCGGCAGAAGAATCGAAATCGGCTGGTGGCGAACCCATACAGATAAAGACAATATGGGCTTTAACCAAAGCATGAGTTTACCGATGGAGCTGAAACTGGTCAGTACCCCGGAAGGCATCCGGATGGTTCGGCTACCGGTTAAAGAGTTGGAAAGCCTGCGTGCCGAACAAGTGCTGAATGGGGCAAAAAGGGTAGGAGAGAAAACAGCCAACCCATTGGCGGGTATTTCCGCCGATCTGTTGGAACTACAGGCCGTGGTAGAACCCGGTAAGGTAAATGAAGTACGGTTTAATTTAAACGGGCTGGAATTTGTGTACAACGTGCAGGCGCAGGAAATGAGTGCAGACGGCGTAACAGCAAAGCTGCCCCTGGTTAAAGGAAGGCTGCAACTCAGCTTTTATATAGATCGTACCGGCGTGGAATTATTTGCCAACCAGGGTTTCGTCTACATGCCCATTAACAAGAACCTGAACGGCCGGAACTGCTCCATAAACGTTGTGGGTGGAACAGCGAAATTCCACCAGCTTAATTTATACCGCTTGTCGTCGGTTTGGCAGTAATGCTCAAAAACAAAGAGAGTACACGGGGCCGTCGGAAGGTGGCCCCGTGTACTTTAACCTACGCTCAATCAACATAAGGTACCGGCACCACCGCTTTGATCCGGATATCTGCCAGGATTTCGAATTCAGTCTCCTCTTCGTAGGTCTGAAGAAAGGCCAGTGTTTCCTGCAGGGTTTTTTTCAGCACCGGAATTCGTTCCATTGCATGTGCATCTGGTTTTCCAAATCGCTCTTCATGGCTAAAATTCCTCAGTTGATGGAAATGGATTTTATCACTAAACAGCGTAGCCAAAATTTCTTTCGCATCCGCATTTGTAAAGCAGCCGTCTACTAAATTGAAGTCTTTTTCGCGGGTTTCCATTTTTTAGTATTTATATGGTGTAAAAATTAAGTCTTGGGAAAGCTGGTAAAATTGCTGGTCGGTAGGGTCATAACAGAGCAGGTGCACCCAGGCATTGCAGAATAAACGTTGCAGTATTTCCTGCGCCTGTATGATGCGTTCGATGTTGGTTTTGGGGGCATGCACCAGTACCGTTAATCGTTGCAGGGAATGGTAGGGGCTGGAGTCAGACCGGTATACCGATTGAAGGGGCAATCCATGCATAAGATCACTGGCATTTCCCTGCATGCTGCCGATTTTACCGGTTATGTTCTTGGTAACCTTACTGCCGGCTCCAAAGGCCGTATTATCCAGTGTTGAAAAGAAATACTGTGCATTGATCCATTGTGCCACTACCATCGGCGCGGTAAGAATAGTGGTAAGGGCGGCGCCATCCCGGTCTTTCTCCCATTCATAGGAGTGCAGGAAGGATCGTCCTGCCAGGTTAATGTCTTTGGTAAGCCATCTTGGGGCTACAATAAAGGCGGCATTACCTGCCAGTCCCCATTCAGGCCGAACCTCGGCCCAATCCTTTGCGCGAAGTTCGGTAAGGGCGGCTGCATTTTGCAGGGTTGCGGGCAGCCCCATTTCGCGGCTTCTCCAAAGGCTGTTCAGCTTTCTGGCTTTTTCCAGGTCTTGCTGCAGGGTTTGCAGTGGAGCGGCCAGTGCAGGGGGCACCGAATCGGGGAAGAGCAGTACTTCGTCGGTGGTGGTAATATGCTCCCCAGCCAGGAAAAGCGTATCGGCGGGGATGAACAGATCCTGCTGTTCTAACTCTTTGCGTACGTTTTCTGAATTCAGTATTGCCGCCAGGATGCGGGCATTGGGAGCGCCGTGTCGGCCACCGCAGGCCCCGCAATCAAGCGCCGTGGCATAAGCATTATTTTCCGTAGCACTGCCATGTCCGCAGAATATTACAAGCGGCGCAAAATCTTGGGTTAATCCCATCATTTTCAGGGCGCCGGCACCGAATGCTACCTGCTGCGGCAGCGGTATGCTATCCAGTACAGGTTGTAGTGGGTAAGCTGGTGCAATGGCCTGCTGTATGCCGGTTTGGAGGGTGCTGGCAGTTTTGGGGAATAAGGTGCGTATACCCATCCATGCGCCGCTGGCCCATCCCATAATTTCAACCAGGCTGAACGGGGTGGTGAAATTGTATTTGAGCGACTGGTAGAGTTTTTTAAAACCCTGCAGGTTTTTATAGGCTTTGCGGCTTGCTTCTACCGAAGCGCCGGGCAGCTCCTGCACCGTAGAAGCGGGTTTGAGTAATACCGGGCAAGAAGCATAGGACTGATCTGTTACCGGGTTCTGAATTGTAACCGGCAAACCAAAGAAACCGGCAAAGCCATAGGTTTCGTAGTGGCCCTGTGTTTCCAGCGCGCGCCGGAAGGGCTCAGAGCGTACATCTATACAAAACACCAGCTGTGCCGCGGGCTGGCTTTTTGAAACGGGGGCCTGAACAGCCTGTACCTGCTTTACCAGTTGCTGCTGGTAATTACGTTCGTTCTGGATGATAGAAGGCAGGATAGCGGGTTCGCTTTGCTGAGCGGATTTATTCCGGTGCCAGCGCAGCAGGTCGGCAGCGCCGGGCCAGAGCAGGCAGGTCAGAACCAGTCGGAATGCAAGGTACTGTGCCTTGGTTACAGGATGCGGATCCTGCTCATCGGCGGCATCGGCCCAACTGGTGCGGTATTGAACATGGGCCGCCCACCCGGGCAGGGTAGTTAAAACCAGGGTAAGAAAAGTCTCCTGGTCGGCTTCCGAAATTCCCAGGTAAAAAAGGCTTTCCGCAATAACTGCCCGGGGCGTATGCGACAGGTTTTCCAGGAACCTGATTTTATCGGGGTCATTTTTATGCAGCCGTTGGTCGAAGCGGAATAACTGCAGGGTGCTTTTCAACAGTCCCCTGGTTCGTAAGGGCATGGAAATACTTGCTTGTCCCTGGTCAAAAAAAGCCTGTAACCATTTGATGCTTTCCCGGTTCACCAGCTGCATGCCGGCGGGCATATCCTGTTGTTGAAAATAGGCAGTTCCCTGCACCAGTGCTTCGTGGAAAGGCAGGTGTTCAAAGCCGGCCAGCGGGTTTACGGCAATCAGGTTTTTAAGGGGCCAGAAGGGTGCAATCCTCGACCAGCTGCCGGAAATGGCCAGATCAATAGATTGCCTGTTATACTGCGGTGCAGTGGTTTCTTTGGGTGTTATAAGAGGTGCTTCGGTTATGGTTGTCATGGTTCTTGTATTTAGAATTTATAGGAATTGCGATGGGTAGTAACGGTACCGGGATGTGGTTGACCGGCATTGAGCATTTGTACGTATAGTTTGAGCAGCCAGTTTGGATAGCCCAGGGAAGAATCGGGGCGTACAAAGAGCAGGAGCAGCCAGGAAGCGATCAATACCAGAGCCGCTACCCCGTGCAGGGCGTTGAGGGGCTGCGGTTGGGAAATGCCCAGGGGCGCCAGGAGGCTTTCCATGAAATGTACACTGGCTCCGTAACAAGCGCCCAGTACTATTGCAGCAAAAAAGGCCAGGGGCAGCTGGTAGCGGCCCTTATCCTGTAAAATGGGCAGGGTAAACTGGGTGCCGGCCACCAGTGCCGGAAGTACCAGGAACCAGCGGGTATCGGCCACCTGAACCTGTACACCGCTGATCCAGGCGAATAGAACCGCGGCAACTATGCCAAAGCAGGTAGCCAGTAAAAACCGCGACAGCGCGGGTGGATAGCTGAGCGGCAGGCGTTTTTCCCTGGCAGCCGATCCGGAAGCCAGGAACAGGTAGGCTTTGAACAGGCCATGCCAGCAGAGGTGGGCAATAGCTGCAGGAAACAGACCCAGACCGCATTGCGCCAGCATAAAACCCATTTGCCCCATGGTAGAGCAGGCCAGCATTCGTTTAATATCGGTTTGCATCAGCTTCCAAAGGGTACCCAGCAGGGCGGTTAAGATTCCCGCAGCGAAGAGCAGGTTAAGAATAAAAGCCTGCTGAAAGAAGAGGGGGGCAAAACGGGCCAGGAGAAAACCTCCGCCGTTTACCAAGCCCGCATGCATAATTGCCGAAACCGGGGTAGGTGAATTCAGCGAGCTGGTAAGCCAGCGATGAAAAGGCCAGAGGGCGGATTGCGTCATGGCAGTCAGTACCAGCAGCAGGCAGGCCAGGCTGGTCCATTTGCTGGTAACCGGGTTTTGAAGAATGGCCTGGATAGAGCTGGTTCCGCTAAGCTGGTAGAGCAGGAAAAAAGCAAGCGAGAGGAAAGCTAAACCAAGGACAAAATTTTTACCTGCCAGCAGAGAGGATTGGCGGGCGGCTTCCCATTCCTGTTTGTGCAGCATAAGGCGGGTAAGCAGGAAATTGCTTAGGGCCCAGGCTGCTGCCAGCAGTAGCAGGTGATCTGCACTTACCAGCAGGAAAAGGCTGAGCACGAGGCCCAGCAGGCGGGCATAAAAACTTGCCTGCCGGCGATCACCGCGGAGGTACCGGAGCGAAAAGGAACCGATGGACAGGGCCACCAGTACAACCAGTGAAAACAGGACCAGGGAAAGTGTGTCAACGTGAAAAAATGTTGAAATCCGGGAGAGGAATGGTATCATGTTGAAGGATTTTAGTTGCGTCGGAGGCAAAAATATCCTAGGTTTGATTATAAGAAAAACGCTTAATTCTAATACATAAAATAAGAAATTCTAATAATGAGTTTTGATGCCTTAACCCTGGAGTGTTTTATTGCGGTGGCGGAAACCGGCAGTTTTACGCGGGCAGCGGATAAAGTGGCCCGTACACAGTCGGCAGTGAGCCAGCAGATTACCAAGCTCGAAACACAGTTGGGCAAGCCCTTGTTTGTACGATCAAGACAGTTAACATTGACGGCGGAAGGAGAAGTATTGATGGGTTATGCAAAGAAGATTGTACAATTAAACCGGGATGCGATGGATCGGTTTAAGCACCCTGAATTGCAGGGGGAATTACGGTTCGGGTTACCGGAAGATTTTGCCAGTGTTTTTTTATCGGATGTATTATCGGAGTATGCATCACTACATCCGCGCATACTGCTTAAAGTAGAATGTGATCTTACCCTGAACCTGTTTGCCCGGTTTAAGAAAAAGCAGTTTGACCTGGTATTGGTAAAAATGAATAAACCGGAAGATTTCCCAAATGGGATTGATGTTTGGTCGGAAGTTTTGGAATGGGTGGGAAACAAGCGCCTGGTTAGTTTGGACGAGGACAGCCCGGTTCCGCTTGTTGTATCACCACAGCCCTGCGTTTACCGGGCCAGGGCCATACAATCACTGGAACAATTAAACCGGAAATGGAGGATTGTTTTTTCCAGCCATAGTTATGCAGGAACGGTGGCAGCGGTAAAAGCCGGGATGGGGATAACCGTATTACCCCGCAATATGGTACCGGACGACCTGCAGATTATCCGCACCAAGAACCGGTTGCCGAAATTGGCCGACACGCATATATCGCTGCTTAAGCACCACGATAAAAACCTGGCAGTTAATTCGCTGGAAAAATTTGTGGTAGAGCGATTAAAGCATGAGTAAGCGGCTGTACCGTTGTTCCAACGTTCACATTTCGTTGATTCACCGTTCTACTATTTTTTCAAAACGGTTAAAAAACGGTAGAAGAAACCTAGAGAAATGGTTGTAACCTTAGATAGCACCCTTTAAAAAATTCATCCAATGCCTTATCTGGCTTTTCGGGTAAACCGGATAACGTAGTCATAAAGCAATACAGCGACAAAACCGTGATGGCTGCTCTGCCCGTCAAAACGAAAAAAGGCCTATGGCGCGGAAGCCGCCTTATATGCAAAAAAGGTGGTGAGCAACCCTGGGATGGAAACTGGCTGTTGCCATCGTCTATCGGTTAATAATAATGTTATAGAGTTGCTCATCTTTATCAATGCAGGCAACTGCCTGAATAATTGCGGCAGTATTTTTTATGGTGAACGGATGTTTCGAAACATAGTTACGCATCCGGCAGCCAAAAAGTGAAATGGTCAATTTCTCATTGCCCCGCACCTGCATGAAATCAAACGATACGCCGGTGTTGGTCAAGGCCGGGTTGTCTCCGCTAAAAGCTTCTACGTTGGTAATAGCTGTATGTCCCTGGCCTTCGATGATAAGGGGATGAATATTTTCTACTTCGGTACCTGCATTGGCAATAATGGACCCCTGTGCTATTTGCCAGTTTCTGTTTTTGGTATTGTTTCCGGCCTTATGTAAGCCAACCGTAACACAATCCAGGTTAAAATTGGTTAGTTGCCCATAACTCTCATCACCCAGGTAAATGCCGCCCCAGGTTGCAAAGGTGAATAGATCAATCAGCTGTGCATTATCGGTATTATTGATGGTATAGGCAAAGGTTTTACGGGCAATTACGGCATCCACCACGGCTTTTGAAAAACCGACTTGCATTTGGCGCATAATACTCGGGTTAACATGGCAATGCAGGAATCTTGGAATATCATAGCAATAGTTTATGCGGATAAATTCTCCGCTTAAGGGATAACCATAACATTGTTCAATCAGGATTAATTCGCAGGGAAACGCTTCGGAGGCGTTGAAATCCATGGCAATATATTCGCCGTAAAAAACAAGGTTGGATAAAGTAACCCCTTCTGTACGGCTGGTTTTGCTCACCTGTATGGTGGGCGGATACCTGATTATTTTGGAAGGGTCTTTCAATTCCTGGTGGGCATACCAAAACTGAATGCCTTTAATCTGTGTAGCTGATTCAACAATAAACAAGGGGTGTTCGTTGTCTTCGATTTTAAAAACACTGCCTACGGGTGCTTTTTTGGTGGGGTGAGCGGTTGCTCTTGGAACGGGTCCGTGAACGCCTATTAGGGAAACATTCTTTTTGAGAATTAGGCCGCTGGCCAGTGCATAGGGTTCATCGGAGGGTTCCACCCAAAGTGCGGCCCCGTATTTACTGGCCCAGTCGATTGCTTTTTGCAGATTGCGAGAGTTGGTTTTGCCGTCGTTTTTGGGAAATACATTGAAGTCTTTGATATTTTTCCCGGGGCTTGCGAATATAGGCGCCATTAAGTAAAACAAGAATACCAATACGGCAAGCAATTTCCTTTTCATCGTTGACCAGTTTTAATGGATTTAAGCAACCTGCAATATCGTAGATTAAAAAAAGTCAAAAACGGAAATTAGCGTTCAAAATGCGCCAGTTGGGGGTGGAGTCTTTACGAGCAAATAAATAGGTTGAACTAACTTATATGGACAAGTGATTTTTTGAAAATCAAACGCCTACCAAATTTTATCTACCAGCAGTCAATCGTTATGGGCACTTGAACGGGTTCAGATAGAAAGGGTACCGTCGTATTGTTATAAAGAAAATCAGTATTTACTTCATTTTTTATGGACCGGTTAAAGGGCGATAAGGAGTAGGTGTATTTTATTTTGACTAAGATATTTTGGGCAAATGAGGGCCTTTTTTGTGAACCCCGCTAGTAAATAATAATAATTTACTATGTTTCATCTATTTGCTAAGGCCTTAGCAAAATATTCCAACTGTTTTTCCACTCTCTTATTTCAAAATAGTCAAACATGCTCTTTGTTTGAATATGACTCTTACCGTGTAGTAGGAAAAAAACGCTCGTTTTATTAAATATTCTTTTGCTGTCCTTAATCAGTTTTGGTCAACCTGGAAACAAGCACCCATTTTCCGACCACATTCTTATCTGAATTAAATAAGTTTCGATGAGCAGTTTAAGTATTTTCAGGGTAATCTTGCACCGGTGGCTACAGGAAGTGATACAACTCCTGTAACTGTTCTAAAGAACGGATATATCTATATCTTTATCAGTAATGAGAGTAATCTTCCCTTATTCTTTCATAATCTGTTAGTAATACACATACACCAGGTCCATTATTAGAAGAAAGAAATTATTATCCTTATGGGCTTACCATGGCAGGAGTATCGTAAAGAGCCATCGGTAAGTTGGATAACAAGTATCAATATAATGGAAAGAATAAGCAAGGAAGAGAGTTTAGTGATGGTGATGGGTTAGAGTGGTATGACTATGGGACCAGGATGTATGATTCTCAAATCGGCAAGTGGCATTGGACTGAAAATTATTCAGAAGTTTATTATGGATTAACTCCATTTAATTATGGTGGCAATAACCCAATTAACCCAATAGATATTGATAGAAACCTTTTCATATTTGCGAATGGTTTTTTGATTGACCACTGGCAATCAAGCAAGTATAATGCAGATCGGGCAATGGGAAAGAATGGAAGAATTGAATATAACCCGAATTACAAACCATATTTACCAGACAGGGCTTTTATTCTGATGGACCGTAGAGTGCAGAGGGAAAGTTATGGTGGAGCTAGAGGCGGTCATAGTTTAGATACTTGGATTAATGATTTAATTAATATTGGATAAGTTTGGGAATTAATGTTAACCTAATAGAGTAATAATGAAATACCGATTTATAATTTGGTGTTGCATTTTTTTTATATGTTTTGCAATTAAAGGGTGCGAACCTATAAAGACAAAGCTATCTGATGGTGAATTGAAATGGATAAATATTTACAGAGCAGGAGATTCGTTAATTTTTAAGTCACAAAATGGAGAGTTTGATACTTCGTTTATTGTAAAAAGCCTAGTGTATTATCCAGAATATATTCCCATCGAAGTTCATAATAAATACCTACCCCAGGAAGGAGTTGTATTATATAAAAATAAAAATTTGAAATACCATTCTGATAGTAGTCAATTAGTTCATATTGCCAAAGAATATCCTAATAAAGAAACTCGTCTTTTTATCCAATATTTATCTTCTCAAGTCATTATTTTAGATCTTACTAATGGTACCGTAGAGAAGATGAAGAAGGGAAAGATATACGAATTTGATACGTTTGACCCAAAATCAAAGGCAACTGACCCAAAAAAAATCTTTTGGCATGAGGATTACGGTGTGATAAAATATATTACTCATGAAGATGTGATTTGGGAGAGGGTTAATCTTTCTAATTTGGATTAGCCATAGATTCCATTGCCATCTGCAAAAGGATGTATAGTTTCAAAATACAAATGCGCGATAGCAGAACGCACCGGAGCTTTTTAATTTCCAGTTTCCCGCCCGGGGCTGTATCGTTAAACCATTCAATAAATTGTTTCATTTCTTCCGGAACTTTTGATGAAGGAGGCGCTTCATAATGCAGGTTCTCCTTTCCCAAGACACCTGAAACAACCTGCATAGGTTCTTCCTGGGAGCGCCATTGACCAACTGCGACTTTTTTGTTTTGACCCAGCAACATCCTGTGCCAGGCAAACAGTTTTTCTTCCGTCAAAACTTCCCTGAATGTTTTGCGAACATCAGTCATTAACTCTCCTAAACCCGCTGCAGATTTATCCTTGATGTTTTCAGAATGGTAAAGCAGCCCGAGGTTTTTATGGCTTCTGCAAATATGATATCAACGATTGCGTCCTGCTTTGTTTCCTCAGTCAGACCTTCTAAAATGCCCGATATCCTCCCTACCTTCTCAGCAAAAATCAGCAGCTCGCCCTCAACTTCCTCAAGCGAAAATCTGAACTGCAGCCAGTCTTTTTGTTGCCAGTTGTATTTTGTCATGAGCCGATTAGAGCATTTATTCGGCTCATTCCCCTGTATAACTGTAATATGGATCAACAGAGTTTATTAACAACATTGATAGATGGTGTTTATGGCTAAAAGACAGATCTCCGATGGAATTAAGAAACCTTCCAATGGTCTATGAACGGGTTCAAAAAAGTTAAAGATTATAGATTAAGAAGCCCCAAACTTGCTACAATTAAAAAAGCTGCTACCCCAAATTTATTTGATGAAATCAGACATACGAATAAAGATTATCTAGTAATTCCAGAGGGATATTCAGAAAGAAGACACTATTTACCTATCGGATATATTGCATCAAATATAATTAGCAGCAATAAAAACTATATGTTACCCAATGCTGAATTATATCATTTTGGAGTACATAATTCAGCCATGCATAACCTTTGGACAAAATCAGTAACAGGAAGATTGAAGAGTGATATTCAGTATTCAAATGGAATCGTATACAACAATTTTCCTTGGCCTGATAATCCTACAGGGAAACAGAAGGCAGCTATTGAGCAAGTAGCCCAAGCAGTACTTGACGCTAGAGGCCATTCCCGACCAGTAGTTTAGCCGATCTATATGACCCTAATACGATGCCACCAGAGCTTACCGAAGTCCAACAGCACCTTGATAAAGCGGTAGATCAGGCATACAGGAGCCAGCCATTTGCGAGTGAGGCTAAAAGAATTGAATTCTTTTTTGAATTGTATGATAAATATACAGCGGGGATATTTGTAAGGGATAAGACCATCAAGTCTAAAAATAAGACCATCGATCAGAAAAGTATTTTGTTGTAATATCGGTTTTTTATTTTTTAAGTATGTCGAATAAGCGACGATTTATATAAAGCTTTTCTTTTCCGACAGTAATGCTATTCAATAGTCCAATTTCTTCAAGCTTTGCTAAGTACGTGCCAGCAGTTTTCTTTTTAACCAACCCCTCATCTTCCAAGAATTTCCGTTTTGAATACGGCTGCCTAAAAATAATCTCAAGAAGCTCTTTACTATATATGTCACCCGCCTTTTCCTTTAAAAACTTTTCGGTTTCTGACATTAGTATGATAATACTGTCAATTTTTTGTTGGGTATACAACGCGGTAGTTTCTATTCCATCTAACATGTACATAATCCAATCGGTCCACTTGTTCTCTTCCGTAACTTTTCGTAGGCCCTCATAGTAGGCCCTTTTATTCTCAATTATATATTTACTTAGGTACAATATTGGAATTTCCAAGAGGCCATTATTAACCAAGTACAAAATATTTAGTATACACGAATAGGACTGTTTTAATTGCTTTTATAAACGCACATGGAAAAATGGAAATTAATTGGCATAATTTTGTAGGCGCTGAAAATGAAAACATGCAAGATTTGGCTCCAGATGAAAATGACAGTGGACCAATGCCAGGGAAGCCAAAATTTCCGTGGGATTGGAAAAAGTTACCTAATGATTTAAAGCCAAAAGATACTAGAAAATTTGACGGCGTGCACCCTGGCTCAATTAGGCCGCCTTTGATTAGAAAAAAGAATTTTTGGGAATTTATATAGTTAATACTTATGAATTATTTAGCACATATTATTTGTATTTTGATTTTAATTACTGTTATTGGATGTAACTCATCAAGTAAACCTCAATCTGGTGCAGTAGTTAAAGAAATTCCAGAAAACAGGAAAAATGATTACATGCGCACTGTAAAGTTCGATATTGAAAAGTTGTTAAATCTTGATGATTTGGAAAAGGGATTTGATTCAATTGAAATAAGATTATGGTTCTCTAATTCCACAAATGAAGAAAAATTAATAATTATTCA
>NZ_LUKG01000076.1:0-7176 GCF_001601815.1 Flavihumibacter sp. CACIAM 22H1
GTGCGGCCGTTTCTTCGGGCCCTGCATAAGCTGTTGTCTGAAAAGCTACCACGCCGGGCATAACCAGTTTTGCTTCCCTGATAAAAGGAAGCTGAGCAATTGCTGCCGGTACTTCCGTGCAAAGTGTTCGTACGGGGTCTCCATAAGCAGCAAAAACTACTTTACTACCACTGTTTAAACCGGTTCCTGAATAATCGAGCGTATCAATGGTGGTATTGGTATGAAAATGAATATCTCTGTTGAGTTGAATCCGTTCGAGCAGGTACTGGAAAAAAAATTGTTCTTCATGGGTATTTACCCGGTTCTGCTCATCGGCAGTAATGAAGAGGAATTTCGCCAGGCTCAACTGGCCCGTTCCCAGAATATGGTTGGCAATGGTCAATAATTCTGCTGGTTGCCGGGTAGGGAGGTAGGGAGTATACCGTTCACTACCTACTGCCAGTAATAAGGGATGTACGCCGGCGGCATCCACCGCATGTACTTCCTTTAAACCGGGAATTTCCTGTGGAATGGCGTCGCCTGTTATTTCGTGAATTAACTGCCCAAAGCTGGTATCTTCCTGGGGCGGGCGTCCTACCACGGTAAAGGGCCAGATGGCGTTTTGCCGGGCATACACATTTTTAACGCGCATCAGGGGAAAAGCATGCCGGAGACTATAATACCCCAGGTGATCACCAAATGGTCCTTCCGGTTTATTCTCTTCCGGATAAACTTCGCCTGTCAGCACAAAATCAGCATCCGTGCTGATGCAAAATCCCTCCTTATAACAATACCTGAACCGGCGGTTGCCCAATAAACCGGCAAACGTTAACTCGCTCATGCCTTCCGGTAGCGGCATTACCGCAGCAACCGTATGGGAAGGCGGACCACCAACAAAAATGGATACTTTCAGCGGTTGCCCCTTCCTGTTAGCTTTGGTTTGGTGTACGCCAATACCCCGGTGCAACTGGTAATGCAGGCCGATTTCCTGATCCGGAATGTATTCGTTACCAGTAAGCTGTATCCTGTACATACCAAGATTGGCTTTCATGATGCCAGGTTGTTCAATATCTTCCGTGTATACCTGGGGCAGCGTTACGAAGGCGCCTCCGTCCATGGGCCAATGATGAATCAATGGAATTTCCTGAATGCGGAGCTGTTGAAATAATACCGGTTTTTTAAGTGGGTTGCGCAGGGGCAATGCTTTCATGGCTGCCAGGCCGGCGCCGGCATACCGAAACGGTTGTTTCAGCGCTTTGATCGGGTCATTTTTTAAACGGATTAGCTGTTGCACCTGGTCCAGGTTTTCCCGGAACAAAAACCTGCTGCGCTCCAGTGTTCCGAAAATATTGGATGCTGCCCGAAACCGGCTTCCTTTTACCCGTTCAAACAATAATGCAGGTCCGCCTGCTTCATATACACGCAGGTGAATAGCTGCCATTTCCAGGTAAGGATCAACTTCTTCCCGGATGCGGACCAATTGTCCGTTCTTTTCTAAATCCAATAAAGCTGCTTCAAGCGAATGATAGGCCATGCGATGTTTTAAACGGTGCAAAGGTAAAACAGAATCGCAGGCGGCTTGTTCATTTTACTTTTGACCAGTTTTCACCGCTTTTTATACGATACAGGGTCATTTCACTTACCCCGTACTTCTCAGCCAGCTGGCGGATTGTCATCGTTCGGTTTTTACTGTTTAATGTTTTCTTGATGGATCGCACCTGGGTAGCATTGAGCTTCAATCCGTTGGACCGGTTAGCCTGTACTTTTTTGTAAGCTACTTTAGCCGGACTACTTTGCTGGTGCTCAATCATTTCCTCCAGCGTGGCCCATTTCAGGTTTTTAATGGAATTGTCTGTTTTATTATGGTTCAGATGGATCACATAACGGTGCTTATTCGACGGCTTCTTTAAAAAGAGCCGGGCAATTTCACGGTGTATATACAAAGTACCATTATTACCCGGGCGGTGCAGGTTTAAGGTTTTATAACCGGTGGTGAGTGAACCATTTAACAGCTTCCCATCCTCCGTAACTTTTTCGGAGTAGCTGGCTACACGACCGCTGGAAGATAAGGCATACTGTTTGCGAAGATGTTTCCATCCCGGAAACTGAAGCGGCTTCCATACTTCGCCAGATAGTGGTTTAATCATCGTACCCTTTTTTTTAAAGTTACGAAAAGATATGAACCAAAATCATTATGCGTTTATTCTCCCCCCATCATTTTTATAAAATCATCTTCCGACAGGATTTGGATCTGTGGAATTTTCCTGGCTTTCTCCAGTTTAGACCCCGCATCCTCGCCCACTACCAGGTAGTTGAGCTTACTGCTTACGCCACTTAATAGCTTGCCTCCCCGGGTTTCTACCATTTCCTCCGCTTCTGATCGTTTTAATCGGTTAAGGGTACCTGTGAAAAGAAAGCTTTGGCCGGATAACAGTCCGTCGCCCAGGGGCGCTTTTTTCTCTGATTGCAGGGTCAGCCCTAAGGTTTCCAATTCCCTGATCAGCTCAATATTGGCCTGGTTCCGGAAAAACTGATAAATGCTGCTGGCCACTTTGACCCCTACATCTTCGAGCGACTGTAACTCTTCCAGGCTAAGCAGGCTCAGATCATTCAGATGCCGAACGGACTGTGCCAGTGTTTTGGCGGTTGTTTCTCCTACATAGCGGATACCGAGTGCAAAAATCAGCCGGTGCAGGGGCTGGGATTTTGATTTTTCAATATTGGTCTGCAGGTTGGTAATGGATTTTTCACCAAACCCTCCCAATTGCCGCATTTTATCATAAGGCAGGCGGTAGATGCCGGGTATATCCTGCAACCAGCCTAATTCATAAAATTTCCGAACATTGGCCTCTCCGAAACTGCGGATATCCATAGCATCTTTCGATACAAAATGAATAATACGTTCCACTACCTGTGCCGGGCAATCAATATTAATGCAGCGCCATACCGCTTCTCCTTCCTCCCTGGCAAGGGCGCTGGAACAACGCGGGCAGTTAACCGGAAACTGTATCGGTTGTTCTTCGCCGGTACGAAGCTCGGCCATTGATTTTACGATATACGGAATCACATCACCCGCCCTTTCTACCAGTACCGTATCTCCGATCTTCAGGTCTTTTTCTTTGATCACGTCTTCATTAAACAAAGAAATGGATCCCACTACTACGCCACCAATCGGTACAGGGTCAATTTTAGCAACAGGCGTTATGGCACCGGTTCTGCCTACCTGAAATTCTACTCCCCGTAATTTGCTGGTAGCCTGCCGGGCTTTGAATTTATACGCGATGGCCCAACGCGGGTGGTGGGTGGTCATACCCAGTTTCTCCTGTAAATCGAGCCGGTTTACCTTAATCACCATGCCGTCAATTTCATAGGGCAGATCGTCTCTGCCAGCTTCGAAATCCTGGCAGTATTGAATTACGCCTTCTATGCCGGTGAAAACTTTTTTTTCTTTTGCAGGACTCCGGAATCCAAGCTCCCATAACAGGTCAAGGCTGCCGCTGTGCGTTTCCAGTTCTGCGGGGGGCTGATTATTTTGATCTATATGATAGCTTACATGGTATAAAAAAGCTTCCAGGTTGCGCTTGCGTACAATTTCCGGGTCCTTGATCCGCAGTGAACCAGAAGCAGCATTCCGCGGGTTGGCCAGGGGAGGCAGGTTTTGTTCAGTGAGTTTATCGTTGAAGGCTTTGAACTGTTTTTTGGTCAGCAACACTTCTCCCCGGATCTCAATCTGGGTTATACCATATGCGGAGAATCGGGCAGACAGCGGTACCGAGCGGATTTGCCGGATATTGGTGGTAATATCATCTCCCTGAACACCATCGCCCCGGGTAGCACCGCGTGTAAGCAGGTCGTTTTCATAGATCAGCGAAATGCTGGCCCCATCAAACTTGGGTTCTACGCAGTACTCGATGCCAGCAGTACCCGCCCCTTCGCGCACCCGCCTGTCCCAGTCAATCAGGTCTTCTGCATTGTAGGAATTGTCCAAAGACAACATGGGTACCAGGTGCTGAACCGTGGCGAATGCCCCATTTAAGGCATTGGCTACCCGCTGCGTGGGCGAATCCGGGCGGATAAGTGCCGGGTTTTGCTGTTCAATGGCTTCCAGTGCCTTGTACAACTGATCGTATTCATAATCGGCTACCAATGGCGCATCCAATACATAATACCGGTATTCATGAAAGCGTAATACATCTCTCAGCGCTTCCACGTCCCCTGCCGGCAGGTGGGGAAGAAGCTGTAAAAAAGACGCTGTTCTGCCCTGAAGATCCCTGGTTTGTTGTTCCGTATACATGGGCGTAAAGTTTCAACAAAATTTGGATAGTATTATTTAATGTGTATTTTTAACACATTATTGTTTTGCCATGAGAACGACTGCTTACCTGCTCTTCTTCCTGTTTATTTTTAGCCAGATCCAGGCACAGGTTATTGTTGACCCGTTTTTTCCAACAGAGGATAAGGGGCTCCAGATCGTATACGATGCTTCCAAAGGAAATAAAGGATTATTGAATTATTCCGGCGATGTGTATATCCATACCGGGGTAATAACTGATAAAAGTGCCAACAGCGGCGACTGGAAATATGTTACCACTACCTGGAATAGCAATGATGCAGCGGCACGTATGGTAAAGGGATCGGGCAATTTTTATTCTTTTATCATACCTTCTGTTCGCAGTTATTACCAGGTGCCAGCGGGCGAAAAAATTCTAAAAATTGCCATGGTATTCCGCTCCTATAATCCCGGGGGCAATGCATTGGAAGGCAAAGCGGCTGACCTGAGCGTGGATCAGGGAAATATCTATTGGGATATTTACCCGGCGGGTGCGGCGGTTGTTAAATTTAGCAAGCCGGAATTTGAAGCCCGGTTCAAACCCTACCTGGTTCCACCGGTACTAACGGTGGGGTCTACCCTTGAACTGGAAGCCAGGAGTTCGATTTACCAGAAGCTGGTTCTCCGCCAGAATGGAAACACCATTGCTTCCCGGGAAAACGATACGATTATACGGTTTACGGCCACAATTCAAACAGCTGGTGAGCAGGTGTTTATTGCTACCAATCCTGATAACCCCGGCATTTTATCAGATACGTTCCGGGTCTATGTTGCACCGCCTACCACGGTGGCTCCTTTACCCGCGGGGGTAAAAGATGGCGTTAATTATGAAGCAGATCAAACGGCCGCCACACTGGTTATAAAAGCACCCGGAAAACAACGGGTTAATGTATTGGGTGAGTTTAATAACTGGGAAGAGTCGCTGGCTTACCAAATGAACAGAACACCCGATGGTTCCTATTTCTGGATCCGGATAACCGGCCTTAATTCGGGTACCGAATATGCCTATCAGTACCTGGTAGATGGTACCTTGAAAATCGGCGATCCCTATTCGGAGAAAGTATTAGATCCATGGAACGATCCGTTTATAACTGCTGCCACCTATCCCAACCTCAAAGCCTATCCGACAGGAAAAACAACCGGTATTGTGAGTGTATTACAAACCAATGCACCCGCTTATACCTGGCAGGTAACAAATTTTCAGCGCCCGGCTAAAGAGAAGCTGGTAATTTATGAAGTTCTGTTGCGTGATTTTGTAGAGAAACACGATTGGACAACCCTTAAGGATTCTATCGGGTATTTCAAATCATTGGGTGTTAATGCCCTGCACCTGATGCCATTTAATGAATTTGAAGGCAATATCAGCTGGGGGTATAACCCTTCCTATTATTTTGCGCCTGATAAATATTATGGCCCCAAGAATACGCTCAAAGCATTTATTGATGAGTGTCATAAAAACGGTATTGCCGTGGTAATGGATATGGTGCTGAATCATTCCTTTGGCCAATCGCCGATGGTGCAGTTATACTTCGATGCAGCCAATAACCGCCCTGCGGCCAATAATCCCTGGTTTAACCCGGTTGCCAAACATGCATTTAATGTTGGGTATGATATGAACCATGAAGCAGCCGCCTCCAAAAAATTCTTTAGCGATGTTTGTAGTTTCTGGCTGCAGGAGTATAAACTGGATGGCTTTCGTTTTGATTTATCAAAGGGTTTTACACAAACCAAGACCTGTGACGACAATGGTGGGAACTGCGATGTAAATGCATGGAGTGCCTACGATGCCAGCCGGGTAGCTATCTGGAAAGGCTATTACGATACCTTGCAGCAAAAAGCCCCTGGTTCCTATGTTATTCTGGAACACCTGGGTGTAAACAATGAAGAGAACGAGCTTTCTAATTATGGAATGATGTTATGGGGTAATATGAATTACAATTTTACCGAAGCTGCCAAAGGCCAGGTCAGTAATTCAAATTTCAGTGGTGCATTACATACTGTCCGCAACTGGCAAAAGCCACACCTGATCAGTTATATGGAAAGCCATGATGAAGAACGTTCCATGGTAAAATGCAAAATCGAGGGACTTAGCAGTGCAGGCTATACGATCCGTGATGAAGCCATTGCCCTGAAGCGGAATGAACTGGTGGCAAGTTTTCTCTTAGCCATGCCCGGGCCTAAACTAATCTGGCAGTTTGGTGAGCTGGGCTACGACCTGAGTATTAATTATTGTCAAAATGGTACGGTCAATAATTCCTGCAGAACGGATCCCAAACCGATTCGTTGGAATTATTACCAGGCGGCGGGTCGGGTGCAGTTACGGAATGTGTATAAAACTATGTTGCAACTTCGAAATAATCCCTATTTCGAGCAGTTATTCATAGGCGGTACTATTCAGCAAGACCTGTCGGGTGCGGCTAAGTGGATGTATATAACAAGCGACAGTTCTAAACTTGTAGTGGTTGGTAATTTTGGTACCACTGCGGCGCCGGTGCAGGTCTCTTTTCCGCAGGCGGGAGTTTGGTTTGAGTTATTCACAGGTGAACCTTTTAGCGCCACCGGAAACGCACAAAGCATAAATTTGCCGGCAGGAAGCTACAAAGTATACCTGAACAGGAACCTGAATGGCACCACGCCAACACCGGTACGCGACATTGAAACAACCGATATTTTCCGCTTGCGAATGACGCCTAACCCGGTTCAGACAAGTTCAATCATCCGATATGAATTGCCCGAAGCCGGTAAGGTACAGTTTACACTGATGGATCTGAACGGCAGAAATCTGGCAACCATCCCGGTAGGAAACAGGGCAATGGGACCGCATCAAACACGGCTTGATCCGGGTTTGATAAACAGTTTGCAAAAAG
>NZ_LUKG01000076.1:7206-14178 GCF_001601815.1 Flavihumibacter sp. CACIAM 22H1
CATCAAAACACGGCTTGATCCTAGGGGTTTTGAATAAAACAGTTTGCAAAAAGGTATTTATCTTTTGCAATTGCAGGTAAACGATAAGCGAAAGATTATTAAACTGCTGCTGCAGTAAAACCAACAACATGAAACAGATTTCGAGATTCAGTCATTTTGGAGAATTAAGTGATAAAGATTATTTCAGGATAGCGTTATCAGTGGATTGTGTAATTTTTGGTTTTGAGGAAGGGGAATTAAAAGTGTTGGTGATCAAATGTAATATCAAGGAGTATAAAGGCATGTGGTCTTTGCTGGGAGACCTGGTTCGGCCCGATGAAGATATTAACTCAGCCTCCTACCGGATTCTGAAAGAGCGAACCGGCCTGGACGATGTGTACCTGGAACAAGTGCATACATTTGGTAAAGTTAACCGGCACCCGGCCGGCAGGGTAATTACGACCGCCTATTTTTCCCTGGTAAATATCAAGGACCATCAGTTAAAGCTATCGGACAATGAATTACACTGGCATCCTGTAAAGGAGATTGGTGATATGGCATTTGACCATAAAAATATCCTGGATACCTGTATAGAGCGCCTGCGCGAAAAAGTGGAAGATCACCCGGTGGTATTCAATCTGCTGCCTAAAAAATTCTCTTTACGGGAATTGCAAAGTGTATATGAAGCCGTACTGAACTGTGAACTGGACCGCCGTAATTTCCGGAAAAAATTCTTCATGATGGATTGGTTGGTTGATCTGAATGAACTGGAAGAAGATGTGCCGCACCGCCCCGGCAAATTATATAAGTTCAATGCAGCCAAATTTGCTAAAAAGGCAAAAAAAATCTCCTGACAATCGCTTCAAGTTTTCTTGATAAATGCAGGTCTGCTGATTATCACTGAGTTAAAAAGAAGCTGGAAAACCCTGTTCAGCATTCCTTTTCAGGCAAAAAAAAATCTTTAACAAATGTTAAATCTCAATGAGATATTGCCTATGTTTGTGTACTTTTTACACATTTTTAATATGTAAAAAGTACGCAAAGCCGGTTTAACGATTTCTTTATTATATAAAAAACGCAACACGCACGATTATGTCATTCAAACGCTTGCTTACGATTGCCTTGCCGTTGGTCGTATTTATACTCCTACAGCAGGTTGTATGTGCACAGGTTAGCATTACCGGAAGGGTCACCGATTCAGATGGAGCCGGACTGGCCAAAGCATCCATTTTGATCAAAGGAACTTCAAAAGGGGTTTCTTCCGGGCAGGATGGAAGTTTCACCATTCAGGTGCCGGACGAAAATGCTATTCTTGTAATCAGTTCAGTTGGTTTCACCTCCCGTGAAATCAGGGCCGGAAATGTTTCCGCTGCTGCCATTCAGTTGCAGAACGACAATTCCCAGATGGGTGAAGTTGTAGTAATTGGTTATGGTACACAAAGAAAGCGGGAAGTTACCGGGGCTATAGCCAAAGTTTCCTCCGATAAAATTACTTCCATCCCAACGCCCAGTTTTGAAGCTGCCTTACAGGGTAGAGCTGCCGGCGTTCAGGTGGTTCAGGGAAGCGGGCTGGCTGGCTCCGGTTCGGTTGTCAGAATCCGCGGTATCAATTCAATCAGCGCCGGTGGAGATCCGCTTTATGTAGTGGATGGAATTCCTATTACGCAGGATCCTTTTCTGCGAACCAATAGCGGGGCAATGAACCAGAATCCGCTGGCGGCCATTAATCCCAGTGATATAGAATCGGTAGAGGTATTAAAAGACGCTGCTGCTGCGGGTATTTATGGTAGCCGTGGTGCCAATGGGGTAATCCTGATTACTACCAAGCGCGGAAAATCCGGAAAACCCTCCTTTAATTACAACAACAGAATTGGTGTTTCCACCTTTGCCAATCGTCCCACTTTTGCCAATAGCCAGGAATGGCTGGGACTGCGCCAGGAAGCCTGGGAGAACGATGGTAATTCCGGGCTTGCACCCCTTCCTGCCGGTATCAGCTGGGAATCAGCCCGAGCTACAAATACCGATTGGTGGAACCTGCTTACCAGGGATGGCTTTATCAACGAGCATAATATCAGCATGAATACGGGTGGTAAAAAATTGCGTTCGTATATAGGTGCCAGCTATAGTGAAAACCAGAGTTATATCATTGGTAACTCCTTTACCCGTATCGGCTTAAGAGCCAACCTCGATTATAAAGTTTCCGATAAATTAAAACTTGCACTTAATACAGGATGGAACAGGGGTAAGAACAATCGTGTACCGGCAGCTTGGGCAGGTGGGTTAGGTGATGCCATGAGTACTGCTTTGCCGATTTATCCTGTTTACAAAGCAGACGGTTCCTATTGGCTGGATGGCGCTAATCCGTATGCCCGGATGAAAGAAAATACCTGGATTAACCGGGATGATCGGTTTTTGGGTGGATTGATCATTGAATTTACGCCCATTAAAAACCTGACCCTGAAAGCAAACGGAAATATTGATTACCTGCTGGGAATGGAAGATAAGTTTGAAACGGCTAAAATCCGGAATGCCACCAGTGGCCTGGGTTTCGCCCGCAGAAGCCCGGTATGGACAACCAATATGAATGCCTCTTTTACGGCCAATTACCGGTGGGATATGAACGAGGATAATTCTTTTAATTTTCTACTGGGTACGGAAGTGCAGGAATCCTACTCCAAATCCTATAACACTGATTTTGGCCGGGAGTCCAATACTGCCTATTATAATGACCGGGATATGTGGAAAGCTACAAGAGACAGCTTTATCAATAACAATCTCCTGGATACTACAGAATTTAATGCCTATACCTTCAACTCTTTCTTTGGAAGAATCAATTACAGTTTCCAGGACAAACTTTTCCTGCAGTTAACTGCCCGTATTGATGGTTCCTCCCGTTTCGGTGAAAATAATAAGTATGGCTTTTTCCCCTCAGCAGCTATTGGTTATACCCTTACACAGGAAGAATTTTTCCGTTCTGTTGATTGGCTGAATTTTCTTAAGGTCAGGGTTAGCGCAGGTATCATGGGTAATTCCAATATTCCGGCTGGCCGTTATTATACAGCGTACAATGGAGGTAGTCCTTATGTAGGCGGACAAACCTATTTCCTGGACCGGATCGGTAACCCGGACCTGCGTTGGGAAAAGATTTTCAATTTTGATGCAGGGCTTGAATTTGCCTTGTTCGGTAACCGGCTTACCGGTGAGCTTTCTTATTACAACCGTTCCACTACAGACGTATTGCTGGATGCAGGGTTGTCTCCGTCTACCGGGTTCGCCAATGGCTGGAGAAACCTCGATAATTCCCTGATCGTAAACGAAGGCGTGGAATTGACAATGAATGTGGAGTTGATCAAAAAGAAAGATTTCAAATGGAGTATCGGTGGAAATATTTCCAAAAATTACAATGAAGTAAAAAAACTCGGCGCATTGAGTGCAGACGCAATTGGCGGTGGTACCAATGATACCAGGATTGCAATTGGTTATCCTGTTGGAACCAATTACCTGGTACGTTTTCATGGAGTGGATGAAAATGATGGCTTACCGGTGTGGGTAGACGCCAGTGGAAAGCTTACAAAAACTTTCTCCCTGAACAACCGGGTGCCCATCGGCTCAGTAATTCCTGATTATGTTGGGGGCCTGAATACCAACCTTTCTTTTAAAGGATTTGAACTTTCTTCTCTATTTACGTTTACTATTGGTGGTAATATTTACGATGGAAGCGCTAAACGCCAACTGGGTGTGGTAACAGACTGGAATATCCGTACCGATATCGCTAACAGATGGCAGCAGCCCGGCGATCAGGCTTCTTTTCCCCGACTGACCATGCGCCCGGATACCTACTACGGTTTATCGAGCGAGTGGCAATACAACTCCACTATGTTTTTATACGATGCTTCTTTTATGCGTATGCGGGAATTGACACTTGCGTATAATTTCCCGGCAACGATGTTAAAAAAGCTGAAAATTGAACGGGCTAAATTCTTTGTTACGGGAATGAACCTGCTGACCTGGTCTAAATACCCCGGCGGTGATCCGGAAATAGCACGCGATTTTGAAAATGCCCAGGACAGGAACCTAAGTCCCAATATAACCTACCTGACGCCACCACAGCAGAAATCAATTACAGCAGGTATAAATATTACTTTCTAACTATAAATGAAGTATCAATGAAATTGCTTTCCTATAAAATCGGAATTGCCATGCTACTGACAGCAATGGCTATGGGAACAGGATGTTCCAGGTATCTTGATCGCCCCCCACAGGGTCAGATCCTGGAAGAAGAAGCCTTAAAAGATGAGGATGGATTAAAAAGAGTGGTAAACGGAGCCTATATTACCCTTGGAAGTGAAACCTTTTATGGCGGCCGGGCGGTGATACTGAGTGAACTGTTAAGTGATGAACTGAACGGTACCCTGCTCACCGAAGATTTTGGTGAAATCTATGGACGCCGTACCTCTATCTTTGGTGCGTATAAAAATGATTTTTATACCAATGGCTACAAGGTAATTGCCAATATAAACCGGGTATTGCAGAATATTGACCTGGCAGGCGCATCGCGCGATCAGCTGGAAGGTGAAGCAAAATTTATACGGGCGCTGGTTCATTTCGAACTGGTTCGTTTATTTGCCCAGCCTTATGGATTTACACCAGATAATTCACACCCAGGTATTCCAATTCGGTTAGAGTCTACCGTTAGTATAGCTAATCGTGCTACGGTACAGGAAGTATACAATCAGATCATTACCGACCTCACTGATGCAGCTGCTAAACTACCAGCTGACCGGGTTAGTACGGCATCTTCCAATGCTGCCAATGCCCTGCTGGCAAAAGTATATTTCCAGATGAATAATACAGAAGCTGCCTATACTGCTGCTAACCAGGTTTTATCCGGATCGGACAAACCGTATCAGTTCGTAACGGCCGATTCTGCGTTCACTACCCGTTTTTCCCAGGGAAAGAATGAAGAAACAATTTTAGAAATTTCCACCCAGCAGAATAATCCGCAGGGAAGTGTGGGCAATGGGTTGAGAGATAATTTCAGGAGTGATACCCGTCGTCCTGTCCTGTTTTTTTCCAATGCAGTTTATAACCGGGTAGCCAATCCGGGCGATAAACGGGCTGCCTTCCTGAGCAATACCCTGCAGGCGGGTATTAATGTACTGGTTAAATACAATGCAGATGTATTTGTACTGCCGGTACTGCATGTAACTGAAATCAAACTGATCCGTGCAGAAGCAGGTGCGGCGCAGGGTGGTGCAGCGCTGGCAACGGCCATTGACGATATCAATGATATCCTGGAAAGGGCCTATGGTAATACCAGCAGAAACCTTCCGCCGAATGCAGCTGCAGCGGATGTAATACGGGTAGCCAGGGAGCAGCGTGCCATTGAACTGGTAGGAGAAGGCAACCGCACGCATGAAATAAAGCGGATCGGTGCACAGAGCGGACAAAATATTGATGACAGAGGGGCAAGGTGGAATTGTCCGGGTTTTGTACTTCAGTTCCCACAGGGAGAAATGGCTTCAAATATTGATTTCGAACGTAACCCGGAAGGGGGATGTAATTAATAAATAATTCAATCATGAAATTTATAAACCTGTTAACCATCGCATGCGGCAGTTTTTTACTGCTTTCCTGTGAACCGGAAAACTTTGGCCCGGTTATCAAAGAAACCACCGACAATAATATTGCTGCACTGAGCGGTACCTGGAAAATTACCAGTGCAAAACAAACAGACGAGGAAGCCTCACTCAAAAACTCGCCTTATGTGAGCAGCATTATTACCAATGATTTTCCTTATACGGAATTTCAGCTGAGCCTGGAAAGCCAGGGTGGTTTGCCGACCGGTTTTGCTACCACCCCCGGTAATGCTCCGCGGGTTATACCTTTTGCCAGTGGCAAGTGGGAGGTTGATAACCCGGAAGCGCCCAGCCAGGTGGCATTTATCAATGGAACGGATACCATGCGCGCAGTGCTCGGGGCGTATCCTTCGGCATTCAGATCCAGTTTTATTTTGAAAATACCCCGGGTGAATGCCGAATCAGGTAAAACCACCATGATGTATGAATACCAGTTTACCAAACAGTAATACGATTGCCATGAGACAACTTAAGCAAGTCATTCTATTTATGGTTTCCCTGTGTTTTACCCTATTGGTACAGGCACAGAATCCAAAATTTAGTCCATCTATATTTACCGCTGTTGACCAGGTTACCATTGAAATTGATGTTACCGGAACCAATATGGCAGGTGAAACGGCAGCTTATATCTGGATATTCAGTAATCCGGATGCAGCAGACGGAGATGCCAATAAACCCAAAAAGGACGGGGTTGTAAATGGTGCCTGGGGTAATTCCAGCGAATCGGCAAAGCTTACCAATGTAGGCGCCAATAAATGGCAGTTCAGTTTTACCGGAACTGAGTTATTTGGTCTTACGCCGGCGCAGCTTACTTCGTTTGGATTTTTGTTGAAAGCCAAAGATGGTTCCAAACAAACACCTGACTACAAACCCTTCAAATTTGATCCACTGGTATTTACGCCCACTATGATGCGGGTTTTTCCTGCCAAAGTTGGAACAGAGGATGTGATTACAGTCAATTTTGACCAGACCCTGGCGGAATCTGTCAATGATCAGCGGCTTTCTCCCAAAGAAGCGGAAGTAACCCTGTATGATAACAGCGGTGCAGTGGTAGGAACCAAATCCTTTCAGCTGAAAGAAGCGGGTAATCAAAAATGGTCAGCCATTTTTATTCCATCCTACTCTTTTTCAGTTCCGGCAGGAACACAATTGTCGAGGTTTAGCTATTTATTCAAAGGAACCGTAAAAGATGCTACCGGCCAGGATATCGAACACAAGACGGCAGCAACGGAAATTCCATTTACTCAATTCAAGTAAATACCATTGTTATGAGAAAACTATTGTTGCTTTTATTCAGTAGTACACTGATAATTGCTTCCTGTCAAAAATATAATTTTGAGGAGGATGGAAAAGG
>NZ_LUKG01000076.1:14823-17308 GCF_001601815.1 Flavihumibacter sp. CACIAM 22H1
TAGTACACTGATAATTGCTTCCTGTCAAAAATATAATTTTGAGGAGGATGGAAAAGGAGAGGGGTTGGATGCATTTTCGCTGCTTACACCAGCAAGCGGAGCAAAACTGTCTCTGAATGCGGCTACCCCAGACGAGCAGGTGGTTATTACCTGGTCGGCTGCACGGCCCGGCTTAACAACTGCACCGGTATATACCTGGGTTGCTGCCTTACGCACTGGTTCGGTAGATGCCCCCCTGCTTGAAATTCCTTCCGACAACCAGGGCAAGGACAACCGGCTTACCCTTAGTTTTAAACAGCTTGATGATGCACTAAAAGCAAAGGGTGTGGAAGATGCCGGAACCGTTGAATTAATCTGGACCGTTCGTGCCGAAAATGGCGATACCGAAGTACGGGCCAATGAAATCAACCGCATTGATATTACCCGTTTTGGAGACGGCGTATCGCCTTTCGCTATTTATGGGCCGGTTAGCACTACCTCCAGCATTGAAATAGATCCATTTTCATCAACCGATTCTGTAAAATTTGTATGGCAGCAGGCGGTGCCTGGGAATGTTTCCAAGCCGGTTAGCTATACCATTGAATTTATTCGCCCCGATGGTAGTTTTGAGGCGCCCTTACTGACGGCTCCATCAAACAAGGAAGGGGCAGATACGGTTAAGACATGGTCGTATGCCGAGTTTTCCGAAGCGCTTACCAGCCTTGGATTTACTGACCTGGGTCAGGCAACGGCATTAAAATGGAGAGTGGTGGCCCGTTCTGGTAATTTCAGTCTTCCTTCCTTGTACGTGAACGATGTGGTTTATCTGCGCGAGCTTAAGTTTTATCTGGTTGGTGGCAGTACACCGGCAGGTTGGGAACCCACCCGTTCGGTACGTTTTATTCAGGATACCAGAGATGCCAATTATTTTTATGCCTACGCCTATTTGTCTACCGATGGTTTCGGTTTCAAAATTTTGAACCAGCAGGAATGGCCGGGTGGTCCGCTGAATGCAAAAGATTGGGGAATGAAAAAAGGCGAACCGGGCAAACTGTCTGAACAGGACGAAGATAACCTCAGCGTTTCCACCAGTGGTTATTACCGCATTTTGATCAATATGAAGGAACTAACCTATCAGATTGAGCAGTCCTATGGACGCTTAGCAACAGTTGGATCCGGCACACCGGCAGGCTGGACGCCGGGTGCGGCTTTCCCCGGCCAGGCATTGGGTTCTGCCGTTATTAACCGGTTTGTTGGTATTGTCGACTTTAGCGGCGGTGGTGAATTTAAGCTCATCGATTTTAATAACTGGCCCGATGGCAGTATAACCGGTGCAAGAGACTATGGAAGAAAACCCGGCACCACCAATGTGCTGGTTGAACAGGGAGAAGAAAATATTCCGGCTCCGGCCACTGCGGGCAAATACCGTGTGGCTGTTAATGCAACGGATCCTAAGAATATTACTTACCTGGTAGAGCCCTATGTACCGATGATGAAAGTGGTAGGAAATGCGTTGGCCGATTACCCCCAGTGGAACCCTGGTGGATCGCCTACCATGACATACCTGGGCGATGGAAAATGGACGTTGACACTTTCCATGATCCCGGGCAATGAATTTAAATTCCTGGCCGGTGCTGATTGGGGTGCATTTGATTATGAAGACAATGGTGGAGGAACCATTAAGTGGGAAGGCGGCGATAATTTCAAAGTTCCGGGTAATGCTGGTGATCCTGCCAGAACGGTTACCCTTACGCTGGATGAATATAGGGGAACAATTACCATCAATTAAATAAATGCAATTGAAAGAAAGAGGTTGTCCGAAAGGGCAGCCTCTTTTTTATGCCGGTTAGCGGATAGGCAGTACACCGGGTTGAATGTCCAGGATAAACGCAATGATGTTGTCCTGGTTTTGTTGGGCACGGGTTAGGGCATCCTGGATTTCCTCCCGGCTTACCTGGGCCGCAAAGGCCGGCGTTTTAAGTTTTTTTTGTACCGATTTTATATCCATTCCTGCGTAGCGGGTTGGTCGTACCAGGGCGGCCGCATGAATGAAGCCGGAGAGTTCGTCAAAGACATAGATCATTTTTTCCATAGTGGTTTCGGGCTCTACGCCGAAATGACGCGGGCCGTGGCAGGCAATGGTACGGATAACACTTGGGTCTAGCTGCCGCTTTTCCAGTTCTTCTATGATCCGGCGGCAATGCTGATCGGGGTATTTTTCCCAGTCGGCATCATGCAACAGGCCTGCCAGCCACCATTTATGGGCCTCTTCTTCAGACAGCATTTCCTTTTCCAGGGCCCAGGCTTTCATCAGGGCACCTACCTGTAACATATGGAGCTGAAGCCGTTCATTGGGTACCCATTCGGTTAGAAGAGCAAGTGCTTCCGTAGCCGAAAGCAGGTTTCCGGTATGGGCGGGATCGCCGAAAATGGTTCTTCCAAGGGTTAAATCAGCCATAGAGTAAAATTTAGTGCAAATATTATTATTGAAAATCAATTAGTTGCA
>NZ_LUKG01000076.1:17716-24429 GCF_001601815.1 Flavihumibacter sp. CACIAM 22H1
TTAATTGAAAATCAATTAGTTGCAAATGGTGATATCAAAAATTNGTANTCCAAAAAATCTTGGTAGAATGCATTGCATCGGCCTACCTTTGCGCTCCGAATTATTTCATCATTCCAGTTACCGGGATGGCGGTAACGGACTAAATTAAGTTTAAATGAGCAAATTACATTTCACCACCAAGCATGCGAACGAGGCTACCGTACAGCGTAACTGGTACGTTGTAGATGGTACCAATCAAACCGTAGGACGCATGTGTGCCAGAATCGCGGCCGTACTTCGTGGTAAGAACAAAGCGTATTACACTCCTCATGTAGATTGTGGAGATTTCATTATTGTGATCAATGCTGATAAAATTCAGTTCACTGGTCAGAAACTGGATCAGAAAGTGTACGAAAACTTCAGTGGTTATCCTGGTGGCCGTAAAGAGGAAGTTGCCAAGGATCTGTTGAAGCGTCGTCCGGAAGTGATTATTGAGCGTGCTGTAAAAGGCATGTTACCGAAGAATCGCCTGGGTCGTAAGATGTACAAAAAATTGTTTGTTTATGCAGGTGATACGCATCCGCACACTGCACAGCAACCAAAAGAACTGAAATTTTAATCAAAATCATTATCTCAAATTCCGAATAGATGGAAAAGCAAAAAAACGGATTAGGCCGTCGTAAGGAAGCTGTGACACGTGTGTTCCTCAGCAAAGGCGAAGGTAAAATCACCATAAACAACAAGGATTACAAAGTATATTTTCCGCTGGTTTACCTGCAAAACCAGGTAGAAGCGCCGTTAAAGGCAATTGAGGCCCTCGATAAGTTTGATATCGTGATCAATGCTACCGGTGGTGGTGTGAAAGGTCAGGCAGAAGCAGCAAAACTGGGTATTGCCCGTGCCTTGCTGGAAGTTAATGCGGAATACCGTCCTACACTGAAGGCAGGTGGATACCTTACCCGCGATCCTCGTGGTGTAGAGCGTAAAAAACCAGGTCGTAAAAAAGCCCGTAGAAGCTACCAGTTCAGCAAACGTTAACCTGTCTGCTTCAACCTTCAAACAAAAATTAATAAGACTACGATGGAAAATAATACATCCTTACAACAACAACTTCTTGATGCAGGTGTACATTTCGGTCACCTTAAAAAGAAGTGGAATCCCAAAATGTTGCCTTATATCTTCGCGGAGAAGAAAGGTATTCATATCATCGACCTGAACAAAACAACAGAAAGTCTGCAGGAAGCTGCTGCTGCGCTGAAGCAGATTGCGCGCAGTGGTAAAAAAGTAATGTTCGTTGGAACTAAAAAACAGGCGAAAGAAATAGCTACACAATGTGCTCAGCGCGTAAACATGCCTTTTGTTACCGAGCGTTGGCTGGGTGGTATGCTTACTAACTTTAATACCGTTCGTAAGAGCGTGAAGAAAATGCAGAGCATTGAAAAAATGCTGGGTGATGGCACATTGGATAATATCACTAAAAAAGAGCGTCTTACCCTTACACGTGATAAGGAAAAGATGGAAAAAGTGCTGGGTGGTATTGCTCAATTGGGTCGTGTACCGGCTGCTTTGTTCATTATTGATATTGGTCATGAGCATATTGCTTTGGCCGAAGCTAAACGCCTGGGTGTAACTACATTCGGTATGGTTGATACCAACTGTGATCCGAATAAAGTTGATTTCCCGATTCCTGCGAATGATGATGCAACAAAGTCGATCGCTATTATCGTAGAATATATTACAGCTGCAATTGCTGAGGGATTAGCAGAAAGGCAGGAAGCGAAAGATGCGGATGTGGAAGACAGCAATGACGAGAATGAAAAGCGCGCTGCACGTCTGGAAGCGGAAGCACAGGCAGAAGCTGGCCGCGGTGGTCGTACCCGCGGAACCAATGCGCCCAAGCGTCGTGTTCCAAACAGCCCTAAACGGACTGGAGCCAGATAAGAAATACGGGTGAATATGTGAATGGTGAATAGTGAATGATTATACGGCTCTCCGGGTCCATTCATTATTCACTATTCACCTTTTACCATTCATCTCTTAAACTATATACATTTAAAACTTCTATACAATGTCTACTGTAACAATTACAGCTGCGGATATCAATAAATTGCGCCAGGCTACTGGTGCAGGTATGATGGATTGTCGGAAAGCGCTGACAGAGAATAATGGCGATTTTGAAGCTGCAATCGACTGGCTGCGTAAGAAAGGTGCCAAGGTTGCTGCTTTGCGTAGCGACCGGGAAGCAAAAGAAGGGGTAGTATTGTCAAAAACTACTGCCGATAACAAAACCGGAATTGCGCTTTGCGTAAGTTGTGAAACTGATTTTGTGAGTAAGAATGCGGATTTTGTTGCCTTTGCTCAAAGCATTATGGATGCAGCTATTGCAAACAATGTGAAAACGGTGGAAGAGCTGAATGAAGTTAGTATTAACGGGCAGAAGATTGCTGACCTGGTAAATGATAAACTGGCTTCTATCGGAGAGAAAATTGGTATCTCCAAATTTGAGCGGGTAGATGCTGCTTACGTGGCTTCTTATATTCATGGCGCCAACCGTATGGGTGTATTGGTAGGTATGAATAAAGAAGCAGTAGAAGCTGGAAAGGATGTGGCCATGCAGATTGCTGCTATGAATCCGGTTGCTATTGATGCGGATGCAGTTCCGGCAGATGTTGTTGCTCGTGAAAAAGCGATCATTACGGACCAGGTTGCTGCCGATCCTAAAATGGCTGGTAAACCTGCTGAGATGATTGAGAAAATTGCTGCTGGTAAGCTGGGTGCTTTCTTCAAAGAGAATACCCTTACCGCCCAGGCTTTTGTTAAGGACGCAGCCATGAGTGTAGGCGATTACCTGAAAAAGTCCGGGGATGTGGTAGTTACAGAATTTAAGCGTGTTGCGCTGGGTTAAGCAACGGCTTTCCAATAATTTTACGTCAAAAGGCTGTACGGTTTCGTGCAGCCTTTTAGGTGTCAGACAGGTGTTAGAACGCTGTTAGAGAGGTGTCAGACACCTCAGACCATCCCACACGGGCAATCCGTCGGTATATCAACCAAACGCATAATGCACTCAGTGCTATTGAAATCAGCACCACCACGGGGAAAGAATAGATGAAATAATGCACCAGCCCAAATCCTCCATTAAACAGGAGCAGGGACAAACCCCTTAGAAAATTACCCGTAGCAGCGGCCTTATTTGCCGGTAAAGAAGCAGGCAGTTTTTTATAATTCAACAATACTAATAAACCGGATATTAATACCTGGTTGCAAAACCCCAGCAGAAGATTCGGAATGCTCTGCCAGCCCTGCCAGCTGATGCCAAGAACCAGCAATACCGCTGCCAATGGAAGGAAAAACTGTGTCAGCAAGGCTTTAATGGTTCCCAATAGAATTGGTCCGGGTGCAGAAACCGGTGTACTGTAAAAGATCCAGGAAGCCTTGTACTCATCTGCCTGGCTTATTTGCTGAATAGCGCTGATAAAAATGAAACAACTCAGGTAGATCAACCCTAAAATGCCAACGGTTGGTCCACCTGTTGTAGCTGCAATGTCTCCATCCGACAAATGAAAAATATTCCGGTACAGGCTAACTGCAAACCAAACCACGATATAGCCTATTGCCGGATAAACCCGCATTCTAAATCCCCGGTTGCGTAAGGCCCATTTCCAGGTAAAAAGGAATCCGGCCCTTTCAATAGATGAAGTTGTAAGCAGTGCAGCCATCGAAGCTGCATAACCTTGCTGGAAACGGCGATCCCCGGCGGAAGCAACTGCACGCTCCAACGACGCTCCCGGGGGCTTGCCGCTGTCTCCCTCGTTTAACATGGCCAGTTTCTGATTAAAACTGGGCGCCAGAAAACGGACCACCACCCAAACGCTTCCTATACTGCTACCAAGGCTCCATAAGAACCACCACCAGGCAGAAGATCCATTTAACCCCGCGCCATCTACCAGTGCCGCAGCAAACCAATAGGGCGGAAAAATTGCTGCCATTGAATAATCCGATACGGAAAAACTTTGCACTGCCTCCATGGTGCCCGCTCTTGGCAACACCTGGTAAGCGCCGTAAATAAGCACCATAAAACCAATCTGGAACCAGGCGATAAACGATTTGAATTTCTCGGGGGTTGTAAAGCGAATAATAAGCAGGTATACGGCATTGATAAAAAAAATGGCCAGCAAACAGGCCAGCAATGCCAGCAAAAGAAATAATAAGGCCACCTGCCACGCGTATTCCAGGAACAAAAACACCAATGCCGGCAATAACATCGGCACAATAATCCGGAACAGGTGTACCATAATATGCAGGATCCGTCCCATTAAAAACGTACGATCATTAACCGGTTTTGGCAGCAAAATCATCGTATCGCGCACATCAATTAATACAGCCGTGAAATCGCTTATAAGAGTGGAAGAAAGTAAAAATAAAAAAAGCGAAAAATAAATGGTGAAATTAGTGAGCTCATCAGCGCCCATGGCAAAGGCAATAAGGTTTAATAAACCCATCAGTAAAGCAATAACCATGGTGCCATAGGTAGCTCGGCTGATTCCGGTTTTGTTTTTGTTGGACTGGGTTTGTTGAAAGGTGTTCGGGCGGCGATCATCCATGATCAATTTATAGCGGAGTATCAGGGCCAGTTGGCGGGTGTCCACGCCCATGCGCCTGTACCAGAAGCCGGGTAATAGTGCCACCCAATAAAAAAAAGCGCTGATTTTATTCATGATGCTCTCCCTCATTGCGAAATGCTTCCAATAATTCTGCCGCTGCATCGCGCAGGTTATCTGTTGCTGTTAACTGTGCAAAAATTGTTTCCAGGCTGCCCTTCCCCATCAATTGCTGCAGTTCTTCGAAACTTCCATCTGCCAGTATACTGCCCTGGTTGATCAATACAATCCGGTCGCTAACTTTTTCAACTACATCCATCATATGGCTGCAGTAAAAGATTGTTTTTCCCTGTTCTGCAAGTTGGCTGATCAGTTCTTTTACAATGATAACGCTGTTGGCATCCAGCCCACTCAACGGCTCATCGAGGATAATAATGGAAGGATTATGAAGCAGGCCGGAGATGAGTAATACTTTTTGTCGCATTCCTTTACTGAAACTGTCCATCCGTTGGTGCTGGTGGTTACCCAACCCGAAGGCCTGCAGCATTTTTTCTATGCGGGCACTGCTTATTGCGGGCTCCAGTTGATACAGACCGGCCATCAGTTCCAAAAATTCAACCGGGGTCAAAACTTCGTAGAGGTCTGCCAGTTCGGGAACATAACCAATCATTTTTTTAACCGCTACCGGGTTTTGCTGGATATTAATACCATTCACCAGCACTTCTCCATCGAAATCGGCAATTAATCCGCATAGAATTTTAACCGTAGTACTTTTTCCGGCGCCGTTCGGCCAATATATCCTATCACCTGGCCGGGATAAATAGACAGGTTAATATCCTTCAATACCTGTTTGGCTCCGTAAAATTTATTTAAACCGCTGATACGGATTGCCGGTTTCATTGAATCATTGTCCGCTTCCATCATTACGGAAAGATAAAAATTCCTTTCTTTGCACCACACTGTAAAAAAGCGCACATGCAACCCAAGTACAAAAGAATTCTGTTAAAACTATCGGGCGAAGCCCTGATGGGTGAAGGTGGAACCAGCGGCTACGAGCCTCTGAATTCTGCTATCATCGCTCAATATGCCAAAGAAGTGAAAGCGGTTGCAGCAGCCGGTGTGGAAGTAGCCCTGGTTATTGGGGGCGGCAATATTTACCGTGGAATGAATGAAGCGGAAACCGGCATTGAACGCGCCCATGGCGATTATATGGGCATGCTGGCCACGGTCATTAACGGAATGGCCCTGCAGGCTGGCCTTGAAAAAGAAGGACTTTATACCCGCCTTCAGAGTGCTATTAAAATGGAGCAGATTGCGGAACCTTATATCCGCCGCCGTGCCATCCGCCACCTTGAAAAACATCGTATTGTAATTTTCGGCGCCGGAACCGGCAACCCTTATTTTACCACAGATACGGCCGGCTCCTTACGTGCCATTGAAATTAAAGCCGATGTAATTCTGAAAGGTACCCGGGTAGACGGCATTTACACGGCCGACCCGGAAAAAGACCCCACTGCTACCAAATTTGATACCATCACGTTTAAAGATTGTATAAGTAAAAATCTTAAAGTGATGGATATGACTGCTTTTACGCTTTGCATGGAAAACAACCTGCCGATCATTGTTTTTGATATGAATAAGCCGGGTAACCTGATGCGGGTGGTAATGGGAGAGGGGGTTGGTACCCTGGTTCAGGGCTGATAAGTGGAAATGCGTAGTTTTACTCGAAAGCCGCTACCCGCTTGCATAATTCGGTTATCCTTGCTATTTTGCATACTGAAAAACCACCTTAAAAAGGGTGGTTTTTTAATCCTGCGTCTCAAAATCCTTTGGAAGCCCCAGCAATTGGATGTACCCTGAAAACTCCGACCATTATGAGGACGCTTTTGAATTTATTGGTTACCGACATTACCGTGGGAATAGCTGAAATCATTATATTTTCCCTGGGTGCTATAGCACTTGGATTTGCTATTCATCTATTTTTAACCTCGCGCAGAAATACCAAACTTCAGATTGGCGAAAACGGTTCCGGCTCTGCCTTACAGGAGGCCGATGAATGGAAACTGAAATATTTTAACGATACGGAAGAACTTGAAAAAAGAATCGTTAAGCAACAACAAGACCTGGCCCGTTACC
>NZ_LUKG01000077.1:0-2645 GCF_001601815.1 Flavihumibacter sp. CACIAM 22H1
CTACAGCGTTATGGCAGCAGATCAATTGAGGCGGTGGAAGAATTGTTTTGTATAAATAGTGAATTAACCCTGCAATGGCTTTCTCAGGAGTTGGGAGATGAGCGGGAAGAAGAACGTTGGATTTGGGGATTACAAAGCATTGATTGGTTGCTGGAAAAGTTTGGTTATGACCTGGAACGCAAAACAAATTTGCTGGAACGTTTAAAGACGAAATTTTTGCTGACGAAATTTTTCTACAGGTAAACTCTTAAAAGAACAACTTGATGATGCGGTATCGAAAGCATCGACGGCAATTGGAAGAAAAAATGGAGCAAGGTTTTGCGTTACAAGTACACGATTCGGCAGCAGAAAAATCCATTCTTTTTATTCTGGGTCTTTCGCAGGAAAACCAGTTGGAGCCTGGGTTAGACAGTTTATTGGCAAGTTTGATTCACATGCAGTTGAACCGGCTTTTTACATCAAAGCCGCGGCAGCATGAAATGGTTTGTTACGACTTTTTGCATCGCTATTATTTTGCGAAAAAAATGAAAAAAATGCACCAAAAATAAGAGGCTGTCAGTCCTCAAATACTATTCGTACCTACATTCGGCTTGTTGGTGTAGTGTTTAAGGTCACGATAAATGTTCGGGATAGATTTGTTGTACTCTGATTATACAACAAATAAATTTTAAAAAAATGAGACCCGAGCAAATCAAATCCAAGCTGAACATTCAAAAGAAAACGATCGCTATTATGGTTAAGCAGGCGGAGCTTTCTACCAGTCAGCAACCTTTTGTGAAAGCAAACGATATCCGTTTCATTCCTTCCCTGGTTGAGATTTGTACAACCTCTAGTCCAAGGCCTACTTCGAAAGGAGGTTTCTGATTCGTTTCAGTAATATTTGGTGGCTGCGTACAGAATTTGTAACTATATAGTAGAAACAAATCTGAATGCAGGAAAATAAATATGGTAGAATAATCTGGCATGCTGTATTCTGGCTGATCTGGATAGGAACTACACAATTGGTAGTTTATGTAATGATAGGAACCATTGATGCATTGTCATTGGTTACAAATTACTTACCAAGTATCTGCTGGTTTTATTTCTGTTGCTTGGTGTTATTCAAGGGAGTTTTTGCAAGTAAAAAGGCAAGAATCACAAAATTGCTTTTTATAATATTGCTTTTTCCCATATTTCATTTTACCAGGTTTATTTTACTTGTTTTTTTGAGCGGATATGAAGCTACAATTGAGCAGTTAATTCGTAGGGCGGATGTAGGCTATTCGTTGTCCTATTTCATGCAATACACCATATTTGCTGTTGGATATTCCTACTTCGTTTATTCACTGGAACGGCAGAAACGAATTCAGGAACTTGAATTGAATAACCGACAACTGGAAATCCAACAGCTTCACACTGAATTTAATTTCTTGAAAGCACAAATCAACCCCCATTTTTTATACAATACCCTGAATACCCTGTTTTCCCACGCACAGTATTATTCGGAGGAATTGGCCAATAATATCCTCAAATTGTCCGAAATTATGCGGTACAGCATCGAAGGACTAGATAAGGATAATGGCATGGTTAACCTGAAAAATGAGATCCATTACCTTCATAATCTAATTGATATTCACCAACTTCGCTTCTCAAACGAGCTGCAGATCGATTTCACTGTAACCGGTCCGGTCGGAGATTTTAAGATTCCCCCGCTGGTATTCATTACCTTTGTGGAGAATGCGCTGAAATACGGCGAGTTAAAAAACAGAAATCATCCGCTGATCATCCGATTGGATGCTACCCCGGAAAAAGTCTATTTTTACTGCCAGAACAGGAAAAAGAAAAAAGTGATCGAGAAAAGCAGTGGGATAGGGATTCAGAATGTACTGCGTCGGCTCGACGTTTCCTATAAAGGGAAATACGATGTAGTTACAAGCAATGAAGAGGAATTCTATACACTGGAATTAACCCTTTATGTTTGATTCGTATGGTGAAATGCATGATTAATGATGATGAGAAAGCTGCAATTGATGTTATTGTCAATTACGTTTCCAAGATTGATCTCCTGGAATTGGTGGCTACTGCCATGAATCCCATTACCGGTATTGACCTTATTAACCGGCATAAACCGGATCTCGTTTTCCTGGATATTCAAATGGAGGAAATGAATGGGATTGATATCCTAAAGATCGTAGGTAATCATACCAAAGTTATTTTTTGTACAGCCTATTCAGATTTTGCTTTAGATGCTTTTGATTACGAAGCGGTGGACTATCTAATGAAGCCCATCGCTTTTCCACGTTTTATGAAAGCTGTTCAACGTGCCGTTAGTATAATTATGGCGGGTAAAGTAGCAGTAGTGGATTCTATCCCCAACGATTACATATTCATAAAAACGGAACAAAGAGGTAAGCTGGTTAAAATCAATTACAATGAGATTGATTTTATAGAAGGACAAAAAAATTATGTTGCCTTTCATAAAGGCAAAGAAAAAATAATGACCCTTCTTAATCTGAAGGACGTAGAAGATCGACTCCCCAAAAATATCTTTGTACGTGTACATCGCTCTTTTATTGTGCCATTCCATAATATTATTTCTATAGAGAATAATATTCTTCGCTTAAGGAATCGGGTAGAGCAGGTACCAATTGGTACCAGTTTTAAAG
>NZ_LUKG01000077.1:3353-11740 GCF_001601815.1 Flavihumibacter sp. CACIAM 22H1
GAGCAGGTACCAATTGGTACCAGTTTTAAAGACCAATTAGTGTCTCGTACACGTGATAGTACCATGAAGTAGGTTATATATCCTTCTAAAACGGGTATTCGTGTATTAAACTTAGAATTTTGTATAGCTGCTATTACTTTTATTTCAGTAAATAACAGTTATGCGAGTAAAACAATATCCAACCGAATTTGTGAAAGACGATTCATCCAGTTTCAGAAAGGAAATTCTTCATCATGTCGGCTCGATGGAGCATCTTATTCAAACCGGAACAAAACAGAATGATTCCCTTTTCATGGGTAAGCTGGGCCTTTCGCTTTACCATTACAGTTGTTTTGAATACACCGGCTCTGAGGAGCATATTGAAAAGGGACGGGCACTTCTTGATGAAGTATTCCTTCGGTTTAATGAAAGTGGAAGTTCGCTGTTAAACCCATCGCTCAGTACAGGGCTTGCAGGCTTTATGAGCTTGTTAAACTATCTCTCGAAAAAACAATATATCTACCAGGATCTGCAGGAGTTTGAGGAGATCGATAAATTTCTTTTAAAACAGGCATTGCACCAGACCGAACATGATTTTAATGATTACCTGCACGGTGCTTTTGGGGTATTGAATTATTTTATTGATCGCCTTCCGGACCCAACCATTCAACTACATGCAGAATGTTTGCTGGAAGCCATTCTTAAAAAAATTATTCACTCAAAAGATGGTTGCTGGATCCGGAACTATATTATCTCCAAAGAAGAAACCTGTGAAATAAATGTAAGCCTATCGCATGGACAAACAGGCTTTATTCTTATTTTATTAAAAGCATTTGAACAGGGGTTGCTCTTTGATAAAATACATGATGTCATTCGTTCTATGATCGGGCTGGTTGTTAAACAAACCATGACCACCGATCCTGAAAACAACCGGCATTCAATGTTTCCGCATACTGTTCATGAAGCTACGCAGGAGAAAACCTATAATAACAGGCTTGCCTGGTGTTACGGAGATTTGAACCAGGCATTCATGTTATACAAAGTAGGGGCTGCATTTGGCATTCAGCAATATATCGAAATTGCTGACCTGGTAGGGGCCTGTTCCCTGGATCGTATGGATGCAGAATCAACCATGTGTGTGGATGCACAGTTCTGCCACGGGGCGGCAGGAATAGCTGCAATGTACCAATCTCTTTATGCAGTCAGTGGGCGGGCTTTTTATGAAAAAGCTGCGAATGCATGGATCCAAAAAACATTACAATTTTTGAAGGAAGGAAAACTGAACCTTGATTTTGCTGATAAAGAAACTTCTTTATTGGAAGGATATCCTGCTGTGTCACTGGTATTGCTGGATTCAATTTACCCGGATAAAGGCGACTGGAAAGAGTTTTTCCTCATCAACTAATGCACCATTAAACCTGTGGCATATTCATCCGGAAAAATTTTCCCGGATGAGTATGCCACCTATGATTTTTTATTCTTCTTTATTTTTTTTGCCTCCGAATATCTTACGTAGTATTCCTTTTTTTTTGGGAGGTTCTGCCTGGTCGGTAGATTTTTTTTCACTCTTCTTTTCTGCATCCCTGGCTTCTTTCAATACATCTTTTTCGTCTTTGGGGATTTCTGATTCAATGGGAACGTTGTTATTGTTATCCGGCTCCATCAGGTATTGATCTGCGGCGCCATTGCCCTGGTCTTCGCCTTCCGCACCGGGTGGGGCACTCTGGTCAATAATATTCATGTAGTCATACATGACTTCATTTTTCATTTGCTCGGGTTGGGCAAATCTTGCGTCTTTATCTATGCCCAGGGTTTTATCCGCATATACTTTCTGAAAGAAATATTCCCAGATAGGGCGCGATGCTTGTCCGCCATACCCCAGGTTATTTTCAATACGAATAAAGCGGTCGTCACACCCTACCCAGGTTCCACCCAGTAACTGGGGCGTAAAACCGATAAACCAGGCATCCGCATTATCGTTGGTAGTACCGGTTTTGCCTGCCATTTCCGCTGCACCCAGCCTGGCTCTCAGCCCCGCAGCTGTTCCCATTTCTACCGGTCCACCTAACATTTTGGTGGTGGTATAAGCCGCCGCTTCGCTGATTACCTGGTTCATTTTGGTCTGGAAGCTTTCCAGCACGTTTCCATTGCGATCTTCAATCCTGGTTATATAGGTAGGCTGGGTACTATAGCCGTTGTTGGCAAACATGGTATATCCATATAACATCTCGTACATAGAGAGATCAACCGCTCCCAAACAAATAGAGGGGTAGGCATCCATCTTGCTTTTAATATTGATATTATGCAGGAATTCTACAAACCGTTTGGGGCCGATCTGTTTCATGATATAGGCGGTTGCGCAGTTATACGAGTAGGTAAGGGCTGTTGCCATGGTTACGGTATTGCCTTTACACAGTCCTTTTGCCGGTACCAGTCCAAAACCTGGAAAATCCTGGGCTACGTTTTCAACCGGTGTTTCCGGGGTAAAACCCGCTTCTTCCAATGCCTGGCAATATAGAAATGGTTTAATGCTGGAACCAACCTGGCGCTTGGTATTGATGTTTACGTGATCGTATTTATAGGTTTTAAAATCGATACCACCTACCCATGCTTTTACTTCGCCAGTAATGGGATCCATTACCATAAACGAGGTTTGCAGCATTTGGCGGTGGTACTTAATGGAGTCCATAGGTGTCATGATCGTATCTGTTTCCCTTCTTGAATTCCAGGCAAACACTTTCATGGGTGTTTTGGTTTTAAAACTTGTCCGCAACGCTTCGTCTGATAAGCCTTCGTCTTTGCCGTTTTTCCAGCGGTCACTTGCTTTCATAGCCGCTTCCAGTATATTGTTATGCCCCTCCCATACCGAGCCTTTTTTTATGGAGGGCTGCGCATTCATCGCTTTTTGCAAAGTGGGCATATGTTTAGCCACGGCTTCTTCTGCATAGATCTGCATACGTGGGTTGATAGTGGTATAGATCCTTAACCCGTCTTTATAAATATCGTACGGATCGCCGGTAGCCGGGTTGGTGGTTTCTTTACACCATTTTTTAATATCATCGCGTAATACTTCTCTGAAATAAGGAGCCAGCCCGGCTGTTTCGTCCTGTTTTCGATAATTCAGGGCAATGGGTTTAAGCTTTAATTTAGTTCCCTGTTCGTCGGTCAGGTAGCCGTTTTTCACCATTTGATCCAATACTACATTTCGTCTGTTTACAGCCGCTTTCGGATTTCTTCTTGGATTATACAGGGTATTTCCTTTTAATAATCCAATCAGCACAGCCGCCTCTTCCGGCGCCAGCCGATCGGGTTCTTTCTGAAAAAAAGTAAGAGCGGCATTCCTGATGCCATAAACATTTTCTCCAAAAGGCACCGTATTCAGGTATAAGGTTAGAATTTCTTCTTTGGTAAAATTTCTTTCCAATTTGATCGCAATCACCCACTCTTTTAGTTTCTGAACAACCCTTGCTATTGGATTCTTGGAGCGTTCGGCAAACATATTCAATGCCAGCTGTTGTGTAATAGTAGAACCACCGCCTTCTTTCCCGAGGAATACAATTGCCCTCAGTACGGATCTGCCGTCAATTCCTGAGTGATCGTAGAATCGCTCATCTTCCGTTGCAATCAATGCCTGTACGGCATATTTGCTGATATCCCGATAATCTACGTTGCTGCGGTTACCACGGTTAAGAAAATATTTTCCCATCAGCGTACCATCTGCCGCATATACTTCGGTTGCCTGTAATATAGAAGGGTTTTCCAGTTCGCTCAGGGAGGGCAGTTTTCCAAATAAGCCCAGGTTAATCGCCAGGATTAGCAGGGCAAAAATGGCAAAGCCAATAAAGAAAATTTTCCAAAATACGCGTATTACCTGTTTCATACTTTTTATTTACAGAGAGGCGATTGTTTAAAATTGATTGGGGAAAATTTGTTGCAGAAAACTTCTGTAGGCCGGCAGGTTGCTGCTGTCTAACAATAGATTCAGGTTATCTTCTGCAACCGGCATAAAATAGTAGTTTTCTTTTTTCATCCAGGGAATGATCTCCTTTTCTGCCAGGGGTTTGGCTTTCTGTATATATTCCATTGCCGCTGCTTCATTGACCATTCCACGTATACTTACCAGTTTTACCGTATCTGAAAGAGACGTGATACTGACATTCATAGGCTGGTTATAATACTTTTCGCGATGGTATCGATCAAAAGCATTTTTCGTTTCATTTACATACACGGGGTCTACATTCGTAAGTACCAATACCACAAAATGGGGCTGCTCGGCATGACGGTTGAATAAATTGGTAACCGGTAATTTAGGGGCCTCTTTTTTAAGCCGGGTACTATCTGTTTTCGGTTGTTCGATCCTGGTTACGGTTTGTTTGGTAGCCGCCCGGGTTTCGCGCGGGGCCGGAGCTTTGACTGTTTCTACCGTGGGAATTGGTTGAAAGCGGGTAGAGTCCTCGGGTTGACGCTGCACATCCAGGTTAGCCAGGTAATCTTCGATTTCTTTGCGGCGCCGCAGTACATCTATCAGGGTGCTTACTTTGGATGCCATCGGATGTTCCGGGAACTGGCGTTTTAATTGCTCCAGCCCGTTTATGGCCAGGCTATCATTTTTTTCCTTAATGTAATACACTGCCTCAATGTACAGGAGCTGCGGAGTCCAGTGGTGTTGACCATACAAACTATCCGCTTCTCTTTTGGAGCGAGTTGCTTCCTGGAACTTCCCGGATAAAAACTGGTCATAAATTTTGTCGTAGGCGGTTGTAGCCAGTTTGTCCTGAAGGCTGTCTGCTTCCTGTACCGCCAATGGGTTCTGCGAAAGTTTCGCCTGCCTGGAGTTGGGGAATTTTTCTCCCAGCCGTTTGTTGGCAAGGGTCAGTTCCGTTGTTTTACCCAGCATCCTGTAACAAATAGCCAGGTTATAAAGAATATCCGCTTCCATTTCACTTCCTGGTGCATTTTCGAGCAACCATTCGTATTCTGCGGCTGCACCGGCATAATCTTCCAGTTTGTTCTGCAGAGTACTGCCAATGATAAAGCGTGCCTGGGCCACCGAATCACGGGAGGCTTTTAGTTGTTCGTCCGTAAGGGGAATGTTTTTTAGTAACAGTTCTAGATTCAGGTCTTCTTCTTCGGCAGCTTCTGCAGTTAAACCGGTTTTGTTTTGTTCCTTGCTAAATACGGGGTTGGACTGGTTACTGCTTCTTCTCCAGTTATCGGTATTTGGGCGGTTGCCCCATTTGTTCCTGAATTCGTTATATCCCCGGCTTTTAAGCGTGTTGTTGTAAAAGTAAAATTCACTGTTATTATTGCCGGATGCAAATAAGTCGGTAGGGGGTAGGTTACCCTGGCTATTAAAGCCGGGAAAATTACTGCCTGGGGTGGCGGTATTGGCATTGGCCTGTGCATTCTGCAGTTTTTTCAGTTGCCGGAGTTTTTTGCGAAGCTGTTCATTCCGGGCTGCTTCCGGAAGGGCTGCCAATGCCTGCAGGCTGTCCTGGCGATGTATTATTTCCAGTTGTGCTACCACAATGCTGAGCAGGTCTTTCCGATGGCCCAGTTGTACCAGTTCTCGTTCGTCGATCAGGTTGGTTTCCACGCTGTCATAATATGCTTTGGCCGGTTGGTATTGTTTACGGGTAAACGCCACATCTCCCAGTAACAGCCAGGTGCGTGCTTTCTGGTCGGGATTCTGGAGGCTGTTTTTGATGCTTTTTAAAAGGTGTTGTTCGGCCTCTGCCTGGGCATCATTACGGTGTTCTATTTGTCCAATGGTGTAATATATAAGATCGCGGTAGCTGGCATATTTTTCCCGTTTGGCCATTTTTTCCAGGGTTTGAACCACAGTTTTCCAGTTTCTGCCATCTTTTCCGTCTAATAGTTGAGCCACTTCCAATTGTGCGGCTACTTCCATAATAGGGTTAAGGGTATGCCGGGCAGCCTGTTCAAATGCGGCCATCGACTGTTCCTTTGCGCCTGCTTTTTTATAGAGTTGCCCCATCAGGAATTCCCAGCGGGCTTCTTCCTGTTTATTGGCAGCTGCCGGCAGTGCTTTTCCCAGATAGGTGGCAGCGCTATCGTATTGCCGGAGTTTATAAAAATAATAGGCTTGCATTTCCTCAAGTTGAGGATGCAGGCGGCTGGGAAACTGGGGGTCGTTTCGCAGTGTCTGAATCAAGGTGGCGGCCGCCCCTGTTTTTTCCTGTTCCAGGTAGGTACGGATCAGCCATACCAGGGCGTCGTTGCGGCTGGGGGGGCGGGAAAAGGCTTTGTCCAATACATTCCTGTTCTCCAGGGTAGATACTTTCATCGCATTTCCTCCCTCCGTTGAATTGGAGGCAATGACCCGGTCATAGCCATCGGGGTCTTTGGGATGAAAAGCATAGTTCATGTACTGGAAGGTCATAAATGCTGAATCGAGGGTGTTCCGGTAAAAATAGGCGCGGCCCATCGCCAGGTATAGATTATCCATCCAATTACTCCTCAGATCGTGCAGGAATACCCCGGCATTTACCTTGTAGATTACAGAATCCAGTTCTGTCTTTTGCGCAGAAGTGGCTTCCAGGGTGTAATTATAAAAGGGGAGGAGCTCTGAATAGCGCTCTACATGCTGCATTTTAGCCGACTCCAGTACCTGTGCCAGCTTGGTTTCCGCATTAAATACATAATTATAATGGGTATAGGTATTCTGGAAAAAGCGCCGGGGGGCGGTAAATTTTTTCTCCCCGGTTTTTTCAGCCCGGAGTATCCGGTTTTCGTATTTTTTGGGTTTTTGCTTCTGAAGATCAGGATCAAGCGTAGGTTGGCCCATTCCAGGCATTCCACAGGAAAGGTAAAATATAAAGGGAACAAGGTATTTAAGGACCTGGATCTTGATCATCTGCGCAAACTAAATTGATAATAACACTTGCCCAAGAAAATTATTTTAAAGTTAGCCAAATATTTTGGCTCGAATTTTATGTAAGTTGTGACGGCTTTGCCTGAAAAACAGAACAATTTTAATGCCTGAAAACAATACTAATACCACCCTTAAGCGTTTACGTAACAGGTACCGGCTGGTTGTGATGAATGATGACAGCTACGAAGAGGTGGTTACTTTCAAACTATCCAGGTTAAGTGTTTACATTGGATTAAGTACCATTTTCGTGCTGTTAACCAGTTTGACAGTAGCTTTAATTGTGTTTACACCATTAAAGTTGTATATTCCCGGCTACGGGTCGGCCAGTGCCACGAAGGAATTGAGACAATTAAAGATCCGGACCGATTCGCTGGAACAGGCGATGGTATATAAAGATCAATATTTATTAAATATCAAGCGGGTATTGCAGGGAGAGGAGCCTGTAGCATTGGATACAACTCTTCTGAATATACCGGCAACTGAAACAACCACTGATTAAATCCAAGATCATGTTCAACGGAAAATCCAAATCTGAAGCTGCTGCAGACGTTACCAGCAGTACCTCCTCCAGCACCAGCCTCATTGGTAATGGAACCACCCTCAAAGGCGATATTACCAGCAATGGCGATCTCAGGATCGATGGCAAACTGATCGGTAATATCCACAGCACAGCTAAAGTTGTAATCGGTGCAAATGGTGTAGTCGAAGGTGATATCAATGGTGTTACCGCTGATATCATGGGTAAGGTTACCGGTACCATTAAGGTGAAGGAACTCCTGCAATTAAAGGCGAGTGGAACGGTAAACGGAAATATTCATGCCGGAAAGCTGCAAATTGAGCCGGCTGCCACCTTTAACGGAGCCTGCCATATGGGTGCCGTTGAAACGGCCACTGCTATGGTAAATGAAAAACAGAAAGACACGAAAGCTGCCTGATAAAAACACTTCCCTCTTAAGATATATCTCCCTGGGTACCCAACTAATGGTTGCCCTGGGAGCTGCCGTATGGGCTGGTATTCAAATCGATAAACGGCTGTCTAATCCTATGCCTCTATTGGTTTGGATCTTACCTTTGCTGGTAATTGCTGTTACCATTTACAAACTGGTAAAAGAAACCGCAGGTAAATCGAATGGAAAAAAAACGCCCTGATTCTCGTAAAGCGATGCTTCCGCTGGTTTTGGTTTTTATTGTTATCAACACAGCCTTACTTTTATTCAGTACCCGGCTTGCCGAAACGGGTTTGGATGTAACGGTTCTGATGACAGCCAACTGTTTGCTATTCCTCATTTTTTTTGTGTCTCTATGGCTTCACCTCCGTTCCATGGCCAATAGCTCAACCCATGTTTTTATGCGAAATATGTATTCAGGCATGTTGCTAAAGCTGTTTGGAGGGGCAATTGCGGCATTTATTTATATTTATTTGTTCCGCGATAAGGTTAATAAGCCGGCTCTTTTCGGCAGCATGGCCATTTATGTTTTATATACCATTATTGAATTGCGGTCGGTACTTACC
>NZ_LUKG01000077.1:12006-23973 GCF_001601815.1 Flavihumibacter sp. CACIAM 22H1
GCTTCATGCAATTAGACCCATTTTTCTTACCGGAAGGCTCTTTTTGAGCTCATCGTGCGTTACCTGCTTCATTACAAGGTTCATTTAACGGTTAGCCGCGAACGTCGCAGTCTCCTGGGCGATTATCGGCATGCGCACCAGAACCGGAATCACCGGATCAGTGTAAACGGAAACCTGAATCCCTATGCTTTTTTAATTACGCTTATTCATGAACTGGCTCACCTGGTAACGTTTGAACAATTCAGTCACCGGGTACAGGCGCATGGAAAAGAATGGAAACAGTTGTACCGCCAGTTATTGGAACAGTTCCTGGGAAAAGAGATTTTTCCGCCTGATGTGGAAGCCGCTTTACACAGAAGCCTTCACAACCTGCCTGCCAGTAGTTGCGCGGATGAGCCTCTTATGCGGGTCCTCCGGCAGCACGATCCGCCCGATTCTAAACAGGTGTTGGTGGAAGAACTTCCGGAAGGTGCCTTGTTTGAAATTGAGGGGGGACGGGTTTTCCGGAAGGGCAAAAAATTAAGAAAAAGATATCAGTGTAAAGAGTTGGCAACTGGAAAGTTGTACCTTTTCAGTGGATTATACGAAGTCTTAAACCATCAGATATGAAAAAAATTATTCTTTTCTGTTCAGTACTGCTTGCAGGCACCCCCTTATTGGCACAAACCGAACAACGCGACTGGTTAGTAGGAGGAAATTTTGCACTCAATACAAGTAGGAATACCACGATCAGTTTAAGCCCCTCCGCCGGATATTTTTTCCTGAACAATTTTGCAGCCGGAGGCACCCTGCAATTATCTTACAACAAATCTGGTGACAACAAAACGACGGTTTTTGGGTTTGGCCCCTTCGCCCGCTATTATTTTGGGAAAAAAGAGCTGAAGCCGTTTATTGCTACCGAGTATATTTTTACCTCCAACAAATTCGATAACCCAAGTTTTACCTCAACGGTAAACGGGGCTGATTTCTTTATCGGACCCGGGTTGGCAGCTTTTGTAAATGAACATGTAGCTATTGAAACGCTGGTTGGCTATGTGAACAGTAAAGTCTCCGATGTACCCAGTGATGGGGGTGTTGCAGTTCGGATCGGGTTTCAGATATACCTGAGCCCAAGGGGTATCGTGGATACTTATAGAACCAAATAAATTGGGTGCTGATCAAAGTGTTTTTTTCATCCATACGTCGCAACCGAAATGCCCGGACATGCCCATGGGTTCCGATAAATACGTAAAGCCAAACTGTTCGTAAACAGTAACAGCCTTGCGAAGCTCCGGCATGGTTTCAAGATATACGGTATGGTACCCGGCCATTTTGGCCCTTTCCAAACTCCGGCGAATAAGTTCCTGTCCCAGGCCCTTTCCCCTTGCTTCTTTCTTCAGGTACATTTTTACAAGCTCACACCAGCCTTCGGGTAAACCCTCGGTTGGGTAAATACCTGCTCCCCCCAGTACCTTTCCGTTTTCTTCGGCTACCAGGTAAAAACTACCCGCAGTTTGAAATAATTCAAATAAATGATCGGTGGTTTCGTCGTAGAAGACGGTTCCGGGTTTATTGGCACCAAATTCAGTTAATGCTGTTCTTACAATGGTTGCCAGGTCTTTATTGTCTCCCGGCTGAACCGGTCGAATAATCCATTCCATGCTACAAAGCTAGTACTCAGGCAAGTACTAAAGCAAAGAGGCCATAAAACAATACCAGGGAGGTAAAGATGGCTGCAATAAAAAGTTTGTCGGCATTCTTGGAGTGCATAAAAAATAAGATTTACAGAGCCTTCTATGCCAATAACGTGCCAGCCCCGGAAATCGTATATAATTTTCTACTATTTATTTTATGACTGGATTAAATGAATATCATATATTTGTCTAAATATAAATTTAGACAAGACTAAATAATGAAGAAAATAGTACTCTCTCTGCTTGCTGTAGTTGGGGCGGAAGCAATTTCTGCGCAGGAAAAAGGAATGTCCTGCAGGGTAGTGGACCAGGAATCAAAACGGCCGGTTGCGGGTGCTACCATTCAGCATAAACGTACCAGGCTTAGTATAGTGGCAGATAGTTTGGGGAATTTCTCCCCCAGGCAATTACAGGCCGACCTTGGCCAAAAACTTCCTTTATTGATTACCGCGGTAGGTTATGGGCGGCAGGAATGGCTCTGGAAAATGGGCGATTCGGTTATTTACCTGCAGGCAACTGCCAATGAAATGGATGCAGTGGTAGTGAGCGGTACCATGCGCGCTGTAACCCGTTCTTCCAGCCCGGTGCCGGTGGAAGTATATACTGCCCAGTTTTTGCGAAAAAATCCCAGCCCCAGTTTATTCGATGCTCTTCAGCTGGTGAATGGTGTTCGTCCTCAACTTAATTGTAATGTTTGCAACACGGGAGATATTCATATCAATGGACTGGAAGGCCCTTATACCATGGTATTGATCGATGGTATGCCCATTGTCAGCAGCCTGGCTACGGTTTATGGTCTGCAGGGAATACCAAGTTCCCTGGTAGAACGGATAGAAGTAGTGAAAGGGCCGGCATCCTCTCTTTATGGTTCTGAAGCCATGGGAGGACTGATTAATGTAATTACTAAAACACCCGATAAAGCACCGCGTTTTTCATTGGAATATACCGGTACCAGCTGGCGCGAACACAATGTGGATGCAGGGTTGAAAATTAAAACAAGTGCCAGAAGTACCGCATTGCTCGGCCTCAATTATTTTAATTATACGCACCGGATGGATAAGAACGGCGACAATTTTACGGACCTGACATTGCAGAACCGGCTTTCCTTTTTTAGCAAAATAAACTGGAATCGTGCGAAGGGCCGGCAGGCAGGAATGGCTGTTCGCTTTATAACAGAAGACCGCTGGGGCGGAGAAATGCAATGGACCCGCGCGCATAGGGGAGGAGATGAGCGCTATGGCGAACAAATTTCCACCAATCGACTGGAGTGGATCGGTAATTATCAGTTACCAACTACCGAAAAACTGGTAGCTTCTTTTTCTGCTACCTCACACCGGCAGCGATCGGCTTATGGAACCACCCTTTATGATGCCGATCAATACATCGGATTTGGACAATTAACCTGGGAAAAAAAACTCGGTAGCCAGCATGAGATTTTATCGGGTATAGTTACCCGTTATACCTATTATGACGATAATACCCCGGCTACCCGAAAAGCAGATGGTAAAACCAACCAGCCCGACCAGGTAGTGATTCCGGGCCTGTTTGTGCAGGATGATATTAAGCTGCATAAAAATCATCAATTGCTGGCAGGGTTTCGCTATGATTATGATAAGCGCCACGGATCTATTTATACCCCCAGGCTGGCTTACAAATGGAAATTTTCTTCAATGGACCACCTGCGCCTGAATCTGGGAACAGGGTTTCGGGTAGTGAATCTTTTTACCGAAGAGCATGCTGCGTTAACGGGGGCCCGCGAAGTTGTTATTCTGGATAAACTAAAACCGGAACGCAGTTATAATGCAAGTCTGAATTACACCCGGAAAATAGTAGCTGGACAAGGATTTTTAAACCTCGAAGCGGCGGCATGGTACACGTATTTTTCGAATCGGATTGTACCGGATTACCAGACTGACCCGGATAAAATTATTTATGCTAACCTGGATGGATATGCGGAGTCCGCCGGATTCAGCCTGAACCTGGACGGACAGTTAAACCATCGTATTCGCTTTACAAGCGGGCTTACCCTGCAGGATGTACGTACGATTCAGCGCGATCAGGGCGGACGGCTGCAAACTAACCGCCAGTTATTAACTGAACGCTGGTCGGGTACCTGGACCCTCTCATACCGGTTGGGAAATTCAGGCTGGTCGGCTGATTATACAGGATCGGTGTACGGGCCCATGTTATTGCCCTTGCTTTCCGACCTTGATCCGCGGTCGCCCCAATCGCAGGTATGGAGCTTGCAGCACCTGCAGTTAACCAAAAAAATAAAAGCAGGTTTTGAGTTATTTGGAGGCATAAAAAACCTGTTGAATTTTACCCCTGATAAAGGAAATTCTTTCCTGATAGCCCGCGCCAATGACCCTTTTGACAAAAATATCCAGCGTGATGCAAGCGGTGCTATCCTGGTTACGCCCGATAACCCCTATGCCCTCAGCTTTGATCCTACCTATGTATATGCCCCCAACCAGGGTAGAAGGGTATATGTGGGGATTAGGGTTAGTAGGTAGGGGGCAGGACGATGAGGTGAGCTGGTGCTTGAAAAAATCAGTTAGCAAACTCCTCCACGGTATTCTTTCCCCTTCCCCCTTTCCCCCCTTTTCCCTAACTTCGGTTTGTGAAAACACGAGTTACCTTGTTTTTAATGGCCTTACTTCTGTTAACGCAGACGGAGCTTCACCAGTTGTTGAAGCTGCCGATACTGATTGAACATTTTAAGGAGCATAAGGCATTGAACAAGGATATTACATTGCTCGATTTTCTGAAGGAACACTACCTGGGCCATACGGTAATTGATAATGATTACCAGCGCGATATGCAATTGCCCTTCAAAACCACCGATTGCGTGGGTACAGTAGTGATGCCCCTGGAAGAGCCGGTGAATTTTGAGATCCGGCGAGATGAGATTTTTATCCAACAGGAATTTAATCTGCACAAACATTATATCGCTTCGCAGGGAGCCCTCTCTGCAATTTTCCAGCCTCCGCGGCAGGCATGATCAGTTGGTTTTTATTGATCATGTAAATTTTTAAAAAATGTTGAATGCAATTATCCGCTTTTCCATACGGAATAAGCTGATCATCGGTTTATTTATAGCCGGGCTAATAGGATATGGTGTATACGCAGTTTCCAAACTTCCTATAGACGCCCTTCCCGATATTACCAGTAACCAGGTTCAGGTAATTACGGTTACGCCCACCCTCGCTGCTCCGGAAGTAGAACGCCTTATCTCCTTCACCGTTGAACAATCCACGGCCAATATACCCGGCATCAGTGAAATGCGCTCAATATCTCGTTTCGGCCTTTCAGTAGTTACCATCGTATTTAAAGATGAGGTAGATATGTACTGGGCACGCCAGCAGGTGGCCGAGCGACTGACCGCAATTAAAGAGCAGATTCCCGCTAAGGCAGGCATACCGGAAATGGCGCCTCCTACCACCGGGTTGGGCGAGATATTTCAATATATCATCAAGCCCAAAAAAGGATATGAAGAAAAAATTGATCTCACTGAATTAAGGTCTATCCAGGATTGGATTGTACGCCGCCAGTTACTCGGTATACCCGGGGTGGCAGACGTAAGCAGTTTTGGAGGAAAACTGAAACAGTATGAGGTAGCGGTCCGCCCCGACCAGTTAAAAAGTATGAACCTGACGGTGGCGGATGTATTTGCGGCATTGGAAAAAAATAACCAGAATTCCGGCGGTGGTTATATTGAAAGAAACAGCACGGCGCTGTTTATCCGCACAGAAGGACTGGCCCTCAGCCTGGATGATATCCGATCTATCTATATAAAATCAACCAGCGCAGGCCTGCCAATTTACCTGAAAGATATTGCAGAAGTAAGGATTGGGCATGCCGTCCGATACGGTGCAATGGTAGATGCTGATAAAGGGGAAGTGGCAGGCGCGGTAGTTTTAATGTTAAAGGGTGCCAATGCATCGCAGGTAGTGAAGGATGTAAAAAAACGAATGGCTACCATTGAAAAAACACTGCCGGAAGGCGTTGCCATCGAAACCTTTTACGATCGCACCAAAATGGTGAACAATGCCTTAGGGACGGTAGAAAAAAACCTTCTGGAAGGTGCACTGATCGTGGTGTTCATCCTGGTATTGTTCTTAGGAAATTTCCGGGCAGGTCTTATAGTAGCTTCTGTAATTCCGCTGGCCATGCTTTTTGCTGTTATCCTGATGAACCTGTTTGGTGTATCCGGCAACCTGATGAGTTTGGGTGCGCTCGATTTTGGGTTAATTGTGGATGGAGCCGTTATTATTGTGGAGGCAGTATTACACCGCCTTTACCATACCAGGTCTTTTGCATCGGTTAGAACTATTTCACAGGAAGAAATGAACGCAGAGGTCGAAAACGCTTCTTCCAAAATGATGAATGCCGCGGTATTCGGACAAATCATCATTCTTATCGTTTATCTTCCTATCCTCACCCTGGTTGGTATCGAAGGTAAAATGTTCAGACCCATGGCCCAGACCGTGAGTTTTGCACTGATAGGGGCCTTTCTTTTATCCGTAACCTATGTTCCCATGATTACCTCCCTGGTACTGGGAAAAAAACTGAACCATGCCCCCACCTTGTCTGACCGTTTAATGAATAAACTGGTTAGTTGGTACCAGCCGGTTCTGAAAAAAGTGCTGAAACTACCCGCTGTTCTGGTAATAAGCGCATTGGCCTTATTTGCTTTTGCAATTTTTTTGCTAACCCGGCTGGGAGGAGAATTTATTCCCGAACTGGAGGAAGGAGATTTTGCAGTAGATACCCGGGTATTGGTGGGTAGTTCTTTAACTACCTCCATTGAGGTATCAGAAAAAGGAGCAGGATTACTCTTAAAAAAATTCCCGGAAATTGAAAAAATCGTAACCAGGATTGGTGCAGGCGAAATACCCACCGATCCTATGCCCATTGAAATGGGCGATATGATCATTCAACTTAAGCCAAAGAAAGAATGGACCAGTGCCGCAACCTATGACGAGCTGGCTGGTAAAATGAGTGCTGAACTGGGGAAAATTCCCGGACTTACCGCTGGCTTCCAGTTTCCAGTTCAGATGCGTTTCAATGAACTAATTTCTGGTGCCCGCCAGGATGTGGTTTGTAAAATATTTGGCGAAGACCTGGATTCACTGGCTGCTTTCGCTCACCGGCTTTCCGGTATTGTTCGTACCGTAGAAGGTGCAACGGATATCTATGTGGAAACCGTTACCGGACTACCGCAGATAGTGATCAATTATGATCGTTCCGCTATTGCCCGCTATCGTTTACAGATAGAAGATATCAATACCTTGATACGAGCGGCATTCGCCGGAGAATCTGCCGGGATGATTTTCGAAAATGAACGACGGTACGATCTGGTTGTTCGTCTTAGTGAAGAAGGCCGCGCCGACATCCGCAACATAGAGGAATTACTGATTCCTACGGCACTCGGCACGCAGATTCCTTTGTCGCAGGTAGCGTCTGTACAGGTAAAAGATGGCCCGAATCAAATTCAGCGAGAGGATGCCAAACGCAGAATTGTTGTGGGTTTCAATGTGCGGGGAAGAGACGTGGAATCTGTAGTAAGTGAACTTGGTGATAAAGTTAAAAACAGCCTTTCACTGCCGGCAGGCTATTATATACATTATGGCGGACAATTTGAAAATCTGCAACATGCCAAAGCGCGTTTATCCATTGCCGTACCTGTGGCCCTGTTACTGATTTTTCTGCTGTTGTATTTTTCGTTTGGCTCTGTCAAATATGGATTGCTCATTTTTTCTGCCATTCCACTCTCTGCTATCGGCGGGGTGGTAGCCCTGTATATCCGGTCTATGCCATTTAGTATATCAGCTGGTATCGGGTTTATTGCCTTGTTTGGGGTAGCAGTATTAAACGGGATTGTATTGATCGCTGAATTCAATCGATTAAAAAAGGAAGGTGAAACCAATCTTCAAACAATTGTTATGGAAGGAACCAGTTTGCGACTTCGTCCGGTGTTGATGACCGCGGCTGTGGCATCACTCGGCTTTTTACCAATGGCACTCAGCCACGGGCCTGGTGCGGAAGTGCAACGCCCGCTTGCAACCGTGGTGATAGGTGGATTGTTTACAGCCACCTTGCTAACCCTGTTGTTATTGCCCGTTTTGTATGTATGGCTGGAACGTAAAAGCAGCAAAGGTAAAATTCCTGTTGCCCTGCTTATTCTGCTTATCGGTGGGTTACTGACAGGTTCTGCCAGTACTGCACAAACCAACCAGCAAAAAGAGGTAACCATCGATAGTTTACTTGCCCTTGCAGACCGGCAGAACCTGGATCTTCGGGCAGCTGAAAAACAGGAGTCCTATTGGAAACTATTGCAATCAGGAACGGTTGAACTACCAAAAACCCAACTGGGACTGGAGTACGGGCGATTTAATTCCGTATTTTCTGATAACCGTTTTTTTGTAAACCAGGGCCTCAGATTGCCGGCCGTTTATACAACGCAGAAAGAACTTTACCAGGTACAGGGTCAATTGCAAACCAGGATCACTAATTTCCAGCGGAATGAATTGAGAAAGGAACTACGTATGTTATTTGTGCAGCTGGTGGATCTAAAAGAGCGGGAATTGCTGCTGCACTCGCTCGATAGCATATATGGCAGATTCAGTAAAGCGGCTGGTTTACGGCTGCAGGCCGGAGAATCCAATCAACTGGAAAAAACCACAGCCGATGCGCAGGTAGAACAACTGCAACTGCAATTAAAACAGGTATTGTACGACCGGTCAATAGTTCAGCAACGATTAATGGCGCTTACCAATAGCCGCCAGCTGTTTGAGCCCCTCTATGAACATCCTGTATTCAGGTCGGCCGACCCGCTTGTGCAGCTGGATAGCAGTCCGGGTATCAGGATCCTTGAACAGCAGGCAGCAGTTGCAAGGGCAACCGGCAAAGTGGAAAAAGCCCAGTTGCTTCCTGAGTTTAGCCTGGGATACACCAATATGTCGATTGTTGGATACCAGACCAGGAATGGCGTGGACGATATCTATTTTGGCCCGGGTTACCGCTTTCACTCGGTGAATTTTACCATGGGAATTCCGCTTTTTATGAAAGCAACCCGCACCAGGATAAAAGCAGCAGAAGTTCAGGCGGTGCAGGCCGGAATGCAGGCCGATGCGCTTCGGCAAACCATTCATTTTAAACAAATGGCAATAGCGCAGGAGCTGAAAAAGTATGGAGAACAGATGCAGTATTTTCAACAAACAGGTCGACTTCATGCAGAGGCGCTGGAGCTGCAGGCGCGGGAAGCCTATCACCAGGGTGAAATTGATTATCTGCAATGGACCCTGTTAATGAATCAGTCGATCACCATTCGCCTGAACTACCTGGATGCGCTGAAAGCGTATAATATGCAGGAAGTGGAGCTTAATTATTTAAACGGAAAATGAACAGTATGAAATGGATTATAGGGATGGCAAGCTGGCTGGTGCTGGCTGCCTGTGGTTCACAGGAACCAAAAACAAACGAAAAGCAGGCCACGAAAGAACAGTCTGTTGTTGAGCTGGATACTGCTCAGCTTCAACTGGCTGGTATTGATACCGGGTGGGCTGTAAAAGAAAAGGTCAGCAGCAAATTAACCGTTAATGGAGTGGTGGATGTACCTCCTCAAAACATTGTATCTGTTAGTTTTCCGCTGGGGGGCTACCTGAAATCAACCCGCCTGCTTCCTGGTATGCGGGTAAGAAAGGGAGAAGTGATCGGTATGATCGAAGATCAGGGGCTGGTGCAGCTACAACAGGATTACCTGGTTACAAAAGCCAAATTGAATTACCTGAAGCAGGATTTTGAACGGCAGCAATTATTGAATGAAAACAAAGTGAATGCAGATAAGGTGTTACAACAGGTAAGCACAGATTATCAAAGTCAGCAGGTTTTGCTAAAGGGATACAGCGAAAAGCTACGGCTGGTAGGTATAGAGCCCGATCAGTTAACAGAGAGCAGTTTGTCCAGGTCTGTTGCCTTGCGTTCCCCCATCAATGGCTATGTTTCCAAGGTGAATGTGAATATCGGGAAATATGTAAATCCAACCGATGTACTGTTTGAGTTGATTAACCCGGATGATATGCACGGTGCACTAACAGTTTTTGAAAAGGATATCTCTAAACTTCGGTTAGGCCAGAAAGTTAGTATGGAGTTTGTAGATGAACCAGGCGTAACCTATCCCGGTGATATTATTATTTTTTCCAGGAATGTAGATGAAAACAGGGCCGGCGCCGTACACTGCCATTTTGATAAAATGCCCGATCACCTGATGCCCGGCATGTTTTTGAATGCTACCATTTTCCTGGATGACCGAACCGCTTTAACGGTGCCGGAAGAGGCGGTGGTACGGTTTAGTGGTAAGCAATATGTTTTCCAAATGCTTTCCGCCAACCGGTTCGAAATGGTTGAAGTAGCTGTGGAATCTGCCGGTAAAGGCAGACTTGCAATTGCTTCCAATGAAACAGACCTGGCAACGCAACCGCTGGTTGTGAAGAATGCCTATGCTGTTTTGGGTAAGCTCAAGAATACAGCCGACGAAGAATGATTATAGAAAGGCCTCCCGTACCGGAGTCCAGCTGTCCAACACCTTGCAGTCTGTTAATGCAACAGCACTGTGAGGTGTGTTGGCCGGTATGAGTTCCAGGTTGCCGGCTTTAAATACGGTGGTTTTTCCGTTGATAGTCATTTCCAGTTCGCCTTCCAGGATATAGGTGATCTGCTCATTTTCATGTTGGTGGAGGGGCAGTATAACTCCTTTTTTAATATCCCAGATGCCCAGGGAGGATTTTTCTCCATGGATGAATTTTCCGGTTTGTCCGGGTTGAATTTCTTTTGCCGGTAGATCATTCAAGTGTTGCATTCGACAAAATTAGTTGTTTATCGTTCAAAAAAACAGACACTGCCGCCCACCCATTCCTTGTCTTTATTGTAGCGTACACCAATCATTTTACCCTTGCTTAAACGGGCCAGGTTAATGGCTGGTCGGGGGCGGTCCCATCCATTTTTCCAGATATACATTATCCGGATCTCAGCCTTTGCGGGTATGTCTGGGGTAGGAATTACGTCGGCATACTGTACTTTTTTTTGAAGAATCCAGTTTTCGGGGTCTTTAATTGCCTGTATATCGGTGGGTTGAACATCAATTACCACTCCTTGTCCGGCAAATGAAAACAGTGGTTTCAATACATACTGATCAAGATCGGTTGGAATTTCTTTTAGTTCATTCAGGAAAAAAGTGGGCGGTACGTACGGGTGTTGTATGAAGGGTAGGGTAAACTTGCTGATCCGGTAAAACCAATTGGGATGCGGCATCCATTCTACTTCAAGCTCCTGGGTAATATCCACAAAAGTTCCGAGCTGAGCTTTTTGCGCATTCAGGTCATCGAAGATAACCCGGTTATAAATTCGTTTTATCTGGGTTTTTTTTCCGTCTTTATAATAGTAAAGCAGTTTTCCTTCCTGTACCAGTTCAGTTATACAAACCGGTTGAATGCCGATATAGGTTTGTGTACAGTAAAAGTCGATCCTGGTTTTCTGTTCATGGGGTTTGATCTCCAGGAGAATCACTTCTTCCGGGGGATAAGGCCCTAGGATCAGGGATTTCAGATCTTGCAGATAGGTTTCTTTGGTATAATCTCCCAGGTATTGCGAATAATTTTCCGGAATGTAGAAATGCCGGCGCAAAACCTCGGGATAATATACCTGAAAACCGAAAAGGGTAGGAAAGCCCTGCATTTCAATAAGCTGGGGTTCCAGTTCTTTTTGCTCGTTTTCGCAAATACCAAAATCGAAGGCAATCATCTGCGCGGTAGGGGATTCATGTGGAACCCGTTCTGCGGGTGGTATACTCCTTTCTGTAATACGCAGAAAATCGGGCTCCAGTATCCGGTCAACGATTCGTTCACAGGCATCCAGGATTTTTTTCTTAAAATCAAGATCAGCGAGAATGGGTGTTTCTGCTACGCGGAATTCTATAGCACCGGGGTATGCACTATGCAAATCGGTTAGAAATTCTTCGTATTGTGCGTTTGTAAATGCCTTGTTGAAGCTATTTCGCCATGCTGGAACCATAAAGTTTTGCCTTTGTCTGAAGATACATAATTGCAGCTTCTCAAGATGCTTCTACGGGACTCATTTGTTCGATGGCATGGTTTAAGAAATTCGGTAAAACCTGCGCGTAAGTATATAAGATTTTGTCCGGATCATTAAGGTGTTCGATCATGCTTTTCCATTTCTCGAATCCATGGTTGCTGATTACGGTTTCTTTTTTATCCTCCCGTTGTAGGTACATGCT
>NZ_LUKG01000078.1 GCF_001601815.1 Flavihumibacter sp. CACIAM 22H1
AGTACCGGGAAAGGAGTTTGCTACTGGCCTGCGGAGCAGCCGCCGGCATAGCCGCGGTATTTAACGCGCCCATTGCCGGGGTCATCTTTGCCATTGAAATTCTGCTTACGGAAACCATTGTCAGTTATTTCATTCCTCTTATGATTGCCGCTGTAACCGGGGCCCTTTGTTCAAGGATCATTTTGCAGGAATCCATCCTGTTCAATTTCCGGTTGCGGGAAGCCTTCGATTACAATAATGTACCCTTTTACATACTACTCGGATTTGCCGCCGGCTTTCTTTCACTTTATTATGCCCGCATTTTTAAAGGAACAGAAAAGAAAATGCACGGAATGAATCCGCACCCTTACCAGAGAGCCGTGCTGGCCGGACTTTTCCTGGTTGTTTTGATGGCGGTATTTCCCCCGCTTTTTGGTGAAGGCTACAATACGATTTCATTCCTTGCCAGTGGTAACCCATCCGGTATAGTAGAAAAATTTATCGGCAGGGACTACCTGAATGAATGGGGCCTGCTATTTTTTGCCGGTGCCATCCTGCTGCTAAAACCCGTTGCAACCGGTATTACACTGGGCGGTGGTGGCAATGGCGGAAATTTTGCGCCTTCGCTTTTTGTCGGTGCTTACCTGGGCTTCTTTGTTTCAAGGCTTGCCAATAATACCAAGTGGCTGCATTTGCCCGAAGCTAATTTCAGCCTGGTAGGTATGGCAGGTGTTTTAAGTGGTGTCATGTATTGCCCGCTAACGGCCATCTTCCTGATTGCGGAAATTACCAACGGGTATGAACTGTTTATTCCGCTTATGCTGGTTTCTGCCATCTCCTTTTTTATAGTGAAACACTATGAACCCTATTCCATGGAAACCAAGCAACCTGCCCTGGAAGGAAGGATTTTTACCCATCGCAAAGAAGATAATATCCTGAGCCAGTTAAAAGTGGCCGATTTCCGGCTTGAACTATACGATACCATCCAGGCAGACCAAAGCCTGGCCGACCTGGTAAACCTGATCAATCAATCGAACCGAAATCTCTTTGCCGTAACAGATAAGGAAAACCGGTTTACCGGAATTGTTGAACTAAATGACCTTAAGGGCCGCCTGTTTGACCCGGCTGGCCTTGCTGAAACCAGTATTAAGCCCTATGTAAAAAAGGCCCCCGCTTACATTACACCGGAGGACCCGATGAAAAAAGTAATGGAAAAAATGGACAATACCCAAAGCTGGTACCTTCCCGTGCTGAATGCTGATAAACTATTTTTAGGTTTTCTTTCCAAAACCAGCATATTTGAAAAATACAGGGAGGCGCTGGCCAACCAGGCTGATTTATATACCTGAATCAGTTACACCAAAAACTACTAGTATGGGAAAAGCTCGTCGGTTTATAAAATGGTTTTTGTGGGATCGGTTTAACCTGCAGGGAGACGCAGCTGCCCCCGAGGAAAGTATCGACTCCTTTAAACGAAATGTTGATTTTAAAGGCACCAATTTATGGATCCTGATTTTTGCCATTTTTATAGCCTCAATTGGTCTCAATGTTAACTCCACTGCGGTTATTATCGGCGCCATGTTAATTTCTCCATTGATGGGGCCTATCATGGGGTTTGGGCTAGGCATCAGCATCAATGATTTTCAGCTCGTAAAACGGGCCATCCGAAACCTGGGTGTTGCCGTATTTATCAGCATCTGCACCTCTACGCTTTATTTTTGGTTAAGCCCTATCAGCGATGCACAATCAGAATTACTGGCAAGAACCTCGCCCAATCTGTATGATGTGTTAATTGCTTTTTTTGGCGGGCTTTCAGGTGTGGTGGCCGGTACCAGGAAGGAAAAAAGTAATGTTATACCGGGCGTTGCCATAGCAACTGCATTAATGCCGCCACTCTGTACGGCAGGTTATGGAATTGCAACGGGTCAGTGGCAGTTTTTTATGGGCGCATTTTACCTGTTTATCATCAACAGCGTGTTTATCAGTTTGTCCGTTATTCTTCTTATCAGGTTTTTGAATTTTCCTAAAATCAGTTATATACATGAATCGGAACGGATACGGGTAAGAAATTATATCTGGATCATTACCCTGCTCACCCTTCTACCCAGCATTTATTTTGCCTACCGGGTGGTGGAGAAAAATATTTACACTAAGAACGCCCATCGTTTTATTGAACATGAAATGCAGTTTACGGAAGCAACCCTACTGCGCCAAAAGATCGACCCTTCACTTCAGCAAATAGAATTAGTATATGTTGGTATTACTGTACCCGACAGTGTTATTGCGCTGCGTAAGCAGGAGCTGCCAAAGTATGAATTGAGTGGAACTGAACTTTCCATCCGTCAGATCGGCATTACCGACAGTGCCAGAATTGCCCAGTTAAAAGCCTCCCTTACCAAAGAAGACCAGGGCAGCGAGCTGACCAAAGCAAATTCGGAACGTATACAGGAACTGGAAACCCAGTTGAAAGCTTACCGGCAAACAGAAATCGATCGCAAAAACCTGTATACGGAAGCCCGGGCTATTCAGCCACAGGTAAAAGGGCTGGCCGTGGAACAAACCCTGCTTCAATTACCCGACAATAAGTCGGATACCCTTACCCTGGTTTACCTGGAGCTGAATCGGAAACTAACCGTTCAGGAAAGCAGGCAGCTGCATAAATGGCTGGAAGCCAGGTTGAAAACCGACCGGTTTAAGACAATCGGGCAACCTGCGTTGCCCTGATACATTCTTTTTAATCAATTTATAATTAATCTTAAACCGCCGTTAGCAGCTATTCTACCTAATTTTACAGGTGAACTACTTGCAACAGTATTATGCATGATATCAGTATATTATTGGTTGAAGACGAAAAGAAGATCGCTGAAACCCTGAAAAAAGGCCTGGAAGAACAGAATTACCAGGTAGAAATTGCCGGCGATGGAGATACGGGCCGCCTCTTATTTGACAATCAGAATTACGACCTCATTTTACTGGATATAAACCTGCCCGGCATGAATGGGTATGAATTACTGCAGCATATCAGGGGGGTAAACCAACAGGTACCAGTGCTGATGTTAACCGCGTTGGGCAGTACGGAAGATAAAATAGAAGGCTTTAATTCCGGCGCAGATGACTATATTGTAAAACCCTTTGATTTTGCGGAACTGGTAGTGCGTATCAGGGCATTGATAAAGCGGGCCCAGCAGGCTGCACCGGTCGGTAAAAGTTTACGTATCAACGACCTGGTAATCAACCTAGACAGCAAAGAAGTATCAAGAGCAGGCAAACCCATTCAGCTGACCGCCAAAGAATTTCAGTTACTTGAATATATGATCCGAAATAAAAACCGGGTGGTATCCAGGGCTGATATTGCGTTAAATGTTTGGGATATTGATTTTGATACGGGTACCAATGTAATTGATGTATACGTCAATTTTCTGCGGAAAAAAATTGACCGCGATTATGAACAAAAACTAATTCATACGCAGGTAGGTATGGGTTATGTTTTGAAAGAAAACGCCTGATTTGACCATTCGTATTAAAATAACACTGCTGTTTTCAGTTCTGGTAACAGTGCTGTTATTGGCTACTTCCTTTTCCGTTTTTTATTTTTCATCCCTGGAACGATCCTCCGTTTTTAAGCAACGATTATCCGGAAGGGCCCATAATGCATCGCAGCTATTCACTATTTTAGGAGATACCAGCCAGGCATTGCTGCAGAAAATTGATGCCAGTAATGCCCGTTTTTTTACCAGGAAATCTATCCGGATCTATTCGCCGGAGAAAGAACCGCTCTATGTATTTAATACGGCCCCGGAGGATGAGTTCAATGTATCGGCCGGTGTAATAAATGATATAATCAGTAAGAAAGAACTATCCTTCAAAATAGGCGATCGTGATGCTTTTGGACAATACCTTAAAACCAGCCGGCAATCCATTGTTATTATTGTAACGGCGTATGATTCAGACGGGCATAAATGGTTATCGGACCTTAAAAAAATTCTTGCCCTTACCATGCTTGCCGGAATATTATTGAGTATTCTGATCGGTCGCTTGTTTTCCCGTCAGTTGATTAAACCGGTTACCAATATTATTGAGGAGGTTAATAATATATCAACGCATAACCTTTCGCAGCGGATAGACGCCGGCAGTGGGCAGGATGAACTTTTTCAACTCGCTAATACCTTCAATGACCTGCTCAACAGGATGCAGGAATCCTTTGCCATTCAGCGCAGGTTTATTTCCAACGCTTCGCATGAACTGTCTACCCCGCTTACCTCGATCTCTTCTCAACTGGAAGTAACCCTTCAGAAACAGCGCACGGAAGAGGAATATAAGCTGGTAATGATCTCTATCCAGGAAGATGTGCAGCAAATGCGTGAGCTTACCAAAAGCCTGCTGGAAATCGCTAAAACCGGCCATAAGGGCAGTATTGAACTGGACGATGTGCGGCTGGATGAAGTGATACTTAAAGTAACAGGCGCGGTTAAAAAACTTTCACCCGCTTACCAGATCCAATTAAATTTTGAAGAATTTCCGGATGATGAAAGTACCTGTATGGTGTTCGGCAATGCCGACCTGCTTTTCAGTGCATTGAAAAATATAGTAGAGAACGGTTGTAAATATTCGCCGGATCATACCAGCCAGATCCAACTCAGGTTCACCGATAAAGAGCTGATTACTGAAATTTCTAACCAGGGCGATATTATTGCACAGGAGGAGATCGAACATATTTTCCTGCCTTTTTACCGGTCGCCTACTAATGCCCATCAGAAAGGGTTTGGCTTAGGACTGGCCCTTGCTAAAAGAATTATCAGCCTGCATAAAGGACAACTGGACGTTCATAGCAATGCAGAAACAGGTACTGTATTCCGCGTACTGCTTCCTACTGCAGGATCTTTTCGGTAAGTTTCTTCCCTTTTAATATTGTTTTAATCTGCATTTAATCAGGTCTTAATACCCAGTTACCATATTTGAATACTTCAATTTGTGCAACTATGGTAACTATAATTATTCCCGCTCTGAACGAGGCACATACAATTGCTCAGGTGGTGAAATACTGCCTTTCGAAGCCGGTAGTATCCCAGGTGATTGTGGTGGATGATCAGTCGGTGGATAATACGGTTATGCTGGCAAAGGAGGCGGGAGCGGAGATTATTCTGAGTGCAGTACGGGGCAAAGGAATTTCAATGAAAGAGGGTATTCAGGCAGCACGGAATGAGCACCTGATATTTCTTGACGGTGATATTGAGTACCCGGATGATACGATTGATTTATTAGCACGGCCATTGCTTGAAAACGAAGCAGACTTTGTTAAAGCTACTTTTTCAAGGAATGCCGGCCGGGTAACGGAATTGGTAGCCAAACCCTTGTTGAGTATTTTTTACCCGGGGCTGGCACATTTCAGTCAACCCTTAAGTGGAATGATTGCTGGGCGGAAACAGTTCTTTGCAAGAATAGATTTTTTCCAGGATTACGGGGTAGACATCGGCATTCTTATCGATATGTTTTTAATGCGTGCCCGCATATTGGAAGTTGCCATCGGCCATATTGAAAACAAAAGTAAACCCTGGCATGCGCTGGGTAAAATGAGCCGCGAAGTAACCAGGGCCATAATAATGAAAGCCATGCGGCAAAAGAATGAGCTGGTGAACCTGAACGAGCTGGAACTGGTGAACCTGATTTCTTCTGAAATGAAATCCGTGATGGAAGATCAGGTAACTCATATGAAAAAGATGGTGGTCTTTGATATGGACCATACCATACTGAAAGGAAGTTTTATTGAAGCCTGTGCAGACAAATACGGATTTCGCAAAGAGTATGACCTTATTAAGCAGCACGAACGGGATGCTTCTGCGCTCACCAAACGGGTTTCCTTGCTGCTGAAAGGTTTGAGCATGGACGACCTGTTGCAGACTGCGACGGAAATTCCTATGATTGAAGACATACAGGCGGTGGTTGGCTTGCTCAAACAACGAGGTTACCTGGTAGGTATTGTAAGCGAGAGCTATCACCTGATTACTGAATATGTAAAAAATAAAATTGGGGCTGATTTTTGTTTATCGAACCAGCTGGAATATTTCGAAGGAAAGGCAACCGGGGAGGTTCGGATACCTTCCTATTTTTATCATACAGAAGAAAGCAGCTGTTCTCATCCCATCTGCAAAACCAATGCGTTACGCCACCTTTCCAAGCGGTATGAAATTCCTCTGGAAAACTCTGTTGCTGTAGCAGATGGTGAAAACGACCTCTGCATCATTGAACAGGCAGGGGTTGGCATTGCTTTTTGTACCACCAATGAACTGGTTCGTTTTGTAGCAGATGGAGAAATCAATGAACCGGCATTTTCTAAAGTATTACAGTATGCCAATTAAGTTGCGGATATGGAAAAATTATTAAAACAAATACTGGTAGTGGTTGATTTTTCCGGCAAAAGCAGGCAGATACTGGAAAGCATTATTCCAATGGCGAATGAACTGAAATGTGATATCCATCTCCTATACATCAGCCAGCCTTCTGTTCTGCCATTTACCATTAATGCCCAGCAGGTGATAGCTGTAAAATCAGACCAGGTTGCCTGGGCAACCAGCCGGATGATGGCCTTACAGGGAGAGTTCATCCATCTTATGGATAAGGGCCGGTTTATCTACAGTCATGTTGCGGAAGGTAGTATGGAAAGAACCATCCGCACCTTTACTATGAAACACGAAATTGATCTCACTATCCTCACCTATCGCCGGCGTTTTGCCTGGAGTAAATGGCTGAACCGGATCAATATTAACCGTTTGACAAAAAAAATCCAATGCCCGATTTTAAATATTCCTGAATCTACTTCCATTCATCAGATAAGGAATATTGTGTTGCCTGTAACCAATGTATTACCACTTCGCAAAATAATGTTTGCCAGTTACCTGGCTCAATACCACGATGCCCGCATTCATTTAGTTGCGTTAAAAGAAAACCAGGAGGGAGAGGAGAGTTCGGATAATTCCTACCTCTATAAATCGTACCAGTTGCTCCGGGATAATACCGACCTGGCTATTGAATGCCACCCGGTTAACGGGGAAAACATAGCCAATACCACGCTGCAGTATGCAGAAAAAGTAAATGCCGATCTGATTGTGGTACAACCCGGCAAAGAGGCAGAATTACCGGGCTTATTAAACAGTATTTTTTCACGCTTTTTATTCTCAGCTTCACGCATACCGGTGATGGCTGTTTAAATAAAACAAAACAAGAGTAACAATGAGAAATCTATTGATCGCTGGATTTTCGGTGATAGCCTGTTCCGCAGCAGGACAGTCGATTGAAGAGGCAAAACAACATCTTTACCACGATCGGCTTCAGAGTGCTGAACAAATTCTACAACAGGTATTACCGCAGGAAAAAGAAGCCTATTACTGGCTGGCAGAAGTATACCGGGAAGACAATAAAGTTGACAAAGCAAAATCTTTACTGAATTCCGGTACAGATATATTAAGTGCGCACCCCTTGAATAAAGTAGCGTATGGTAGTGTGCTGCTGGCAGAAAATCAGGCAGCAGAAGCAAAAGCCCAGTTTGAGCAGGCGTTGAAAGATGCCAATCGGAAAACAGAAACAGCGGTACTGAAAGCCATTGCCCGGGCAAATGTAGAAAACAAGGCAGGTGATGCACAGGCCGCCCTGGATGCAATAAGCCAGATAAAAGAAAAAAGCCTGGATGCAGAAGCTATAACACTAAGAGGTGATGCTTACCGAAAATTAAACCAGGGAAGTGAGGCAGCCAAAGCGTATATGGAAGCCCTGCTGAAAGATGAAAAATATGCACAGGCGGCCTATAATCTTGCTAAAATATACCTGACGCAGCAGAACAGCGAACTCTTTCTGCGGTATTTTAACCAGGCCATTGCTGCCGACCCGAAATTTGCAGCCGCCTATTACGAGCTTTATTATTACTATTATTTCCGCGATGTAAACAAGGCCAGGGAATACCTGGATCTTTATGTTGCCAATACGGATCCTTCCATCGAACATCAGTATATGAAAATGGACCTGATGTATGCGTCTGCAAAGTACGACGAAGCCATATCAGGCGCCAATGCTATCCTGGAAAAAGAAGGGGAGGAAGCCAGGCCCAGGATTTATAAATTATTAGCCTATAGTTACGATGCCAAAGGCGATTCCAGTAAAGCCTTTGAATTGCTCAATACCTATTTTGCCAAAGAGGCAGACAGTAATTTAGTTGCCAAGGATTTTGACCTGCAGGCAAAACTCTATAAAAAAATGAACCAGGATTCTCTGGCAGCCTTGTCCTGGAAAAAAGCCATAGCCGTTGATACGGTCGTAAATTATAAGCTGGAATACATGCAACAACTGGCCCAGCTTTTTAAAGAAAAGAACGATCGCAGTGCAGAAGCTACCTGGCTGGGTACTATTTATGCGACCAAGGCAGAACCGAATAACCTCGATCTCTATAACTGGGGTTTGGCACACTACGCGGCTGCAGAGTTTCAACAGGCAGATACCGTATTTGGCAAGTACACGGAAAAATACCCCGACCAGGTCTATGGGTTTTACTGGAGAGCTAAAAGCCGTGCACAAATAGATACCACGATGGAACAGGGCTTAGCTGTAAATGACTATAAAAAAGTTGCGGAAATAGCAGAAGCAGATAAAGAAAAAAACAAGAGTCTCCTGATACAGGCATACGGTTACCTGGGTGCTTATGAAGCCAACGTAACGAAGGACTATGCAGCAGCTTTGAGTTGGTTTGAAAAGATACTGGTCGTTCAACCCGATAACAACGATGCACAAAAATTTGCAGATATTCTAAAGAAATGGATCGAAGAAGGTAAAGGCCAGGCCAAGGCCGAATAAACGCATACTCTTTTTCTCAAACCGCAAGGTTGGTTTTTTGGGTGTGGCCCCTCTTTTCAAGGAGGGGCATTTTTTATACCAGTATACCCAGCAATAAACAGCTTATAACAATAACAGGAGAAGGAAGACGTGTATAATGAAGCGTAACCCAGGTACCAACGATTACAGCCAGGTTCATCCAGCCATGGTCTGCCCATTCAGGCACCGGAATATCTTTAAGCATATAAAGTGTAGATGCAACCAGGAAACCAACAACCGACGCATTAATACCCTCCAGGGCACGAAAAATAATAGCGTATTTTTTCAGGTTATTCCAGATCGGGAAAAAAAACAGCACTAATAAAAGGCTGGGTAAGAAAATAGCTATGGTTCCTATAAAACAACCCAGGATCTGCCAACCCGTTCCCCTATCGCTCATGGAAATTCCGCCCATATAGGTAGCAATCGAAAAAACCGGCCCGGGCATGGCTCTTACTATACCTGCTCCAGTATAAAAATCATCTCGCGTAATTCTTATCACATTGGGATTTCGTTGCATTACTTTTTCCGATTCGGGCCGAACAACAAATTGTTCATACATCATAGCTACCAATACCTGTCCACCGCCAAAAACAATGCTTCCAAAGCGATAGGTATTTTCAAACAGGTTAATTGGCCGGCGGTTCTGCCAGTTATTTTTACGGGCTGTTTCGGATACCAGTCCGGCAACCAGAAAAACTAAAACAAATAACCAGATATTGGCCCATTTTATTTTTTTTCGATTTCCTTCTCCCTGGGGAAAACGACGATCACTCAGGTTCGTTACAAAACCACCTACCACAATCAGCAGTGGTATCATCCAGGGAATTTTAAAAAACACAAAACTCAGGCTTGCACTGGCTACCAGGATAACACGGGTAATGGTATTATGGATGGCCAGCCGGAAAGCTACCGTAGATGCATAGGCCAGGAATCCGATGGTCATGGGCGCAACGTATTTAAATACATCGTGCTGCAGTTCTTTATCATTAAAATAACGCAGGAGGAAGGAAAGCGCCCCCATCAGTAAACTGGCCGGAAATATCCAAACCAGTAAAGTAAGTATGGCAAGCGGTATTCCCCCCCGCTTATAACCCACCAGTGTTAGCACCTGGGTGGAAGAGGCGCCGGGAAGCATTTGGCAAAATGCGTTATAATCCAACAGTTCTTCGTTGGAAATATCTTTCCGTTCATGTACAAAGGTTTTCAGCATCATCCCGAAATGACCCTGCGGACCGCCGAATGCTGTCAGACTGTGCAGAAATACTGCTTTTAAAAAGGGGATATGCCGAACTAATACCATGGTGCTACTACTGATTTACCTACCGCAAATTTTTTGATACGGGCAATATTCGCATTTTTCCCGTCGAACTGTTTGGTCAAATGGCTGATTGCGATTAAAAATTTCCTCTACCGTTTCCTGCAGCTTTGTCATCAGTTCCGGAACAAGATCGCGTATGTTGCCTACTTCTAATTTCGACTTGCTGCCGGATTCTTCGAATCGCCAGTCGAATTCCGTTCCCTCTTTCCGCATGGATCGTACATCATACAAACCGGCCTGCATATTTATTTCGCCCCGGTGTGCAGTCATCCAGGAACGTTCACCCAAGTCTTCGCGCAATGGGCGTTGGGGGGGGGTGACTGCCAGCTCCTGGATTTTACGGCGAAGCAATTCTGCATACAACAGGGTTTGCAGGGCTGCTTTGTTTCGGTCTGCCCGATCACGTAAAAACATTGCTTCCACGGAGCGAAACTCTTTTTTATCGCCGCCGGTTTTATAATCAATAATACGGAATACCCCGTTTTTGTAATCAACCCGGTCGATATAACCGCCCAGGCGTATGGTCCATTTTTCTCCCTCCACGGTAAGTAGCAGGGGATGTGAAATTTTCAACTCCTGTTCCAGCAATTCAAAGGGAGCCCAGGTTTCATCCTGTTTTAAAATCTCCCGGAGATAGGTGCGTACCACTTCTTCCACCACTCGCAGGGTACCGGTATACTCAATTTTATGCGTTCGGTCTTTTGCCAGCTCATGTCCTAAGGCCTCCAGTAAATAATGATCAACCTGGCTTCTCAGCCATTCAAAGTCTGCTTTTTCCACCCGCTTGTTCTGTTTCTTTTCCTCCAGTGCACGGTACATAAATTCTATGGCCCGGTGAAGCAGGTTTCCTAAAACACGGGGGGAGATCTCTTCTTCCAGTTCTTCCGGTTCTCGGATAGCTTGTACCTGTTGAAAATAAAAACGCAGCCGACATTCAAGATACGTATTAATAGCAGAGGGGCTCAGCATCATTTTATCCGATGCATATTTCCGCATCGTTTTCATGACAGACTCGTCTTTTTCAATAACGATAGGTGGTTTGGCGCGGGGTATTACTTCCAACCGAACAGATTTCCTGATCAGTGGAATATTGGTTTCATATTCGAGCTGGGTTAAAAACCGGCTTTGTTCAGCCAGCCCTTTTTCATCCACCGTGGAATTATATAAACAGGTTACCTGCTCAGCGCGCTGCAGTAACCGATAAAATACATACGCAAAGATAGCGTCCTGATTTTCCAGTACACTAAGCCCGTAGGCACGTCGCACGCTATCCGGAATAAAAGTAGGAGCTGCCGCTTTTTTGGGTAAAATACCTTCATTTACATTAAGCAGGATAATATGCTTAAAATCCAGGGCGCGGCTCTCCAGCAGTCCCATTATCTGCAGGCCTTTCAACGGTTCACCCTCTAACGGTACGGATTGAGCGCGCATTACCTGTAACAGAATATCTCCGACAAAGGAACTGCTCAGTTCCTGTTGAAAATTTCCCAAAAGATCTTCCAGCCTGTTCAGTTGTAGCTGGGCTGCCAGTAGAAGCTGGGCATCGAGGCCGTTAGGTATGTCCAAATCGGGTAATGCGGTCTGCATTTCTATTATTTCCCGAACCAGCGAAACAAGGTCCAAAGGATGAGCTATTAGTTCCATTGCTTTTCGCAAGCGGTTATCCTGCAGGTTTGCCCAGGTAAGAGCCGGAATACTTACCAGTGATTTTTGCTGGATGGTTGCGGCCAGCTCCCTGGCTTCCGGCAACTGAAATAAATAAGGATGCTGTACCAATTGTAAGAGGGGCTTGTAATAAACCGATCGCCCCTTGTTCTGCTGCAGTGATTCCTGAAGCTGTACAATGGTTTGAATAAGGGAATAAAGCGGTGATTGCAGCAAACCGTAACCCATCGTAATATTAACTTCCTGAAGTCCGTCGGGTAATGCGTGCAGTACAGGTAACAATTGATTTTCATCTGCCAGCAGTACAGCTGTTTGTTCCGGTTCTTCCGGTAGGTTAGGAATTTCTTTTAATAATGCGGGCAGCATCCGAACCTGTGCCGCATTGCCTTCTGCAGCAATTAACCGGATAGGACGATCAGATCGGCGAATATTATTTTCGGTAGGGAGCTGGTTCTTAAACAGATCCAGGTTGCGGCGGAGAAACCGACCAGCTTCCTGCAATTCATCTTCCAGGTAATGTATATCAACATCAAAGTAAAACAAGGCTTTTTCTTCGTCCTGCCATTTTTTAAAGACCTGTAATTCGGCCCTGTTCAACGCATTGAATCCAACAAATACCAGTTTTTTCCACCGGCCCGGAAAATCAGTTCGTTCATAGGTTCCTGTTACCAGGTTCCGGTAGATCATACCGGTGGTTATGAGTCCGCGTTGAACCAGTTTTTCACGAAACAGCGCAAAAACAGCCGGCAGGTTTTTCCATAACTGGAGAAAACGTTCTTTTTGCTGACTCAGTTTTTGAATAGAAAAATTCTTCCAAAAATTCTGGAGATAAGTAAGCTGCTCTTCCGTTAAATAATCCAGGCCCTGATCTATAGCTGCCAGGTCTGCCAGGTTTGCGTACAGATCTTTTATGGCAACAATATTCGATTCCAGTTCCGTAAAATCGTTCAGCAGGATTTCGCCAAGTGGATAAAAGCGTTCATACGAAACTACCTGAACCCCATCTTTCTCCAATACTTCTCTATAGGATTCATATAATAGAAAGGAACAAAGCAGGCGATCGGCCGGTAACGCCGTGGTAGATTCCTGAATAAATTCATGAATGGTAAAAATATCCGGGCTCCAAACGGGCAAATCGAGCTGCTTTCCAAGGTATTGCCGGAAATAAATAGCCGGTCGTTTATTCGGAAAAACAATTGCACAATCTGCAATGGATTTTCCGAATTGCCGGAATAAATCGGAAGCTACTGTTTCAAGAAAACTCATACCTTTTTATTACACGTTACCCAAATAAATTTCCCTGGTGACCGGCTAATGCGTGCAGGGGCACGAGCGATTGGTTATAGCCATAATAAATAAATGCCTGGATAGAAGGATATCCCATTTGCTGCAATAAATCCTTGTACTGTTTCAATTGTTTACCATGAGCACTGGCAGCTTCCTGGGTAAACTTGAAATCGAGCAAAATAGTTTCTTTTTCACCTACCAGGATTTTATCAGGCCGTCGAATTGATCCGCCGGGCAGTAAAATTGCTTTCTCGCTCAACATTTTATAGCTGCCGGAAAACCAGGAGGATAACTGGGGATGTTGCAATGCCTGCAGTACAAATTCTTTAACCGCCTGCCATTGCATACCGGTTAGTATTCCTTCCAGTTGCATCCTTTTCAAACAGTTCTCCAATTCGGCCTGTCCGTTAATCCGTGACAATGCCAGGTGGGCCAGTTGTCCTATTTTCTGTTTATCAGAATAGCCTGCCTGTAAAACCTGTGCCGTTTTTCCGGGTTCGCGGATTGCTTTCACATGAAATCCAAGCGGCGACTGCAGGGGAATCTGTAATTCATTTGCCCTGTCTGGAACAGCGCCGGCCGATTCCAGGGAGCCTTCTACAAGAAAGGGATTTTGTTGTTGGACGCCCTGGTAAAGCAAGTCGGCAATGGTCGACATTCCTTTTTCCTCAACCGATCTGGAAGGAAGCGGAGCCATCATATAAATTCCCTGCCTGGCCCGGGTTAAGGCTACATATAATAAATTCAGTGCGTCCATCCTGCTCATGAGCATTTCTTCAAAGTATTCATAGGCAAAGACTGTTTTACCCAGGGAACTATTTATGTCTACCGGTAATACTTCCAAACCTGCGTCATCCTGGTTCCAATCGCACCATAATAATCCTTTATCAGATTTTAGCTTCCAGTCGGCATAGGGCAGGATAACGATATCAAATGCCAGTCCTTTGGACTTATGAATCGTCATTACCTGGATGGCATTGTCGCCCGAAGCAAGCGGCAGGGCCTTGGTTTCCCCTTCCTCCTGCCACCAGCTTATAAAATCGCGGACAGACGGTTTGCCTTTACTGCTAAAGGAATTTACAAGATCGCGAAATGCCAGTACATACGCCTGTTCACTGGCCCATTCATCGAGTTGAAACTGGCTGATGAGCAGCTCTGTTGCTTCGTACAAGGACAATTGCAGCAAGAGTGGCTTTTCTTTTGCAAAAGCAGCAGGTAGCAGTGCCAGCTGATGATTGATTTCTTTTCGGTATAAGGAGGGCTGGCTGATATCCATTCCTAATCGAAGGGCATTCGACTGGATCAGTTCTACACGGGCAATATCATCTTTTTCATTCAGGAGAAAACGGAATGCAGCAATAATTAACTGTATCGCAGGAGATGCACTAATCAGCAAGGCATCGGATGAAATGAGGTTATAATCACGGGCACGGGCAACCGAACTTTGTTTATATTCAAGCAGCAGGCTGATCACTCTTCTTGCATCTGCATTGTTCCGGGTTAAGATAGTGAGCTGTCCGGGTTTTACCTGCTGATCGATCAGCAGTTCATCGACCAATGCACACAGGCGGCTTTCTGCAGCGGGTTTCCAGGAGGAGGCGGCGCGGGCCTCTTCTTTTTCATAAAACCTGATATCCACTGCTCCGCCCGGTTTACAGGTGGCGGGTTTTTCCTGAATGGCATCCTGGTAGGCTTCTTCAATAATTGAAAAATAGCGGTTGCCCTGCAATTTTTTCAACATCTGTTCATCATTCACCTCGCTCATTTCACGAATAAAATCCTGCTGTAACAGGGCGGGTATGGTACCAAACAGGGTATTGTTAAAGTCGATGATAGCGGCTCTACTTCGGTAATTTTCCTGAAGGCTGGCTTCATAAACCAATTCTTTACCAATATCCTGTTTTACCTGGCTTTGGAGCAAGCGCCAATCGCCGTTTCTCCACCGGTAAATAGACTGTTTCACATCGCCTACAATCAGGTTAAAGTCACCCACTGCCACGGACTGTTCAATCAGGGGTTTAAAATTCTCCCACTGAAAGCGGCTTGTATCCTGGAACTCATCCAGTAGAAAATGCTGGTAGCGATTTCCTATTTTTTCATAAATAAAAGGTGCTTCATTATCTTTTACCAGTTCCCGTAAAAGTTGCTGGGTATCGGAGATCAGTAGTACATTATTATCGCGCCGGTATTCGCTTAATTGTTCAGCCAGAATTCGCAGCAGGCTGAGATTATTCAGTTTTCGAAGTACTGCTACCGAGGTCTGGTACATGAGTTCATGTTCCTTGTAAAAATCAATCGCCTGGCGCAGGTAGGTATTTAGTTCGGGGTAGGCCTGTTCTACCCGGTCTTTGGTGGCAGGGTCGGTTTTGGCGGCCGTCCATTTAGGTAAATTATCCAGTGCTTCCAGGACGGTTTTGGTGGGCGCAAAATCTTTTCGCTGAATTTTATTGAAATAGTTAATAAAGCCTTTTTCGCCGCGGGAAAAATCAGTGAAGTGTAGGCCGGCAGTTTTTAGAACATCAAGGGCTTTTTCTGCCCATTCCTGCATGTTCAACTCTACCTGTTTCTGCTGTTGTTGACGGTTTTTTTTGATGGCGTCAAAAGCGGGCGCAGGGTCTTCCAACTGCCGCATATTTTGTTCAAACCGATAAAATCTTTCCTGAAAAATTTCACCTGCAAGGCTGAGTAGTTCAGCGCGGAAGTCCCAGTTTTGTCCCGCTTCAATTCGTTCCAGGGCAATATTCTTTACCCAGTTGAGTAAGACCTGGTTCGTTTCCAGTAATTCAAAAAGCCGGTCTGCCAGTTCTTCCTTTACTGTATCCTGGTTTAGTTGTAATTCAAAACCCGCGTCCAATCCAATTTCAAATGCGAAGGACCGGATCACTTGTTGAACGAAACTGTCGATGGTATTTACCGAAAACTTGGCATAATCATGCAGGATCCTGCGGTAAATCTTATCTGCTGCTGCCTGCAGTGTTGCTGCATCTTTGAGAGAAGGGTTTCTTTCCTGCAGGATAGCTGCATAAGGTGTTGGATATCCGAGCGCAATTTTTTTTAATTCTCCAAGAATCCGTTCTTTCATTTCTTCCGTAGCCTTGTTGGTAAAGGTTACTGCCAGGATTTCTCGGTATTTATGTGGGTATTCAAAAACCAGGCAGAGGTATTCCGATGCCAGCAAAAAAGTTTTGCCAGATCCGGCGGAAGCCCTATAAATATGCAGGGGTTTTGTAGGCAGCATGCAGCGCTGAATAATCTTGTCAAACTTATTGATTAAATGGCAGGCAGCTTGCCTATGCTGCCATTTATTTGAAGAAAGGCTAAGTACCTTTGTAAAATGATGCACTGGAATACATGTTTTTCAAATGCCCGGTTTGGGCAGGAGTATAAATCAGATCAACCCAGAACGGCCTATGAACGGGATTTTGACCGCTTGATTTTTTCCGCAGCATTTCGCCGCTTGCAGGATAAAACCCAGGTATTTCCCTTACCCGGACCGGTGTTGGTGCATAACCGGCTCACGCATTCGCTGGAAGTAGCAAGTGTAGGACGTTCTTTGGGTAAGCTAGTGGGACAAAAACTTGCAGCATTCCCGTTGGAGGAGGAAGCCCGGGAGTTTTACAGTACTGAACTATCGAGTGTAATTGCTGCGGCCTGCCTGGCGCATGATATTGGAAATCCTTCCTTTGGTCATTCCGGTGAATCGGCTATTTCGGCCTATTTTTCGGAAGCAGCGCAGGAATCCATTAATGGAAGCAGTTTACAGGCGCATTTTAGTGCGGCTGAATGGCAGGATCTTACCCGATTTGAGGGCAACGCAAATTCTTTCCGGATTCTTACCCATCATTATGCCAACCGGCAGGAGGGGGGGTATCAATTAACCTATAGCACCCTGGCGGCAATTGCAAAATATCCCTGTGAATCATTGGCTGCAGATGGTACAGCGGTGCATCGGAAGAAATACGGATTCTTTCAATCGGAGAAAGCCGGTTTCCAGAAACTGGCTGCCATGCTTGGGATGGAAATGGAGCAGGCGGGGCCTCTTTGTTATCAGCGGCATCCTTTCGTATACCTGGTAGAAGCTGCCGATGACATCTGTTACCGTGTAATTGATTGGGAAGATGCTCATCGGTTAGGCATATTAGATAGTGCCACGGCTATTGAGGCATTGTTGAAATTACTGGAAGCGGGTAGGGGTAACCGGATGGAAGGGATCTATACTACCTTGGGTTCTTTGAAGGAGGATGCCCGGGAACAGCTGGCTTTTTTACGGGCCATGTGTATCAATTTACTGGTGCAGGCATGTGTAGACATCTTCCTGTTACGTGAATCCGATATACTAACAGGAACGTATAACCGATCTTTACTGGATGATGTGGAACCTGCAATAGCGGTTGCCTTGAAAGAAATAAACCGTATAACGGTGAAGCGCATTTACAACCATGAATCCGTGGTGAAGATAGAGTTAGCCGGGTACGAGGTAATGCATTCTTTATTAAGTCATTTTATTCCAGCGGTGCTTAATGAGAAGGCCAGTCATCGTGAAAAAAAGGTTTTACAGTTATTGCCTGCTCAATTCCGGGAGGAAGGCAGTACTCCTTATGGGAAAGCCTTAAATGTGGTTGATTTTATTGCCGGCATGACAGATTCCTACGCTATGGAATTGTATAAGAATCTGCGTGGAATTAGTTTGCCGATACATAGGTGAGGTGGGAATACGGAGAAGGAGGGTGAAAGAAAAAGCAACTGTTTTATTGTTTAAACTTTAAATTTATTTTCTCCCCTCCCCGTACTCTTTCCACAACAAATCAGCCAGTTTTCTAGCCAGCACCCAGCCTTCATTAGAAGATTCCCAGCTGGTATCCTGTTGATTCTTGGTGATGATGGAAAAAATATAGGGTCCTTTGGGGGCCATTACCAACAGGGTTTCACTACGGGAAGCATCTACTGCGCCATTTTTCGACGCAATAAAGATGGTGGGGGGATGCACGGAAATGGCTTCTTCGTCCCAAAAGTTTCTACCCATGATCCGGAGCATGCGATCGGAAGCCTCCTTACTCACCAGCGATCCCTTGTAGATGCGCTCCATAAGTTCCACCATTTCTTTGGGAGTGGTTTGTCCCCATCCGTACAGTTGCTGATTTTCTTTTCTACCGGGTGTTCGGGAATTAACCCGGGTGTATTTAAATCCAAGTTCTTCGAGCAGCCGGTTAATTTCTGTACCGGTTCCTGCCAGAGACTGTAACCATAAGCTGGCGGTATTATCGCTGGTGGTCATCATCAGCATAATAACCTTAGCGAGTTGAATGGTTTCTCCGTCTTTAAAGGAGCCTAGTATATCTTCTCCTGCATAAAGCAAAGAGTCGCGGTAAATAAGGGGTTGATGGTAGGCAAGTTCCTTTTGTTCTATTTTTTGCATAATTCCCAGCAGGATAGGAATTTTAATCATACTGGCCGTCGGAAACAGGGTATCTGCCTGGAAGGCTGCAGTCTTTCCGCTCGGAAGATGTTTGATATAGATGCCGACCTCGCCTTTGAATTCCGCCGTTAATTGGCGCAGGCGGGCTTCCAGTTTTTTATCTGTTTTTTGCGAAATAGCAGGGAAGGCCGTACAAAGAAGCAGTAAAAGCTTCATTGTTATGCCAGCAGCAGCTTGTTGTAGCATAGCTTGGATTGATTTTGACCAGGAGCACCCGGTTATTTATAATACCCGTTTTTTTCAATTTCAATGCGTACCGGATCGGGAACAAGGTAATGAATATCCTTTCCGGTTCTGATTTGTTCCCGAATATAGGTGGCCGAAATATCGAGGAGAGGGGCCTTAACCTCCGTAATCCGGGCAGGTAAGGAACTGGCAACCGGAAAACCAGGCCGGGGATAAACATACAGTGCATGCCGCTCCAGGAGGGTAGGGGCATTTTTCCAATTATGTAAATTCTGTAATCCATCACTTCCCATTACCAGGCTGAATGCATGCTGGGGAAATTTTTCTTCCAGGTAGACCAGGGTATCAATAGTATAGGAGGGGCGGGGTAGGTGAAATTCAATATCTGTTACTTTAAGTCGGTCTATGCCCTGTACAGCTAGTTTCGCCAAATGCAGGCGGTGGTATTCGTTAAGCAGGGAATTGGATGGCTTGAACGGGTTCTGAGGAGAAATAACCAGCCAAACCTGTTGAAGATCAGTCTGATAAGCCATCTGGTGGGCAATAATACAATGCCCTGTATGAATGGGATTAAAAGAGCCAAAATACAGACCTATTTTCATGCTGCCTATACTAATTCTTCCACAAAAATATTGCGCGCCTCATCCAGGCGGAGGCTTAGGTTGTAGCCTGATACGGTTATGGCTATCGGATCGCCCAAGGGTGCAATTTGTTCCACCCTTATTTTTTCGCCGGGTACACAGCCCATTTCCATCAGCTTTAAAAATATTTCATTGTTTTCAAAGCTTTTTATCACGACCGTACGGCCGATTCCTATATCAGATAATCGTTTCATACTAACTTCACCAAAACTAAGACCGCCCATTCAATTTGTTTTACGAATTAAGGAAATGATGAACAAAGCTACCGATAATATATCCTTCCACTACATGAGTTCTGGATTTAGATTCCCTCATAGAAACCACTGTAAATCATTTTTGTTGCAACTCTTTAAGAAAGAAAAAAAATCGCTTGAGCTGTTAAACTATATTTTTTGTACCGATGAATACCTGCTGGATATTAACCGAAGCTTTCTTCAACACGATTATTACACAGATATCATAACCTTTGAACTGGCAGAGAAAGGAGAACCTACCCAAGGGGAAGTGTATATAAGTATTGACAGGGTTCGTGATAATGCCAAACTGCACGGGCAATCTTTTCAAAGAGAACTACACCGGGTTATCTTCCATGGCGCCCTTCATCTTTGCGGTTACCGGGATAAAACAAAAAAAGAAGAAACCTTGATGCGACAGAAGGAAGAAGAATACCTATCCTATTATTTTAAAGGCTAAGCATCCGTATTTTAACTGTTCCACGTGAAACATATCTTCTTTATGAACGATTAATACTCCTCTAATGTTTTACCATCCCCCTAACTTCTCTTTAAACATCCTTTTAAACACCTACCGGAGCCGCCCATAGTTTTGCACCAGCAGAAGCTTCGGGACAAAGCCATCAAACTCCCCGGTTTTCCATCAAATAACCACAAAAACCTCCCAGTCCCGTCAAGCTCAAGCACCGAACCCTCCCAGACAACCTCCAACACAACCTACCAAACATACTACCAACGCATATCTCCTTACCTTATTCTACTATCACCATCCGCCAACACCCATCCTTCTGCTTTATAGTTCCTTCTCCATTATCCATATTCCTTTGTTTCTTCCCCTTCTCCAACCAATATTCTTTCATACACAAACCTTCCCCTCATCGAAAGAACTCATCTATCCTCGCGGTTCCAACTGCCTTCATTCATTCCACCCATTCCCTATCTTCCTTCTCCTTTTCCCGTCTTCCACCCCATCACCCTTCACATTACCCCTCTGCTGCACCCATCTTCTCCGGTTCCCCTTCCCCGTCATCCATTCCATGTTCCACGTGAAACACTCCCCTCCAATTCTCCCCACTTCAACGTACTTTTGCAACTTAAATCTTTAGAATGTTTCCTGCGTATGATGTTATTGTAGTTGGGGCCGGACATGCTGGTTGCGAAGCCGCGGCTGCAGCTGCAAATCTCGGTAGTAAAGTGTTGTTGGTTACGATGAATATGCAAACCATTGCACAGATGAGCTGTAACCCGGCAATGGGTGGAATTGCAAAGGGACAAATAGTTAGAGAAATTGACGCCCTCGGCGGTTATTCAGGCATTGTTACCGACCGGTCTACTATTCAATTCAGAATGCTGAATCAATCCAAAGGTCCGGCTATGTGGAGCCCCCGTGCACAAAATGACCGTATGCTTTTCGCAAGTACCTGGAGAGAACTACTGGAACAAACCCCTAATGTTGACTTCTACCAGGATATGGTAAAGCAGTTACTTATTAAAAACAACAGCGTAATTGGCGTTGAAACAGGGTTGGGCCACGCAATACACGCTAAAGCAGTAGTGGTTACCAGCGGAACCTTCCTGAATGGCGTAATACATATTGGTGAAAAAACCTTTGGTGGTGGTCGTGTTGCAGAAAAAGCAGCAACCGGAATTACTGAACAATTAGTAAGCCTGGGGTTTGAAGCAGATCGCCTAAAAACCGGTACCCCCCCAAGAATAGACGGCAGAAGTTTGGATTATTCAAAAATGGAAGAACAAAAAGGCGACGACACCATCGTTGGATTCAGTTACCTGCCCCAACAACTGGTAAAAGCCCCCGAACAAAGAAGCTGTCATATCACTTATACCAATTCAAAAACACACGAACTTTTAAAAACCGGCTTTGACCGAAGCCCGATGTACACCGGCCGCATCGAAGGAGTAGGACCGCGCTATTGCCCCAGTATCGAAGACAAAATAAACCGCTTCGCCGATCGGGAAAGACACCAGATTTTTGTAGAACCAGAAGGCTGGAATACCGTTGAAATATATGTAAACGGTTTCTCTACTTCACTTCCAGAAGAAGTTCAATACGATGCGCTTCGTACTGTGCCTGGTTTTGAAAACTCCAGAATATTCCGACCTGGTTATGCCATTGAATACGACTATTTTCCACCCACACAATTACAGTATTCACTGGAAACAAAGTTGGTTCCGAATTTATTCTTTGCCGGACAAATAAACGGAACAACCGGTTATGAAGAAGCGGCTTGTCAGGGATTGATGGCTGGTATCAACGCACACCAGCGTGCACGCGAACTCGAACCAGTTATACTGCAAAGAAGTGAAGCATATATCGGCGTGTTGATCGACGACCTGATTAGTAAGGGAACTGATGAGCCTTATCGAATGTTTACAAGCAGAGCAGAATTCAGAACACTGCTAAGACAAGATAATGCAGATTTACGTTTAACAGAATTGAGCTACAGACTTGGACTTGCATCTCAGGAAAGAATGGATAAAGTTGTCAATAAAAGAAACAATGTTGGTGGCAATCAAAAAAATATTGCAGGACCTAAATGTAGAACCAGAACAAATTAATCCATACTTCGAAAAAATAGGCTCTGCGTTAATTACAGAAAAACAAAAAGCTGCAAAAATTATACTCAGACCGAACGTTGATCTTCCCTCTCTGATGCAATACATACCCGCATTAAAAGAAGCCCTTACTAATTTTGATGTAGACAGTATTGAGCAATCTGAAATTCAAATAAAATATGAAAGGTATATTGAGAAAGAACAGGAAATAGCAACGCGTATGAGTCAAATGGAAAACACACAAATTCCAGATGCATTTGATTACGATCGTGTAGCAGCACTGTCAAATGAAGCCTTACAAAAATTTAAAAGAATACGTCCACGT
>NZ_LUKG01000079.1:0-3416 GCF_001601815.1 Flavihumibacter sp. CACIAM 22H1
GAAAGATAGCACCCCTTACCCCAATTCCAGCATTTAAGCTGATAGATAGTATTTAAAAATCTTCAAAAAAATGAGTAGCTCAAAAGCATCCTTTACACTACCAGGCGGGTCGTTTCAAGGATCTACCAACAATACCCAATAACTATATCCATGAATGTTACTACGGACCTAAACCTATCACGTCCCTCCTTACATAATCTTTCCAAATATCGCCATAGGAATGCTGTAAATGTTCAAAAACGACCTTATTATAGGCTTCTAAACATTCAATTTTTGCAGGCGCAACGCAACCAAATATTTCATACCGAATTTTATAGGTATCCTGAAAAGACCTATCAGCGGGATAATAAACTGGTACAATACCACCCTGTACCAGCAACCTGGCCTTACCGGATTTAATATCTCTTCGCGCTTGCACCCTACTGTAAACCCCGCCACAAAGAGAATCTAAACCAGTATTTACATTCATTTGCACTGGCTGTACATCATTTTTATCCACTACAGAATACCTATCACCGCAGTAGTCCAGATGGTCCTCATATGTTCCAATGTCAAATGGATGCTTGCCACAACTGCGAAAATCTGCTATTACACCAACTGCTATACTAATAAAAAGCAGAATAACTAAATATGGTAATGTTTTCATACTAAAGTTTACCAAAATATCAATATATGAAACTATTGCCAGTCATTTCATCTTGTACATATTTAACAGCTTTTCTATTTCAACTGGGCTTTTTTCCAGCCATGAAATATTTATAACAATTTTTTCGCCAGCGGTTTCTATTGTTAAATAATGAGTAACTCCATCCGCTTCCTTTTCAACTTTGCAATTAACGACCAGCGACCATAAAAATGACACATATTTTCCGTTCTGATATATTTCAATTTCTGATTTGCTAAATATCAAAACAGGCTTGTCCTTGATGACTACATTTGCCTGACCATAAATAGTTTTTATCAAAAAAGCGTTTAATATAAAATAAATTAACTTGATAACAATATTAGTATTACTACTAGCAGAAAAAAATATGTAATAGGTCATTCCGAATGAAGAAATAGCAAGTACTATAAGAAGTGAAATGACTAGCTTTCTATTATTTCTAATTTCAATACTATTCATACCTGCAGGCAATTATGGGCCAATTTTTAAGTATCTCTTAAATATTAAAATAGCCTTTCAACATTTAACATTATTATTAAAACTAACTAAACAAAAATTTTAATTCATCATATTCATACCCCTTGATAGTTCAGCTATAGAATAGTATAAAAACTGTTAAACACCCAAGTAAATGAAGAACCATGGTCGTTATAAACCTTCCTTTGTATCTAATACTCTTGTACACATATATCAAAAACAAAAGAATACTCATCCAGGTTAAAAGAAAAAAAGAAAAGACGTCTAAATTTGGTGCACATGGACCACTTTTATAATATCTACCACATAACGCAATTGTTGTAACAACTAATACGTAGTAGATTATTGTCGTAAGTGTCGCTCTCTTATCAATATGCAGTCTGGTCATAAATTACAATTAAAAATCCACATCTATTGGATATAAGATAATTTTTTAAACGATACAACCCCATCAATTTAAAAATCCCAAATCATTCGACCTGCATTGTTCCATAATAATGCTCAAATAGTACAATTGTCCTGCATTTCAACAAATTAAAATATGCCATATCTTCAGTAAGTAGCCGACTTGTACCACCCCCTGAATATTTTTCTTTAGCGATAGTTTCTACAAGTTTTATTTCATTATCCCTAAAGGATAGCCAGGCTTTTTGCGCAGATATCAATACTTTTTTATCTTCTTCATTCAATTGAAAAAGCAATTTTTTGTAGTATTTATTTAATAAATTGTCATATAGTTTTGTAGCCTCGGAAATCGCACTTCGCATTCCAATATCACTATAATCCAGTTCTATCCATTTAGCAATCAGTCTCTCCACCTTGAAAGTATCAACTGAGAACTCTATAAACACCATATTATTACCTTTGCTCTGTAACTTTTGCTTTCTAATAGGCAATTCGTAATCAATCTCTTGAACAAGTTTCTTATGTAAGTCAATGGTCACTTCAATAGGATCTTTTACTGCTTGCGAAAATGCGTTTATTTGCATAAAAAGTCCCGCTATTGATAAAAATAATTTCATAACAACATTCGGCTTTGATTTCAAACGATAAATACACAGTTGAAATAGCGTCCAACAATATGGCAATTTATATTGGTGAATGCTATTTTTTACCAGAACATCCGGCATATTACATCCGGATTTAAAACACCAACTATGAAACTAGCACCGGTAAATATTATCCATTGCGTGCCACTCATGCTCTATATGCTCCATTAATAATGCATTATCAAACGCAATCGAACCATTCGGAAATACCAAGGGATCAGAAAAATAGGTGGATTCCACCCGCTCGACACTCAGCGACTTAACAGCCCAGTTAGACAGGTTTAATTTAATACCGTCATAGTGTGCGCTTGCAGGCGAATACCCCACTGCTCCCTGCTCAAAGAAATCAGATACGGCTTGCAAGTTATCAAATATAGAATCGGGATTATACCTCTCACTTAAGAATGCCCATACAGATATGTTTGTACCATCCTTATTAAACATATCCAGCTCATAAATCCCCTTTTCTTCCCTGGTTGCAAATCGGGAATGGAAATGAACACCAGGAAACACCCGGCCACCAGCAAGACTGTTGAAAATTGAAGAAGTATCTCTTCTTGGTATATAAACGCCACTATGTTGAGCACCAGATACTGTCCAATTTACAGCAATTCGATGCGCTGCATTTTCCGAACCAAACCCCAAAAATTCCGGCAACCCTTTGATTCGCACCTTTTTCAACCTGATTAAACAAATACCAACCATTGCATAACCACGATAGATAGCAGGTGTAAAAGGGGGAGGCAACAAGTTTGCCACAACAGAAGGGTCGGCTCTGAAGTTGATTAACATCCGTCGGTCTATGGTTCCGGATAATACGGGTAACTGCATGTATTTAGAGTTTCGCTACTAACGGTAATTGTAAAGCATTACGTAATTGACAGCACTGTTTATTGGTCCGACCAGCACCCTCCATCATTTCAATTGAAGATAAGAAATACTTGCGGATATTTTTACCGTAAACAAGCAGATAATAAATGGTTTTTCGCAAAAATCAAGCAACCTTAATACACGATCCGCTTACATCTTCTTTCCTATATAACCCTCTGCTGTAATAATTAAATCCTCTATCAGTTGGGTAGTATGGTCTAAATATTTTGCCTGCAGGAATAGCTCCAATGCTTCTGAATAGTTTCCCTGGTCAAGATGATAAATTCCCAAGTTTCTATAACAATATGAATTGTTTTTATCAAGCTTTAAAGAATAATTAATATCTTCAAGCCCTT
>NZ_LUKG01000079.1:3758-19711 GCF_001601815.1 Flavihumibacter sp. CACIAM 22H1
ATCTTCAAGCCCTTCTTTTGCTTTTCCGATTTTTATTTTTGCCAGTCCCCTGTTATTGTACGGATATGCAAACTCCGGATCCACCTCAATTGCTTTGTCAAACAAGGGAATGGCTTCTTCAAACTTGTCAAGTAAATTCATGACAAACCCCTTATTATTTAGTGAATATTTGTTTTGATTATCTAATTCGAGGGACTTATCAAAATGCATCAAAGCTTTTTCTAGCTCGTTCATATTAATATAAGTAACACCTGCATATATATAGTCATCCGAAGTGATGTTACCGTGCGTAAAAAATTCTTCAACTAATTCTTTGGCTGTATTATAGTTTTGTGCTTCAAAGAAAGAACTAATCGCAAACCGATAAACATCTTCGTGGTTTATTCCTCTGTCAAGCATCCCTTTAAATAAAATCGCCGCTTTATCAAACACCTTTTGATTGTATAATCCGATCGCCACTTCGTACTCTTTTGGAAAACGCTTATAATAAAATAACTGCTTCAATTGATAGCCGTCATTGTAACAAAAGCTACCATCATATAATCTTATTGACGTTGCATTTGGAATGAGGTTGACAAACAGGTCAAAAATTGAGGAACCAAGTAAGATTACAAAAACTAGCTTAGCTGCACCATGAAGGTCTAAAGCCAACGTAAAGTAGAAAGCCATAGCAGCAATAAAAAACGAAGTCAGGGGTCCAGCCAAGGTACAGATAACTTTTTTATTGATGGAAATCTCTTTGGCAGACGGCACACAAAGTCCAAATAGCCAGGACGATGGATTATACTTAAACCAAACATCCAACAGTCCTAGTTTAAAATTTACACTATTCCTGGGATCGCCATATGAACCAATATAGATAGATACCTTCCGCCTGGTCATAATTATGGCAGGAATGGCATGCCCTAGTTCATGAAGCAAAACGGTGAGCGGCCTTACCAGTAAAAAAAACACTATCAGGAGCAGGAGTATGACCGGGAAATAAGCCATTAATTGATTAGTATGTTTGTATTTCGATAGTTTTAATTGGTTTAACTGTAATCAACAGAAGGTTCGAAGTATACCAAATAGCTTCGCCCCCTCGGTTACAGGTACCATGATAAGGTTATACGTTGTCAAAATAGCGATTACCTGTCATCCATCCAAGCATTATCTTCACAAACAATCGGTAAGGCTAAAAAGCAGCTGTCGGCGTACCTTAAATTCGGCAGTTGTAAAATAGATGAATCTACTTACAATTAAACTGTCAAGTTTTAAAAGTTAAGATTTACCGAAAGAAAGATTGTGGCAGCTATTAAGAAGCAAGAAACCGGCATTTCTGTCAAAGAGATTTGCCGAGAAATGGGTATCAGCGAACCTACGTTCTTTAACTGGAAGGCGAAGTATGGCGGTATGGAAGCCAGCGATGTGAAGAAAATGAAGGATATGGAAGCAGAGCTAAGCCAGTATAAAAAGATCGTGGCAGAGCTCACTTTTGAGAATCGGGCAATGAAAAACTTCATTGAAAAAAAGTTGTAGCGCCTGCTGATAAAAGAAAAGCTGCTCATTATTTGGTTGATCAGGAGCAGTGTAGTGTCAGTAAGGCCTGTCGTATTGTGCAACTACCACGAAGCAGTTACCAGTACCAGTCTCGCCCAAAAGACGACCAGGAAGTAGAAGCAGCGTCGGATCAACTGGTAACCAGACACCCTTCCATTAGATTTTGGAAGTGTTATTATCGGTTAAGAAACCGAGGTATTGCCGGGAACCATAAGCGGATGCGGCGGGTGTACCGCAATACGAACCTCAATATTCGGCGACGAGCAAAAAAAGACTCCCCGATCGTGTTAAGCAACCATTGATCACCCCAACAAGGCCAAATCAAATGTGGAGCATTGATTTTATGACCGACCGCCTGGAAGACGGCAGAACATCCCGTTTATGAAATATCATGGATGATTTTAACCGCGAATCGTTGATGATAGAGGTAGATACTTCTCTTCCGAGCCTTCGGGTAATCCGAGCACTGGAAAAGATCATCAGTAAACGCGGTAAACCTGCCAATCTCAGAACGGATAATGGCCCCGAATTTACCAGCCATAAACTGGAAGAATGGTGTACAAAAAATCAAATCACGCTGCAATACATTCAACCGGGCCGTCCGATGCAAAATGCGTACATAGAGCGCAAGAACGGGAGCATTCGGCGAGAACTGCTCAATGCATACTTATTCAATAGCCTGAACGAAGCAAGAGCGATGTGTGAAAACTGGCGCATGGATTACAACGAAGAACGCCCGCACAAAGCGCTTAACTATCTCTCGCCATTGAACTATGCCCGACTGATGGCCACAGACCAGCTTTATCCACACCCGGCGAACGAAAATCCTTTACCCATTGAACAGAGTCGGGTCGTGGATAAAGCGAGCGACAATCGACCAAAAACTATAATTTTAAACTGACCGAAATAGCGGTACGCCGACACTAAATTTAAGGAGTTTATAGTTCTTCTATTGAATACAATATTAATGATCCCATGTAATACCCAAGATGCCCTTTTGATTTTGAATCAAATTTACCTTTTATTCTAACTTTTTTGTTATTGAAATATTTTTCAATGCTGTCGCACTGTGTTATAGTCAATGTTCTGGCAGGGATAAGCCAAATTGAATTATTAGAATTATACTTCGATCGTGATTCTTTGTCCAAAAAAACTGCTGACATTTCAAAGCCAAATGAAGCATATCCTTTACTAGAAATATATTTTTCATTATAAATACTTGGATCTAATAGAATTTTATTTAATTGAACTTCTTCAAATTCTATTGATTCTGAATCATTACTTAAAATTGTTAATTTTTGTGAATTACAAGAAAATAAAATTGATGCACACAAAATATATTTAGCAATTATTTTCATTGAGTTACAATTTTTTTGGTGCGTGAGTCAATTACAATAGGTCTCATTTGCGTCATTACCCTTGAATTATCAGCAGTGGGGGAATTAATAATCCTAGGAACGTACCATTGCTCGTTTTTCTTGAGTGGATCATATTGTGAAAAAAAATACTCCTTACTGAACCCATGAAATAACGGAGATCCACTATAATATTCCCTCATTTGTCGTTCTCCACTTTTTGCCCTTAAGTAGTTCTCGAAGCCTACAGCGTTTACTTCACTTTGCGGTAAATTCCAATCTGAATTCTGAACTCTATTACCTCTTGCATCAAAATATGAATATGTAAACTCTAAATCCCATGCATGTTGGATTTCATGTCCAAGAGCAAAATGACTTTTATTATATGAAACATTATCAATTGTGCCCCCTTTTTGGTAATAATATATATCACCCCCTCCACTTTTAGAAATTGGAGAAAAGTGTGATGCATCTTTACTAAATCCTGATAATTGGTTTGCCTCCCTGACATTATACAAAAAACTAGATGACTGTAGATCTCCAACTCTTCTTTCTCCTTTGCCTGTATTAGAGATTAAGTTCAAATCTTTAACAGTATTTTTTATAAAGTTATTTTCACTTTTAAATTCTTCATGCTTTGTAACACTTCCATCGCTATTTAAAGTATATTGATATGTTTTACCATTTTCATATAAATATGAAACATTATGTCCATTTTGATAACCATGAATAATAATGTAATCCCCATTATAATCAACATAATTAATAGGATTGTTACCTGTATATTGATATGGATTTAAACCTAGATATTGTTCAGAAAAACGATCATGAATTGAAAATCTACCAATTTGATGATCATACATTCTTGCACCATAATTATATAACTCTAATCCTTGTCCATCACTAAACTCCTTCTCCTGCTTCTCCTTACCATTGTATTCATACTTGTTATCCAGTTTCCCCATTGCTCTGGAACTGATCCCTGCCATCGCCAACCCGAATGGATAATATTGCGTTTCCTCCAGTAGTGGACCAGGAGTATGTGTAACCAGCAGATTATCAAAGAACACAGGGAAATTGCTCTCATTACTAACAAAGATATAAATATATCCATTTTTCTGAACAGTTACCGGAGCTGCGTCAAAGTCATTTATTAACTTGTAAGCTGGAGTAGTACCGCTTCCTGTAGCTACCGGCGCAACATTGCCCTGAGAATACTTAAACTGCTCATCGAAACACATATAATTCAGGTAAGCCTGTGGACGGTTAGATGCTTGAGATCGAAGGTTGTTAAAGCTAGTAAGACTACCACTGGGATTTATAGATTCCAGAATTCCTTGGGTCATACCCTTTCCCCCCGAAAATGTACTACCCGCCAAGCCAGTTAATAATTCTGTTAAGCCAATGGTTAGTGGACCCGAGGTATTTCCTCCACTCGGTAGCGTGTAGATTGATTGAACATTAAACTTAACCTTATCACCAGCCATCACTTTAAGCACTATTGCGAGACCTGTCTTTTGATTGCTGAGACCACCATGTACCTCGTATAATTTATCTCCAAACTGCGGATAGGAATTTGCACCATTGACTACTGTTTTATCTTTGATCCTTGCATCCACAATCGTAAACAATTGTTTCTCAGCTGGTAATGAGGCCGTTTCAAGCGTTGCGCCAGGATAACAAATATTTTCCAGCTGCTCCGTTAGTACAGATCGGGTATTACCCAGATGATCTTTTACAAAATAGTCAAATACAAAGCGGGCCACCTGTGCCGGACAGGTCGAACTGGTAGCTGTCTCATAACGAATCCGCCCCTCCTCGTGTTGCAGGAATAACAACTTGTCGGTATAGTTCAAGGCTGACACTGCCGTGTAAACTTTACTTTCATACACCAAACCAGGCAGGTATTTGGTGGCAGTGGTAATATTTCCCGTGTAATCAGTTCCATTGTGCCTGGTCACTACACTATATTCTGTTACTACTTTTGAAAGCTTGGTTCCATCCGGCTGGTAGGTATATGTAATGATTCCTTTATCAGCCGTACCTGCTGCATTTTTTATTGTAATAGTAACTGGTAAATTTAAATGATTGTAAACGATGTTACTGATACTTTTGTTTTTGTCTGTTTTTAGATTGCCATTTACATCGTATGTATAATCACCGCCTACCGTATTTTTGTCATAAAAATCGCCTAACTTATGATCAGTTGTAATCGCATCAGTAACTGATGTTAAGCGATTACTTGAAACCAAACTTGCATTCAATGTTTCTTGCACATAACTCAGATCATCAATTACCTTGGAAGAGCTTCCGGCATGCCAGCCACTATGTTTCATTTTTTTAATGTTGCCATTGTAATCATAGGCCTGGTTTGGATCTGTTCCATTACCCATACTTACACTGAAATTCATTCCAACAGCTGGGTCGGAAAAATCCGCTTTTAATAGACGGTTAGCCGCATCATAACTATAAAGATATTTTCGTACTGCTGCATCTCCCTGTGATTTCCAGATAGTTCCCGCTATGTTTCCATTTAATTGAGCTGTTCCAAAGGATTGCGATCCAGCTTTATCATACCCAAGCTCCATTCCAAAATAGCGATCTGTATTATCTGTACCAGTCACAAATTTTTTATTGATAGATAATAACCAACCCCGGATATTATACTGTTGATCTGTTTTAACGAGTGATCCACCAGTTGATTTGGTACCTAAGTTTTTTGATTTAACTTGTCCAAGCGCGTCGTAGGTATATTCAATGGTGGTTTTCCAACTGCCAAGTAGATCACTATTTACTTGATTGCTTTTTAGTCTCTTTTCCACCTTAGTAACACGCCAGAGATCATCATACGTAGACCGGGTCCATATTTCGTGTCTTTGTGAGTTATTGCCAATTTCCTGCCGCAATACTGAAATGCCAACGCTTCCATTAAAACTATACAGGTTGGTCGTGATATCTGTACCTCCAGTGATATTTTTGCTTTGCATCTGAACAATTCGCCCTTTGGAATCATATATATTGGAGCTGTAAGTCTGTGTATTATACCATATTCCCGTAAGCAAGCCGGCAGTGTTAAATGACTGTGTCATTCCTTCCGGATAGGACGCAAGATTCTGAGACAGCAGATCAGCATTCCAGTCTGTATTTAAATTTTTATACGTCGTACTCAGGTTATTTGTCCAGTCATAATTATCGTAATAATTGGCACTTAAAACTGTGCTGTGTTGATCCTGCCAAAAAAGTTTCAAAACGAGCTAAATTTGCAGCATTTAATACTGTCTGCATTGCAGGCTGATCAACCACTGAGCTATGCTCATACATGCCAGTAATTAACGGTCTGTTTAAGTGATCATACTTTGTATAGAGCCATTTTTTATCCGGTCGCAGAACACCATCCTGTGTTAGAACCACGCGATCCCATTTATCATATACCATATAAACAGGAGCCGCACCGGGAATTTTTTTAACGATCATCCGGCCCCTGCTATCGTACTCAAAGCCCGGTATGAGTTCAATGAATCGTTCAATGAACTTTTCGGTAAAGCGGGGTAAAGTGAGGTCAGTCAAAAATAAAAAAAGCCCGCAAATACTGGGTTTTGCGAGCTTTCCACACGGTAGTTAACCGTGTTTAATACTAAAAAGTGGAGCTGGGGGGAGTCGAACCCCCGTCCAAACATATTCGCCGAAAGCTTTCTACATGCTTAGTTGATTATTCGTTGTCGGGAAAGAACAGGAAAACAACCAACCGATTCCTTCCTTAGCTGGATAGTCTTTTGTTCAACGCACAGCCTGGTTGAACAGCAACCTGTATTTGGTTTTGAGTCGGCGGCGGAGCTTGGTAACAGGTCAACCTGCTCAACGCGGCCCTAATGACTACTTAATCACTGATTAGGCAGCCATGGCATACTGTGTATTGCCATTTGAAGTTCGGGTATTCAGATTTACGTGCTAATTATCCAACGCACGGCATGCTTACACTCTCAAAGAACTACGCTGTCGAAACCAGTACAGCCCCTTCTGTCCCCGGATAACCACTCATTGATCCAAGATCTTAACCGGCTTATCCCAAAAGGAAAGCAAAGATACGAAAATATACTAGTTTCATGTCCTATGAAACAGGATCCATCGCTGTTCTACCAACAACAGCTTAGCCAACTTACCGCTGAAATTCAACAACTTTCAAAAAAAAGAAACCGCATCTCCCTGCTACGGGTCATTACCCTGGTACTGGGAGCTGCACTGCTGTATATTTTTCGCCAGCAACCCTTTTACCTGCTCTTGCCGCTTTTTGCACTGGCCCTGACCCTCTTTCTCCTACTGGTAAAACAAAGCATAAGGGTCACCGAACAACGCTCCCTGTTACAGCAAATCGTACGGCTTATCCAGGAGGAATTTACCATTGCCACACACCAATTCACCCACCGCCCCCAGGGCGAAAACCTGGCCCCTCCCAAACATGCCTATGCCGGCGACCTCGACCTTTTCGGCAAAGCCTCGCTTTTCCAGTTCCTCCACCGCAGCACCGGTGAACAGGGCCACCAAACCCTGGCTAACTGGCTATTGGCGCCTGCCCCCGATACCACCATCCGGCAACGGCAGGCAGCCGCCCAGGAACTGGCCTCCCAGCCCGCCTGGAGCCTCCGGTTCGAAGCCTATGGCCACCTGCAACCGCTTACGCTTAAATCACAGGACCAGATCCTGCACTGGTCTGCCTCAGCCTCTCAGTATACACCTAACAAGTTTTATAAGCTGCTGCGCTTTGTATGGCCCCTGCTGGCACTGGCAGCACTGTTCCTTCACCTGGCAGATATCCTGCCCTCCGGCCCTTTTTACCTGCTGCTGCTGGTTTTACTGGTGCTGGCTTTTTATATTTCCAAAGGAATTCAGCCAATTTACCGGCAGCTCGATTCGATTCTACCTTCCCTGGCTACCCTTTCCAATGCGCTGGAATGCATTGAATCGGCCAGTTTTCGAAGTCTCCTGCTGCTGGAACAACAGTCGGCTATCGCTACCGGCAACTCACTGAAAGCTTCTGCCGCAATCCGTCACCTGCGAAAAATACTGGACCGTTTCGATTACCGCCTTAACCCGCTGGTCTATATTCCCCTCAATACCTTCCTGCTCTGGGATCTCCAACAGGTATGGGCACTCGAAAACTGGAAAACTATTCACCAGTCGGCTATCCGACAATGGTTTAGTACCATTGCTGAACTGGAAGCACTGAATTCCATTGGCCGATTTTCGTTTAATCATCCGGGGTATGTTTTTCCTGAACTGAGTACCGCTGCAGGTAGTTTCTCCGCGCTTGCCCTCGGCCACCCATTAATTCCGGCAGCCAACTGCGTTACCAACGATTTTACAACTTCCGGCAGGCCGGCCATAGCCCTTATTACCGGTTCCAATATGGCCGGAAAAAGCACCTTCCTGCGAAGCATCGGCATCAACCAGGTGCTGGCCATGGCCGGTGCCCCGGTAGCTGCCCGGCAACTAACTGTCAGCAATATGCGGATTATGAGCAGTATGCGGATTGCCGATAACCTCGAAGAAAATACGTCTACTTTTTATGCCGAACTCAGCAAACTGAAAAGTATCATAGAGGCAGTAAATGCCGGAGAACCCGTATTGCTCTTACTGGATGAGATTTTACGCGGCACCAATTCACAGGACCGGCAAACCGGGTCGAGGGCATTGATCCGGCAGTTGATCCAGCAAAAAGCCACCGGGCTCCTGGCTACCCATGACCTGGCCCTGACAGCGCTACAGGCAGAAGCTCCTACCGCTATTACCAACTATCATTTTGATGTAGCCGTAGAAAACGAAGAGCTTTATTTCGATTATAAATTGAAAAAAGGTATCTGCACCAGTATGAATGCCAGCATCCTGATGAAAAAAATCGGAATAGAACTTTAACCGTTATTTGAAGAGGCGGAATATATCCAGGCCAAGCGCATAGGCCATGAGCCCCAGCAGCAGGATCATACCTACCATTTGCGCATATTCCATGAATTTATCACTGGGCTTACGGCCAGAGATCATTTCATAGAGGGTAAATAAAGCGTGCCCGCCATCCAGGCCAGGAATCGGCAATATATTCATCAACGCCAATACCAGGCTAAAAAAGGCGGTCAGTCCCCAAAATTGCTGCCAGTCCCAAACCGGCGCAAACATTTTACCGATACTGATTACACTTCCCAGGGATTCATTGGTATTCACCTTGCCACTGAATATCAGCTTCAGTTGCAGCCAATAGGAAGTGAGGGTTTCAATACTCTTTTTAAAACCGGCAGGAATGGCTTCCAGGAAGCCGTATTTCACTTCTTTTACTTCAAACTTGTCATTAAAAGGCAGGGGCGTAATTCCCAGTACCCCGGTTTTTGGGATAGCAGCGCTAAGCTGCAGGGTATCTGCCCCGCGCTGCACCTGTAACTGAACGGTTTTTTCCTTGTTGCGCCGGATCTGTTGCTGAAAACTGTGAAAGAATGGAACCGGGTTATTGTTGACGGCCAGGATCTTATCGCCTTTACGCAATCCGGCCTTCATAGCCGCACTGGTGTCCGCCACCGTATTAACGCCCAAAAAGGGCACCCGCATATCAATAAACCCAACGGCTTTTTCATGTATCAGATCCGCTGCAAAATGATCGGGGATGGCAATGGTTAAGGGCTTACCATCACGTTCTACTTCAAAGGTTTTAGCGCCGTTCAGAATAACCCGGAGTGGAATTTTATTGAAGCGGTCGATATATTCACCGTCTACTGAAAGAATTTTATCACCATCGCGCAGCCCAATGCTTTGTGCAATGGAATCCGTGGCAATGCCATAGGTGAACTTATTGGTTGGCACATAGGATTCTCCCCAATACCATAACATCAGGGCATAGATCAGGAAGCCGAGTACCAGGTTTACGATTACCCCGCCTACCATAATAATGAGGCGCTGCCAGGCCGGTTTACTCCGGAATTCATAGGGTTTGGGTGGTTGTTTCAGCTGCTCTTTATCCATACTCTCATCCACCATACCGCTGATTTTCACGTAACCACCAAAGGGCACCCAGCCCAATCCATATTCGGTTTCTCCAATTTTCTTTTTAAACAGGGAAAACCAGGGATTGAAAAACAGGTAAAACTTCTCCACCCGGCATTTAAACCAGCGTGCCGGTAAAAAATGACCCAGTTCATGGAGAATAACGATAATCGAAAAAGAAAGGATAAACTGCCCGGCTTTTACTCCTACTTCCGCCCAATTAATTGCTAAAAATATCATATGATTCAGTCAGGTACTAAGTTTGAATGGTGACAAATATCTGTGAAAAAACCCTATTGGAACTATAATTTTTTTGGACGGTACAACGCTTGAAAGTACTAATTTGTCAACCTCAATAAATGAACGATACATGAAGAAATTTCTTTTTTCCGCCGCGGTGGTGTTGAGTTTAACGGCCTGTTTGAAAACCAAAGATTATCCACCGGATGAGCGGGTTCTGGTAACGATTTCTTTTGCCAATGTAAATACCCCCGACACGGTTAAAACTACGGATACCGTGGTAACCCGCCTGCGTATAACCGCTCCGGACCAATGCTACCGGTACGAAGGCTTAGACACCCGCAATTCTGGCCCCAACCAGTTTGATATACAGGCAATTGGGTCAAAACCTAACCCGGCCCTGCCCCTGCCTACCTGTGATCCATTCCCATACTCCAAGGATACTACGTTCAAATTCCGGTTGACGACACCCGGAAAATATACCCTGCGTTACTACAATGGTACTACCCTGATGCAGGCAGATACCCTGGTAATGGTACCGAATTAAAGATGAATGAGGGTGGCGGCAAATTCCCGTGCCGCCGCATCGGTTTCAAAATATTGCTCCAGGGTGGGTTGCTGGATAAACTCCATTTTATTCATGGTACGCTCGATTACATCGGTCATATCCAGGAAACCCACCCTGTTCCGCAGGAAGGCATACACCGCAATTTCATTGGCGGCATTGAGTATACAGGGAAGATTGCCTCCTTTTTGCAAGGCATCCGTAGCCAATGCCAGGTTACGGAAGGTTTTTACATCGGGCTCCTCAAAAGTGAGGGTATTGGGTTTGCGAAAATCGTAGCGGGGAAACTGGTTCACAATCCGTTGCGGAAAGGCCATTGCATACTGGATCGGCAATTTCATATCCGGGAGCCCCATCTGCGCTTTAATAGAGCCATCCTCGAATTGCACCATACTGTGGATAATACTCTGCGGATGCACCAGTACCTGCACCTGCTCGGGCCGGAGGTTAAACAACCACTTGGCTTCGATCATTTCAAGCCCTTTATTCATAAGGGTGGCTGAATCGATGGTTATTTTAGCCCCCATACTCCAGTTCGGATGCTGCAGGGCATGATCCCTTTTCACGTTCACCAGGAAATTGGGCTTTTTACCCAGGAAAGGGCCGCCGGATGCCGTTAAAATAATCTTATCGATCGGGTTCAGGTTCTCTCCTACCAGGCATTGAAAAATAGCGGAATGTTCACTGTCTACCGGGATGATGGGCACCCGTTTTTCGACCGCTTTCTGCATTACGATATCACCTGCTACCACCAGGGTTTCCTTGTTGGCCAGGGCCACCGGTTTTCCCTGTTCCACTGCCTGGAGCGTGGGTTTTAAGCCCGCAAATCCTACTATACCGGCCAGCATCAGGTCGTAACAATCCATGGCAGCCACTTCTTCCAGCGCTTTTTCTCCTGCAAAAACCTTTACATCGGTGGAAGAAAGGGCCTGTTTTACTTTCTGGTAGCGGGATTCGTCCCCGATCACCACTATATTGGGCTTAAACTTGAACGCCTGCTGGATCAGCAATTCATCGTTTTGCTGTGCGGTTAGTACTTCCGCCGTAAACAACTGCGGGTTGGCCTCTATTACGGCCAATGCCTGCGTTCCTATTGATCCGGTAGATCCGAATAGTGCGATACGTTTTTGCATGGAGGGCAAATTAACGCAATAATTCCTCTACCGCCGAATTTGTAGCGCTAAAATTGAAGCGGTTCAGGACCGACTCCCGGGCGGCTTTTATTTCCGCAGTGCAAAGGTTACCGATACTGCCTTCGTGCTGGTGCCGGAGATCGGTAGTGTACTGGTAACTGCCGTTCTCAATAGCTAATCCCACCTGCTTATATGCATCGCGGAAGGGCACTCCCTGCAAAACCAGTTTATTCACTTCTTCCACACTGAACAGGTAGCGGTATTTTTCGTCTTTCAGTAGATCGGGCTGGATTTCAATATGTGACAACATGAGGCCCGCCATCCGCAAACAGTCTTTCAGGGTACCGAAGGCCGGAAACAGGTGTTCCTTGAGTAATTGCAGATCGCGGTGGTAACCCGAAGGCAGGTTGGTGGTCATCAGCATAATTTCATTCGGCAGGGACTTGATCCGGTTACAATGCGAACGGATCAGTTCAAACACATCTGGGTTTTTTTTATGCGGCATAATACTGCTGCCCGTGGTTAGCTCCGGTGGAAAGCTGATGAACCCGAAATTCTGGTTCAGGTACAAACAGGCATCCATTGATAACCGGGCCAGGGTATCGGCCAGGTTGGCCAGCGCCATTGCCACAATACGTTCTGCTTTCCCCCGGCCCATCTGGGCATATACCACGTTGTGGTTCAGTTGGGCAAAACCCAGTAATTCGGTGGTACGCTGGCGCTTGATCGGAAACGAAGAACCATAACCAGCGGCGGAGCCCAGCGGATTTTTATTCACCACTTCATAGGCTGCCTGCAGGGTCAGGAGATCGTCTACCAGGCTTTCGGCATAAGCCCCGAACCAAAGCCCGAAAGAGGAAGGCATGGCCAGTTGTAAATGCGTATAACCGGGTAAAAGATGGTGTTTATAGGTTTCGCTCTGTAATTGCAACAGGTCAAAAAAGGGCTGAATTTCTTCCACCAATGCCTGCAATTCATCGCGCAGGAACAATTTCAGGTCAACCAGCACCTGGTCATTCCGGCTGCGGGCGCTGTGAATTTTTTTTCCGGTATCGCCCAATGCAGCCGTTAACAGAAACTCTACCTGCGAATGGATATCTTCCACTCCTTCGGCAATGGTAAGTTCTCCTTTTTCGGCCAGCACATAGATCTTACGCAGTTCTGCCAGAAGCTGGTTTTTCTCACCGGTTGTTAACAGGCCGATCTCCTCCAACATAATGGCATGGGCCATGTTACCCAATACATCCTGTTTCGCCATCTGCTGATCAAACTCACGATCCCGGCCAACCGTAAACTGCTCTACTTCTTTCAGTGATTGTATATTTTTTTGCCAGAGTTTCATGCCTGTTTCAATTTGGTGGTTTGAGCAAAGTGCATTGCTTTTTTAAGCAACGCAATATAAATAGCAATACCGTCCCTGATTTCCTGGAGATAAATGTATTCATCGGCCGAATGACTTCTTCCACTGAAACCGGGTCCGCATTTAAGGGCTGGAAAAGGTAACAGGGCCTTATCTGAACAGGTTGGCGATCCATAAGTGTGACGGCCCAATGCCAATCCGGCCTGCACCAATGGGTGTTGGTCGGCAATAGCCGTTGCCCGCATCCGCAGGCTTCTTGGCCTGATCTCCGCCTCTACTGCAGCTTCTATAACAGCAAGGATTTCTTCGTGTGTATAGGCATCAGTTACCCGTATATCTACGGTAAACTGGCAGGTTCCGGGCACCACATTATGCGCTTTATTCTCTGTTTGAAGAACGGTTACATTCATGTGCACCGGCCCGAGGGTATCGGATTGTTTCGGAAACTGGTAATTGCGAAACCATTGGATGGCATCTACCGCTTTGTAGAGGGCATTGATGCCTTCCTGCCGCGCTGCATGCCCGGTTTTACCGGTTACGGTGCAATCAATTACCAACAGGCCTTTTTCCGCCACCGCCAGTTCCATTTCTGTTGGTTCGCCTACGATGGCCGACCAATTGGCAAAGCGGGCCTCTGCGGCAAGCGCAGCGGCGCCTGTTTGCGCTAAAAATCCGGGGTCCTTTAACAGGGCTTCCACACCGTTGATACCGGATATTTCTTCTTCAGCAGTAGCGGCAAGTACCAGGTTAACCGGCAGATCTGCCGCTTCGTAAAAATAGAGGAATGTTGCAATCAGTGCTACCAGTGGCCCGCCTGCATCATTGCTGCCCAGGCCGTATAACTTTCCCTCCTCTATAATTGGTTCAAATGGATTCCTGGTATACTGCGGATTTGGTTTTACCGTATCGTGGTGCGAGTTAAGCACCACGGTTGGCTTTTCTGCCGAATAGTTTTTGTTAAGTGCCCATATATTATTGAGCTGCTGGTGTACGGCCACGCCCCGCTCTTCGAGGTAGGAACGGATCAGGGCAGCTGTTCCCTGCTCCTCCCGGCTCAGCGAGGGGGTGCGGATCAGGCTTTGCAGCAGCCCCAATGCATCCTCATATAATTGTTCCTCTTGCATGTTATTTTTTTTCTCCGGTCGGTTGCGCTTCACCGGTAGCAGGGGCACCCTGAAGCGATATCAGTGTACCGGATGTATCGGAACCCGTATTGCGTACCAGGTCAGAAGCGTGGCCGATCAATACTTCCTGCACACCTTTGGAAATGGCATCAAATGCATTGTCTAGTTTGGGTAGAATACCCGCAAATAGTTTTTGGGCTGCTTTCAGTTCAGCATACAGTGCCGGGTTAATGAACCGGATTACCGATGCATCGTCTTCCACATTTTCCAATATACCTTTTTTCTCAAAGCAATAGATAAGGCGTACCGGGTACCAGGCCGCTATTGCAATGGCAATGGTGGCAGCCATAGTATCTGCATTGGTATTGAGGATATGGCCATTACCATCATGGGTAAGGGGTGCCAATACCGGAACAATCCATTATCGAGCAATAGTTTCCAGCGTTCTACGGGCAGGCTATCTGCCCGCACATCTCCTACCCAGCCATAATCGATGGTTTTAACCGGACGTTTTACCGCCGGCAATAAGTTTCCATCCGCCCCGGTAATTCCGATGGCATTACAGTGCCGCGACTGCAATTGGGCTACCAATTGTTTATTTACCAGTCCACCGTACACCATCGTTACTAAATCGATGGTGGCATCATCCGTAATGCGCCGTCCATCTACATAATTTGATTGAATACCTAACTGATCTCCCAGCCGGGTGGCAATTTTACCGCCTCCATGCACCAGTATCTTGGGCCCCGACACCGATGCAAAAGCATGCAGAAAATCCTGCAATGCTGCAGGATCGTCTAATACATTTCCACCTATTTTGATTACAAAAACCATGTTATTGATTTAGCGCGAAACAATTTATTCTCCGCGGAGAATGGCTGCCAATACAGCCTGTGCAGCCCATACCCGGTTACCGGCCTGTGTAGTTACCAGGCTATTGGCACCATCCAGTATTTCATCACTTAACTCTACGTTGCGGCGCACCGGTAAACAATGCAGTACGCGCGCCTGGTTGGTAAGGGCCAGCTTTTCATTGGTCAGCATCCATTCCGGGTCGTTGGTATAGATCTTTCCATAATCCCGGAACGTACTCCAGTTTTTTACATATACAAAATCAGCGTCTTTTAAAGCGGCAGACTGATCGTATTCGATCCGGGCACCTTTTGTAAATTGCTCGGCCAGTTCATAATCTTCGGGGTGGGTAATTACAAAATCGGCTTGTCCCCAGGCATTTACCCACTGCGAAAAACTATTGGCCACACATTGCGGCAGAGGTTTCACATGCGGCGCCCAGGTTAAGACCACCTTCGGCTTACGTCCCGCAAAACCCGCCGCCTGTGCCGGTCCGCGCATATATTCCTGCATGGTAATGATGTCGGTAAGACTTTGCAACGGGTGCAGGGTGGCGCTTTCAAGGCTTACAATCGGGATACCTGCATATTTTATAAACTGGCGGATGTACAATTCAGAATAATCGTCTTCTTTATTCTTTAATGAAGGGAAGGTGCGGATACAGAGAATGTCAAAATACTTGCCCATGATAGGCGCTGCATCTTTCACATGCTCCACCGTATTGCCACTCATAATGGCTTCTTCTTCAAACTCCAATGCCCA
>NZ_LUKG01000079.1:20054-21137 GCF_001601815.1 Flavihumibacter sp. CACIAM 22H1
CTCCAATGCCCATCCTTCACTACCCACATTAAAAACAACCGCTTCCATTCCCAATTGCTGGGCAGCCACCTGGGTACTAAGCCGCGTACGCATACTTGGGTTCAGGAATAACATGCCGATGCGCTTGCGTTGGCCAAGTACAACATCCTTATAGGGGTCTGCCTTATAACGCAAAGCCGACTCTACCAATGCCTGCAAATCGGCAACATCCTGAACGGAAGTAAAATTTTTCATCGTTTACTTATTTTTCCTCGGCGGGGGTGGTTAATTCTTTTGAAAGGGCTGATAAAAACTCTTGGGCTTCGGCCTCTCTTAACGCAAGCGACGGCAGGAGGCGGATTACATTCGGTTTGGCTTCGCCGGTAAAAATAAAATGCTCATTCAGCAATTGCTTGCGAAGCGCTGGCTGCGATTCCGGCATATCAAACCCGATCATTAAACCACGTCCCCGAACATTTTTCAGCAAGGGCATGCCTTGCAGCGATTCCATGAGCAGTGTTCCTATTTTTTCGGCATTTGCGATCAGTCCTTCCTGTTCAATAACTTCCAATACTGCCAGCGCTGCTGCGCAGGCCAGTTGATTACCACCAAACGTTGTGCCCAGCATGCCGTGTTTGGGATGCAAATGCGGTGCAATGGAAATGGCCCCTATCGGAAATCCATTTCCCATTCCCTTGGCCATGGAATAGATATCGGCGTTTACGCCAGCAAAATCGTGCGAATAGAATTTGCCCGACCGCCCATACCCGCACTGTACGGAATCGGCTATATAAACAGCGCCATGTTCATCGCAAAGCGCACGGATGGTTTGCAAAAAAAGATCGGATGCCACATTAATACCTCCCACCCCCTGGATACCTTCCACTATTACAGCTGCAATATCTTTCCCCTGCGCATTGAAAACGGCTGTCAATGCATCTACATCGTTAAAGGGAAGAAATACAACGGCATCGGTTTGATTAACTGGCGCTACGATAGCCGGGTTATCGGTGGCAGCCACGGCCAGGGAAGTTCTGCCATGGAAGGCTTTTTTAAATGCAATGATTTTGCGCCTGCCAGTATGAAAGGAGGCCAGTTTTAGGG
>NZ_LUKG01000079.1:21563-23526 GCF_001601815.1 Flavihumibacter sp. CACIAM 22H1
TGGCTTCAGCACCCGAATTGCATAGGAATAACTGGTAATTCTCTTTCTCCGATACGCGGCCCAGCAAATCAGCCAGTTCTTTTTGTTGGGGAATTACTACGGAATTGGAATAGAAGGCAATTTTTTCCAGCTGTTCTTCTATCCGCTCTACCCAGTGCGGGTGGGTATGCCCGATAGAGATTACGGCATGACCACCGTACATATCCAGGTAACCCTGTCCCTTATCGTCCCATACCCTTGCGCCCTTAGCGGAGGTTATGGTGATATTATTAAGCGGGTATACGTCGAAAAGTTTCATGAATAGAAATAATAAAAAGTGATTAGATGGTTGAATTACGGGGGTCCTGCAATCAGAAGCCGGAAGCTTTTAATTGCAGGCCGCTTCGTTCCTCTACACCAAAAAGCAGGTTCATATTTTGTACGGCCTGGCCACTTGCGCCTTTTAAAAGATTATCGATGGCACTGTGAATGACCAGTTTGCTGCCTACTTTTTCCAACTGAACAAGGGCTTTATTGGTATTAACCACCTGCTTCAGAAAAATGGAGGCCTGGCTGACCACGGTAAAAGGATGATCGGCATAAAAGACCTCGTACAGGGCCTGTACTTCTTCAAAAGGCAGTTCCATGTGAATAGTGGAGCTTATAAAAATACCCCGGGTAAAATCACCGCGCCAGGGTACAAAACTCAGGTCAATAGCACTGTTTGGCTGCAATTGCAGGAGCGATTCTCCGATTTCTCCCAGGTGCTGGTGCGTAAGCGTTTTGTATGCCTGGATATTATTAGCCCGCCAGCTAAAATGAGAAGTAGCACTCAGGCCCTGGCCAGCGCCGGTAGAACCGGTAATGCCGGTGGTATAGATCTCGTCTAACAGGCCTGCTTTGGCAAGTGGCAACAGGCCTACCTGTATAGCTGTTGCGAAGCAACCCGGGTTGGCAATGGCGGTAGCTCTGCGGATAGCTTCCCGATTTAATTCAGGCAGTCCGTACACAAAATTCCAATCACCCAGGCTGGCATTTTGTTGCAGTCGAAAATCATTCGACAGGTCTATAATTTTTGTACCGGCTGCGGGGGGATTTGCTTCCAGGAATTTTCTTGCCTCGCCGTGCCCGGTGCAAAGAAAGAGACAGTCTACTTTTTTGTCCAGAGAATCTGTGAAAAGCAGGTCGGTATCGCCCAGCAAATCTGCATGCACAGCATGCAATGGTTTTCCCGCACTACTCTTGCTGTGCACAAAAACCAGTTCCACATGCGGATGATGGATAAGCAGTCGGATCAATTCTCCGCCCGTATATCCGGCCCCGCCAATTATGCCTACATTTATTTTAGTCATGATATCACTTTTTACGTTCCCCTTCAGCTTCTCCCCTTCTCCTCTCCTCTATTCTCCATTCACACTCGTCCAGATAGCTGTCTGGTTCCCGAATATTTTACTAAACCCACGTACATCCTGTCCTGTCCAGCCACTGTTCATTTCGCCGTATTTACCAAATTTGCTCGACATCAGGTCATGTGGAGAAGCAATGCCTGTTACCTGGAAACGATAGGGATACAATTGTACAAATACATCACCGGTTACTTTTTCCTGGGAGTGGGTAAGAAAAGCTTCGATATCGCGCATCACGGGATCCAGGATCTGACCTTCGTGCATCCAGTTTCCATAAAACTGGGCTAACTGATCTTTCCAGCTCAACTGCCATTTGGTAAGCACATGTTTTTCCAGGGCATGGTGACTTTTCAGGATTACCAGGGGGGCTGCTGCTTCAAAGCCAACCCGTCCTTTGATGCCGATAATGGTATCACCCACGTGTATATCGCGCCCGATACCAAATGGACCTGCTATCTTCTGCAATTCCTGGATAGCTTCTACCGGGTGGTTAAACTTGCGGCCATTGATTGCCGTTAGCTGTCCTTTTTCAAAATGCAGTACCACTTCTTCCGGGGTGTTTTTGCTTACCTGGGTGG
>NZ_LUKG01000080.1:0-8087 GCF_001601815.1 Flavihumibacter sp. CACIAM 22H1
GCCCTGGATAAACTGGTTCAGGCGAACCTTCGTTTCGTGGTATCTGTTGCAAAGCAATATCAGCACCAGGGGCTTTCCCTGAGTGATCTGATCAACGAAGGAAATCTTGGTCTGATCAAAGCAGCACAGCGTTTTGATGAAACCAAAGGTTTTAAATTCATTTCTTATGCTGTTTGGTGGATCCGTCAATCAATCCTGCAGGCATTGGCTGAACAGGGTCGTCTGGTACGTTTGCCCCAGAATAAAATCGGTACTTACAATAAAGCCAACAAAGCATACATGGCTTTCGAACAGGAGCATGAGCGGGAGCCTTCGACTGAAGAGCTGGCAGAAATCCTGGAAATGAGCGAAACTGAGATCAATAATATTTTCCAGAGTAATACCCGTCATACCTCCCTGGATGCCCCCGTACACGAAGCAGAAGACGTTGCAATGGGCGATTTGCTGGAAGGTAGTGATGATACAGATGAGGATGTTATGCAGGATTCACTCCGTAACGAAATTCGTCGTGTATTGAAATCCTTGAGTCCCCGTGAAGCGGAAATCGTAAACGCTTATTTCGGACTGGATGGCGAAAATGGAGTAACCATTGAGCAAATTGGTCAGAAATACGATCTTACCAAGGAAAGAATTCGTCAAATTAAAGAAAGAGCGATCAAGCGTCTTCAAAAAGCCCGCTACAGTAATGCTTTGAAAGCATATCTGGGTTAATCTTTGAAGATCGCTTCCTGATGATAGTACGGCCATCTCCCTCCATGAGATGGCCTTTTTTTAACCTTTTCGCAGCTGTTTTGTTATATTGGTGCTTATGCGGATTCTATTAACCTGCCTTATTCTTGTAACAGGTCTGCTAGCCTGTGAAAAATCAGTTCAGTTTGACCTGGATAAACAGGCCCCTAAACTGGTGGTGGAGGGTACCATCGAAAGCGGTTCAGCCCCTTTATTCTTCCTGTCGCGTAGCCTTGATTTTTTCAGTGAAATCAATCCCGAAATATTAACAGGGTCTTTTGTTCGGGATGCTATTATACGGGTTTCCAATGGAAGTAAAACCCATCAGCTAAAAGAGTACGGCATACCCACCCCTGCCGGAACAATTTATTATTATTCTACCGACTCTTCCAATCTGTCCACCGCTTTTACCGGGGTGGAAGGCATGACCTATATGGTACAAATTGAAGCAGCGGGTAAAACCTATACGGCCAGTACCACCATACCACTGCATCGAAAAACGGTTGACTCTCTCTGGTGGCGCCCCTCTATCAATAATCCGGACACGAATAAAGTGGTATTGATGGCGCGGGTAACGGATCCGCCAGGGTTTGGTAACTATATCCGTTTCTTTAATTCTACCAATGGAGGTCCGTTTAACCCGGGTTTGAACTCCGTATTTGATGACCAGATAGTGGATGGAAGCACGTATGATATAGAGGTTGAAAAAGGTATTGATCGGAATGCTGAAATAGATTTTGAAACCTATTCGTTTTTTGACAAAGGCGATACGGTTATCCTAAAATTCACCAATATAGATAAGGCCTGTTTTGATTTCTGGAGAACCATGGAATACAATTACAGCTCTATTGGCAGCCCGTTTTCTAATCCAACAAGAGTGCTAACAAATATCAATGGCGGCGCGCTGGGCTATTTTGGCGGCTACTCCGTACAGTATGATACACTCGTTATCCCCAAGTGATTTCACTCACACTGTCTTAACAAATTTGAACGTAAATTTGCAGTCGCTAAATTTATAACTGAACCGTATGGATAAGCAATCTAACGAACACGTACATACCCTTATTATTGGCTCTGGTCCGGCTGGTTATACAGCCGCTATATATGCGTCCCGCGCAGCATTGAACCCGGTTTTATACCAGGGAATTCAGCCAGGCGGGCAACTAACCATTACCACAGAAGTGGAAAATTATCCCGGCTACGCAGCAGGTATCCAGGGACCGGAAATGATGGAGGACTTTGAAAAACAAGCCAGGCGTATGGGGGCAGATATCCGGTATGGATTAGCCACCAGTGTAGACTTTTCGAAGCGCCCGTTTTCTGTAATCATAGATGAGGAAAAGACCATCACAGCCGATTCCGTTATTATTGCAACAGGGGCTTCAGCTAAATGGCTTGGACTGGAGAGTGAACAAAAACTAAACGGTTTTGGCGTTAGCGCCTGCGCGGTTTGTGACGGATTCTTTTTTAAAGGGAAAGACGTTGCCATCGTAGGTGCCGGTGATACCGCCTGTGAAGAAGCATTGTACCTGTCTAAATTAACTACACGGGTGCACATGATTGTCAGGAAGGGAGAAGATGGAATGAAGGCCTCGAAAGTGATGCAGGACCGCGTAAAAGCTACTCCTAATATCACTATTCACTGGAATACGGAAACAGATGAAATTCTGGGAGATAAAAAAGTGGAAGGGGTTCGGATAAAAAATATACTGACCGGGGAGAAAACCGACATTCCGTTGAGTGGGTTTTTTGTAGCCATCGGGCACCAGCCCAACTCGGCTATTTTTAAAGACTGGCTGGATATGGACGAAGCGGGGTATATAAAAACTGTTCCGGGTACTTCCCGCACAAGTGTGGAAGGTGTTTTTGCAGCGGGAGATGTGCAGGATAAAATCTACCGGCAGGCTGTTACAGCAGCAGGCAGCGGCTGCATGGCAGCGCTGGACGCGGAACGTTTTCTTTCCGCAGCCGGACATGTTTAAAAAAATAATATAGAACTGTCTTTCATAAGTAATAATTTGGCGGCCAGTAAAGCCGCCAAATTTAGTATGTTAACCGTCCACCTGCACCAATTGATCTTCCATGGGTTTCATGGATTGTTTGAGGGAGAAGAGCAAACAGGCAATGATTTTGAAGTTAACCTGGATGTTCAGTATATTGTCAAAAAAGACCGGTACGATAGTTTAAAACACCTGATCAGTTACGAGGATCTGTTTAAAATAGTCCAAAAAAGAATGGCCATACCAACCCCCTTACTGGAAGAAATTGCAGACTCTATCATTCATAAAATTCATCACCAATTCGGTAATATTGTACGGGTTACCGTTAGTATTCACAAATTAAACGCCCCCATTCAGCAGTTTAATGGTAAAGTGGGCATCAGTTTGACGCGTAGCTTTGATTAGTTCATGAAACAATTATTCCTACTTCTTAGCTTTTGTTGTTGCCTGTTTGCCACTGCCTTTTGCCAGGAGGCGGCAGCACTATTAAAAAAAGCCGAAGATTTGGAAGCAGCGCTGCAGGATGAAGCCGCCTATCTACAGTACCTTCGCGTGCTTGAGCAACAGCCTTCCAACCATACCGCTTTGTACAAAGCAAGTTTACTGGCCGATCGATTGGGAAACCGGCTAACCACCGATAAACACAAAAGAGAAACCTATTATAAAAAAGCCTACCAGCTCGCCAACCGGGCTTTGCAACTTTATCCAAATTCGGGAGATGCACATTTTGCCATGTCTGTATCCCTGGGCAGGGTAGCGCTGATGAGTTCCGGGAAAGAATTAGTGGAATCGGTAAAAAAAATCAAATACCACGCAGACAGGGCCATCGAAATTAATCCGGCTGATTTCAGGCCCTATCATGTGTTAGGCCGGTGGTATTACGAAATTGCCGATCTAGGTAGTTTTAAAAGGGGCGCTGTAAAGCTATTTTATGGTGCCTTCCCCGAGGCCAGTTTCCAGTTGGCCGCCAAGTCCTACGAAAAGAGTATGATCCTCAATCCCGCCTTTATTTTGAATTACCTGGAACTTGCCCGTGCCTGTAATCAACTGGGGCAACGTACCAAAGCCATCAGTTTGTTAAAAAAGATGCAAACGATGCCCGCCAAGATGGAAGACGATGAGCGGATTAAAGCAGAAGGAAAAAAACTGCTCCATAAACTGGGGGGCTGATTATAGGGAATACCGTATTATTGCAGCACTTGTTATGGCATATACAACCAATTATAGTGTAGCCCTGAAGGATTTGTCTGATTTGTCGGAAAAATTCCTGGTAATCCAGGTAACCGGGGAAGCGATCCGGTTGCTGGGACTTGATCAGGAACGGCAGCCCTTGCTACTGGAAGTGGTGCAATTTGAACAGCAGGAAGAGGATTCAGCAACTTCACTGAAAGATTGGATTGCTGATAAAAAAGATTGGATCCGTGAATGGGGGAAAGCACATTTTATTTACCAGTCCAGACATGCTTCCCTTATACCAGCGGCACTTTATGGAAATGACAACGCCAAGGAATGGCTCGATTGCCAGTTTGGAGATCTTTTTAAAGGAACCATGTTAACGGATATTCATCCCGATGGGGCGCATTATACCGTTTACAGAATGCCTGCATCGGTTTATGCGGCCCTGGCCGAACTTCATCCCAATGCTACCCATACCCACCAGTTAACCACCTGGATGCAAGCCCTCCATAAAGAACAGCCTACGGAAGAACCTGTTTTACACCTGTTAATCGATCACCAGTTGATATTAATAGCGCTTTATAACCAGGGCTGGAAATTTTTTCAACAAATGGACTACCAGACCCCGGATGATGTTAGCTACCTGGTGCTGTCTGTTTTGCAACAGGAAGGCCTGCCGCCGGAAACAACCCGGGTGGAATGGTCGGGCTGGATGGATACATCCAGTGCACTTTACCTTGATCTGTATAAATACCTGGGCAACCTGGTAGCAGTTGCGCTGCCGGACACAATAAGGCTGAACGACCGGCAGTTGCAGGGAATGCGTGCCCATTTTTTTACCCCTCTTATTCAGGCTGGATTATGCGTATCATAAGCGGAAAATTTGGTGGCCGGAAAATACAACCACCTGCTAATATGCCTTATACCAGGCCTACAACAGATATTGCCAAAGAAGGCCTGTTTAATATTCTTCAGAACAATATTGATTTTGAGGGAGCTTCCACGCTGGATCTGTTTGGGGGTACCGGTAGCATCAGTTATGAACTGGCTTCCCGCGGTGCCCGGCAACAGGTTATCATTGAAAAAGATCCGGCTATGTTTGCCTTTATCTCTAAAACCGTAAAGGAATTGGGCTTGCAGGAAACTATCCGGGTAGTGCGAATGGATGTATTCAAATACCTCGACAGCTGCACCGATCAGTACGATTTTATTTTTGCCGGTCCGCCCTATGCACTTACCACTATTGATGAACTGCCGAAAAAAGTGGTGGAAAAGGAATTGCTGAAACCCGGTGCTATGTTTGTATTGGAACATACTCCCCGAAATAATTACCAGGGTTATACCTGGTTTGTACAGGAACGGAATTATGGAACAACGGTATTTTCTTTTTTTATTAATCGTTGAATGATGACAAAAGCGGATTTCAGAAGCGAATTCCTGAAACGCCGGCTGGCCTTGTCCGAAAAAGAAAGAAGCCGGTTCGATGATCTTATTCTTATTCATTTTCAGCAGTGGCAATGGCCCGAAGGCATCGAGAACGTATTATCCTATTGGCCATTGCAGGAAAAGGCAGAACCCAGCACCTTCCTGCTAACCGACTTTATGGAGTTTAGGATTCCCTGGCTAAACCTGGCATTCCCCGTAATTCATGCGGGGCAACCACTGATGGACGCTTTGCTGGTAAATGAACAAACCAACTATCGAAAAAATAAATATGGCATTGCGGAACCAACCGAAGGGCAGGTAATGGACCCGGCAGCCGTTGACCTGGTATTGGTGCCCTTACTGGCAATTGATAAACAAGGCTACCGCCTTGGTTATGGAAAAGGTTATTATGACCGGTACCTGGCCAGTTTACGGCCCGATTGTTATAAATTAGGGATCAGTTATTTTGAACCGGTGGAGGCCTTACCCGGATTGGACCAATATGATCTGCCCTTAAATGGATGTATAACCCCGGACGAGTTCTATGAATTTTAATTTTCCCTTGCTAAAGCCATTAAGGATCTTATTATTTCCATTTTCATTCCTTTATTGGTGTGCCATTTTTATCAGGAATAAATTGTACGACTGGAAGCTGCTGAAAGCGGCCCGTTTTAATATTCCGATCATCTGTGTGGGAAATATTGCTGCAGGTGGTACCGGAAAATCGCCCATGGTAGAATGGCTGCTAAGGGAGTTTGGACGGGAATTTAAAATGGCTACCCTTAGCCGTGGTTATAAACGAAAAACAAGGGGCTACGCATTGGCCAATACCGAAACCACGGCACTTGAAATAGGCGATGAACCCATGCAGTTTCATCTGAAATTTCCGCATGTTTCAGTTGCCGTTGGAGAGGAAAGAGTAGTAGCTGTTCCCTTGCTGTTACAGGACCGGCCAGAGACAGAATTGATCGTGCTGGATGACGCTTTTCAGCACAGGGCTATTGAGGCTGGTCTGAATATTGTATTAACAGATTACAGTAATTTATACACCCGCGATTGGTACCTGCCCACCGGCGATCTCCGGGATGAGAAAAGGAGCTGTTCCAGGGCAAACCTGCTGGTGGTAACGAAATGCCCTGCCGGTCTTAGCGAAGCGGAGGCTAAAAAAATAGAGGATGAACTGAGCCCATCCGGCTCACAGGAATTGTTTTTTGCCAGCATAGCCTACGGAACTCCTTACCAGTTGGTGACCCGGCAGGAGATTGAACTGGAACCGGATATGGAAGTGCTGCTGGTAACCGGCATAGCCAACCCGAAGCCTTTAAAACGCCTGCTTTCAGAAAAAGTGGCGAGTTATGAACAAATGGTGTTTAGTGATCACCATATTTTCACCATTGATGATATAAAAGAAATCGAACGACGGTTTAATCAGCTTGGTGGCACCAAAAAAATACTATTGACAACCGAAAAAGATGCGGTTCGATTAATGAAATTCCAACAGGATTTAGTCTCCTGGTCGCTGTATGTGGTTCCTATTGAAATGGTCTTTTTGTTCAATAAGACCGACCGCTTTAAATCGATTATCGGTAAATTTAGCAGACAGTTTTCTGGTTCTGCAACACACTAACAGTGAAAAGATGAGTAAAAAGAAACAAAGTAAAAAAAAGCAAAAACCAGCAGGCACTGCCAGTGCGCTACCTGTTGGCAGGATGGATATTACCCGCAGTGGAATGGGATTTGTAATAGTAGACGGGATGGAGCAGGATATACTGGTGCGCCCCAATGATTTTAATACCGCCATGCACGGGGATAAAGTACGGGTAGAAATTATGCGGGCTTCCGGAAGAGGCGGCGGCCGCTTGCAGGGAATTGTTACCGAAGTAGTAGAACGAAAGCAGGAGCTTTTTATGGGTACCCTGGAGTTGAGTAAAACCTTCGCTTTCTTTATACCGGATAGCGATAAACCCCTGCCGGATTTTTATATTCCGCTCGAAAAACTGAATGGTGCAGTAAATGGGTCCAGGGCAGTGGTAAGGATTATAGAATGGTCCAATACCAAAAAGCCAGTGGGCGAGGTAGTGGAATTGCTGGAAGAGCAGGGATCCAATGAGCTGGCCATGAAAGAAATCATATTAGAAAATGGTTTCCCCCTTAGTTTTCCCGAAGAAGTACTGGAAGAAACAGCCCGTATTCCTGATACAATCAGCACAAAAGAAATTGAACGGCGGAAGGATATGCGGGATATACGAACCTTCACCATCGACCCTATTGATGCAAAAGATTTTGATGATGCAATTTCTATCCGAACGGTAAAGGGAGGTTATGAAATCGGTGTGCACATCGCCGATGTAAGTTATTATGTAGAACCCGATACCGAATTAGATAAGGAAGCTTATAAGCGGGCTACCTCGGTTTATCTGCCAGACCGGGTTAATCCTATGCTGCCTGAACGGATTTCTAATGAATTATGCTCTTTACGACCTCATGAAGATAAGCTTACCTTCTCGGCTGTATTTCTTATAAATACAAGAGGAGATGTAAAAGATGCCTGGCTGGGAAGAACCGTAATTCACTCAGATCACCGGTTTACCTATGAAGAGGTGCAGGAGATCATTGAATCGGAAGATGGGCTCTATCAACAGGAAATACTAGTACTTAATAAGTTTGCCCAACGTTATCGGAAGCAACGCTTTAAGAAAGGGGCCATAAATTTTTCTTCCCAGGAGGTCCGTTTTAAACTGGACGAAAATCGCAAAC
>NZ_LUKG01000080.1:8259-12815 GCF_001601815.1 Flavihumibacter sp. CACIAM 22H1
AAACCCATTGGCATCCTTATTAAAGAAAGCAAGGAAGCCCACCAGTTGATTGAAGAGTTTATGTTGCTGGCAAACCGGACCGTAGCAGAATATGTAAGCAAAGTAGAACTTAATAAAAAATCACTGCCCTTTCCGTACCGGGTGCACGACCAGCCGGATGAGGAAAAACTGACACCCTTTGCAGCTTTTGCCAGAAAATTCGGACATGGCTTTGATACCAAATCGCCGGAACGCATAGCTGCCTCCTTTAACCAGTTATTACTTGATGTAAAGGGCAAGCCCGAGCAACATGTACTGGAACAATTGGGAATCAGAACCATGGCAAAAGCCGTTTATACAACCAAAAATATCGGGCACTACGGCCTGGGTTTTGAACACTATGCGCATTTTACCTCACCCATTCGCCGTTACCCGGATGTATTGGTACATCGGGTATTGCAGGAGGTGCTGGACGATAAATTTCTTCCCGATAAAAAAATGGAAGAAAAATGTAAGCATTGCAGTGAACGAGAGCGGGCAGCAATGGATGCAGAACGGGCTTCCAATAAATACAAGCAGGTAGAGTACCTTATGAATTTCCTGGGTGAGGAATTTGACGGTGTAATCAGCGGCGTATCTTCTTTCGGTTTCTGGGTGGAGACAGTAGAACATAAATGCGAAGGATTGGTAAGCATTGTAAGTTTAGCCGACTACGACGATTTCAGGCATGTAGAATCCGATTACATGCTGGCGGGCAGACGATCTGGGCGCACTTTTCGTATGGGAGATAAAGTACGCATTAAGGTAGTAGCGGCCAACCTGGAGAAAAGACAGCTTGATTATGAATGGGTCATCAGCACGGCTATTAAGGAAGAAGGAGGAGAAGCGGCCGGAAGAAAAACAACCGGCCGGAAAACCACTCCTAAAAAATCTGCTGCCAAAAAATCAAAAAGGAAAAAATAACATTTTGGAAGAATCTATCAGTTTAAACAAGTTCATCAGTGATACCGGTTATTGCTCCCGCAGGGAAGCCGATGAACTGATAAAAGCAGGCCGGGTTTTATTGAATGGCCGTGCCGCAAGACCTGGAAATCGATGTAAGCCCGGGGATGAAGTGGAGGTTGATGGTAGCCTTATTACCCGCAAGCAAAAGGAGAAACCTGTTTATCTACTGCTTAACAAACCAATTGGTATTACCAGCACCACCGAAGAACAAGTGCAGGGAAATATCATATCATTTTTAAATTATCCTAAGCGGATCTTCCCGATTGGCCGGCTGGATAAGGATTCAGAAGGCCTGATCCTTCTCACCAATGATGGGGATATCGTAAATAAAGTTCTGAGAGCAGGTAATGCACACGAAAAGGAATACCAGGTCCGTGTTCATAAAGCCATTGGTCCCGGTTTTGTAGATCGGATGGAAGGTGGTATTCCTATGCTTGGAACTGTAACCCTGCCCTGTAAGGTTCGGATTACCGGCAAACAAAGCTTTACAATAATACTTACGCAGGGGCTTAACCGGCAAATCCGACGAATGTGTGAAGAGCTTGGTTATGAAGTTACATCCTTAAAAAGGGTACGCATTATGCACCTGCAGTTGGGTACGCTTGCCACCGGCAAATGGCGTTACCTGAGTGAAGCGGAAATATCCAAACTGAAAGAACTGATTGAAGTTTCTTCTGCTGCACCGGTTAAAAACAAACGCAGTAAACCGGCTCCCAAAAAAGAAGCAAGGCCCGAAACACCGCATGTACCGCAGCCGCCTGCAAAGAGTAAATCAGCCAATTCTGCGGCAAAAAAAGGATCTTATAAAGCGTTTAAAGAAAAAGGACGGCAGCGATAGCAAAGCCCACCCTTACCACCCTTACCAGCCACCACCACCACCGCCACCACCACCGCCGCCGCTGGAGCCGCCACCCCGGCTTCCACCGCTACTACTACTGGGTGGGGTGGAAGAGGAGGAAATGGTATTGGACAAACCAGCAGAAACCCCTTTAGCCAGGTCCGAGAACTGCAGGTTGCCGGAAAAACCCCGGCCGGCAAAATAATAGCCAGGCTGGTATCCATTTTTTAAAGCCTGGTTAAGCACTTCGGTGAACTGGGTTGCCCAGGCATTTTCTACGTTAAGTGCAATGGCATAAGGTAGATACCGTTCAAATAATTCGATGGTTTTATCCGGGGGCGTTAAGCTGTCAAACACCCGTTGTTCCGTCTGATTCAGGTAAAGCCTGAAACCTTCTATCTGGTCAGCCACCTGCCTGCCCTTTTCAGAATAGGCAGGCAATAGTTTATAAAATACCAGTTGCATTACAAACAGCACCAGTAAAGAAATAGCGGCAAAAATGGCTAAAGGAGGCGTAAAATGCAGGGATAGAAAAATGATGCTGGCCACCAATGCCCCTACCCATAAAAAGCTTCCTAAAAACAGGTAACCACGGTTTAACGCAAAATAACCATTGGTAGAATGCACTTTACCCCGCTGCAACTGAAACCTGTTTTTTAAGCGGGTTTCCAGCGAGCTGTATTGCGACTTGAGTGTGCTGTTATAGGTGCCCGCTTGTAAGCTAAGTCCGTATAGAGCGGAAATATCAATGCCAAAAAGATTGATCAGGGAAGCACTTGAAAGCGGCGGACTATCAACTGGTTTTTTAAACTGGTAAGTGGTTGCTGAAAACCATCCCGACCCTTTATTAACTTCAATCTGCAGGTGTTTTTGCACAGCGGCATCTACCAGGCTGGCTACAAAAAGATGGCTGCCATACTGTTGCTGATGCAGGTATCCCGTATCGGCAGGCCCTAAGCCGGCAGGTGGTGAAAATTGGGGGTAAATAATTCCTTTTTTGGGGTCACGGCCGTTTTTATACCAGCTTCTCCAGTTATACCACCCTGTAGCTGCAAGAACCAGCACTAACAGGGGCACCAGCCAGTTAGCCCATAGGAAATTCAGCAAAACGCCCATCGTACCCGGAGGTGCCAGTATTCCCTTTTGTATATCGGCGGCAATGGTAAGCCCTTCATACCCGTTTAGGCCGGCATTGGTTTGAAATTCAATATAGTTGGTTCCGGCTGAACCATGGGTACATGCCTGCAGGGTGGCCCCCCGGGCACCAGTATAACATTCAGCCGCTGCAATGATTGCGCCTTGTGGAAAATTTATACGGGCACTCACGGTATCAAACCGGAATTCCCAGCCATTGCCATTTACGTTCCAATAAAGTTCATCGCGGTTAGTATGAAAGATCAGTTGCTGGTTGGTGCTGTATACTATTTCATACGTATGAATACCCCTTGGTAAAAGCAGGTCAGCGTTCCCGATTTGAATTCTTATTCCATTGTTGAGAGAATGGACGGTATAAGGCACTGCTGCTTGCTCTTTTTTTACTGAGCGCAATTGAAAGCCGGTCTGAATCCAATAGCCGTTTTGGTGTAGGTACTTGGTGGGAAAATCACGTACAATGCCTCTTTTGATGGCATCGTTTTCTGAAAGATTACCTCCTTCACCATTGAATAGTTTGATGGTTTCCTTTACCCATAGTTCACCGGAAGCCTGAATATCAATTACCGCCCGGAAATGCAATATCCTGTCCGATTCATCGGCTTCCAATAAGGGGTAAACCGAAGCTGGTGTGGCAATTATCCGTTGTAAGGCATCTTCCGCCAATACCAGGTACTGTTGTTGAAGAGATAAAAAAGCCGCTGAGCCGGGTGGTGGGTGCTGCAACGCTGTTTTTTTATCTAATACAATGTAGTTGCCGAGTAAAAAGGATTTCATTAGTTCGGCTATACGTGGCCGATAAGTGGCATACCTTGCTGTAAACAAGTCCTTACTGATAGATTTTTCCGCGGCAGCTTTTTCTAAAGCGGTTCTTGTGAGGGAGTCCAGTATGGCCGGACGAATAAAACGGCCTGCATTTTCAGTTACCAGAAAGGCCTGCTGCGCCTGGTTTTGCTGGCCATACAGCAAGGAAAAAGTGAATAGTAAACAATAGCAAAGCTTTCGCATAGAAAAGAGATTAAGCTCCAAACCGTATCGGGGGCACTGTTTTGGCTTCGTCCGATTCCTCAAAAAAAGGTGCCGGCTGAAACTGAAATAAACCGGCTACCAGGTTGGATGGAAACACGGCTACCGAGGCATTAAAATTTCGTACGGTAGCATTGTAATACCGGCGGCTCTGATTAAGGTTTGATTCAACCTCCCCGAGATCCTGCTGTAATTGCAGAAAATTTTGGTTGGCTTTAAGGTCGGGATAAGCTTCTGCTACCGCAAAAAAATTGTTCAGGGCTGTATTTAATTGATTACTGGCCTTTATCTGATCGCCGGGTAGGCGGCTTTCCTGGACTTGGTTTCGGCATTCAACAATCGTTCTTAGGGTGCTGCTTTCGTGTAGTGTGGACCCTTTAACGGTTTCTACCAGATTCGGTATCAGGTCATTACGTTGTTGTAAATAGGTTCCGATTCCACTCCAGCCTTCTTTTACCAATAATTGTTGCTTTACCAGGCGGTTGTACAGAAAAACCAGTACCACCACCAGCAAAAAAAACAAAAGCAGCAGCAGGTAGGCAATTGACATGGTGTA
>NZ_LUKG01000080.1:13283-18193 GCF_001601815.1 Flavihumibacter sp. CACIAM 22H1
TTGCAAAAACTTCTGAGGTTCGTATGCGGAAAAGTTTCCAGGAAATTGCTAAACAGGCCCCTGTAGGATTGTGTATTTTGATGGGTAGGGAGTTTATTGTTGAAATGGCAAATGATGCCTACCTGGAATTGCTAGCCAGGCCATCAGAAGATATTTTAAATAAGGCATTGTTTGATGTGCTGCCCGAGGTACGGGAACTGGTTGAACCCATTTTACTGAATGTACTTAATACGGGAGAAACCTTTACTGCAACAAATTTTGAGGTAAGCCTGCGTCGTTCCGGTAAGGTCCAAACAGCTTATTTTAACCTTATTTATCAGCCCTTGAGGAATGATGACGGGGTAATTACCGGAATTGTTGTCATTGCTTCCGAAGTAACTGAACTGGTTGTTTCCAGGCAGATGATCGTGGAAAGAGAAAAGAATTTCCGAAAAATGATCATGGAATCACCCATTGCCATGGCTATTTTAAGAAGTTCTGAACTTATCATTGAAATGGCCAATCAATTAATGCTGGAAAGGTTTTGGCGAAGGAAGTCCGCTGATATAGAAGGACGCTCTTTACTGGAGGTTTTTCCTGAACTGGAAGGTCAGGCCTTTCCTGAACTGCTGAAGCAGGTTATTGAAAGCGGCGAAACAATCCGGGCCAAAGAGGCAGAAGCAATTATTGATGCGGAGGACGGACGAAAAGTCTTTTACCTCGATTTTGAATATGCTCCACTGAAAGACGATGCCAGCAACCAGGTTACCGGCGTACTGGTAAGTGCCTACGATGTTACCGAGGCTGTAAGGGCGAAACGCCTGGCCAAAGAGGCCGAAGAGCGGTTGCAATTGGCCATCAATGCAACGGGCATGGGCAATTATGAAGTAGACCTGCTCACGAATGAAATGTATTACTCCCGGGGATTTCTTGAAATTTTCGGGGTTGATCCGGATGCGCCTGTAGGCCGCAATGAACTGGTGTCGAGAATACATCCAGACGATTTGCTGGTCCGAAAACAGGCACATGAACGCTCGCTTAAAACCGGTGTGCTGGAATACGAATTCAGGTTATACCGGAAAGAAAAAGAATTACATTGGGTAAAAGCCTGGGGTAAAGTAATTTTTAATGAAGCCGGAAAACCGGTTCGATTAACCGGAACCATTCTTGATATTACGGAAGAAAAAGCCACCATGCTGGCGCTCCGTAGCAGTGAAAAAAGATTCCGTACACTGGCAGATACATTGCCGGCCATGGTATGGATTGGCGATGCCGTCGGACAGTTATATTATTTTAATAAATCGGTGTATGAATATTCCGGATTCAGCCCGGAAGAACTGGCAAAACTGGGTTGGCTGGAAATAGTTCACCCAGATGACCGCGACGAAAATGTCAGGTTCTGGATGGAGTCTATACAAAGTGGCAACCCCTTTTTATTTGAACACCGGTTTCGCCGGCACGATGGGGTGTATCGCTGGCAGTTAAGCAGGGCAGTACCCCAATACAACGAAGAGGGGCAGATTGAAATGTGGGTAGGTAGTAGCACAGATATCCATGAACACAAAGTATTTACCGATGAACTGGAAGCACAGGTAGAAGAACGGACACAGGAACTGAAGAAGTCGAACGAGGCCCTGCTGAATTCCAATACAGAACTTGCCCAATTTGCTTACGTTGCCAGCCATGATCTGCAGGAACCCCTGCGCAAAATCCAAACCTTTGCAACCATGGTGGCCGATATGGAAAAAACGCGGCTTTCTGAAAGAGGTACAGAAATTTTACAGCGTTTACGGTCAACCGCAGAACGAATGCAACAGCTGGTGCTTGATTTGTTGTCCTATTCGCGGGTAAATAAAATGGATAACCATTTTGCAAAAACAGATCTTGCTTACCTCCTCGATACCATAATTCAACAACTCGAAGAAGGTATAGAACAACGAAAAATCGAGTTCCGGCAGGACGCATTACCCGTTATCTGGGCCATTCCTTTTCAAATGGAACAACTGTTTACCAACCTTCTCAGTAATGCTATCAAATTCTCGGACCCTTCCAAAAATCCGTTGATTCAGATCCGCTATAAAAAATGGGAACCAGGGGAGCTAACCGGTGAAAACCTTCACCCCGACTGGTCTTATCATGTTATAGAAGTTGCCGATAATGGGATCGGTTTTGATAATTCCTATCGCGAAAAAATTTTCCAGGTCTTTCAGCGCCTGCATGGTAAGGAATCATTTCCCGGAACCGGTATTGGCCTGGCTATTTGTAAAAAGATTGTGGACAATCACCAGGGAGAAATTATTGCTACCGGGGAAACCGGGCAGGGAGCAAGCTTCAGGATTTATTTACCGGATTTTTCTTCCTGAGCAATAAAAAGGCCTTAACCGGTTCCAGCCAGAGTACAGATACAGATCCTGCAAGCAGGCATGCCAGGTATTGGTGATAGGACAGCAACCTGAAGCCAAAGAAACGTTGAAATACAGGCACCCATAACAGCAGTATTGTAATTGCCAGCGTTACTAAAATAATCAGCGGAACCAGTTTGTTTTCATAACGGATAGTGGTGAATATGGTGTATTGGAAGGATCTGTTTGCCAGTGTAAGGAAGATATTAGCTGTTATTAAGGTTAGGAAAACCAGGGTGCGTACACCGTTTTCATCCATTCCAGCGGATAGCCCGTATTGATAAATTCCCAAACAGGCAATGGTTATAATCAGGCCCTGGACAACACTTAAACTAAGTTCTCGCCAATTGAAAAAATTAGCTTGAAAGGGGTGGGGTGGGGCTTGCATGGTACCTGCTTCCAGGGGCTCATTTTCATAGATGATTGAACAGGTGGGCCCCATTATCAGTTCCAGGAAAATTACATGAACCGGGGTAAAAATGGAGGGATAAATCCATCCTAAGGCAAGGGGTAGAAACACCGTCAGTATAATGGGTATATGGATGGAAATAATATAGCGGATAGCTTTTTTAAGATTGGAATAAATTTTTCTTCCCATTGCTACTGCATCCACCATTTTGCCAAGATCGTCATCTGTTAAAATAAGAGAAGCTGCTTTTTTTGCAAGCTCTGAACCTTTATTACCCATGGCAATTCCAATATGGGCAGCTTTCAAAGCCGGCCCATCATTAACGCCATCACCAGTCATGGCCACCACTTCCTGAGCGCTTTTAAGGTTGTCGATGACCGCTAATTTAGCTTCCGGAAACATTCTTGCAAAAACCTGGTGGGTTTGAATTTGATGGCCTAATTCAGCGGCAGATAACCCGATTAGTGCATTTCCTTCGATGGCCGTATCGCTTCCCTGGAACCCTATTTCCCGGGCAATGGACCGGGTAGTGATAACATTATCGCCGGTTAATAGTTTAACCTTTATACCGGCCTCATAAAATGCCTTTAGAACATCGGTAATTCCTGGTTTGGGAGGATCGTAAAAAGCCAGTAATCCCAGTAATTGAAAGGAGAAGTCCTGCTGTATCGCCGGATAATCGGTAGACATTTCCGGAAATATTGCCTTGGCAACTGCCAGCACCCGGTACCCCTTTGCCGCAAAATCTGCTACCATTTTTTCAGCTTCCCTGCGTTGGTCTGACTCCAGTTTTGCAACGGCAAAAATTGCTTCCGGGGCTCCTTTAGCAGCGATTATACGCCTACCGCCTGAGGCACTGAAAATATGGGTCATCATGGGCGGCTTGCCACTTAAAGGATACTCTTTTTCCAGTTGGAAAAAGGAGCGCTCATCATTTTCTGCACTGGCCGCATAGGCCTCATGCAAGGCTTTTTCCATAGGGTCAAATGGGATGGGCTCACTCGCAAACATAGCTACCCGAATCAATTCCGCATCATCGGTAATGTCTGTACGGTACCAACGGGCTGCCAAACTCATTTTGTTTTCGGTAAGGGTACCGGTTTTATCCGTACAGATCACCGAAGCAGAGCCCAATGCTTCTACTGTGGTTGTTTGTTTAACTATAATTCCCATTTGAAGTAATCGCCAGGCTCCCAGGGCCATGAAGGTGGTAAATGCAACCGGAATTTCTTCCGGAAGTACGCTCATTGCCAGGGTAAGTGCTTTTAATAAACTATCTAACAATACCCGTGTTTGCAGGTAATGGATCAGCCAAACCAGTAAAAAAATAAAGATACCGGCAAGTGCCATTTTTTTTACAAAAGAGGCGATTTGCTGCTGAAGAGGGGTAGGTTCTTCCTTAATTTCTGCCAGTTGTTTCCCGATCTGGCCTAATTTGGTTTGTTGTCCTATGGCAACAACTTCTGCAATGGCAAGGCCACTGGTAAGAAAGGTTCCCTGGTAAAGCAGGTTAGAGGGGCTGTTGACTTCTTTTGAAACCGTAAACGATTCACCGGTAAGGATCGATTCATTTACACTGCAGTCATTCGACTGCAGGATTTGACCGTCGGCAGGAATAACGCCTCCTTCTTCCACGATAAAATAATCACCCGGTACCAGTTGCCTGGATGGGAGGTCTATTTCCATTCCATCGCGGATTACCCGGGCAACCGGTTGGGTTAATTTTTTAAGTGCATCCAGTGCATGCCTGCTCCTGGCATCCTGGTAAAGGGAAATAGCGCTTACTAACACAATGGCAACAGCCATAAACAAGGCTTCGCTGGTTTGCCCGCTAATAAAATACAGGGTTGCGGCAGCCAGCAGTAATAAGAACATCGGTTCTTTTACAAGGTCTTTAATAGCCCGCCATAACGGTATTTCTTTTTTGTGTGTAAGTTCATTCCATCCATAAACAGCCCTTGCTTTTTCAACCTCAGCAGAAGCTAAGCCCTTTAAAGAAGTAGCAGGTTGCCCGTTCATAGTTCAGTACTTTCCGCTTATTGTGAATATTCTTCCAGGAAACCTGGTTTTTTCCTGGCAGGGTTTGCCTGTTCAAATGCAAAGGCCATTCCCAGTAAAGC
>NZ_LUKG01000080.1:18990-22664 GCF_001601815.1 Flavihumibacter sp. CACIAM 22H1
CAGTAAAGCAGGTTCGGAAAAAGCCGGACCAAAAAAAGAAAAACCTACCGGTAAAGCATACACTTCTCCGGCGGGTACGGTAATATGCGGATAACCCGAAATGGCCGCCGGTGAGGTAAGGGAAACATCGCCCCAGCGGTCGCCATACCAGCGGTCAATTGCGCAGGAAGGGCCCATGGTTAATCCGGCAATAGCATCCAATTGCTGTGTTTTAAACTGCTCATCAAGCAAGGCTCGTGAACCGGCATACGAAGCCTGGAGGGCTGTTTTGTATTCCGGGCTCTCTAAGCCCCCCAGCTCATTACAGGCTTCCAGTGTATCCTGCTTAAAATAAGGCATGGCCTTGTCTTCATTAGATTTATTAAACGCAATTACATCGGCCAGGTTTTTCACTTTTGCGTTGGCTTGAGATAGATAGTTGTTTACGCCGGCTTTGAACTCATATTTTAATACATTGTATTCATGCTGCCCGAGTTCATTTATTTTGTCTAAGTAGTCAATTTCAATAACGGTAGCGCCAAGTGCCGTTAATGATTGAACACAGGTACGCTGTAAGGCATGCAGGTACTGGTTGTCGCCGGGCAGTTTCTTTTCGATTCCTATCCGTTTGCCGGCGAGGGCATTTTTATGCAACTGTTTTGTATAATCAGGCAAGGCTTTTCCGGCAGCGGCAACCGAAGCTGTATCGTTTTTATCCGTACCTGTTAATGCGGACAGCAAAATAGCTACATCTGTAACGGTTCTGCCCATAGGGCCCGCTGTATCCTGCGTATGCGAAATCGGGATAATGCCCGATCGGCTCCATAAACCCACGGTTGGTTTTAAGCCAACTAATCCTGCTACAGAAGAGGGGCAGGTAATGGATCCATCGGTTTCTGTTCCAATTGCGATGGCGCATAAATTAGCTGATGCGGCCACGCCAGAACCGGAACTGGAACCACAGGGGTTATGTGTCAGTAAATAAGCGCTTTTTGTTTGTCCACCCCGGCTGCTCCATCCCGAACAGGACTTGCTTGATCGGAAATTGGCCCATTCCGATAAATTTGTTTTTCCTAAAAGCACCGCACCCGCATCTCGCAACTGTTTAATAATAAAAGCATCCTTCGAAGCAATATTACCTTCAAGGGCCAGGGCACCTGCGGTGGTTTGCATTTTATCGGCTGTGTCTATATTGTCTTTAATTAATACGGGTATGCCATGTAGCGGACCACGGACTTTTCCGTCTTCTCTTTCTTTATCCAGTGCGTTGGCAATGTTTATGGCATCCGGATTAATTTCTATGACGGCATTTAAAGCTGGCCCATTTTTGTCAATTGCCGCAATCCTGTTCAGGTAGAGCTGGGTAAGTGCAGCGGCCGTGTATTCTCCTTTTTCCATGGCGGCCTGAAGTTGTGGTATGGTCCATTCATCAAGTTCAAAAGGATGGTTGCCGTGCTTTTTTTGAGCGGTTTCTTTTTCCTGCGATGGCTGACAGGCAACCAGGCTACCGGCTGCCAGTGAAATACCGGTGATTCCGGAGTTTTTTAAAAAATTGCGACGATTCATAGTATTGAATTTACTGATTCTGACCATCATAACAGCGAATTTGTGTAGGTAGCTACACAAAATGGGGAGGGGGTTCCGCATACTCGTTTGAAATGGCCGCATTTTCAGGGTAAACCCGTATTGGTATAGATATTGGATGATGTACTGTAGTTTTTCATAGGATATTGGATTAAAAAACGGGGTGTATGTCTATACTGCCCTCTTCTTTTGAACTACAATCAGAACAATACAAAAGCCCCTGCGTCTAATCGTTGCAGGGGCTTTGTATATAAACCAATTATATAACCTGGTCGTTTACACGTATTTTGTTTTTCCGGGAATTGCTATGGGATAGAACCCGTCTGCATTCGGAACAATGGAAGGAAGCGCGGTGAAACTGAACTCTTTGGGCATGATGTTCAGTCCACTGTTGATGGCTTTATCCCATTCGATGATCTGTCCGCTATACGTTGCCATTCTGCCAAGTATGGAAGTCATACTGCTCTTAGCGCCGTTTTCCGCATCTGCAAATTTGTATTGGCCTTTGGCAATGGCTTCAAACAATTCATCGTGCTCGGTCTGGTAAGGATTATTCTCCTTGGTATTATCAAACTTATAAAGTTGCTTACCATTTCTGTCGGTAATGGTTCCTGCTCCGCAAGCGATGCTTCCTTTGGTACCTACCAGCAGTTCATCCACTCTTGCCATGGTGCCGGGAATATGCCTGCACTGACTGTTAAGAATAGATCCATCGGCATAGGTAAATTCTACAAAGTGGTGATCAAAGATTTCGCCATGATCTTTTCCATTCCGTACCTGTCTGCCACCCATACCCTGTGCTTTAACCGGGTAACCTCCCTTAAACCAGTTGATCACATCAATATTGTGAATATGCTGTTCGTTGATATGATCGCCACAAAGCCAGTTAAAATAATACCAGTTACGCATTTGGTATTCCATTTCGGTTTGCCCGGGTTTACGTTCCCGCACCCACACACCATCATTATTCCACCAGGCCTGGGCGGAGGTTATATCGCCGATCAGGTTTTTTCTTTTGTATAATTCGCGGTAAGAATTCTGGTAATGGCGCTGCAATCCTACAACTACATTCAGCTTTTTCTGTTTGGCTATTTCCGCAGCTGCCAACACTTTCTGAACACCTGCCGGGTCAACCGCTACCGGCTTTTCCATGAACACATGTTTGTTCTGTTTGATAGCTTCTTCGAAATGTATTGGGCGGAACCCCGGGGGTGTTGCCAGTATTACCACATCAGCAAGAGGGATGGCTTTCTGATAAGCATCAAATCCACTGAACTTACGATCTTCCGGTACGTCGATTTTTTTTCCTATTTCCGGGTTTTCAGCGGCTTCGCCCATGATGGATTTCAGCGAATTATCGAGGTTGTCGCGAAATGCATCTGCCATTGCCACCAGTTTTACATTTTGTTTGGTAAGCAGGGCCTGGATGGCGGCGCCGGTTCCGCGTCCACCACAACCTACAAGCGCTATCTTAATGGTGTCGGCAGCGCCGGAGAAATAATTGGCATTAGATAGCAGGGGGGCAGCTAAAATTCCGCCAGCCAGTAAACCGGATTGTTTTACAAAATCGCGGCGGCTTTTGCCTGCTTCAATTGAATCGTTCATCATTATCTGGTGTTTAGTGGGTTGAATGTAATAGGTTTAATTTGCTTGGTATGCTATAAAATTATCCATTAGTTCCCTAAAATTTCCTTGAAGAACGCCTCCGCCTCTTCTTTGGAGGGTTGTTGAAGCGGACGAACCACCCGGATACCTACCGAAGCGGCATCTGTCAGCCACCATTTGCTTTTGGGAATCTGGGGGTCCCGCTTGTTCCAGGAGGGGTCCGATTTCAGGCGGTTGGAACAGCGAAGGCTGGCCTCTTCATCTATATAGCCACCCCCTTTCAACACTTTCGGATATTTAACGGGGTTTACCTCCACCCGGGGGTCGGTCTGCTCCCCGGTTAATTTTGCCAGGCGGTCTTCCTGGTAATGATCCAATGTCCATTCGCTCACATTTCCAAGCATATCATACAAGCCCCAGGCATTCGGTTTTTTCTGGCCGCTTTTTTGAAACTTGTTTTTACTGTTTGCTTTGTACCAGGCATAGTCTCCCAATTGCTTGGGGTC
>NZ_LUKG01000081.1:0-5900 GCF_001601815.1 Flavihumibacter sp. CACIAM 22H1
CAACCGGCAACAGGACTACCTTCATTTAAAGACTGGAGTGCAGGTTTACTGGTGAATTACATTGTGGAAATGCACCACGCCTATGTATTGAAAACACTACCGGATTTGTTGTTTTATGCAGATAAAGTAGCCCGGGTGCATGGCAGGGAACATCCGGAATTAATAGATATTCAACAGTTGGTAACACTGGTTAATGAAGAAATGCGCGATCATATGCAGAAAGAAGAAGGCGTATTGTTTCCGTTTATTCAACAATTGCAGGCGGCAGCAGACCAGTCAACAACGCTTCCTCAGCCGTTTTTTGCTACCGTAGAAAATCCTATTACTAGGATGGAACAGGAACATGAGCAGGTAGGTGCCGCAATGGCCAGGATCAACCAACTTACTGATAGCTATACCATTCCTGAGGGCGCCTGCGGTTCTTACCAGTTTTATCTTCGTTTACTCCAGGAATTTGAAAACGATTTGCACCTGCATGTACACCTGGAAAACAATATCCTGTTTCCTAAAGCAAAAGCTTTGGAAAAAATGCAGCAGTTTTGATACATGCTAAGCATAACCTGTAAAACCGGCCTCCGTGCTGTTCTGTTTCTGGCAAGTCGAGTTGAAACAAAAGAAAAATTTAGTATCCCGGAGCTTGCGGCAGTTGTGGAGGGCAATGAACATACCCTCGGCAAACTGCTGCAAACCCTGGTAAAGAACAAGGTTATAAGTAGTACAAAAGGTCCGGGTGGAGGGTTCTTTATTGCCCCGGAACAAATCCAGGCACCTATATGGAAAATTGTGCTGACCCTGGATGGAGATGATTTTTTTCAGGCCTGTGCGCTCGGCTTGAGCCAGTGTTCTGCCACCAGGCCCTGCCCCTTACATAACAGTTATGCAAGTGTTCGGGAAGAACTGGCCGCTATATTCCGGTCAACAACTATTCAGGATTTAAGTAAAGATCTGAGAACCGGTGCTGCCTTTCTTTCTTAACTTGTTCCCTGAAAAAAGACTTGTTTGGATTCAATCACACATATTGCCCTGGGCGCCTGTATCGGGGAAGCTTTCCTAGGCAAAAAAATCGGTAAAAAGGCCTTGTTATGGGGAGGGCTTGCACAAAGTATTCCTGATATAGATTTTGTTGCTGGTTTCTGGATGCCTTTATCGGAAGAGTTATTGGCTCATCGCGGATTTACACATTCCTTCTTATTTATTTTTTTGCTAACCCCTCTACTGGGGCTGAGTGCCAACCGCCTGCACCGCGAGCTAAAAATTCCTTTGCAGTACTGGATGCTTTTTTTTGCTACCGAAATGCTGGTGCACATAGGGCTCGATGGTTTTAATAACTATGGAACCGGCTGGCTGGAACCCTTTAATCACCACCGGTTCTCGTTCAATGCAATTTATGTGGCAGATCCTTTTTTCTCTTTTTGGCCTGTGCTGGCGGCTGTGGTGTTGCTGCGTATTTCTTTACGGAGCAGTGCCCGTAAAACCTGGATGTTACTGGGTATTCTTTTGCCCGGTATTTACCTGGCTTATGCCAGTTTGAATAAGTTAAAAATGGATATTGATACCCGGCATATACTGGCTGAACGAGCTATTCCTTACACACAGTATTTCACCACTCCGGCACCCCTGAATAACTGGCTATGGTACGTGGTGGCAGGAAATGAAGAAGGATTCCATGTAGGATTCCGATCGCTTTTTGATGACAAACACCAGCTGCACCTGGAATATTTTCCCAGGAACAGCCAGCTACTAGACAGCTTAAAAGATCATGAAGAGCTACAGCAGCTCATTCGTTTTTCGCAGGGCTTTTATACGGTTGAAAAGTACGGAGACAGCCTGGTATTTAATGATCTTCGGTTCGGCCAAATAATCGGCTGGAAAGATCCCCGGGAAAAATTCGTGTTTCATTATTACCTGCAACACCCTGCCAATAACGAGCTGGTTGTGCAAAGGGGTCGTTTTGCCAAATGGGATAAAGAAATAGCCCTTGCTCTGTTGAGAAGGGCTATTGGTAAAGACCTGGTGGAATAAGATCAGGAAGAGAATTCCTCTACTTTATCTTTCATTCCGTCTACCCGTTCGCGGAAAGAATTACGCATGCCGGCCAGTTTATTTTTTCCCTCGTTCATTTTTTCTTTCAAGGAGTCTGATAGTTTTTTACTTCCGTCGGCAATTTTCTGCCGGGTATTTTCTCCCTTGTCAGGTGCAAATAGCACACCCAACACGCCGCCTATAACTACTCCGGTTGCCAGGGCTGTCAAAATTTTGTTGGTGTTTGTCATAACAAATGGTTGTAAAATGAATCAATCTTGTTTCTCTATAAAGTTACCAAATACAATGCCAGCAATGCTCTAAAACCGGGCTTGCTTTTTTCCGGAAGCCGGCATTTAACAGAAGCTTATCGAATAAAGCCCGGCAAATCTTTAAAGGCAGCGGCGTCTTCGGTAGTAAGCAGCAGGTCTTTCAACGCAAGCAGGAAAGATTTTTTTGCTGTATACAATTCACGGTTATAATTGATCAGGGTAGATAATTCTGTATCACTTACTACACTGTTCCTGTTTTTTCCATATAGTTGAGTAACGGATTCCTGGTATTGATCCGCAAGTGCATCAAACAAGGCTAATAATTCGGCGCTTGCAGCTTGCTTCTCTTTGGTGAGGTAAGGGCTGGTTGCTTCCAGGAAACGGACCATTCTTTTTTTGCTTAATTCATAATAGCCAAACTTAAAATCATTGGAGGAACTACGCAGCTGGTCGGCGTCCTGCACCGCATCTTTCAGGCTTTTGGCCGCATACATACCGTTTCGTAGTGCGGATACATACTGATCCAGCAACTGGGTTTGTTCCTCGTCTGTAATAACGGCTTGCAGTTTCACATAATATTGCTGGATATCGCCGTGCAGGTCCTTTATATAATCGTATTGTTCAACTGCAGTCGTTTGAACATGGGAGGGATGCCAGTTGGCTGGGTTGAATGCCCAGTCGGTAATCGTTAACCCGCTGGTGCAGTAGCGTACCAAATGAAACAGGTAATGTCTTATTTCTTCCCGGATAGCCTGCAATGCAAGCTCTGGTTCATGAACGGGCACTGTATGTATAAAGCGCGTATCTTCCTGTGTTCGGGTGTACCTGTTTTGAAGGAATTTGCCAAACTGTTTTAAGAAAGGCACAAAAAGCAGTATTCCGAAAAAATTAACCAGGGTCTGGAAAACGGCCAGGGCGGTCAGCTTGTTTGAAATGGACAAGGGTTCCCGGATAAACCAGAGCAGTAGCGGAATAGCAAAAAAAGCCAGGATCGAGGTACTGGTATTGAACAGGAAATTTCCCAGCGCCACTCTTTTCTTATCAGCCAGTTTTCCCTGGGCCAGGATCAGCAGTTTGGTAGTAGTGCCGATTTCAGCACCCAATACGATAGCAGCTGCGGCTGGTAAATCGATGCCTCCTGCATGAAGCACCGATAAGGTCAGTGCAATAGTAGCGGAGCCTGCCTGTACGATGGAAGTAATGACTGCCCCTGCCAATAAAAAAACTATCAGGGGAAACTGTTTAAATTGGTTCAGATCGATTTTTTGAATAGAAGCTTCCACGCCGCTTTGCATGAAAAAAAGTCCCAGTAGTAAAAATCCAAAACCTACTGCTACTTGTACCCAGGCATGGAATCGGTGTTGTTGGGGCAGAATGGTCCAGACCAAACCAGCAATCCCGGTTAATGGCCAGGCCAGCGCTTCAATATTCAATTTAAATCCTACTACGGCAATTATCCAACTGGTAAAGGTGGTGCCTAAATTGGAGCCAAGCATCAGGGCCAGTGCATTCTCCATCTGCAAAACTCTGGCACCCACAAAAGCAAGTACCATAATATTAACGATGGAGCTGCTTTGCAAAAGAGCTGTCACCACAGCGCCGCCAACAATTCCTTTAAATGTATTGTGGGTGTGCTTTTTTAGAAAAAGTTTAAACGGTCGTCCCGCTATGTTTTTCAAAGCTTCTTCCAGCCATCGCATCCCGATTATAAAAATGGAGATGCCCGCCAATAATTCCCAGATCTGGTTCATAGGCATCAAGTAAAGGACAGTTTAAAAGTACTATATTAACAGTAGGATGGCACGAAATAATCCTTTGAATGGCTATACCAGTAAAAACCGCGTACAATTAGTACGCGGCGGAACTACTTATTTTTCGAGCCTGTCTGAACTGATTAACCGGGCGCGGGTATCCATTCATTTCCAGGTATATATCCTAGAGGAAGATGAAACCGGGCACGTAGTATTGGAACATCTTTGCAGGGCAGCCGAGCGGGGCATTGCCGTATACATCCTGGTAGATGGGTATGCTTCCCAACATCTCAGTAAAAAACGGATAAGAGAGATTCGTACAAGAGGGGTGAAGTTCCGTTGGTTTGATCCCCTGTTACGCTCTCGTAATTTTTATTTTGGCAGACGGCTGCACCAAAAGGTTTGCGTGGTGGATGCTGCTTACGCCCTCGTAGGCGGCGTCAATATCAGCAATCGGTACAATGATATGCCCGGTCAATCGGCCTGGCTCGATTGGGCGATTCTCGTAGAGGGCGAAGTGCCGGAAAAGCTGTACCAGGTTTGCCTGGAATTATGGAATAAATCAGGATGGGGCAAAGCCAAACAAGTTAGGTTTAAACTGCCTGCCCGGCAGCTGGCATATCCCGATACTACCTGTTTGGTCAGGGTTCGCCGGCAGGATTGGGTACGGTTCAGAACGGAAATTTCGAACAGTTACCTTCGGATGATGCAGGATGCAAAACAGGAGGTGTACATGCTGTCGAGTTATTTCCTGCCTGGCCGGCAAATGCGGAATGCTATGGCTGCAGCAGTAAAAAGAGGGGTGAAAATATATGTAATTGCAGCCGGTAAATCAGATGTAATAATGGCCAAAGAGGCCGAACGTTATCTTTATCGGTGGTTGTTGAAAAACAATGTACAGTTATACGAATACCAGTCGAGCGTATTACACGGAAAAATTAGCTGCGCTGATGGAAAATGGGCTACCGTTGGCTCGTTTAATATAAATTTTATCAGCGCCTATGCCAGTATTGAACTAAACCTGGAAGTTTTGGATGAGTTCTTTGCAGCCGCCGTCAAAGAACAGTTTATTGCCATCATCAATAATGAATCAGTATCATTAACCGGTGTGGGAGCGCTTCAGCAATTCGGCCTTTTCGCGCGTATCTGGCAAAAGATCTGTTACACCTCAATCCGCCTGCTGTTTGTGCTTTTTACTTTTTATTATAAACAGCGCCGGAATTAAGGATTAAATGTTGCACTGATCATCGATGCATCGGCGGGGACGAAAAAAGCCAGTTATAAAAATCAGTCCGCCAAAAATATACAAAGGCCAGGCATCTTTGTAGAAAAAAGCAATGCCAAGAAAAATACCTCCCAAACCAAAGCGGAGGATTCGATGCAGCCAAATCGGATTAATTTTTTCAAGCATGGGATAGCATTTTAGAAAACATAATTTATAATAAGGTTATAGTTGGACATATTGACCTTGTTAAACTGGTATTTGAGCGATGCGGGAGTTGGACCCAAGGGGGCTTTGTGCACATAGAGTGCCTGTATATCCATCCCGGATAAAAAACGATGAAAATTATATTTCCAGCTCAGATTCAACTGCCGATAGGAAGGCATGGCATATTTGTTGGCTGCTGCATCTGAAACCGGAGGAAGGTAGTAGTGCCCATATCCCAGGAACAACTTAGTTCGCCACTTATCGAGTTTATAATTCAGTTTAAAAGAGAGCGCATCCAGGTTGGCATACCCATCGTTTCGTTCTCTTTGTAAAAAAGTATAAAACGGATCCCGGCCCCATTCGCGCGGCATCAGGTATCGGCCGTCTTTAGTAATTCTGGTATAATTGAAGGAAGCATTCCCAGTT
>NZ_LUKG01000081.1:6136-8257 GCF_001601815.1 Flavihumibacter sp. CACIAM 22H1
AGGAAGCATTCCAGTTATGGTAATCCATACCGGCACTGCCACCCAATACCCATGATTTACCCCCTTTTTCAAAATAGGTTTTAGCAGGGTCCAGATTTCCGCCATCGTGGAGCGCATCCTGCCTGATTAATTGAAACCCTGCGGTAAAAGCCGTTTGTGGTTGCAGGGGCAGGCGGAGATCGGTCTGTAACAAAGCCGTATTAAATATATTTTCCGTAAACTGATTCCAAAGCTGGAGGGTAAGCGCTTTTTTGATTTTTTGTTCCCAGCCCGTGATCAGCACCCCTTTGCTTTGCAGGTTATGCTGATAATCTCCCGGTTTGCCGGAAACGGTTTGCCCCATAGGATAAACACCAATCGATTCACCGATCGAAAACCAGCGAACCGTACTGCGGGGCGAGATCTGCCAGAGATAAGCGGCCTGCAGGCTGCCTGTTTTACCGGTTTTCCATTTTAGTAGCAGTCCGTCTATTCCGGTTGCCCGCATTCTGCCATCCTGTTGGTTGATAAAGGGCATTTCGGGTAATTGTTTTCCTACGGTAACAGTGAGTGATTGGTGTTGATACTGCAGGAATAATTCCTCGAGCCGGTTCATGTCACTTTTATTCTTCGCCTGCTGAATATCAAATAATCCAATTTCGTAGCGGTTGGCAGCATTTGTCAGCGGATCGGGTTTACTAAGATCGGAGGAAGCCAGCTTATAGATAAAATAGCCTCCCAAACCAATCGAAAATCCATGGAAACCTGCCGATTTATAGCGTATACCTCCGCCAATAGCAGTAGCGGCATAATCTGATAACGCGCCTGTATTATCTGTTGCCATGCTGAATAAACGGGCATGGCCCTGGATGCTTCCTTTTTTTAAAGCATACAGCAACGATACGGTGTCGGCTGTTACGGCAGGTTGGGGAAGGTCCTGTGCTGCTAATAGGCCAGGAAGGGGGAATACTAGAAAAAGTAAGAGAATTCGGTTCATTTGCTCAACTGAAGCACAAAACTGCTTATTAAGCGGGGGAAAATTTGTGATAACAATCACTGACGGTAAAGCAGCAGGAACAAAAAAGGGGTAATTTTGTTAAAACAGGAAAATTCAGATGGGCATACTCCGACAAATTGCCGAATATTTATACATCCGGAAAAAAGATCCTACGGCTCCACAAACCAAGTGGATGAGCTATATGCACGGTATCAACCGGATTTCAATTTTTATGTTCCTTGCTGCCTTGATTTTTCTGTTCATCAAGTTGGTGATTCTAAAAAAATAGGATGAAGTATTACATCATTGCAGGTGAGGCCAGCGGCGATCTGCACGGAAGCAATCTGATCAGGGAGTTGAAAAAGCGCGATCCGGCAGCCGACATACGCTGCTGGGGAGGTGACCTGATGAAAGCAGCCGGTGCCAATTTGGTTAAACATTATGCAGACCTGGCTTTTATGGGTTTTGTAGAAGTTGTTGCCAACCTGCGTACGATTTTACGGAACCTTGATTTTTGCAAACAGGATATCCGCCGGTTTCAGCCAGATCTGCTGATTTTTATTGATTACCCGGGTTTTAACCTGCGTGTTGCATCCTGGGCAAAAAGAGAAGGGTTTAAAACGGTTTATTATATATCACCCCAGGTTTGGGCCTGGAAGGAGAACAGGGTTAAAACCATTAAGGAATCCATTGATAAAATGTTGGTGATCCTGCCCTTTGAATTAGATTTTTATAAAAAATGGAATTACCCGGTAACCTATGTGGGGCATCCGCTGGCAGAGGTCATCAGCCGGTTTAAGGAACAGCATGCATCCATTCCCCGTAATGCAAGGCTTATTGCTTTATTACCCGGAAGCCGTAAGCAGGAAATTCTCAAAAAGTTACCCGTAATGCTGGAAACCAGCCGGTTTTTCCCTACCTATAATTTTGTAGTGGCCAAAGCACCGGGAGTAAGCGATGAATTTTATGCACCCTTGCTGGCTGCCTATCCGAATGTAAGTACTACCACCAATGCAACCTACGAAGTATTAATGCAGGCGGAAGCTGCGTTGGTTACCTCCGGTACCGCAACGCTTGAAACAGCCCTTTTTGGCGTGCCGGAAGTGGTTTGTTATAAAGGCAATAAAATCTCTTACCTGATTGCC
>NZ_LUKG01000081.1:8906-17900 GCF_001601815.1 Flavihumibacter sp. CACIAM 22H1
GTGAAGTATATCTCTCTGGTAAACCTGATCATGGACAGGCTGGTGGTAAAAGAGATGATTCAGGATGCTATGAATCCTGAAAATTTAAAAACGGAGTTAGCAGAATTGCTGCACAACACAAATTACCGGAACCGTATCCTGGAAGATTACCGCCAACTCAGCCAGTTATTACAGCAAGGAGGAAATGCCTCAGCCCAGGCAGCAGAAGAAATCTGGAACTGGTTGCAGCAAAAGAGTAGCTGAGCCTAGGCTACCAGTTTTATAAGCAGTACCAATACACCATAAATCAGCGTAGAAACAAAAATGCCTTTGGCGGTTTTATCTCTTCGGCTATTGATGTAAACGGTAAATAAAATGGCATTGGCAATCAGGGAAATACTGCTGACACCGGTTAACAGTGATTTCAGCTGGCTCAGGTATTTCAGGTAATCTGAAAAACTAACATGCCGGGGCATGAATACAATCAGGTAATACACGAGTAAACCGAGCAAGGGAGCAAGGAATCCCAACAAAATGCCGAGTTGCAGACTATCTTTTTTTAGCATGAGCTTTCCAGCTTTTTTCAAGTTTGGCTTTTAGAACGTAATTGGTGAGGTCAAATTGTACCGGCACCACACTTACATAATTATTTTCCAGGGCCCACACATCCGTATCTCTTCCTTTGTCGAAGTTCTGAAATTCTCCGGTTAACCAATAATAGCGGCGGCCATGAGGGTCGTGTCTTTCCAGAAAGTCTTCCTGGTACTTTGCATAAGCCTGCCGGCATATTTTCATACCCTTGATCTGCTCAAAGGGAAGTGCCGGTATATTCACATTCAGCACCAGGTGTTTATCCAGTTTTTTACGCAATACCATTTCAGTGATGATACGTGCGTATTGGGCTGCTGCAGAAAAATCGGCTTCAATACTGTAATCAAGCAGCGAAAACCCGATAGAGGGTATGCTTTCAATAGCGGCTTCCACCGCTGCAGACATGGTGCCGGAGTAAATTACATTAATGGAATGGTTGGCGCCATGATTAATTCCACTGATACAGATATCGGGCTTACGATGTAAGACTTTATCAACAGCAAGTTTTACACAATCTACCGGCGTGCCGGTGCAGCTATAGGCTTCAATACCTTCGTATAATTGAATCGGCTGTAACCGGATCGGCGAACCTATGGTGATGGCATGCCCCATGCCCGATTGTGGTTTGTCGGGGGCTACCACTACAATTTTTCCTAATCCACGTACCGCTTCTACCAGGTTCTGGATACCAGGAGCTGTAACGCCATCATCGTTTGTAACCAGGATAACCGGTTCTTCTTTTTTCGATTTTGTAGCCATAGGGCGCAAGGTAAGGAAAAGGGGGGAAGGGGTGAAGTGTGAAAGCAGGAGGGTGAAAGCAGGAGGGTGAAAGCAGGAGGGTGAAAGGAGGAGGGTGAAAGGAGGGGATTAAATTTTTTAGGAAAAATGCTTGTCGTTGATAAAAACTTTAGTATTTTTGTACTAAATCTGTTAGCATGTCATTTGCCGGAAAAAACTTAAAATACTTGCGCAAGCTGCGTGGATGGACGCAGGAGGATTTTGCCGCCAAGTTAAAGATCAAACGTTCCCTGCTCGGCGCCTATGAAGAGGAAAGGGCGGAACCCAGGCTGGAAGTGCTGGAACTGGTAAGCGAATTATTTAAAGTTAGCCTGGACGAGCTTTTCCTGAAAGACCTCGAGGATAATAAAGGAAGTTATATTGCCAAACGAAGAGCGCAGAAACTGGCTGCTGTGCCAACAGTTATACAGTTTGTGCCCATGAAAGCCGCAGCAGGTTACCTAAATGGCTATGCAGACCCCGAGTTTATTGACGAACTGAACACTTTTACGCTTCCGATGCTGGCCCCCGGATCTTACCGTGCTTTTGAAATCGTAGGAGATTCTATGTTACCTACACCTAGCGGATCCATTATTGTTGGGGAAAAAGTGGAAGATATGGAGAACCTCAAATCAAGTAATACCTATATCGTGGTATCGAAGCAGGAAGGCATCGTATATAAACGAATAATGAAAAATGCAAGGGCCAAACAGAAATTTACCCTGGTAAGTGATAATCCTGTTTTTCAGCCCTACCAGATCGATGCCAATGACGTGCTGGAAGTTTGGCAGGCCCAGATGGTGATAACACGCGCTAATCAGCAACAGCGCTGGGACGTGGATCAACTGGCTTCCGTTGTATCCAATTTACAGGAGCAGGTCAGTTCTTTAAAGAAAAAAATGAATTAGCAGGGTTATCCCTGATGCAAGTTGGTTGTTTTTAGTACTATGGGTTAGTAAGGCCCCGTGTTACACGGGGCTTATTTTTTTTCTCCATCGGATCTTTTTCAAGTGCATACCGCTTTCTTTAATATATCGAGAAAGCTTCCCGAAATGTATTGCAATGCGCTTCTACAATATCCCGGATATCGGGTGAGTAACCGCCTCCCATCGAAACCACACAAGGAATTCCCGCCCGCTGTAAATAAGTGAATACCATCCTGTCTCTTAACCTGCAGCCTTCTTTAGAAATGTTTAATTTTCCGAACTTATCCGTTTCCAAAATATCAACACCCGCAATATAAAAGGCCAAATCGGGTTTAATTCGGTTAAGTATATCGGTTAGCTGTTCCTCCAATAAAAACAGGTAGGCATCATTCCCAATGCCGTCTTCCAGGGGAATATCGAGGTCGGACTGTTCTTTATGAAAAGGATAATTATGTCTTCCGTGCATACTAAAAGTGAAAACCGCCGGCTTGTTCTCAAATAATTTCGCCGTTCCGTTTCCCTGGTGAACATCGAGGTCAATTACAAGGATCTGCCGGCATTTTTTTTCTTCCAATAGATAATTGGCAGCAACCCCCACATCATTCAGCAGGCAAAATCCTTCTCCCCGGTCAGCAAACGCATGGTGGGTGCCACCCGCCACATTCAGGGCCACGCCATTAGAAAGCGCAAAGTCGGCACAATCGATTGTACCCTGTGTAATGATAAGCTCTCGCTGTGTAAGTGCAGGGGATTGCGGAAAGCCAATATGCCGCTGTTCCCGGGCCGATAACTGCTGATGAATAAGTTTCTGAACATAGGCTTCGGTATGAGTTTTCAGAACAGTGGCTATAGCACAACTGTTGGGGCGGTAGAGTTCCTTTTCTGTGATAATGGATTCATAAAGCAGTTGGGCGGGGATCAATTCATATTTCAGCATCGGAAACCGATGCCCCGCCGGAAGGGGATGCGCATAGATGGGGTCAAAAGCAATATAACGGTTCATAGAAACTTAGGTAATGCAAACTATTTATTGCAGATGGATGATTTGCTGATTAGCAATGGCAAATATGGAGGAACCTGCTTCGGGCGACACAATGGCCAGCCCGGTAAAAGCACTGAACGCTGGTAATATTGCCCTGTTTTTTCCAAAATAAAAACAAGGCAAACGCAGCGATTGTTTACCCATTCCCTGTAAACGGATACCGGGATGGATATGCCCTGAAAAAGTATAATTATGCGCCGGAACTTGTTCTTCTTCCCAATCGTGCATAAATGAAAAGGGGCCTTTTGTGTAGGTGCCCCGCACCAGCTCAACGGCCTGCTCCTCGTACCATGTATGGTGCAGGATATCATGGTTTCCCATTACCAGGGTACATTCTAAGGCAGGGTGGTCTTTCCGCCAGCGCGCAAACCAGTCGGTTTCCCGGTTATAGGCCGAATGAAAAAAATCTCCCACAATAATGAGTTCCCGGGGCTGAAAGTATTGCACCAGGTGGAAGAGACGTTGCAGGTCCTCCTTGTACAAATCCTGTGGAACACCGATCCCGGATTTACGGAAATGCCCTGTTTTCCCAAAATGCAGATCAGAAACAAGAAGGGCTGCCTGGTTTTCCCAATAAATAGCTTTCAGGGGCGTTAACCATAACTGCTGATGGGCCAGTTGAAAAGAATGTGGTGCTTTCATGCAAGTACAAAGCTAAATGCTTTATTTTTAAGAATTCCAAACTCAAAACTCCGCATTATGAATGTTTTAAACCCATTTGAAGAAGAAAAGAAAAAGCTCCCAACGATGTTGAATGTACTGACCATTCTTACGTTCATCGGGTCGGCTTTTATGCTGGTTTCAATACCAATTTCCAAGTTTTTTATAGGATTTGCTAAAAAAGCAATGGAAGATCCTGCCACGCTTGAGCGAATGTCGGAAAAGGATGTGGCCGAAATGGAAAAAGGGATTCGGGTTTTTGATCTGATGGAAGCAAATGCTACGCCGCTTTGGATTGTTACCATTCTTGGCGTGGTTTTATGTGTATATGGAGCCATTCAGATGCGTAAACTAAAGAAAGATGGATTCTTTATTTACCTGGTGGGAGAAATACTTCCGATTATTGGCTTTGCTATAATTCTCGGGTTCTCGAATTATTTCAGTTCTACCTCCAGTTATATTTCCGGGTTAGGTCTGCCACTTTTATTCGTTGTCCTCTATGCTACCCAACTCAAGCATATGAAGTAAATTATTTGAGCAATTGAAGTTGCATTTTCCGAACCCGGTCTTCCAGGCTTTCAGATGAAAGGCTCTCGCGTTTACTATCCACTTTAATGGGGAAACAAAACGGTGTCAGCTTTTCGGGATAGGTTAGCACAATGCGGCTTTGTTGTATTCTTTCGAGCATTTGGCGAAGCCTGGTTTCTTCCATTTGCTGATCAAATACTTCCTGGTAAGCCTGGCGCATCAACAAATTATCCGGGTCGTATTCCTGGAACACTTTAAACAGCAGCGAGGCACTTGATTGCAGGTGTCTCGCTTTTTTATGTTCACCTGGATAACCCTGGAAAATCAATCCGCCGATAACGGCAATATCCCTGAATTTTCGTTTAGCCATCTCCGTGCTGTTCACACTTCGCTGAATATCGGCAAATAAATTATCCGTACTGAACAGTTCATATACATTGGTATCGTCTACCGGAATCGGCTGATCACTCAATAATTCAAACCCGTAATCATTCATGGCAAAGGAAAAACTAATAGGCCTGATTTTACTGATGCGATAGGCTAATATTGCAGCCATGGCTTCATGTACGAGCCGGCCTTCAAAGGGAAAAACGTATAAATGGAAACCGTCCTTCGTTTCTATTTGTTCTATCAACAGTTCACTGGCGGTAGGCACGCTGCTTAACTGGTTTTGCAAATCAAATAAGGGTTGTAAAACCTGCACTTCCAGTTGATCGCTCTGCCCGGCTTCATTAAAGGTTTGTCGCAGCATAGAACCCAAATTAGACGACAAGGGCATTCGTCCGCCGTTCCAACTTGGTACAGTTGATTTTTTGGAGGTCGATTTCCGTACCAGCACCGTCATGTCTTTGATCATCACCAATTCCAGGTTGCGGCCCGCAAGCGTAAAACATTCGCCCGGTTCAAGGCGCGAAATAAACCACTCTTCAATTACCCCCACATAACCGCCTGAAACAAATTTTACTTTCAACATGGCATCGCTCACAATGGTGCCGATATGCATCCGGTGTCGCATGGCCATGCGCCTGCTGGTGATCCGGTACAAACCGTCCAACACTTCTACTTTTTTATAGTCGTCGTACTGCTGCAGGGCGTTGCCGCCGTGTACAAGAAATTGCAATACCTGTTGCCATTCTTCTTTGGTTATGTAGCGGAAACAAAAAGTATTCTGTATCTCCGCAAAGGTTTGCGCTGGTTCAAAGCCTTCTGAAATAGCCAGGGTGCATAAGTATTGTAACAATACGTCAAAACATAAAAGAAAAGGTTCTCTCGATTCAATAAACTCCTGGCTGATGGCTTCTTTCAGCGCAGCGGCTTCCATCAGCTCCAGCGAATGGGTGGGCAGAAAATAAATTTTACTGGTAGCGCCCGGCTGGTGACCACTTCGGCCGGCGCGCTGCATAAAACGGGCCACGCCTTTGGGAGAGCCTACCTGTATAACGGTTTCAACCGGGCGAAAATCAACGCCCAGGTCCAGGCTGGCGGTACACACCACGCATTTCAGTGTGCCGGCATGAAGGGCTTCCTCCACCCAAATGCGCAGATCCTGTTCAATACTACCGTGGTGCAGGGCAATGGCGCCGGCCAGATGTGGTGCCACATCCAGGATGGCCTGGTACCAGCGCTCACTCATACCGCGGGTATTGATGAACAGGAGGGTAGTGGTGCTGGCTTCTATGATCGGGATTATTTTATCAACCAGCTTCAGGCCCAAATGGCCCGACCAGGGATATTTTTCAATTTCATCGGGCAGAATGGAAATGATTTCGGTTTTTTTTGGCAAACGGGCCGACACGGTTTTTCCGGTTTTACCGGTTGGTGCCAGCAGTACTTCTTTCGCCTGCTCGAGGTTGCCGATGGTGGCGGAAATACCAAAAATGCTCAAGGCAGGCAAGCCTGGTTGTTGCAGTGCAACCAGGCGGCTGATAGCCAGTTCTACCAGTACCCCGCGTTTGCTGCCGATCAGTTCATGCCATTCATCCACCGCCAGTAAACGAAGTGAGCGGAACAAAACAGGATAGCCTTTCTGCGCCAGTAATAAATGCAAGCTTTCGGGTGTAATAATCAGGATTTCGGGCGATTGCCGTTTCTGCCGCTGCCGTTCGGCGGTGGGGGTATCTCCGTTTCGAATACCTACTTTCCAGGGCATGCCTAATTCACTGATTACTTCCTCCATGGCACGGCCAATATCTTTTGCTAATGCCCGCAATGGAGAAATCCATAATAACTGTAAACAGTTCGGTGCTTTGCTTCGATACTCGGTGGGGTGTTCGTTAATGTACTGAATGAGCGCACCTAAAAAAACGGAGAAGGTTTTACCATAACCTGTAGGTGCATTCACCAATCCGCAGGAGCCATTGGAAATCAGCTCCCAGGCTTCCAACTGGTAATCAAAAGGGCGAAACTCTTTTTCGGCTAACCATTCACGTATTACGCGAAAACCTATGGAAGAAGAGAACAACACTAAAGCGTTTTTAAATATTCGAGTACGGCTCTCCGTTCGGTATTGGAGAGCTTATCGCCAAATTCATGTCCCTGGTTGCCATAACCCTTCAGGTCGGTATTGTAGACCTGTTTATCGCCGGGGGTAGCCACTGCAGTAAACTCCCACGACATTTGGTTGACATCGTACTTGTTATTGGCAAAATTCCGTTTCCAGTATTTTGGACGCAGCTTTGTATTCAACACCGCTTCCAAAAACGGAACCGATCCGTTATGCAGGTAAGGCGCAGTACTCCAAACCCCATCCAGCGGCGGGGCAATATAGCCGTCGAAGGGAACCAGCCGGGCCGGGTGATCGCCCATCGAAAACCAACTTCGGTTAAACCATTCTACGAACTGCGGGTATTGGTAATTGCTTTTGAACAGGGCTTCATCGGTTTTAATAATAGCGGCGGGGATCAGTAAATTAGGATACTCTTCTTCCGCGCCGTATTTGCCATGGCATTTGGAGCAATTATCGATAAATATTTGCTGTCCTTTAAGCGCTAAAGTGGTATCCACTTTACCAGGGTAAACCGGTGCTTTCAGCTTATTGATAAAGGAAAGCAAGTCGCTGATTTTCCGGTCTACCTGTCCTGCTTCGGAGGAGTCGGTAACCGTCAGTAGATTAGAGGCCATCAGGAAACGTCCAAAATCGCCGCGGCCGAAGCCATTGTAGAACATGGCGTTTTTCTTTTTCAGCAACCACCAGGCAGGAACATCACTGGGAATAACTTCATTGGGTAATTGCATCAGGGCGGAGTCGCTCCATTTCAGGGTTATGGGGTCGCGGTGGGCCACTAATACGGCTGCCAGCCGGTCGGCCGCATTTACGCCGCGTACAGCTGTTCCCAAATAGGGGCCAATAGTGCCCGCTACCTGGATAAACGGCGCACTGGCTTCGTATTTTGAAGGGGCATTCCGTTTAAGCATAGTGCCCATCATACGAAGGGCATTGGCATTCAATTGTTGTCCCTGGGTAAAATCAATAAAGGTATTGCCGAGGCCCAGCACCAATGAATCGTTCACCACCTGTGCATGGCATTGCAGGCAATTAGGCGCTACCAGGTTTTCACCATTGGGGGCTTTCACAACGGTAAAATCGTGCCCCACTGTGGCGTTTAAGCCCGTACGATGGAGGAAATTAGTACTGTCTTTTCCCCGACCCATCAAAAACAGGTCATAGGGTAGGCCGCCCTTAACATAATCTCCGCTCACTAAATACTGGTAACCTTTAGCAGCATCACCGCTCCGTTGCGGAGAGGGAGGAATAGGAATTGGTTTAACCGGATCGCGCAGTGAAGTATGGCTGCTCAACAGCACCACCACCAATCCTACAAAACCAATAAGGAGTAAACTGATACGGGTAAGCATAACATGCCGGTTAAATCAATAGTAGAAACAATTATCGGCACCTGAATGTTCTAAGAATCGGTTCGGGTGCCAAATTGTTGCAAGAGTAATTTTAAATCGTCGAGTGTATTAATTTCCTGCCAGGGTTTGTCCTTGCGCCAGCGGTTGATGCGGGGAAAACGAAGCGCCACCCCACTTTTATGCCGGGGCGAAGCAGCAATACCTTCAAACGCAATTTCAAACACCAGTTCGGGTTTAACCGTTCTAACCGGGCCGAATTTTTCCTGTGCATTCCGTTTTACAAAGGCATCCACTTCTCCCAGTTCCTTGTCGGTAAGTCCCGAATAAGCTTTGGTGAAAGTAACCAATTTGTCGCCGTCTTTTACGGCAAATGTATAATCGGTATAGAGGTTACTTCGGCGGCCATGGCCTTTCTGCGCATAGATCAGCACGGCGTCGATGGTGAGGGGGGCTGTTTTCCATTTCCACCAATCACCTCGTTTGCGACCAACCTGGTAGAGAGAGTTTTTTCGTTTGATCATAAGGCCTTCGGCAAAGAAATCCCGCGCCTGTCGATGTTGTGTTGCCAATTCTTCCCAGTTGGTGAAGGCCAGCGCGGGTGGTAGAAACAGGGCTGGGTGGCGAATGGTGCTGAGC
>NZ_LUKG01000081.1:17989-22043 GCF_001601815.1 Flavihumibacter sp. CACIAM 22H1
GAATGGTGCTGAGCAATGCCTCTAATTGGGCGCGTCGTTCGGAAAGAGCTTTGTTGCGCCAATCGGCGCCCTGCCATTCGAGCAGGTCGTAAGCGAAAAAGCAAACCGGTGCCTCCTGCAATTGTTTACGGGTAATATTTTTTCGGCCGATGCGGGTTTGCAGCAGTGCAAAGGGCAGGGGCTGGCCGTCGATGGCCGGAATGATTTCACCATCCAGCACCAGGCCATCGGGTAATTCGTTCAGCAGCGATGCGTATTCGGGAAATTTATCGGTCATCAGTTCCTCGCCGCGGCTCCAAACAAAAAGTTGCTGGTTGCGTGTGATCAGCTGCCCGCGGATGCCGTCCCATTTCCATTCGGCCTGCCAGTCGGCCGGGTTACCGAGTTCTGCCAGCGGCGTTTCCAGCGCATAGGAAAGGTAAAAGGGATAGGGTTTGGAAAAATCCGCTGCTGCGCGTCCGGAATCGAAAAGTGCTTTGAAGCTGGTGGTTTGCGGATCCCATTGTCCGCTGATCAGATAGGCCACCTGGCTGGCTTCCAGCCCTGCCAGCCTGGAGAGGGATTGTACCAGTAACTGTTGTGATACCCCGATGCGGAAACCACCGGTGATGAGTTTATTAAACACGAAACGTTCGGCCTTATCAAGCTCCTGCCAGGCGGTAAGTACAAAGTCTTTTTTTGTTTCGGGCAGTTGGTTGCCGGTAGCAATTAGTTGATCGAGATAATATTGGAGGGAATGATTACCGGTATGCAGGGGTGGAGGCAGCAGCAGGGCAATGGTTTCAGCCAGGTCGCCCACAGTATGGTAGGCCTCCTCAAAAAGCCAGGCAGGCAGTTGCACCAGTTCGGCGCTCCAGGTACGGAGCAGTGCGCTGCCAACCGTTCGCTTGGGGCGTCGACCGGTGAACAGGGCAATTACCCAAACCGCATCTTTTTCGGGGGCGGTTTCAAAATATCGGATAAGAGCATTGAGTTTATCGCCGGTTTTGGTGCTGGTACCCAGCACTTGCACCAGGTCGGCAAACAGGCGCATGCCGGCTTTAGTCTTCGGCTTCGGTGGTTCCATAGTCGGTAGCAATTTCGTGTGATTCAATACCGTTTTCATTGAGGTAGCGGCTGAAGGCGGATTGGAAACCGTGGGTAACAAATACCCTTTCTGCGCCGGTGGCTTTTACGGCTGTCAGCAGTCCGGTCCAATCGGCATGATCGCTTAATACAAAACCCGCGTCGAGGTTGCGGCGCCGAACATTTCCGCGTACCTGCATCCAGCCGCTGCAGGAAGCAGTTTTTGCCGGGCCGAATTGTTTCAGCCAGTTAGAGCCGTCAACGCTGGGTGGGGCAACCACCAGCGACTCTTTTAATGCTTTTTTTTCGGAGGCCGTGGTTATTTGTTCAGCCGTTGGTATCCGTGTTACCGCCGGCAGGTGAAAGCCTGCGCCAATCAGTTTTTCCTGCGCGTTGGCGATAGCGCCGTGGGCGTAGATGGGCAGCCCGAGGGGGGCGAGGCAATCGATTACCCGTTGAGCTTTGCCGAGGCTGTAGGCCAGCAATACCGAGCTGAAACCGTTGGCTTTGTTGTGCAGTACCCAATCGCGGATTTGCTGGTAGATTATTTCCTGGTTTTCCCAGCGGTAAATGGGTAGGCCAAAGGTAGATTCGGTAACAAAATGATGGCAGGGTACCGGTTCAAAGGCGCCGCTGATGCCATCGTTGGCCAGTTTATAATCGCCGCTAACCACCCAAACTTCGCCCTTGTATTCGAGCCGAATTTGCGAGGAGCCGATGATATGCCCGGCGGGGTGCAGGCTGATCTGCACCCCGTTGATGGTTTTGGTTTCGCCCCAGTTCATGGCTTCTGCGTTTATTTCCCCCAACCTCAGTTGCAGCAATGGTTTGGTGTGGGTATGGCAGAGGTAGTGTTGGTTACCCCAACGGGCATGGTCGCTATGTGCGTGGGTGATGATGGCTTTATCAACCGGCAGCCAGGGGTCTATATAAAACCCGCCCTGTTGGCAGAAGATTCCTGATTTGGTGAAGGTGAGCATAGCTATTGGTTAGGCGATATCGTTTGTTGAGGAATACAGTTTGTTAGTTAATATAGTTCAATAGGCCATGCAGTTTGTTAATCAATAAGCGGGCCGGGGAGGGGGGGCTTGACATCGAAAGCAGGTTGCAGAGAGCTTTTTTTACGATGCGAGCCATTTTGTCAGCCAGTAAAACGGCGCTCATCCATTGTAAAACCTCCACTCATCCTTCACTCATTCATCAGTGATTTATCAGTGGTTCCGGCGGATAAAACTGGTTTGAGTGAAGGATGAGTGGAGGTTTAGCGGAGGATCAGTATCGTCTTAAAATAGCTATCAGGTGAGTTTAAAATGTCCATTTGTAGTAATAAAGGCGTTGCTCTGGCAATACTTGTTTTTTGTTATACTTCTAAGCAAATTCTTTCCTGGGAAATACGGAAAACCGTAAGGATGGCTACCACCTGTTCTCTACTTTGTGCCGGTTGAGAGATTTCTGGATTAATACACTTGCACATGCAGAAGGGAATGTTTTTATTAATTCACCTAACCTCTCAAAATTTCCTCCGTGACAATAGTCTTAAACCGCAGTCACTGACTCTGGTAAGAAGCATTGCAGTACGGGGCAATGAGCATTGATTCAACTAATTTTTAAACATGGAAAAGAAAATAAAAAAAGCCTTCAGATGAGGTATTGCCAGTAGAGTATAAAAGCCTTAGTAAGAGGATATGAAAGGCTTACTTCTACTTGGACATACTGGTTATCGTTTGCAACGTTTATTCTAATCAATTTTATCGCATTTCATGGCAAAAATCATCTTCCAGAACGAAGACCTGCACTTACACTCCAATCAGCTACAAAGCCGATCCTCCGGTTTTACCGCCAATCGGGATCTTTTGAAAAAACGATCAAAAAGATATGTGGATCTGATCGCTGGACTAGATGCCAAAACACTTACCGCCACAGGCGGAATGGATGAACTAATAAAAGCTGTTCAGGAAGAGTTTGGCACCGCCGACATATCTGATTTACCCCTGGGCATTGTGGCAAAATGTTTCCTGGGCCATCCTCATGAAGTGCATACACTCGATTTAAGTGCAGGAAATATTATTCAGCACTATAAAATAGGAGAGCCTCTGCCATACAGTTTTGAAAAAGCAAGAACACTGGCAAAACACAACGCATACGCATTAGTAGAGGTGTATCGTGATAAATTAATCCTTATCCGAGAAGACGGTAGTACAAGCAAAATTTAACGAACTAAACCGGAAAATTATGTCGCAACAAGTAATTTCCTACGCAGATCTTACCATTATCAATAATGCCCTGCGATCGATCAGCTCAGACATGAGAGGGGTACATTCTGAACTAGGCAGCCTCAATACCAAGCAGGATTTGCTGGAGGATGAATTAACGAAGCTGGCCGATGCGTTTGCAGATTTTGTAGAAGCAGATTTAAAACATAAGGCCCTGCAACTGGCCGAAACCCGGCAGGGTAATCTAAAACAGGATTTACAAATTAAGTTTGGTTATTACGCAGAGGTTCGCCGAATGGCTACCGGCATTTTGCAGTCAGTTGACACAGGAATTGTGAGTGACGCTTCCCTTCGTTTTACAACGGAAGAAGTTATGATAAAGGCACCTGGCTATTGGCTGGCTCCTGCACTGGTTGCCCTTGCTTCCTGGGTTCGTAACGATAAAGAAAACAATGTAAAAGCGCTGACTGAAAGTTTGCGGCGAGATGATTATAAAACAACGCTTTTCTTTATGCTCGTAATGCGCAGGCTGGCAAGAAATGATGCTAGTTTGAAATGGCTGGAGCGCTATTTTTTGCATCAAAACCCACATAATCTCGATAGGGAATTCGTTGTTATTCTGGAGGCTGTTACTACAGGTGTGTTTCCCCCGGCATCCCGCCAACTGATGATGAGCCATGTGAAAGACTGGCTTCATCAACTTACACAGGCTGATAACTACATTAATGAACAAAAGGCACAGTGGGTAAAATTCTTTGAAACAAAGATGCCTTTAT
>NZ_LUKG01000082.1:0-12646 GCF_001601815.1 Flavihumibacter sp. CACIAM 22H1
AGCGTCTACCGGTAATTTACTGGCGCTCCAGAGACCCCAGATCAGCAAGGCAACTGTCATCATGCCTATGATGAGCTTGTTCTTGATCGAATAATGAATTATTTTATTCAGCATAGCTTAAGAATGTAAAGTAACAAGGTGGTAATATCGAAGTATAGCACCCACAGCACCTAATAGCAGGATAAATCCTAGTACTATCAGGATAGCTTTACGCAGTATTCGTATCCATACAGGATGTTTCGACTTCCTGGCGGAACGGTACAACGAAGCCTTGCGGGTTGCTGACTTTTTAGTTGTCATAACCTGCGAGATTTAAGCAAACAATAAAAATGCTAGTATTCCGCAAATGCGGTTAATAGTAGAAGATATCAGCCAACTAATTGGGCGGCTGCCAGATTGGAGTAGCTATTTTGAGGGGAGCGCCCAGGTAATAGGCCATGTGTTCTATTGAAAAAGAAATTTTAGGCAGCTCAAGTTGCAGGGAAGCTGTGTTTATGCAAACAATGGAGCAGCAGGCACACACGCATAGGGGAGAACAACTGTCTGCATGAGTGCCTTTTTCTTCCTGGTGGTTTTCGGTTCCTGCATGAATGCTTATTGCTTTTAGATTCGTAGGCGTATGAAGATCAGCACATGGTCTTCCGATCAGCGCTAAAATTACCAACGACATTATGTAAGCAAATATTTTCACTGCTGGCAAAGGTAATCGGTTATTTAACCAGGACTAAATTTTTTAATTCAACGCTGTTGCAATTAGAATGCAGGGCTTTAGTTAGCAGTGCCATTTAGCCTGAGTTTTGCAGGAGAGCAGCCGAACTGTTTTTTGAAAATTTTATTAAAATGGCTGGCATCGTTAAAGCCGAGCTTCTCCGATATTTCATTTATATTATAACGGCTTTGTTTTAGCAGTTTTTCTGCAGCTTTCATTTTGTATTTTAAAACATGTTGCTGGATAGAAAGGCCGGTGTGTTTTTTTACATAAATACTAATATAGTTAACCGACATCAGGAATTCAGTGGCCATGGCTGATAGTTTCATTTTTTCTTTGTCCAGTGCATTGGTAGAAATATAGGAAAGCACTTGGTCTATTTTTTCGCCTTCCACAGATAGCCAGCTTTTCCGGCTGTTTGTTTTATTTATATTCCTGATAAGTATGGTCAACAGGGCAGAGAACAAATCGGCAATCACTTCCTCTTTGTAAAACCTGCTATGGGTAAATTCATTCAACAACAATCGGGCTAATTGAAAAACCTGTGCCTGTTCCTCTTTACAGTGTATCAGTGTTTCATAAATATGGCGTTTGCCCGATAAGGTCAACTTTACAGATTCTTTCCAGTTATGATTGGTGCGTATTGTTAATAAATCCAATAGAAATTGCTCGGTATATTTCAGGTAAATGAATTTGGTTTTCTGCTCAATAGTAAATGCATGTTTATCGGCAGGCGTTAGTAAAAACACCGCTCCTTTTTGGTAATTGAAACTAACCCCGTTAAGCCGGTGTTTGCCTTTCCCTTTTTCGATAAAAATCAATTCGTAAAAATTATGGTTATGGTATCCATAGTCCCACTGCTCTTTCTCAAGAGTAAATACATTAAATGAACGAAAATTTATGATGCGATTCAATTCAATTGATTTTTACAAAAATAGAATAAATAGTTACTATTAATTATACTGCCTAAGGATCTACTTTTGAGTTATAAGTGTTTACTATGAAATTCAGGTACCAGGTTTGTATGATGATGGTAACTATGCTGTTGTTACTGTCCTGTAAAAATGACAATCAGGATAAGAGGAGCGGGAATAAACCTACCCATCCGCACTGGCCAAATAATGCACAGTTGGTGATTTCAATTTCTATGCAGTTTGAAACAGGTGGTCAGCCAGCGGGGGTGGAAAGCCCCTTTTCCGGGAATCCGCTGCCGAAAGATGTACCCGACCTGCCTGCAGAAAGCTGGTATCGGTACGGCGCCAGGGAGGGCATTTACCGGATGCTGGATCTTTGGAAGAAATACGGTATTAAAGTTACCTCGCATGTGGTTGGGGCCGCCGCATTGAAATACCCTGAACTTGCCAAAGCTATTGCAGCCGGCGGCCATGAAATTGCAGCACATGGTATTTCCTGGGATAACCAGTGGAATAAAAACTATGCCGATGAATTGAAATTTGTAAAGGACGGGGTAGATACGGTTGCGCAGCTCACCGGACAAACAGCCATCGGGTATAACTGCAATTGGTTACGAAGAAGCCCTAATACACTGAAAGTTTTGCAGGACCTTGGTTTTATGTACCATATTGATGACCTGAGCCGCGATGAGCCGTTTATTACGAAAGTAAGGGGAAAAAATTTTGTTGTTATCCCTTATACAGAACGGAATAATGATATAATAAAAATTACCGGCGAACATTGGACGCCCGACCAGTTCCTGTCTCAACTTAAACGGGAGTTTGACCAGCTTTATGCGGAAGGCGCGCAGAAAAGACGAATGATGAGCATCAGTTTTCATGACAGGATTGGGGGCTCACCGGCCATGGTTAATGCCATGGAGTCATTTATCAGGTACACCAAAGAAAAAACGGGCGTGTTTTATATGCGGAAGGATGATATTGCTAAACTGGTGATCAATGATCCGGATACACCAGTTGATAATTCAGAAGAAATGTATAATAATTAAGCGCGCTGGTACATACAAACTTTTTATCGAAAATTGACACCAAACGAATTTTTGTATACACAATTTAAAAACAGTTAAATAATTGATTTATGAAAGCAATAGGATTTAGAACATCATTACCGCTTACGGAAGCGGAGAGTTTTATTGAGTTTGAAAAAGAGCAACCAATACCCCGTGATCGTGAATTACTGGTAAGGGTAGCAGCCATATCGGTTAACCCGGTAGATTTTAAGCTGCGTCAAAACAGCCTCCGGGGTAAAACCCAGGACCAACCCAAAGTGATCGGCTGGGATGCTGTAGGAACCGTGGAAGCAGTGGGGGATAAGGTTGTTTTATTTAAAAAAGGGGATAGCGTTTTTTATGCCGGTGATATAACCAGAGATGGCTCCAACCAGGAATACCAGTTGGTGGAGGAAAGGATTGTGGGTTTTGCGCCAAAAAACAGTTCTGCGGAAGCGGCCGCTGCCATGCCGCTAACAGCACTCACGGCCTATGAAATTTTAATCGACCGGTTCAGGTTAACTGCGGATAAAGACAAGGGTAAGTCCATTTTGATAATCGGTGGAGCTGGTGGGGTTGGTTCGGTGGCTATACAATTGGCCAAAGAAGTATTGGGACTGAAGGTAATTGCCACTGCATCGAGGCAAAATTCGGTGGATTGGTGTAAAAAAATGGGAGCAGACTGGGTGGTGGACCATAAGGACCTGGTTAATGAAGTAAAAAAAGCCGGATTTGAAACGGTGGATTTTATAGTTGATTTTGTAGATCTAAATCAATATTGGGACAGCATGGTAGAACTGATCAAACCCCAGGGAATGATTGGTTCTATAAGTGATCCGGTACAACCTGTAAACCTCCGCCAGTTGAAGGGTAAAAGTGTAAGCTTTCATTGGGAATTGATGTTTACACGTTCCATGTACCAGACGCCTGATATTAACAGACAACACGAGATATTGAACCATATTGCGCAGTTAATGGATGCAGGCACTTTACGATCTACACTTAACAGAACCATTCGTGGTTTTAATGTTGAGAATTTGAAAGAAGCACATCGCCTGTTGGAATCCGGGAAAACGATCGGTAAAGTGGTCCTGACCTTTTAACCGGGATAAGAAGCAGAAAATTATCACAAATGAACTATGAAAGATTGTTTTCCCTTTATCATATGGGAAATATAGCGCTGAAGAATCGCTTTGTTATGGCCCCGATGACCCGGAGCCGTTCTACCCAGCCGGGGGATATACCAAATGAATTAATGGCAACCTATTATTCGCAACGTGCAGCTGCCGGGTTAATTATTACAGAGGCTACACAGGTATCCTTGCAGGGTATGGGCTATGCTAAAACACCTGGTATTTATAGTAAGGACCAGGTGGAAGGTTGGAAACCTATTACCGACGCCGTTCATGCAGCCCCTGGCACCATCGGCCTTACTGGCTAAAAATACCAGTGTATACATATTTGATGGTGCACCAAATGGACAAGCCAGCTTTGTACCTGCTGAAGAACCCAGGGAAATGACGACGGCAGATATTCATGCTACTATTTCGGCATTTGCCCAGGGTGCAAAGAACGCTATTGAAGCAGGATTTGATGCTGTGGAAATACATGGGGCACCGATAAATATGGCCAGGGTAAAGAAGGCAGGATCCTGTTTTTGCTGGAACTAACAACAGCTGTGTTGAAGGCCGTTGGTAAAGAAAAAATCGGTGTACGGTTGTCGCCGTTTATTAAGTTTAAGGATATGGATGATCCGGAAATCTTAGATACCATTATGCTTGCTGCGGCAGCACTTAACCAGCTTGGTATTGCATATATTCATCTTTGTGAAGCCGATTGGGATGATGCGCCAAAAATTCCGCTCGCTTTTCGACAACAACTGAGAAAAATATTTCAGCATACGATTATTGCCACCGGTAATAAAACACCTGCTGAAGGCGAAGTATTATTGCAGGAAAACCTGGTGGATTTAATTGGTTTTGGCAGAAAATTCTTAACCAACCCCGATTATCCGGAAAGGGTTCGAAAGAATGCGGTATTAAATGAAATTTCAGATACCTATACCTTATTTGGAGGAGGTAATGAAAGAGGATATACCGATTACCCGTTTATGAAAGAGTAGGGGCATCCAGGCAGGGGTCGGATGGAATAAGGGGCGTACGAAGATTTATTTTTTTATCGTCAAGATACCGATTTGGGCTTCGGCGGGTAATAGAACGGTTTGATTATTCTGCGAAAAGCTTGATAGTAGTTGAGGCATTGGCTCACCCGATGCATAGTCATAAAGCAATTGCTTGTTATAGGTAAGTTTATTGTCAATTCGAATCAGAAAAAGTCCGTTTTTATTCTGTTTATTGGAGGGGTAGCTTAGTTTGTCGCCATCTGCATATAAGTTTTCAGTAAGGTCGTTGTAAATAATATAAACTGTATCGTTGATAAAACTGCTTATGAAGGAAGGGTTATCTGTTCCATATTGAAGTTTAGGAATACGTACAGCAGCTTCAAACCTGAAATCTTTCTGTAACTGAATACAGGCTATGTCGTTGTATTTTTGACTGGTTGAATATTGTCCGCTGATAGTTTGATATTGTTCTGCAAGTATAGTATAACCTCCATCGTTTCGCTTATACAGCTGTTTAATTGTGTAAGGGAGCCTGTCTTCTTCCTTTAATTTGTTTTCCGGGTAAAGCCCGGTAAAGCTGGTAAATGCAGAATCTGTTACCAGTCCATTTTCAGCGTCTACTTTATAAATATACCATTCACTGGCAGACAGCCTGTTAACCTTAGCGTCATTCTCGTAGGCAAAACCGGTGAAATACAAGGTATTGTTGTTGTCTTCTAATATATCTACAGACGGTGAATATTTATTTTCAAATCGTATGGTGAGTTCTTTTTCTGTATTGTCGGGCCTAATAAGTATAATTTTTTGTTGTGTTTTTGGCTTTTCGGCTATTCTTTTTTTCCAGCTATAAACTTGCAGGGCTGAGAACCATGCTGTACCATTGTTGGCTACGCCGATTTGCTGGCTTGATCCTTCGTACGATACAGTTCCGGAAAATTGTACATTTCCTTTGGCTGTATTGATAACTATAAAATCTCTTATTGTAGTTTGTGTGGCTGCTTTGAAGGAGAAATTAGTGAGCAATAATTTTGACCTGTCTTGTGAGTAATAAGCATACACAATTCCCATGTAACCATCCTTAAGTTGAGCAGCTACGGCTGTACTGGGTTGTTCAGGATGCTGAAAACTGGATTTGATGAATAGGATATTAGTTTGTTTTCTGTTTTCGTTCTGAACTATTACGTGTACTAACTGGGAATCGGTAGAAAAGGATGTTAGGTATTGCTGGTTTTTTTCTGCCAATATCAGCGTGTCTTGTTGTTTTAATAACAAAGAGTTATCAAAGCTGTGGAGCAAAATTTTTTTGGAATCTTGTATCTGCGTTGCAAAAATAGCATTGCCTGCTGCACCGCAGTAATTTACCACAGCTTTGGATGGCAATTTTTTGGACCATTTGAAGCTGAGTTCCTGCGCTGTTGCCGTATTGAAAATAAGTAACCCGATTATTCCGATTTTATACATAGTATTCAAATAACTATTTAAGAAAGGTGGTTCTGCTATAAATCATAAAAGCTGGGTTGCATGTTGCTCGGCCTGCTTCCAAAAATAAAGAAACCCGTAAACTCAAATGTTTACGGGTTTCTTCCGTCAATTACGGTACTATTTGTATCTGGCGGAGAGAGAGGGAAATGAACCACCCCCTTTCCATACTATTAATCAATGAGTTGAGTGCTGCAAAATGGCGTTACTCCATGGATGACGCACAGCAATTCGCAATTTATTGAAAGAACAAAAACAGAGCGTAAAGATAGTCATATTGTCTTAAACAGTATAAAGATTAGTGGGGTACTTGATGAAAGAAAGGACTACTGTTGTAATGTTATAAGGTACAGTTGAAAGAATTGATTTTACAGACAGGGAAAAGGGGTATTCGCTTTTAGTGTCAATTGGTGTGAAATAGTTTTGCTCAGTAGTCTGACTGGGGGTATTAAAAAGACACATTATAATATCAGGAGCTATCCCTTGTCTTTACTCGCTCGGAATTCTTAAATTGCTAAAATGCCCCACAACCTTAAAACATACGCTACCATATTGCCGCGGCACCAACGCCTCCTGTTTTTTGTAGACGGCACCATCAGCGAAACGGCGCTGCGTCGTATCATGGAAGCCAATCTTTTGATATGGGTTGGCCGCTACAACCCGATTGTACCAGTATATAATAACACTATTGGACAGGAGTGGCTGGAAATGATCCGGCATTTCGATCCGGATATTATTTATTACTCCCCAACCATTGACCTTCGCTTCCTGGAATCACTTGGATTGTTTCACCCCAGGGAATATACTGAGTTGAAGGATGAGCACCGGTATTATTTTCCCGGTGTTGGAAGCTATTGCTTATTGCATGAACACGGCCACAATTATTTTCTCACAGATCATACCAAACTACTGCGATACGATGAAGCCTATGATATGCAGGTCCAGGCAAAATTATTTTACCAGTTGAATTTTGGATTCCGGCCACTATACGCGGAAGAAACTAAGTGGATCAGGGGGTTCAGTTCGACCGACATTAATAAGGACAACGCAAACCAGATTAATCAGTTGATATCTACCCAGCGGCCCTATTTTACATCGCTGCTGTCTGCACTGCATGTCCATTCCATATATCTGACGAGGAATGAAAGTTGGAAAGACAAAAGGTTTGAATGGATCATATGTGACACCGGGCACTACCTGGACGACCTTTTATACTACTGGAACCGGCAGCTTTACATAGAACCGCGAAACATATTGACGCAGGTAGTATCCACCAAAGACGAGATCGAAGCGTTATTGACGGATGAATGGTTCGAACCATTATTGCATCATTTAAGCATCGACAACCAGGTCTGCCTGGTTTCACGGAGCATGGATGAAACTGCTTTGGCGGGCATCCGCAGCAACATGCAGCAGATAAGCAGGTCTGCAAGGATAGAAGCTGAGCCACTACCGGCATTTCCTTTTAAAGCTGGAGGTGTTCGACAAGTCCGTTCCAGCCAGGTAAAGGCAGTAAAAAACCTTGTACTTGGCAAATCAGATTTTTTGAAATTACCACCGGTTACTTTTGAAAACGGACGGGGTATCGACAACGGACCTTATGCGGCTGATATCATGCTGGAAAGAGATACCGGCGACGAGCAACAGGAGATAAAATTCCCCTATGGGACAGAGCTGCATTTTATAGTGTGTAAAGAGCCGTCACGTGTAAATAAGCAACACCGGGCTACTGTGTTTATCACCCGAGATAATCCAGGCTTTGATATCGCCATTCCTTCAGACCTGGATCTGATCAGGGCGGTGCTGATGTACAGGAGGCAACATAAAAACCTGGTAACGCTGCCGATAAGCGGTCTTTCCCCAAGCTCCGCAGGGCAGAAACTATCGGCCTTTTTGAAAATTTTCAGGAATGACTGGCAGTTAGTACGGCAATTTTTGGAAGAAGCGCTCTGGCTGCAGCTTTTCCGGTATGAAAGCAAATTGAAGGATAGTGGCATTGCGGCCGGGAGAGGAGTTTTTTCCTACCAGGACCTGGAAAAGGAGTTAAATGGTTTATATGAAAAACTCATGCCCGAAGTTGCCGTTAACCTAAAAGAGAAGAGGGACCTGGATATGGACCAGGCCGCTGTTCAACAATATCTGGAACGATGTAAGAAAGAAGCCTTTGCCTACCATATCGATGACAATATAAATTTCCTGATTGCCAATGGTGGCTTGTTTGTAGGCATGATGGTAAAATGCCATCAGTGCGGATCGAACAAGTGGTATTCACTCTCGGAACTGCGGGATAAACTTCCCTGCAAAGGGTGTTCCGGTGAAATCATGCCGGATTTGAGCAGCAAGGTCTATTATAGACTGAGTGATACGATCATTAACAATGTTCTATCGGATCAGACTAAGAACGGCAAGGAATATGATGGCAATTATGTGGTGATGAAGGCCCTGCTCCACCTGAAAGGTGACCTCCAGGAAACCGGCAACAGCTTTATCTGGGTTCCCTGCCTGGATTTTCAGGGAAAGAGTGGTAATAGCCCTATCACCAGTGACGCAGATATTGTGGCCATTCAGAATGGAAAGTTGGTAGTAGGGGAAGGAAAATATGATTCAAATGATTTCTCCACCAAGGTCATGAACAGCCTGGTGTGGATGGCCAATGAATTATTAGTAGATAAGATCGTTGTAGCCTGTGCGAACGGTAGTCTGGAAGAAGTAGTAAAATACATCAATGACCGTTTAACAAACAAGCGCTGCCGGGTCATTGCATATAAGGCCTCTACTCCCTGGTATCAATTGCCCGGTATCTTTGGTATGGAGCCGCCCAAAAAATAACCAGGCAACCAAGTTGATTGAGTAAATTCCAGTAACTTAAGAGTTGGATTAAACATTTGTACCCGTGTAAAACGTATACAATCTTTACAACGCTTGTATCTCCCGGTACAATATTTTATAATGACGAAGGACCTTGTCTTTGTTCGCTTCCATAAAATCAAATAAATCTCTGTCATTTTTCATGACCGCTTCACCAGTCACATCAAAATGATCGTTTAATACAGGTAATGTTAATGGGTAATTGTATATCGGCTGACCGCTTATTAATAAAAAACGCGCATCAATATAATGGAAAGGCTGGTAAGCTTCATCAAGTAATCGTTGCGTGTCGAAACTTATTGGTTTCCCATCCGCAGGCATCTTTCCGCCTGAAGGATCCCAATAGGGGAACAATACATCGCTAAGTGACATACTTTTGTTGATCATTCCCGCCTGCCATTTGGCATAATATTTCTCCTCCAGTTCCTCCAGTGAAACAAGATGGATATTGGTATTTTTTATCGCATCATAACATCCCTGTTGAAACCCGCTTTTTGAAACAATAAACCCGGTATTTGCGCCATAGTTGACCATCACATCATGAAAAGCATGCACCACTTCCTGTTTTACTGAATGGTTCCAGTGCTTGCATTCAATTAAAATTTGGGGATGGTATTCGCTGCTCCTGTCTATTGCATACACATCTACTTCCTTTTTACCACGAACATGCTCTAAAACTTTTGAGATTTCAACATCGAATCCCATTTCCCGGAATAACTGGCCAACAAAATCCTGGAGTTCCTGCCAGGTTTGCGGCCTTGTATTGAAAATGACCTTTCCATTGTTTGGGTCGATGGGAACTGACCGTTCGGGACTTGTTTGAATAGCCGGCTTAGGCAAGGTCTTCGTTGAAGGATGGTGAACATGATCCTTTTGCTCAACTACATTGGTTTGAGGGATTTCCAGGCTATTTTTCTTTCCTTCCATTTTGTATACGGCCCGGCGGATTTTACGGTACAGTTTATTCATGGCCCTGTATTCGGCAACATGAACGGCTATAACATTAAAATCCTTGGACCGCAATAAGCAGTATTGCTTGACAGCGTTATACAGGGTTCTTACCCTTTTGTCGGCCGTCCAGATGTCATTGATCTTTGTGGTAGCGTATCCATGTGCATTACGCTCTTGGTCAAAATCCCTTAATTCTTCCCTGCCCTGTATTTCCTGCAAATAGCTGTTCAGTTCATTTAAGGTCTCATTCATTACTACCACCGGCCTGCGATGTACTGCCAGGCGGTGCTGGTAATCCCTGTCTTGCAGGTATTGAACCTCGAAATCCCGGATCAATTGATTAAATTGATCAACGCTTATTTCGGTGTCGTATTTGGCAGACTTCAATATCATAAAAGCATCCATAAATTTCCTTGTCTTTTAACGATAATCTTATTTTTCCCCTATTGGCTTATAAACGATATAGTCCAAAATTGCAGAATCACCCCGGTTGGCCATCTTATTCATTAATTGTGCAAGCACATCTGGGTCATCAATGGTGAAGTCTCCGACACGGAAATTCGCCGTCGGCGTTACCCAGAAAAATGAAGTATCAGCAAGACACCTTTCCCTCAGCACACAATAATAGTGCAACCGGGGGTCCTGGAAGCCCTTGAAAAATTCGGGGAGTAATAGACTTTGTGCATATCTTGGAAAAGAACTGTATAGAACACCTAACGCATTAATCCCGGTCCTCGAATAACTGTCACCCCTTATTACCAGCTTGCTTATATGCTCCCTTTTCAGTTTGTTCCCATTATTCCTTATAAACTCAAACAGTTGTTGCGTACGCTTGTTGCCTTCAGGCGTTGCCCAAATGGAAGCACCGATCTCAATTACCTTGTCAATGATCTGATCAGGATAGCTGAAAGTATTTTCTTTATTTAATGCTTCAATATAAGTGAACAAAAGGCTGGAAAGGTTATCATCATAAAGTTTTAAAGAAAGATTTGCCAGGTCGTAAAGTGTAATTAGCTTCTGGGTTTCATTTTCCCAGGTGGCAATTGAAATCAATTGACCATTCAAATCATCTTTTAATAGGGAGTGCTTATGAATATTAATTTGTATTGATTGAGAAATCAGCTCGTCATAAATATTTACCTTGTTATTAGTATCATATAGCCATTTTTGAAGCCATGCGTACCACATTTCACCACTTGAAATTGAAGCTACAATAAGGATTACCGGGATCCTGCATTCATACGCATACCGTAAAAAAGATTTTGGCAACCTTTCATATACGAAATCACCCACTTGTTCTACCTGTTGATGCGACTTGATCTGGACCTTGATAATCTTTCCCGAAACCTCATGGATGGCAAGCTCCATTTCAAGATCAATTCCAAAGTCTTCGTTTTGATCGCGTGCAATCCAACACTGGGACTTTTCTATCTCAACCTTGACCATGTGTTGGCCTAAACTTCCCAGTTGTTGTGCTATACTTCTTTTCATAACTTTAAAATACGCTTTAGTATTTATTTTAGCAGGTATACCTATTTAGCCAGCCTTAATAAATTATTGCAATGGAAACATACCGCAAACGGGATCAATATTATATTGACAGATACGACCGCATGACCATCGAAGTATTGAAGGAACTGGAAGCGAAGGAATCAGCGGAGCTGGCCGGTGTATCGGACCCCCACGAGCGATGGAAAATTGAGCTCAGCCACAGTATGGATTTCGGGTCGTTCAAAAACAGGGCTATCACGAGCGCCAGGACCGGCTCGTGGCTACGCATCGCCAGCCCACGGGCGTCGCCTGTAATACCTGCGGCGCTGCCATGCTGTTTTCCGTGCATTTCTTTGATCACGACGGGGTTCCCCTGCTATTTGTCTTTGAATGCCCCCACCGCCATGCACCCCGGAAAGCCGTCTACCCCGATGGACGCGAGTACCATTTTCCCCGGCCAACCTGCAAACAGTGCGGCTACGAGGTAACTCGGGAAAGCCATAAGGAAAATAACATCCTGTACACGACCTCCACCTGCCCGATGTGCGGTGCAGTGGAAAAAGATGAACTCGACCTGAATGTCACGCGTGGGCCGGAACTACCGGTTACCGAAGAGGACCGGCGCAAGTACTGTCTTTCCTTTTTTACTGCCCGGACGTTCTACGAAGACCTCGAAAGCCTGGCAAATATGTTCGATTCGCTTGAGGAGGGGCAGAAGGATCAAATGGAAAAGCAACTTTATGAGGTGGACAAGATCGAAAAGCTGACCATCCCGGCGCTGGAAACCCGTTTGCAAAGGATCATCGATGCTGCCGGCTTCATCAAACTCTCCTTTGACCGCCCGGAGATGAAAACCTGGACCGTGGTTCCCTTCAACCTGCAGGACCCGGGCGACCGGGATGAGAAAAAGAGCATTAAGGCAGCGGCTAAGTGCATCCGGGAAAGTCTGCACACCACCAACTGGCGCCTGGTAGGTAATATTGATTACCGGCTCGGGTATCTTACCGGTAAACTCAAAGCGCACGAAAGGGACGAAGATCTGCTCAAGCTGGGGAAGGAGATT
>NZ_LUKG01000082.1:13306-21651 GCF_001601815.1 Flavihumibacter sp. CACIAM 22H1
GAGATTAAGGAGGGGAAGTGAGGGTTTCTGATATAGGATGCCTTATTCTCTCTGGCCTAAAATGATTTATGTCTTTCCTGATCGTTTTTTTGCTTAACTTAAAGGAACTTTTTGCAGCACTCTTACTTACCTTACCCAAACCTTTACTATGAAAAGAGCCTATCACCCTTCATTACACTAACCGACTGAAAATTTTATCTGCTGGAGCATTGCTGGCTCAAACAATATTTCTCACGCGTCTGACGGTAGCTTACCGGAATAAAAAGGATTCCCATCAGCCAGTACCGTCAGTGGAAACACCTCCTCGAAGAAATGTACGCTGACATCAAAAACGCTCCCGTAAACAACCGGATCGAATGCGCCGTCCAGGAATGCCGGGTCAAACAACTAATGGACGCAGCACTGCATATAAAGTTTGACCATAGAGAGCCCTGGCAAGGATACCAACCACTCACAGGTAATAGGCTATTCCCCATGCCCCGTCACCGCTCATCGCTACGCCGGTTTCATCCCTATCTCATTAACCGGTCAGCATAAACGCATGACATCCCTTACTAATAGCCTTTTTCAAATGCCCCGGTGAAAAAACGCCGTTTCCCGGTGTTTTACTCACGGCCTTGTCAGAAACTCCTGATACTTTTGAACCAGTAACGTTACAGGCGTCCACGCCGGGGCGGAAGATTACCCTTCAGCCCTTTAATCCGTTATCATATTTACGCTATTATGTTGATAATTAGTTAATTATATTAATCTTGGGATTCACTGCCCACAAGGCTCTCTAATTCAATGCAGGGCCTCCTTCGACGGTCGTAACATGTCAACTAAATATATTCATACAGGGTCAAGTAGTAATTTTACTATTTAAATTTATCGTATTTGTTCGTATTTTTTACGGATTTCACTATGCCTTGGCGGAATTCCATTCATAGTGAGTTAATACATTCCAAAGGATATTAAAGCTTATGCGATGATTGAACTTGAAATATCAAACCGGTTAAGGGCGCTGACAACGCCGGAATGGGAAAGCATTATAAAAAAATGCTATTCCCATGTGGAGCTGACGCTCGGAGCGAAGACGAAGTATGGTGCTCATTGCGAACAAAGATTGGGAATGCCTGCACATGACTATTATGTAGGCAATGCGATCAAAGCTGTCTATGAGCAGACCTGGGAATGGCAGTTTGAAAAATACGATCTTGCGGAGCAGCTAATTAGGATAATGAACTCAATGATCTCCAACGAAGTTCGAAAATACAAGTCGGAGATAAAACGCGATAAACAGCAACCGCTATTGATCGAAGTAACTGAGTTTGAACGCCTGCCTGGCTATGAAGTGGAAGATCCGCCTTCAAATGAAGAATACCTGCAGAAATGCACTGAGGCTTTAGCAAAAGCCTGTGAGAACAATGAAAGGTATACAGCATTTGTCCAACTTAAACTGAAAGGCAAGAGTTATGAAGAGATCGCCATCATATTAGACTGCTCCAAAGAAGAAGCGTACAGATTGATGGAAAATATTGGAAAGAGAGCCAAAAGAAACTTGAAAAGCTGAAAAAACAAGATTATGCAACCTGACAAAGAAAATGTGAAGGACTCAAGATCTGCCTTGAACTTTCTTATTGAAGCAAACATTTTGAGTAACGAAGGAATTGTGGATGTCCCAAACGAATTTGTAGACAAACATTTAAAATTAGTTGAAACATTTAACCTGAAAAGCAAAAAAGAGATCGCGTCACATGATTTGAAATTTTTTATTAATGAAGCAAAAGCAGATAACGGACCAGGTGTGCCTACCAAGAGATGGACGCATAAATCTGTAGTAAAAATGATGGAAGAATCGGATTATGCAGATCCGATTACGGAAATGAAGCGTCGGGCAAGGCAAACCGTCCTACTGGCGCTTTCAAAGGGCTGGAATGGGCCGCCGTATGATGCCATTGAACTGGCAAAAATTTTGGAGCATGAGATTGCTCCAAACGATGAAATAGCTGACGCAAGAACAGTTCCGTTGAATAAAGGAAAATTTCGGATTGAGTACAATCCCTTTCAAAAAACGACTCGTTTGAATTTTTCCATTGGTCATGAAATTGCTCATACTTTTTTTACAGATTGTTATCAGGAAATAAGAAATCGGGAAGAAAACCCTGAAGCAAACAGGCAGTTGGAACAGCTTTGTAATATTGGCGCATCTGAGCTCCAGCTTCCTTATGTTATCTTCCCTGCTGATGCCAATAATCTCGAAGAGATAACAATTGAGGGTATATTAGACCTGGCAAAGAAATATAAGGCTTCACTGGAATCTTTTCTATTGGCATTTGTTGATGCAGTTGATCGCCCCTGTGCTGTGATGATCTGTACATTCCTGACCGAAGATAATTTGGTGATGGATTATTCCAAACGTTCTTCTCGTTTTGAAATAAATATTCCCGACGGATTTAGATTGCCCAGCGATTCTAAAGGATATTATTGCAATGTGCCTGGAACGACTCAACGGGAGACGGTACAATGGCCTTTTATGGATCGGCAGTATGACGTTTTCTATATCGGCATTTCTCCCATGCGGCGCGAACGGAAGCCCAGGATTGCCATAGTAGTGGTTCCTAACGATGGAAAAGGAAAACTGCAAAACAGGCGTATACAAATTGAATTTGGTGACGCGACTAAACCGAAAGGGAAAGGACTAAAAGTGATTGCCCAGGTCGTAAACACAAGTGCTGGATTAGGCATTGGTTTTGGCAAGTCGCTTTCGATGAACTATCCGGAAGTCAAAACAGCATTGAAAGAGTGGAAGGCAAGAAAGCAGGATTTCAGACTCGGTAATAGTCAGTTGTTACAGGTAAGACCTGATATATATGTTTTCCAGATGTTGGCACAGAATGGAATGAAACCAAAAAATGACGAAACCTTGCTCGACTATCCAAGTTTGAAGACGTGCCTGGCTGAGCTCAGGGATACAGCAAAAGAACTGAATGCTGACGTATACATGCCCTTGATTGGATCTGGTCAAGCCCGGGGTAAATGGGAAATCATTGAAGGGCTGGTCTACTCTGAACTCGTCAATCAGGATGTGAACGTTACAATTTATTTGTTTGGCAGCCCGAAAGCAGATGAATTTAGGCCTCGCTCAACAATGTCTTCTTTTAATTTGAAATCAACATGGCAGAAAGAAAAATAATTATTCTTCTGAGTGGAGAGATTGGTGCTGGCAAATCGACGCTGTCAAAGAGGCTGGAAGAAAAATTCAATTTTAAAGTGCTGCGAACCAGGGAAGCGATAGCTGAGCTCCGGAAAAAACATATGCGGGAAAATCCTGGTGATCGCTCATTTCTTCAGGAAGGTGGGGCCGCTTTAGATAAGATTGACGGTGGTAAGTGGGTGCTGGATTTTTTTCAAGAGCAGTTCAAGCTTTCGAGGGAAGACGATCGGCTCTTCGTGATTGATTCGGTAAGGATCGCAAGCCAGATTCAACATTTTCGCAAAGCTTATAATCATATTGTTTTTCATATTCATTTGCTGGCTTCCCCCGAAATATTAAAAGAACGATACATGCAGAGAGACGAAGTTGCTTCACTCGAAGCAAACGAGGCAGAACAAAAATATGAGGAAAGTAAGCGCGACCTTACGGAAATGCAGGTAGGTTCATTGTCCGCTGAAGCTGATTTGTGCATCAACACAGAACTATCTACGCCCGAGGATGTTGTCGTCCGCATAGCAAGCTTTCTAAAGCTATTGGCTCCTACTGGGGGCAAGTTGGTAGATGTATTGGTCGGAGGACAATTTGGCTCAGAAGGCAAAGGACAAATTTCAGCGCATATCGCACCGGAATATGATTGCCTGGTCCGTGTAGGAGGTCCCAATGCAGGACATACCGTGTACGAGGAACCAGAAAAACATGTTTTCCATCTTCTGCCATCCGGCTGCTACAGAAATCAACACGCTAAGCTTTTGCTCGGACCAGGCACCGTCATCAACGCGGATAAACTCTTGGAGGAGATCGCCAAATACCGTGTAGCCGATGAGTTTTCTCGGCGGTTGGTAATTGACGAGAATGCGATCATTATAAGCGAACAAGATATCGCACTGGAAGAAGCAAACAAAACCAAAATCAGTTCAACCGCGCAAGGTGTTGGAGCAGCTACGGCGACAAATATCGTTGCTCGCCTGTGGGCAGAGACAAAACACAAGGCAAAGTATCATCCCAAACTTCAACCATTCATCGGATCAACATTTGATGAACTGGAAGCAATGTACCGGGATAACAAAAAGATATTGTTAGAGGGAACGCAGGGAACGGGGTTGAGCCTGCATCATGGCCTTTACCCTTATGTGACGTCCAGGGACACAACTGTTTCTGGATGTATATCCGAAGCAGGAATTTCGCCTATGCGTATAAATAAGATCATCATGGTTGCCCGTACTTATCCTATACGCGTCGGTGGGACTTCTGGTGATTTTCAAAGTAAGGAAATTGACCTGGACATCATTGCCCACAGGTCCGGACTTGATCCGGAAGTATTGAAAAAAAGGGAGATCACAACGACTACCAAAAAGGCAAGGAGAATAGCCGAATTTAACTGGTCGCTTTTTCGCAAAGCTTGTGAACTCAACTCTCCTACTGACATCGCACTGACTTTCGTGGATTATTTTTCAAAGGAGAATGAAAAAGCGAGAAGATATGATCAACTCACTCCGGAAACCAGACAGTTCATCGAGGAGGTTGAAAGATGTTCAGGAGTGAAAGTTTCCTTAATTAGTACAGGATTCGATTATCGCGCAATTATTGACCGTAGAAACTGGTAATATGGATATTAATAAATTTATTGAACTACGCCCCTTTTTATATCACTTAACAGATGAAAGAAATGTAAAGCCGATCCTGCAGAGCAGAACGCTTAATAGTGCAGCGGTGTTAGCGAAGCTCGGTGGCGTTCCTAACCTGTCTGAATTTTTAAGAACAAGAAGAATAGGACATTTCCCGATAGTGAATGGGACATTCCATGCTATTCTTCGTGACCAAGATCCACTTTTCGAAAAGATTGTTAGCAAGAACCTTGAAGGGGGATGGACGTTCGGAGACTTCGTGCATTCGTTGAACTCAAGAGTCTTTTTCTGGCCAACCGAAAAAGACCTTAGGACACATTATACTCGATACGAAAATCAAAATGAGTTCCCCAAAATCATCCGCGTAGCAACGGCAGATATATTTGCAATCAATAAAACCGAAGCTCAATTTTGCCGGTTGAATTCTGGTGCGCCCAGGTGTAGCTCTTACTATAAAGAAGGCGCTCCACCTCGCGGACCGAGAACTTTCCTAACAGCGCTGGACTATCCAGATTCGCCTAGCTCGATTAGGGAAGTAACTTTTTTAAAAAGCTGTAACCTGCCAGATAATATTTGGATTGCAGGCCACCCTGATCAAGCGTTCAAAAAATATCAATAGTCAACCATGAGTTGGGATATTGTTTTATTCAATTCCAGGCAGAAGATTCAGTCAGTGGAAGAACTGGACGAAACGCAACTGGAACCAACCGATTTCTGTGCTGTGTTGGAGAGTCACTTTAACGAGATCGAGCGCAGCGATAATCACAGAAGGATCAAAGGAAAGGATTTTGAGATTGATTACTTCCAGGACGATGAACCGGTCAGTAATAAAATATTGAGCTTGTATGGAGAAAGCGGCCTCTACGAAATAGTGGCGTTGGCAAGAAAACATAACTGGCAGATTTTCGACACAGGGCATGGGCAGATGATCGATCTGGAAGATCCGTCCATCAACGGCTATGAAAGTTTTCAGCGGTATCTCCAGCAGGTATTAAAGGGAAATGAATAAACCGAAAGAGACATTGAAAAAATAATTGGCTGCAGAAGAACATTGAAGAGCTGGAGAAGCAGAACTTTGGCCATCCGGGCGAAGCCCCGACCAACATGGTAAGGCGTTGCCTGGAATTACGCAGAATCCCAATCGACGAATTCACCGTGGAAGATCTGCGCTTGATGATAGGGCAGAATTTCTCCCTACGTTATCTCGCCCTTTAGCCAATTGGTGATGGTATTTGACTATATTGGCAAAAATCTGGATAAAATTTGTATACGTAGTGTTGAAAATAGCAATAATATATTGACTAAAATTGCTGAGTCAGATAAGAGTGTAATAATCAATTCGTGTAAGGCCGCTGTTGAGGATTATAATTATAACAGAAAATCTATCATAGATACCTTGGCAAGATAGCAGGTATTATGTTTGCAGCCGTACAAACTAGCATCCATAAAATCGTTTCGATGCAAAATTGCGTAAAGAACTGTTTTGTTTGAATCGGTACATTTCGATAATTTTAGAAAAAGGACGTGATGAAACAGGTTATGAAGCAGTGGAAGTCCCTTATAAGTTTTGACTTCCCTTTACAGGCGGCCTATATCAGTGCCCAATTTCACAGTGTTCACGATACCTACCAGTCAAAATTTCCATTCTGGAGTCTCGAGGCAACTAAGAAAAAGGTTATTGCCTGGTACTGGTTTAGGTTGGTTTTGTACCATTTCCTGACTATCGTTGGAGTATCTTTTTTGACAGTTGCTCCCTTTGCACAGGATCGGTCTGGTTTGATACCTTCACTGTTTCTTGCGGGTGCAATTTCCCTTTTGACATTAATTGCTTTTAATTATTGGCCGAGCTATTACGCTACGTTTTTACCCAACCTGGAAACGGCCATCAATGAGCACCAAATACGTATCAGGCAGGAGGAAGAATTGAAAAAATGTAAAAGAAGTCAATATTCCATCCCAACCCTTGTGGTAATTGCGCAGGTGATATCCCAAATGAACGAGTGTGGTACAATGCCTTCTAATGAACAGACTGCCAATATACTGAACAAGCTGTACGGGGTAGATAAAGACAAAATCAAGCAGAACCTGGCCCGGCACCTGAAGATATCCGGAATCACTGATAAAGAGAGATTTGAGATCCTAAAGGGAGTTGATCACGCCCGTGACTTTTTTGAACATTTCGGTTGGACTAAGGCCACACCCGTTCTTAATGACCTGGAAAATAAATTGCAACGTCAAAAGGAGAGGTAATTGAAAACTGTTTTCCAGCCCTAACTCCTTGAATCTGAACAATCTTTTAATTCCTTGGCAAATTTTGGTAAATTTATACCATGGAGTCAATTGAAGATTTGAGCTTTTTATTGCCAGGATATGCCTTCTGGGACGTAAAGCGGGAAAATCTGGATTTTTCGCGTGATAAAGCTTTTATTGTTTCCCGGCTATTTGAACGCGGAAAGCTCGATGATGTGCTGTCTGTGATTGTTTTGTATGGAAAAGATGAAACAGCGGCGATCTTGCTAAATAACAAGTATCTGAACAGGCAAGGTCTTTTTCTGGCCCACACACTCCTCGGGTTACCATTACAAGATTTTAAGGCTTATGCTACACTTAAACACGATTGATCCTGCCCTCCATCAGGTGTTGTTAGATCTTTCCAAATTGCCGGAATTGGCTAATTTTTCACTTGTAGGCGGTACCTCATTATCTCTTCAACTTGGACACCGTAAGTCAGATGACCTCGATTTTTTTACAGATCGGTCCTTTGATATTGTTGAACTGAAAAACGCCTTGCTTCAATACAATTCCCAAATTGAATTCTTAAATGAAACCCGGCAGGGTGTCAGCTTTAGCCTGCCACTTCCTGGAACACCCACCGAAACCAGAAAACTGGATATTTATAACTGGGCAGTAAAATTCATCCGCCCTTTTAAAACTGAGGGGCCTGTAAGGCTCGCAAGCCTGGAAGACATTGCGGCTTTCAAACTGGATGCGACCTGCCACCGAAAGGAAAAAAAGGATTATGTAGATATTGCAGTCCTGTTAGATCAATTCTCCTTTGATCAGATGATGGGCTTTTACCGGGAAAAATTCCCTATGAATGACGGACGGGTAGTTCTTAGCCAAATACTTGACCTTGTGGGATTGGATAATTCGGTTGAACCTGTAATGGCTATTGACCTTACTACATCCGAGGCTCTTAAAAAAGTTGAAGTTAAGGTTAAGGATTACTCCGCCCGGTTGGTTCAGACGAAGGATCAATTGGAAGAAGCCCGATTAAAAAAGGTCGCCGAATTGCTTGAGAAGCGGAATGCTGGCAAGCAAAATAAAAAAGGACGTTCCCTATAAACGATTCCTGATAAATATCACTTGGTGGCGGTTATTCTTAAGAAATTTGCTGCATTTCCGCCATTTCTAAGTACACTTAGCTTTATTTTCCTTCCCCTGCGGGCTATTTTCGTGGCCTAAACAGTTAAGTGTATGCAAGAAAATGTGAAAAATGGTAACACTGTTACCCCGATGTTATT
>NZ_LUKG01000083.1:0-14729 GCF_001601815.1 Flavihumibacter sp. CACIAM 22H1
ACTTTGAACAGGTGCCTGCAGGCGCTCAACAATTTGTGGTGAGCCATATCGGTTACCGGTCCATTACCGTAACGGTTAGTTTCCCGCTCTCCGATACCACTTTACAGGAAATTTTCCTGGAGCCGGAAACAGAAGAAATGGAAGAAGAAGTAATGGTTACCGCTACCCGTATCAGCAGAACCATTGCCGCCCTGCCCACCCGGGTAGAAGTAATTTCGGGCGAAGAGCTAGCGGAAAAAGCCAATATGAAGCCGGGCGATATTCGTATGTTGCTCAACGAAAGTACAGGTATCCAAACCCAACAAACCTCGGCCACTTCCTATAATGCCAGTATCCGTATACAGGGGCTGGATGGCAGGTATACCCAATTGTTGCGGGATGGCTACCCGATGTATGGCGGTTTTGCAGGCGGCCTTTCTATCTTACAGATTGCCCCCCTCGATCTAAAACAGGTTGAAGTTATAAAAGGCGCTGCATCTACGCTCTACGGTGGAGGTGCCATAGCCGGACTGGTAAACCTGGTTTCAAAAACACCCGCACAAAAAAAGGAGTTGAGTTTGCTGGCAAACGGAACCTCGGCCGGGGGGCTGGACCTCAGTGCATTTTATAGTGAACGTTACGGGAAAACCGGCCTTACTGTATTTGCTTCGCGCAATGCGGGGCGGGCCTATGACCCGGCAGATATTGGTTTCACCGCCATTCCCGCATTCGAACGATATACCATTAATCCCCGATTGTTTTTATACGGCAAAAAAACAAACATGGACATAGGGCTTACATTTATTACGGAAAACCGGCTGGGAGGTAGTATGGATTATATAAAAAACGACGGCATTGGTTTTTATGAACGAAACAATAGTAAGCGCCTGATTACACAGCTGGGAGTTGCGCATAAAATAAAGGAGGACCTAACCCTGCAGTTTAAAAACAGCTTCAGTTCTTTCGACAGGGCTATTGCTATTCCCGATTACCGGTTTGATGCTGTGCAGCAATCTTCTTTTTCAGAACTTACCATAACGCGCAAAAGAAGCAAAGCCGATTGGGTAGCCGGCATCAACTTGTTAACGGAGCAGTTGAAGGAAAAAACCAACCCTTCAGAAGGTAAGAGAAATTACCAGTATACTACGGTGGGAATATTTGTGCAGAATGCCTGGACTATCAATGAAGCGCTGATCCTGGAAACAGGGTTAAGGGCAGACTATGTAAATGAATTTGGTCTTGAACTATTACCCCGCTTATCAGCCCTGTATCGGATAAACCCGAAGCTAAGCACCCGGCTGGGAGCAGGTTATGGATATAAGGCCCCCTCTCTGTTTACCGAAGAGGCGGAGCGCATCCAGTTTCGTAAGATCCTGCCGCTGCGGCCGGAGGGATTTCGGAATGAACGGTCTGTCGGGGTTAACTGGGATATGAACTACTCCGGTTCCATTGGGGCCCTGGGTATTTCCCTGAACCAGTTATTCTTCTACACCCGGCTCAGGCAACCACTGGTACTGGTTCCGACAGCTACGGCCTCTTATGAATTTGCCCAGGCGAACGGATACCTCAATACCCGCGGAATGGAAACCAACCTGCGGTTTTTATACGGCGATTTTAAACTTTTTGTGGGGTATACATATACCGATGCAAATACTCATTACAATGGAGCCAAAGCCTCGTTGCCCTTAACGGCGCGTCATCGACTCAATAATGTGCTTATGTACGAGTTGGAAGAAAAATGGAAAATTGGCCTGGAGGCCTATCATTTTTCCAAACAATACCTGAACGATGGGCGCTTTGGCAAACCCTATTGGATAATGGGTTTTATGGTAGAGAAAATATGGGAACAATTATCGGTCTATATCAATTTTGAAAATTTCACAGACACGCGGCAAACCAGGTTTGATACGATTTATACCGGCAGCCTGCAACAACCTGTGTTTAGAGATATCTATGCGCCTGTGGACGGTTTTGTCGTGAACGGTGGACTTAAACTACGCTTATAATATGAATCAGTTTCTTCGGATCTATTTACCCTGTTTTATACTGGGTTACCTATTGGTAAGTTTTGTTTGGCCAACTCTAAGGGTTTACCGAAAAACCGGGATTAATCCCCTTCGATTCGGTAATACAACTACAGCGCACGATTATGTGGGGTTTATTATGAAACTGTTAACCGGTTTATTTGTAGTGAATGTATTCGTGTTTTCAATCAGCCCGGTTGCTTATGAATGGCTGGTTCCGATCCCCTATCTCCGCAGTGAAACGGTGCAGTTGGCTGGCTTGCTGCTTGCACATGGCTCCCTGCTTTGGATTGTATTGGCCCAGCAGCAAATGCACAACTCTTGGCGGATTGGTATTGATGAGGAAAATAAAACGGCGCTGGTTACAAAGGGTTTGTTCCGGGTTTCCCGCAACCCTGTTTTTTTGGGCATGTTAGGAAGTGTGGCAGGTCTGTTCCTGGTGCTGCCAAACCTGCTCAGCTTTTCTTGTATGGCAGCTACTTATATTGTTATCCAGGTGCAGATCAGGTTGGAGGAGGCATTTTTAGAACAGGCACATGGTGCGCTTTACAGGGCCTATAAGAAAACGGTCCGGCGCCTGCTGTAGGTGCAGTAATTTTTAGAGCTTTCGAAACTCAATACTTGAAAGCCCTTTTATATGGCGCCGGCCGGTTCTGAGATCTTTGGTAGCCACCAGTAGAATTGATTCCGGGTTGTCTGCCATAGTATGTCCGTCGATTGCTGTTACGATATAAAAGGAATGACCAATTTCGGTATTGAATAATTCATTCCAGGAAATGACTACCCGGTAGGTATCAGCAGCGGTTAAAACCAGGCAATAACTGCTGTAGTCTTTGGGAGAGGGCGTAGCCGGCTGGATGTTTTTCAGCAATTCCAGCAGCGGTACGCCCTTAACCTTTTGATATTGTTTCCTGAATTCACCGGCATGGTTGGTAATTCTAAGGCTGCCCAGATCAACAGCGTTCATTTTTTCTATGTCGTGGTACCGGAAAGTTGTGGGGTTTTTAATAGCGCCTGTAATCTGTAGTTGATTGCTTTTTTCAGCATGCTGCGCAGAAAGCTGCATAGGGTATAGGATTTGCGGCAAGAGCCAGCAAGCAAGACAACAAACTGCACAGATAAATTTTTTCATGGATTAATAATCGGTTATTGGTGGGGGGTATTTTTCATAGGTAATTCCTTTTCAGCTCTTTTCCAAAGTAGCTGTGCGTATTCTCTGCTGAATTTTTCAATGCTGGTAGGATTATAGGCTTCTGTTTGTACCGACCAAAGTTGTTCCTCTGTTTTTACATCAAATAAATTGCCTTCCAGGAAATAGGTTTTATCGGTGGTGTAATAACCAGGATTATAGCCAAACGGGTACCAGTAGTTGTAATAACCCCAGAATCCCCGGCCATAATAACCTATAAAGGGCTGGTAGGGCATAGAGCCAGGCACGTAGCGCGATTCACTTTCTTTATCAACCAGGGCAACAGTAAAAATGGCATCGCTTTTCAGTTCCCGGATTTTGCCCAGCATGGCCTCGCGGTCGGGCATTTTATCATCGGTAAAACCAGATCGCAGGGCTTCCGAGCTTTTAATAGCCGTATAACCTTTGGCAGTAACAAATGCAGCCAGTTCATTTTCGATTTTTGATTTTACCGACTGGCGGCTGCTCAATACCGCAATAAAAATAGTTTTATAGGAACTGGCGGCGGGCCATTGGGGGTTTACCCAGGAGCTGGTTATTTTCTGAGAAGAGCCGCAGCTCAGAAGCAGGCAGCTCAGAAGGCTTAGAATACTTGCTGACAGGCGCATAGTAGAATTTTTATGATTAATAATCAGTCTGTGCTGCTACCCGGCAGAGCCATTAAAATTCTTTTATGAATATACTTAATCTGGCGGTTAAAACTCGAGCCAGTTCCGGAAGGCGGCGGTAAGGGCCTGGCTGGTAATCAACTGTTCGGGAAAGCCGTGTAAACTGATGCAGATGGAATTTTTATCGGGCCGGTCCAGCTTTTCAATAAAAGGCCGGTGCACCAGTTCGCTTCTGTTAATGCGGAAAAAGGCCTGCGGATCAAGTTCTTCTTCCAGCTCTTTCAGGGTTTCATAGGAAACTACATGATTTTTTGCCCAGTTTATCGAAGGCAAAAACCAGTCCATCCGAGGCCCGGAAAAAAACAATATCGCTGTTCTGTAAAAAATAAGTACTTCGACCAAGGTTTATTGAAAACCGTTGCCGGTATTTTTTCCCGGGGTTCTGTGGCGCCTGTAATAAATGAGTGAGTTGTTGCAGTAATTCGGCTTGTTTAACCGGCTGTGAGCGGAGATACAGGTATTTTTTCCAGGCTTTCTGAAACCGTTCCTGGTTAAAGGGTTTTAGCAGGTATTCAATGCCGCTGGTTTCAAAAGCATCGAGCAGGAACTGGTTATAGGAAGTAGTGAAAATTACCGGCACTGTAACGGGGTGTTCTTTATAAAAAGCCATCATATTGCCGTCCGTTAACTCAATGTCAGACAGTACCAGGTCGATTTCCGGCTGGCTGGCAAAAAATGCCGCTGCATCGGCAACCGTGCTGATTTCTGCAAGGATTACCGTTTCTTCTTCTACCTGCTCCAGGAACCGTTTTAGTTTCCGTAGCGCGGGTGCTTCGTCTTCAATAAGTACAAGTCTGATCATGGCTGGGAAGGTAGGATAAAGGGAAGAGATACGGTAAACCGGTCTTCTCCGGTAAAAACTTCCATTGGGGTATTGGACAGCAAAGCATATTGTTGCTGTAAGTTTTTGAGGGATCGTCCTCCGCCGGTTTTGCTGTAGGCTTTTGGTACCAGGTTATTTGAAACCCGGATCTTGTCTGAAAAATCGACCTGTATAAGGACGGGTTTAGCAGGGGTGCCTAAATTATGCTGGACGGCATTTTCCACTACTAATTGCAGGCTTAACGGAGGAGCCAGGCATTGTTTAGGCGGCAGGCCACAGAGTTGAAGCTGGTAGGCCTCCTGGTATTTATGTTGCAACATGCGAAAATATTGTTGTGTAAATGTCCATTCTTCTTCGAGTGGTACCAGTTTCTTATCGGAGCTTTCTAAAACATAGCGGTAGATATCGGCAAAATCATGCAGGAAATCAGATGCAGTAGTTTTGTCTTCATCGATCAGTTGATCCAGCACGTTGAGGTTATTGAATAGAAAATGAGGGTTAAGCTGAGCTTTCAGCTGCGCAATTTGTGCAGCCGCCATTGCCTGGTCATAAGAAGCAATGGCAGCAGCTTTTTCTTTGTTTTTCAGGTAATAGGTATAGGCCAGGAAGAAAGCGCCGTAAGTGAAAACATCCAGCAGGCGGCTTAGCTGCACAATCAGCAGGGTTTCGCGGTTAAAGTTTCGCTCTACGGTATCAAAAGAAAGGGCAATGAGGTAGGAGAGCAGATTACTGAACAACAGGTAAACAAGAAGGCTGCTGCCCATTAATTGCAGGGCTGTTGAAAAGCTGAAAGGGACAGGTTTTTTAGTGAACCGTTTCAGCAGCTGCGCCATAATGAAGTAGATCACTACGGCATTGATAAAGGCGGCCAGTGCTGCTTCGGGGGTAAAGAGGTAGGCATTCAAACCCCGGCCGGCCACCAGCCTTGATTGTATGGATGCTATGTAGCCGAATACCAGGGTAAACGACAGGAAATAGCGATGGGTATAAACGGTATGCAGTAACCTGCTCTTCATGCCAATTATTTTTTAACCGGGTTGGGGAAGGATTGTACAAGGTTTCCCTTGTCGTCAAAAAAATCTAGCCGGGCATTATTGGCCTTGTCTACATAAAACATGGCCCTGGGCATGCCTTTATCGTCGAACAGGAATAAACCATTGTTCTGGCTGCCTGATTTTCCCAGCATTAAACGGGGGGCGCCTCCTACCAGACCCTGTGCAAGATACTCCTGGTATTTCTTTTCAGCCGCGGCGGGATCTTTTTTCTTCAGGGCGTCCAGTTCGTTGAGAATAGCGAGCGTGCCTGCCTGGGTTTCTTTATGCGGGCGATCATTAAAAATAAGCCGGCTGCTGACCATTCTTTTTTCGCCTTCCTGGAAGTCCTGTGTAATGAGTTGCATTACCTGGTCGCCATCGTATTGGTCGTAGGTGAGCGATAAGCCGGAGCTGTGGCCGTTTTCTTTTTTCTGCCCGTCGTAAATAAAGCCCCCGCATTCGATGCCGTCTTCATTGAAGAAGAGCATGCCAGATCTTTTTTTACGGGCCGTATTGGTAGCTCGGTTATTGATGGAGTCCTTGCCATTAGGAAAGAGCCCGGCATTGGTAATAACCATTCGGGTGGTGCCATCTGCTTCCACGATATTGATTCGTTGTACATTGATTTCAGTAAATTTTTCAATACCGGTGCGGGTAAAGGCGCTGGAGGCAAGGAGGATAGCGGCTCCCGCGGTAATAGCGGCGAAGCTCCGGAGGAAAACCAGTTCACGGTTGATTTTATTCATGATAGCGGTGTTTGTTTGATGCCTCAAAGCTAAACAGCGCTGTAGCGGGTAGGCGGGCAAAAGGAATGAATCCAGGAAAATTCGGAATGAATGGCCGGTCAGTTCTATACTATACCGTAAGCATCCTATCAATTTTGTATACAGCGAAGCATACAAAAAGTGCAAGCAGCAGGGAAAATAGTAACATGGGCCAATACGCTCTTTTCGGGCTTACAATTATTTTATCGGGTTTTTCCGGCAGGTATTGCAGGGCAATGGATTGTCCCCGTTGGTAGGTATGCGGACGAGTAATAAAGCTGGCTTCCTGTCGTTGGCTGTTATGTGTATTCATATAGCTGACATAAACGCGGCAGGCTGTAGGCCCTCTATAGATTTTTTTGGTTTGTATCGACGATACGATCCCGGTTGTTGAAAGGCCGTTTTTTCGTATTTTCTCTTCGAGCCGAATAAAACGAATTGTTTTCCAGAGCGGAATTAAACCAGTAATAAGTATAAGAAGATACAGGAATATCATTTATTGAAAAGTTGGTTGATTTCGTTTTTGGTAAGGCGTATCCTGCCTTTATCGCAGGAGAGCTGAAGGGTTTTGAGCTGTACCAGTCCGGCTGCTTTGTAAACGGTTATTTTGGTATCGCCCAGGGTAAAGATGCGGATATATGCTTTGTTGTTCCAGTTCTCTTTTTCGAAAAAGGACTGCAGGATATTATATAGGTGGTCGAGTGTATTGCCCTGGCTGCTGAAGCGGATGGTAAAAAAGTTGTGGAGTTCTTTCCGCTCATCTTCCAGTACCAGTAGAAAGGAAGTATCAGCGGCATTTGTTTTATAATCGAGGCTGGCTTTGGCAACGCCAATGGTTTTAACCTGTCCCCAGTTTTTCCATTTTTGGGTGCTGATGGGTTCTTCGGTAAGCTGTGCCAAAGCTGCCGGCATGCCAGCTGCAAGAAGGCTGATCGATAGCAGTACCTTTTGTAAAAACAGGCGGCAGGTATCCATAACTCAAGGGTTTAAGCTTTATTGAATGTTCTGTTGCTGCTGCTATTAAATCAGTCCTCAATAAATATACGCCATTATTCTACTGTTGAGAATGGTGTGGGTTCCGTATCGGGTAAAGCTTATTGCTAAAAAACCACCCGCCACTGCGGGTGGTTGTAGGTTTTTAGGGCAATACACGCTCAAGGCTTGCTTTGTTTTCAGGAGTGTCTTTAGCCGTGGCCGGGATGATGCAGCCGGTTTGGCTGGTGTTATTGCGGGCGCTGGTATAGGTCCATTTATTGCGGTTGATCGGGTTCAGGATGGCGGGGCCTTTTTCGATCAACTCACCGGCAGCAACAGTGGGGGTTGGGAAATCGACATTGTAGTATTCTATCAGAGAACTATTCATCCGGCGCATCTGACCTTTGCCGATCGTGGTCATCCCATTATCCAGGTGATTTGGCATATCAAAGCTTTTGGATGGTGTTCGGCCCGCGATATGCCAACTATAGGATCCCTACCGCGATGAGTCATAAATGTATGATTCTGTGATAATTTCCTTCAAAATGCCCTCATAATTATCCAAAAAACTTTTTCCTGCCTATCACGGACATACCAGGTTGCATTTAATCCGACCGGGCAAGATTCCTCCTTACAAGCTCGGTTTCCGGATACATTATAGCGATGTTGATCGCTGTTCCGCCTCGTCTGGTTTCCCGTATTTTTCTATAATCATTTCATAATACGCCGCCTAACCCTTAATGAAGATGTCTTATCCTGTCCAGTTTATTCCTATTGAAAATATGATCGCACCTGAAATTATTCATACTAAATGCATCCGTGACTTGATCTCCTAGATTTGTTTTTTAACCATTTATGTTTTAAAAATATCATTAGTTAGATCTTTAAAATATTGCATGTCTAAACATTGTATCAATTTATTCATTTCCTCTTTTGATTAGCAATGCATTAGGCATATTTTAAGATGTATACAAAAAATAATTGGTAAAAATAACCGTGTTTTCACGGGTTTTTAATTAACCTGAATTTCAGTTTATTGCAAGTGACTTACCTGTTGATCAACTTTGGTGAAAAACTAGTCAGCTTCCCAAATAAATAGTTGGTATCGGTATTATAGGTGATTTAGTTCTACAAAAAATATTCAGAAATGAGCCTTTTGATTTGGAATAGAAAAATAGAGATCAGATGTTGTTTTATAGTATTAGCAATCTTGGTATTATTTTCATCGAATCTTTCTGCTCAGAGTAAACTCAAATTAGAATCAATAATTCCACCGACACCTAATGTAGCAGAGTTTGCTAAATACGGATCGTATCCGATTGGGTTAATAACTGGAATTCCGTCTATTGAAATTCCCATTTACACAGTTAAAAGCAGGCAGTTAGAAGTTCCCTTAAGCATTTCGTATCATTCCGGCGGAATTCTTGTTAATCAAAAAGCAACAGATGTAGGACTCGGTTGGAGTCTGAATTTTCCGGGTGTTATATCAAGAACAGTCTTTGGATCACCAGATGAATATAATTATGGACAATTTTTTTACACTCCTCCTTCTTATTCTACATTGTTTGGGACAACAAATTACACTACGTTTTCAACCTATTCCGGATATCCAACTTACGATCTTGAACCCGACTGCTTTAATTACAGTTTCGGAAAAAAAATCTGGCAAATTTATTTACAGTCAGTCTTCTGGTTTTACTACTATACCATTTGATCCGGTAAAAATAAGTTTTCAAGGGGTATATAATAATATTAGTTTTTCAACCGTAGATGATGTTGGTACCATTTATCAATTTGAGCAGACGTCTCAAACAACTACTTCTTTTGATCAGGCAAATTTTTCACCCAGCCACGTTACGACAAACGCATGGCATTTAACCAGGATGATTTCGGCAGATCTTGTAGATACAATAAGTTTTGAGTATGAATCTGCCTTCTTCTATGAATCAACTAATCAAGAGGTGTATTCCATTGGAATCGTTGGTGTTTTAGACGGTCCTAATGTGTCCTTTATTCAACAAAATGGAGGTAGCTCTAGTTCTACTGCAGTTTCCTACACTAATAATTCAGTTTCGCATGAAAAGCAACTCAAAAAAATAGTCTTTTCAGGAGGCTATGTGTTATTAAACAGACAAGTTAATCGACAGGATATCTCAGGAAGTTCTTCTGGAAAAATGTTAAATAATATAGAGGTCTATAATTCAGATAATAAGCTTATCAAAAAAACTCAATTTTCATATAGTTATTTTCCTTCTGTAGAAACAGGAACTAGTTGGGATTATAAAAGACTAAAACTAGATAAAGTGGAAGATATAAGTGGTGACGGACAAAGTAGTCAGGTTTATCAGTTGGGATACAATTCGACCATGCTTCCCAAATATGGGTCTTACGCAATGGATTATTGGGGGTATTACAATGGAAGTAGCAATACAAGTTTGATTCCTGCAACGACAGTAACTTCGGGAGACTTAAACAATAACAGTTTCTCTAACGGAGAAACATATTCAAACGGATATATAAATAACACCACTACATGGTCCTTTGGATCTGCTAATCGTGAACCTTCAGAAATTCACATGAAGGCTGCTTTATTAAATAGAATAACTTTTCCTACAGGCGGGTATACTGAATTTGACTTTGAAGCGCATCAATACAATTCAACCTACAACGGATCAAATGCTGTTAAAATTGGCGCTGGGCTTAGAATTAAATCATTGAAATCGTTTAATGCTACCGGAGAACTTGCTTTTGAAGAGACCTATAAATATGGATTAAATGAATCTGGTGTGGGGGTTAAGCTTTTTGATGAAAATTCCTTCTATAAAAATTATGAGGATGTTGTTAGTTCTTACTTTACTGGTACTGTATCGGATCCTAGCAGTATATGCGTAAACAAAGGAACAAGGTGGGTAAGAAAATATATGGGGTTTGCCAAGTATAATAGTTTTGCGTACATGGGTTCTCCTGTTTTATATCCACAAGTAGTTAAGTTTACGGGAAACGCCACCATAAACAACGGAAAACAGGTGAGTGAATTTACCATACACACTGATTTTATTAATCTTCCTAATGAGTTTATTAATAGTGGAAATTATGGCTCTATCAACAATGCATGGAAGCAAGGGGAACTAACCAAAGAGACATTCTTTAAGAAAACAAGTTCTGGTTACGAGATTATAAAAGCAACGGAATATCAATATCAAAATTTTAATAATGTTACCCGATACGGCATAATGTTAAAACAGCACAAACAGTTTGTTAATTTAACAGGTTGTGCAACTTCTGGAAACGGGCCTGATGTAGGCAACTCGCGTTATGGAAATGGCTTTTTTGTAATATACCAGTATCCAATCAAATCTGGAGTTAGTAAACTAATAAAGAAAATTGAAACAGTATATGAGGGGAACCAAACTATACAAACTGTTTCTGATTATAGTTATGAGAACCCTGCTCATATGCTTTTGACTAAATCAAAAACTACGAAAAGTGAGAGTGACCAGTATTCAATTAACCAGACAAAGTATCCGAATGATATTAGTTCAACTATCAGCACCGGAATGGTTAATAAAAATATGATAAGCTTTCCTCTAGAAGAAAATTTATTCATTGAAACAGGTGGAGTTTCTAAACTTCTTCAGAAGACAAGTACTAATTACAAATTAGTGGGAAGTGGATATAAGCTTGATAATGTTTTGTATTCAACTCTGGCGAATGCCCCGGAGGAGAGAATTAAGTATGTCGCTTATGATGGAAAGTCAAACATACTTCAGCAGATAGGTCCGGATGGCTTGTCTAGATCTTATATTTGGGGCTATAATACTCAATATCCCATTGCAGAAGTTATAAATGCGTTGCCGGGAAACATATTTCATAGTTCATTTGAGGACACAGATGGTAATAGTTTGGTTGGCGATGCTAAGGCCGGGCGTCGAAGTCGAACTGGTGGGTATGTTAAAGCCTTAACTGGTTTATCAAATGGTCAGTATAAACTAAGTTATTGGCAAAAGAGTAGTGGAGTATGGTCTCTCCAACAAACAACGGTTACTGTTTCATCTGGAACCTATACGATTAGCCTTACTGGACAGGTTGATGATGTACGTTTCCATCCAATTGCGGCTCAGATGACCACCTATACGTACTCTCCACTGATTGGAATAACTACCTCATGTGATGTAAACAATAATTATTCCTTTTATGAATATGATGGTTTTAATAGGCTGTATTTGGTGCGGGATAAAGATGGTAATGTTTTAAAGAAATTCTGTTATAATTACGCCGGTCAACCTATTTCCTGTGACATATTCACCAACGATGATAAGTCAGGTAGCTATACCCGTACTAATTGTGGGTCTGGTTATACGGGTGGTACGGTTACGGTAAGTGTGCCTGCGGGTATGTTTAGTTCTACGATCAGTAAGGCAGATGCTAATAGTCAGGCGACGGCCTATGGTCAGGCGCAGGCTAATTCTCTGGGTACCTGTACCGCTAGTAATGTTAGTATTTTATGCAACAACAATGTTTCCATGGGTACGGTATATATGCAGTATCACAATAATACGACGGGGCAGATGTATACATTCAACGTTTCGGCTGCGGGATCCAATATCAATCTTGGAACCATTCCGGCTGGTACGTACACCGTGAGTATCGGTACCAGTAACAATACAACCAGTTATTATTTTACGGTGGCCTGCGGCTACTATTTATACGGAACCAATGCGACCTTTAATAATGTCACTGTGGACAATACCTGTCGCGTTATTTCAATTTCGCCTTATTAAATTAACTATGAATAAGAATAGAACTTATTGGTTGGCAATAGTGATCGGCCTTTGTTGCTCGGTCAGCCTTTCTGCACAATCCTTTCATTCGCTGGAGTTGGAAGGGGCTTCAGGGCGAGGGCCTTTGCAGGTGTTGCAAGGCAAGAAGGTGCTGATTGTCCTGTCGGCGGTTGATACAACGGTTGATTTTACCGGGCTGGATGACTTGCAGAAGACCTACGGCGACCTGGTGGTGGTGGAGTTGCCGGTCAAGCGACTGTCGAAGGCAGTGGCCCTTCCAAAACCCGTAAATACCCTGCTGCTGGTCGCCCAAGAAACCGCCGATAGTACCGATACCAATGGGCGGTTGCTTCGCTGGCTTACTCAAAAAGGAGGTAACCAACATTTTGAAGTGGAAAAGCTGGAAGTGGGCCAGAAGTTTTTTGTAGATGGCAAGGGGGAGTTATATGCCATACTGCCGCCTGATTTTACACTAACGGATCCCCGCATCCATGCCGTTCTGACCCGCACCGCCTTCCCTGAACCGGACAACAACTAAATGCGTCGATTTCTTCCCATATTAAGCCTTTGTGCACTGCTGCTGCTCAGCAGTTTACCTGCGCAATCCCAGCGGGCCAGTTGGAGCGAGCGTGCGGAGCAGGCGCTGACCCTTCCGGATAAGCTGTTGGGTAAAGTGGGCCAGCAGGCGGCGAAGGCAGAAAAACGGCTGGCGCAACAAAGCCAAAAATATTTAGCCCGCATTAAAAAACAGGAAAAGCGCCTCTATAAGGAGCTCTATAAAAAAGACAGCACGCAAGCCAAGAAGTTGTTGGGGAACATCGATTCGGTGTATGCAGCGTTGGAACAATCCACTGCTGAACGGGCAAAGACGGGTGGTCCGCGGCAGCAGTACTACAGCGGCCGGCTGGACAGTGTGAACAGTTCGCTTCGTTTCCTGGCCCAGGAGCAGTTACCGGGAGTCCGTCAACAGCTTCCAAAAGAACTTACCACCTCGCTGGGATCCTACAACGCGTTGCAACAACGCTTTACGCAAAGCAGTTACGTGGAGCAGCACCTGCTGGAACGCCGGCAACAGCTGCTGAGTGAGTTAGCGAACACGGGCTTGGGTAAGCAGCTACAGGCCTACCAGCAACAGGTGCAGTATTACCAGCAGCAACTCCGGCAGGCTAAAGAATTGTTGGAACAACCCGATAAACTGGCGCGGCAGCTCCTGGGCTATGCTAGCCGGCTTCCGCTCTTCCGGTCCTTTATGGAAAAACACAGTGCCCTGGCGGCGATTTTCCCCCAGCCGGATCCGTTGGTAAGTATCACCACGCCAGGCAGTCTTCAAACCCGGCCGGCGCTGCAAGGTCAAATGGGCAGCACGCTGGGCACCCCGAACCCGCAGGCCGCGTTGCAGCAGGGCATGGGGCAGGCCGAAGAACAACTAAAGTCGTTGAAAGATAACCTATCGAGCGGAGGATTTGGGGATGCCGGCGAACTACCCACCACCAAAACCAACGAAGAAAAAACGCGCAGTTGGTGGAACCGATTGGAATGGGGCGGTAACCTGCAAAGTGCGCGGTCGACGAACTTTTTTCCGACGACCAGTGACCTTGGGCTGAGCTTGGGCTATAAGTTAAACCGCAAGAGCGTGGTGGGCATTGGAGCGAGTTACAAGCTGGGCTGGGGCAGTGATTGGCGGCATGTGCGGATGACGCACGAAGGGGTGGGGTTACGGAGCTTTTTAGACTGGCGGCTCAAGGGGAGCTTCTGGGTAAGCGGCGGGGCGGAGCTGAACCACCGGCAGCGGATAGAAGACCTCGGGCTTTTAAAAGAACCAGGCAACTGGCAACAGAGTGCGCTGGTGGGCATCACCCGAAAATTTAAAGTAGGCAAGCTGAAAACGGATGCCCGGCTCTTGTATGATTTTTTATGGCGACAACAAGTACCCCGGACCCAACCGGTGGTATTTAGGGTGGGCTATACGATTAAATAAAAAAGACAACCAAACCTTATTCTGAATAACTGTTAGACAACGAACCATGATCCAAACCGTATTATACCAGCGAAGGCTGACTGCCAGTGTACCCCTACTGCTGGCTACCGCCTTACTCGCATTGATGTGTGCTACCGCCCAGGCTCAAACGCCGATCAATTTTGTGCGTACCTGGGAGGCTCTGACTCCGCAAACGGATCCGTCTACTTTACAAAATAAAACAGTACGGGAAGTACGTCAAACCACCCAGTACCTCGATGGGTTGGGGCGTCCCATCCAAACAGTGGTGCGGGAAGGCAGCCTGAACACAGCAGCGGGCCATACGCAGGCCTATGACCTGGTGAGCGCGGTGGTGTACGATGCGTTCGGTAGAGAAGAAAAGCAATACCTGCCCTTTGTGGCGCACAGTAATATTGCCGGCAGTGCCTTACCAACGGATGGGTCCTATAAATCCAATGCACTCGACCAGCAGACCTGGTTTTACAGCAACAGCAATGCATTAAGTCCGATCTAT
>NZ_LUKG01000083.1:14950-20396 GCF_001601815.1 Flavihumibacter sp. CACIAM 22H1
TTGCTCTATGATTTTTTATGGCGACAACAAGTGCCCAGAACACAGCCGGTGGTGTTCCGGGTTGGGTACACGATCAAATAAACCAGACCAGTAAACCTTATTCTACATAACTGTTAGTACGAACCATATGCACCTGACTCCTTTACGTAATACTGCTTTTTCACTCAGTGTCCTGCTGCTCTCTGTGCTGTTCACCCACGCTCAAACGCCAATCAATTTTGTGCGTACCTGGGAGGTCTTGACTCCGCAAACGGATCCGTCTACTTTACAAAATAAAACAGTACGGGAAGTACGTCAAACCACCCAGTACCTCGATGGATTGGGTAGGCCCATCCAAACTGTGGTGAAGCAGGGTAGTTTGAACACTGCTGCATCCCAAACCACGGCCTATGATTTAGTGAGTCCGGTTGTTTATGATGTGTATGGTAGAGAAGAAAAACAATACCTGCCCTTTGTGGCGCACAGCAATATTGCCGGCAGTGCTTCACCAACGGATGGGTCCTATAAATCCAATGCACTCGACCAGCAGACCTGGTTTTACAGCAACAGCAATGCATTAAGTCCGATCTATGGGCAGGGCGATACGAAGTACTATGGGCAAACGGTGTTTGAAGCTTCTCCACTCAATAGAGTTGACAAACAAATGCACCCCGGAGAATCCTGGGTGGGTGCGAGCCGCGGAGTAGAGTCGAAACGGTATTTTAATACCACGGCCGATGAGGTGCGTATCTGGACAGTCACCGACAATGGCACCCTGGGGGACTTGGGTAGTTATACTTTATCGGGCAATTATGTTGCGGGAAGTTTATATAAAAACATGACCGTCGATGAAAATGGCAACCAGGTAGTAGAATTTAAAGATAAAGAGGGGAAGGTTATTCTCAAAAAGGTACAAGTGACGGTAGGTGCGGCAGATGACGGAAGTGGAAAAGGCCATGAGAACTGGTTATGTACTTACTACATCTACGACGATCTAGGGCAATTGCGTTGTGTTGTTCAACCGCAGGGCGTAGAGTTATTGCGGACTAATACGAGTTTAAACTGGCAGTTGACCAATGTTGTTTTTTTAGCCGAACAATGTTTTCGGTATGCCTATGACAAGCGAGGCCGAATGATCGTAAAAAAAGTGCCGGGTGCCGGGGAGGTACGCATGGTCTATGATGCCCGGGATCGATTGGTGTTGAGCCAGGATGCCAATATGCGTGCGTTGGCGGAAAAAAACTGGCTGTACACCATTTATGACGAGTTGAACCGCCCCAAAAAAACGGGGCTCCTGACCACTAGCAAAACGCTCCAGGTACTATCCACCGAAGCGGCTTCAGAATTTCCATATCCCAATCTAGTAAACTTTACACCGTATGAAGAGCTTACTGAAATCGGCTATGATTCTTATACAAGTTTGCCAACTGGTCAGGGTATAAGCTCCACCTACGATGCTACTTATCGCACAGGCACCTATATGCTCATGGGAACTACCCCTACAGCACCAAGTTTTGCCATCGAGCCCTATCCCAGTTCTGCGGTCATCGGTAAAACCACCTGGACGAAGACCAAGGTACTGGGTACTTCCAGTACGTATCTGTACAGTGTGCTGATTTACGATGACAAGGGCCGGGTGATTCAAACCCAAACTACTAACCTGGTAGGAGGTGTAGACATCGTGAGCAATCAATACAGCTGGAACGGAGCGGTGTTAACCAGTGTGGTGAAGCAGGTCGTAGCAGGTACACCCAACCAGGAAACAACAACGGTATCGAATTACCAATACGATGACCTTTGGCGTCAGGAACGCATCGAGAAACGAGTGAGTCACTCCCTGGTAAATAGTGGATCCTTGCCCTCTACCCCCAAAACAACGGCCGTATTAAAGTACGATGCCCTGGGACAATTGAAGGATAAAAAACTGGGCAATAAACCCTCGGCACCTGGTACAGCGCTGGCCAACTTAAATTACCTGTACAATATCCGGGGTTGGTTACTGGGAGTCAATAAGGACCAGATGACTACCTTGGGCCCGGATCGTTATTTTGCCTTAGAAATTGGGTATGATCGGTTAAATAGCTGGGGTTCCAACACCAAGCAATACAATGGAAACATCGGCTCCATCAATTGGAAAACAGCAGGTGATCAGGAGGTAACCAGGAAACTGGCGTTTACCTATGATAAAATCAATCGCTTAACCAACAGTGCATACACAGATGACGTTTCTTCGGGGATGGATTACTCAACAAATAGTATAAGCTATTCCTATAATGGAAATATAAATGGTATGCAGCAAAAAGGCTGGAAACCAGGGGGTAGTTTTACGATGGATGGCTTGGTGTATGGGTACAACACCTTTTCCAATAAGCTGTTGAATGTTCGGGAAAGTGCCAATGATCCGAATAGTTTGTTGGGTGATTTTAAAGTCTCTTCCAATCATACGCAAAGCAAAACAACTGCAACAGTTGACTATGAGTACGATGCCAATGGTAATCTGGTCAAAGACCTAAATAAGGACATGGCGACCACAACCGGGGGCAATGGCATTACCTACAACCACCTGAACCTGCCGGCTCAGATTAGTGTACGCAAAAATGCCACTACCAACCGGGGTACGATCACCTATACCTACGACGCAGCCGGCACTAAACTGCGCAAGCAGACAGTGGATATAAGTACGGCCGGTAAAACCATTACCACCACAACGGATTATCTGATGGGGCAGGTCTATGAAACCCGCATTACCAGTCCGGCTGATGCAGCTAATGATTATACCCTGCGCTTGCAGTTGATCGCGCACGAAGAAGGCCGGATCCGGTTTACGCCGCTGATCGGATCCACGCCGGCGAAATTGAGTTACGATTACTTTTTAAAAGACCACCTGGGCAATGTGCGCATGGTGCTAACCGAAGACGTCGACTCTGAAACCTACCCCACCTTAACGTTTGAAGGAGCTTCGGGTAGCCCGGAAGTTCAAAGCCAGGACAAGTACTGGGAGAATAAATCGGGGCAGTCGATCAATGTGGTAGCCAGCCGCACCGCACACAGCAGCGGCACCAATGCGATGCTGACGCGCAAGAGCCTGGGGGCCATCGGGGCTGCCAAGCTGCTGAAGGTAATGAGCGGGGATAAGATCCAGAGCAGCGTACAGTTTTATTATACGACCGCCAATGCCAACAATACGGGAGCAGGGGGCATCAACAGCCTGATCGCCAATATTGCGACGCTGGTGGGCAACTCGATCTCACCCAGCGGGGTGATCAAAGCTGGTGCGGCCAGCCTGGGTACGGATTTATCGGCCCAAACGGCCTTGGCCAATGCCTTAAACACGCCGAACAGTACCAGTGGGTCCAACCAGGCCCCGAAAGCCTACCTGCATATTTTGCTCTTCAATGAACAGTTCCAGTTCGATGCCACCAACAGTAAGGTGGTACCCGTACCCTACACTGTGGGCAGTTGGGGAACAATCTCTCGGATCGGAGCCGAAGCAGTAACTGTTAAAAAGAACGGCTATGCCTATGTTTACTTCAGCAATGAGTCGGATGAGTTGGTTTATTTTGATAACTTTATGCTGACCCACGAGCGGGGACCGATCCTGGAAGAGACGCATTATTATCCGTTTGGGTTGACCATGACAGGCATCAGCTCCAGAGCCATGGGGAAGTTGGACAACAAGTTTGAGTTTGGAGGGAAAGAAAAACAGGAGAAGGAGTTTAGTGATGGAACAAGTTTAGACTGGTATGATTATGGAGCGAGAATGTATGACCAGCAGATTGGAAGATGGCATGTGATTGATCCGCTGGCGGATATATTTAGGAGGATGTCTCCTTACAATTTTGCAGTTAATAATCCAATAAGGTATATAGATCCCGATGGGATGGCTGTTGAGGAAGTAAATGGAGGCGTTAGATTTACTGGTGATGATGCTATTGAAGCATTTAATATACTGAAGTCTTTATTTGGAGGTGCTAAAAGTGAAGAGGGCGAAGATGATGATCAAAATAATCCTCAGAAAATAAGAAATAGCATTGTGCAAATAGCATTAGGCTATGAAAACTCAAAGTCTTGGATGTATGGCGTGCAAAAGGACAATTTTCCTTCAGAAACTAATAAATGCAATAAGTTTGTGTATGACTGTTTGGTTCAGGCTGGTGCGGATCCTGGTACCCCTAACAAAAGTGGAATGATTAGACAATTGTTGGGTATGTCTGATCAATATCCCCCACTAGCTGCACAATGGGCTGATCCGAATTTTAATATACCAAATTGGGAAATTCTTAAGCCAGGGGAAACGCCTCAGCCAGGAGATATTGCGGCGCAAAAAATTAATTACTCAGATGCTACTGGACACGTTGCAATAGTGACAGGAGTCGGCCTAACTACTGGCACCTCCACCTCTAATGGTGTTGATGCTGTAAAAACAAGCGATTGGGGGTTTAGGAGTAATCAGCAAGGTCAAGTTGTTTATAGAAGGTATACACCAAATTCGAGTCGGTCTAATATTCCTGCTACACCTTACATTCCTCCATCGCAGAGGCCAGTGCAAGATAATTTGAGACCGCGTATTGATACAAATAGATTAAGAGTTAGATCAAATTGAATTTTATGAGAGGTTTCGTTATTTGTGTTCTTTTATCAATGTATATAACAGGCTGTAAGTCTGGAATTAACAAGAATAATAGTGAAATGGTCAACCGTACTTTAAGTTTTGATAGTACTATATTACTAATTGAAAAGAAGGTTGTTGATCTTACTTCTGCAGAGGACTTATTTGCCGTACAGGAGTTTGTTGGCATATACGAAAATCCTCATTTATTCAGTGGTGATGCAATAAGTTTTATTTACAGAGCTGATAGAACGGATCAGCAAAAGCTTATTGCTGTGTATTCAATGCAGAAACTATCATTAAATGAGTATTTGAAGATTTTTGAAAAAGCGATAGCTCAATTTAATAATAGTAAGTTAAGCGAAGTTGTTTTGGAAAATATTATTTCAGCACCAATTGGGAAGGAAAAAATTATTCTGAACAATAGTAGAAATCAGAGTGTCTTGAAATTACTAAATGAATTAAAAAATAATAGCAGGGTGTCTGAAAAATTAAGGTACAGAATAGAGAAAATCATCACTAGAGAATAATGGGATTTTGTTTTTTCACTCCAACTTCTTCAGTCTTTCTTTGATGGTGTTGTCGGAGATATTATCCATGTCGTTTTTATCGTAGATGGAAATCAGATAGACGGTGGTGTGAGTGACTTTGACGTGGGTGATGACGCGAGCGCCGCCGGATTTTCCTTTTCCTTTGGAGGCAATGGCCAGGCGTATTTTGTAGCAGTTGTTGCCGAGGTCGGTGCCGGTGGTGGGTTGTTGTTCCAGTTGTTCAATTAACCCTGCCAGGTCTTTTTTAAGCGACCGGTGTTTTTTAGCCAGGGCTTTGAGTTCCCGCTCAAAAAAAGCAGTGACCAGT
>NZ_LUKG01000084.1:0-6358 GCF_001601815.1 Flavihumibacter sp. CACIAM 22H1
TTTTGTAAACCAAATACAACTACATGAAATTTTTATTGATACGGCCAATCTGGCTCAAATCAAAGAAGCTAATGAACTGGGTATTCTTGACGGAGTAACTACCAACCCTTCCCTGATGGCGAAAGAAGGTATTAAAGGAGAAGATAATATTATCCAGCACTATAAAGATATTTGTGAGCTGGTTGATGGAGATATCAGTGCAGAAGTGCTGTCCACCGATTTTGCTTCTATGGTAGAAGAAGGGAAGAAGCTAGCGGCTATTCATCCCAATATTGTGGTAAAAGTTCCGATGATTAAAGACGGCATCAAAGCCATCAAATGGTTTACTGATAACGGCATCAAAACTAATTGTACCCTGATTTTTTCTGCTGGTCAGGCTATTCTTGCTGCTAAAGCCGGGGCTTCCTATGTATCGCCATTTATAGGTCGTATCGATGATAGTGGCTGGGATGGAACGGAGCTGATCGGACAGATCTCCAATATCTTCAGCATTCAGGGTTTTAAAACTGAAATTCTGGCTGCATCTATCCGGAACGCCAATCATATTATTAAATGCGCTGAACTGGGCGCTGATGTTTGTACCTGTCCGCTGGATTCGATCCTTGGCTTACTAAAACATCCACTGACCGATATCGGATTAGCGAAATTTCTTGAGGACGCTAAAAAAATGTAATATAAAAAGAGGCTTAACCGCCTCTTTTATTCTTTTTAGGAGGGCGACGTAGTTCCTCCATAATCTCTTCCTTCGTTTTCAGTGGCCCATCTTCCAGGATTTTAATATAAATAGTAACTGTTTTTTTAAGCGTTGGCTTGCGTTTATAGGTAGCGGTGATCGTTAGTTTTTCTTTGTCGAAATCTGCAGGAACGATCAGGTTATTGCCTTCAAACCTCCCGCCATCGCTTTCAAACAGGATGTCTTCTGCCGTTAGGGGATACCATCCTCCTGCGGGTAATTTTCCATCTATATTTATGTAATTATGCAGGCCTTTTTTGAGGCTGTCTGTATACAAATGAAATGCAATACTATCTACCAGGGGCGCCGGTTGTGTAGTTGCGCCATTTTTTTTTCGTTGAGCATACCCTTGTTTCAGGAGCAGCAGGGAAACCAGTAAAATCGCAAAATGCTTCATATAGCTTAGACCATTCTTTTTAGCCGACGTTTAATGGGAGGGTGGAATACTTGCCGGAGCAGGAGCCGATGCTCGTTTAAGGCGATCATTAATTGCCCTGCCCAGCCCTTCTTCTGGAAAAACGGCGGCAAGGATCAACGACACAGTCATTTCGTCCGCCAGTCTTAATGCAGCAAACAGCCGCCTGGCAGCTTCGGATAAATCTCCGGAGGGGGATAGTATAAACTGGTTCGTTGCCGGGATGCCTGAAACGGGTTCTGTAAAACTAATGGTAGCAATTTCGGAGGGGGAATGCCGGGTTAATGCCTGCTTCACCAGTTCTTCCAGGTTTCCGATTTGTAAAGGATGACGCGTAGCATAATGCCTGGCTAACATACCGGGTGCAATAGGGTTATCGACAAAACCATCTCCCGGTAAATTTACGGGCCCGATAACAGCTTCTATGGCTTCCACCGGAATTCCTCCATGTCGGAGAAGACGGGGTTGCTCTTCCAGAAAGGAAATAATAGTGGATTCCACGCCGATAGCGCAATCACCTCCGTCCAGTATATAGGAAATGGAATTGCCTAGCTGGCTGGCAACATGGGCCGCACTGGTTGGACTTACATATCCTGATGGGTTGGCACTGGGAGCTGCCACCGGGAAATCGAGCTGTTGCAGCAATTCGAGGGTGAATGGGTGATTCGGGAAACGGACGGCTACGGCAGGAGTACCGGCACTCACAATGCCCGGTATTTCCGCAGATGTGGGTATTACATAGGTTAAGGGGCCGGGACTAAACTTAGCTGCCAGTAACAGGGCCATGGGTGGTAATTCCAACCCGCAGGCCTGTAGTTGCTGGTAATTGGCGAAATGCAAAATCAGGGGATTAAATTGAGGCCTGTTCTTAACCTGGTAAATCTTTAACACGGCGTCTTCCAACAAAGCATTAGCTGCTAAACCATATACGGTTTCAGTAGGAATGGCTACCAATTCGCCGGCTCTTAAGAGCGCGGCTGCTTTTTTCAGATCCACCCCAATTAAACTGCTCATAGTGCAAAAATAAGTCTGGCAGCGGACAGAAACCTGGCTAAAATGCTTTCTTTTCTGAACTGCCTGCTTTGCCGGCATTTTTTACATATTTCTCCAGCCACTGGTGTTGTTCCCACAACATATGAAGAATGTTTTCTTTTGCAGCATATCCATGACTTTCATAGGGGAGTGATACAAACCGGGTTATGCCGCCATGCCCTTTGATTGCATTGTACATGCGCTCACTCTGAATAGGGAAAGTGCCCGGATTATTATCCATTTCTCCATGAATCAACAACAAGGGTGTTTTAATTCGGTCGGCGAAACTAAATGGACTCATATTATAATAAACTTCCGGGGCCTGCCAATAGGTTCGTTCTTCGGCCTGGAATCCAAAGGGCGTAAGGGTTCTGTTATAGGCGCCACTTCTGGCAATGCCGGCTTTGAACAGCTTAGTATGTGCCAGCAGATTAGCGGTCATAAAAGCGCCATAACTATGCCCGCCTACGGCTACTCTTGTGCTGTCACCAACACCGCGTTGGGCCGCCGCCTGAATGGCAGCATGAGCATTCAGGTAAAGTTGGGGGATGAAAGCATCGTTCGGTTCTTTACTGCCTTCACCTACTATCGGCATTTCAGCATTGTCCATAACAGCATAGCCCTGCGTAGCCCAAAAAACCGGACTTCCATAGGAAATGGTGGTGAAATTGTAGTTGGATCCCCTTACCTGGGCCGCATCCGCAGCGGACTTGTACTCTCTCGGGTAAGCCCAGATTAAAAGCGGAAGCGGACCATCTTTTGTTTTGTCATAGCCTCTGGGAAGATACAGGGTAGCCGTAAGATCAATGCCATCTGCCCGTTTGTAACTGATTTTTTCTTTTGAAATGCCCGTTAATTGAGGATATGGATTGGTGAAATTGGTAAGGGCAACGGGCGCCGTTTTCCGGGTAAGCTGACGAACAAAATAATTCGGGGTTTCTGTCGGACTTTCACGCCGGGTGATAAATACCCCTTTTTCCGGATCCAAAACCCGCACCACATATTCATAGAAGCCTTCTTCACAGCGCCATAGCTCTTTTATTGCACCGCTTTTCAGGTGAAGGGACCGTAGTAAAGGAAGATCTCCCTTGGCAGATGCACCAGTAGAAGTTAATAAAATGCTGCCGTTTTTCAGTACCTGAATCACCGCTCGTCCATATTGGTTTCGGGTTGTTACCGGCTGACCCAGATCCTTGTACAGGTCATTACTGCTGCGTTCCTGTAAACTCTGTAGTTTTCCGGTGGTAGGGTTTAAAAGATTGATCCGAATGGTACGTGTGGCATTCATGCCTTCATAGAGCAGGGCTGTTGTTTCGTTTCCCCATTCGATATCTCTGAAACGCAGCGCTGTTTTTGTTAGCAGAACGGGTTCTCCGCCTGTTGGAATGGCTATTGTATAAACATCATCCCGAAAATCGGCAGCTGACTTACCAAGGCCTTTGTCGAGTGCCTGAACATAAAAAATAGTGGCTGGTTGATCCTCTCTCCAACCGATGAACCGGGGGGCTGCGGGAACATCGTCAAACCCAATAGGAGCCCCTTCTGAAGAAGGGTTACTGGCAATTGTCCGGATTGTTTTACCCGTAGAATCGATCACCGTATACCTGGTTGGAAATCCACTCCAGGGAACAAGATAGGAGAAGGGAGCTTCCAGGGTGGCTACTAAAAGGTAAGCCTGGTTGGGTGCTACTGAAAAACTTCGGTAAATGGCTTCCCCGCCTATTTTTTCCGACAGATGGTTGTTTAACTGCACTTTTATTAACTGGCCGGTTGCATAAAAAGTGAAAAGGGTTTCATCGTAGGGCGTTTTGATCAAATCCTGGTAGGTACGTGATGCTGCGGCTTTTCCCAGCGATTCCTGGATTACGGGTCCGGAGGGTGCAACAGGTTTTGAAGGAAGCTTTTTTCCGGCATTGGCAGCGGCTTTGTATAGGATGGTGGAATCCGTTATCCAGGCATAGCAATTGCCGAGAACATCATTTACAGGCTGAGAATTGATTTTTTTTGCCCGCGCAGTGGCCATATCAATACTATACAGATCAATACATTCAGCCCCATAATGTAATAGGGCAAAATGACGATGGGACGGACTCCATTGAAGAGAGCTGCCTCTCAAGCCTTCTGGTAAGCCGGTGACTTCTATGAGTTGGCCGGTTTTAAGTGCTTTAATTTGTACTGCATTGAAATACGTTTGCCGGCTTCCCCCAAAATTGGCCGGATTTAACCGTACCCCGGCAATCCGGTACTCGGGTTGGGCAAGTTCTTCAATTGATGGCATGCTGGCACGATGCAGCATAACCATGTATTCTCCGGAGCCGCTAAAGCTGACAGAAGGAGTGGGAGCTGCCGTAACCAGGTCAACGATGTCTTTAGGAGGTTGTTGAAACCGGGCATCGTCCTGGCTAAAGGCAAACAGTTGCCAGCCAAGGGCAATTACTAAAAAGAGCAGTTTTTTCATGTGCGTAGAACTTAGGTGTTCGAATATACATATTCTTAAAAAATTTGGTTGGTATGTGCAGATCACCCTATTTTTGCAACCGAAATGAAAAGAACTAGTTACATCCACCATCATCATGCTGTACTGCAAACGCGGTAAGCGAGGATGTTTGATGTCTGTATATAAACATTTGAGGGCTTACCGAACAGGTAGGCCCTTTTTATTTTATTCAATTGTATGCAACAAAAACTGAAAATTGCCATCCAGAAAAGTGGACGTCTTTACGAAGATTCGGTCAAGCTTTTGAAAGATTGTGGTATTGATGTCAAAAATGGTATCAATAAACTTAAAACGGAAGCCGAAAATTTTCCCCTCGAAATTTATTTCCTGCGCGATGATGATATTCCGCAATATGTAGAAGATGCCGTTGCAGATATTGGAATAGTTGGTGAAAATGTGGTGTTTGAAAAGAACAAAAAAGTTCAACGGGTAGAGGGCCTCGGTTTTGGTAAATGCCGGTTGAGTATTGCTGTTACCCGGAAAGAAGAATATACCGGCGTTGAATCCTTGCAGGGGAAACGCATAGCTACCAGTTATCCTGTTTTAGTAGAGAATTTTTTGCGGTCAAAAGGTGTTCAGGCAGAAATCCATGAAATCAGCGGATCAGTTGAAATAGCACCGGGAATTGGATTGGCAGATGCCATTGTAGACCTGGTGAGTTCAGGTTCTACCCTGTTTATGAACGGGCTCAAAGAGGTAGAAGTAGTATTAAAAAGTGAGGCCGTACTGATCCGGAACGAAGCATTATCACCCGAACAAATGCAGCTGCTGGAGCGTTTGCTTTTCAGAATCCGGGCGGTAAAAAAAGCAAAAAACACCAAGTACGTGCTGCTGAACGCGCCGAATGATAAGCTGGATGAGATTATTGCCTTGTTGCCAGGCATGAAAAGTCCCACGGTATTACCGTTGGCAGAAGCCGGATGGAGCAGTGTACACAGTGTATTGAGTGAAAATCAATTCTGGGATATTATTGAACAGCTGAAGGCTGCCGGCGCCCAGGGAATACTGGTAATTCCAATTGAGAAAATGATAATCTGATTCGTATGAATATTGTGCGATACCCTTCTAAAACCGAGTATGCATCGCTGTTATGCCGCCCGCAAATGGATAGCGCTGTGCTGGAAGAAAAAGTGCAGGCCGTACTGGAAGAGGTAAAACGGCGCGGAGATGAAGCGTTGGTAGAATTTACACAGAAGTTCGATGGTGTAGAATTGAAAAACCTGGAAGTTACTGCTGAAGAAATGAAGCAGGCAAGGGACCAGGTTGCGCCGGGTCTACTGGCGGCCATGGAACAGGCAGCAGCCAATATTCGGAAATTCCACGAAACCCAGTTACAGGAAGCTTTGTTGATTGAAACCATGCCGGGGGTACGTTGCTGGAGAAAATCCATCGGCATAGAAAAAGTGGGTCTTTATATACCGGGTGGAAGCGCGCCATTGTTTTCTACCATTCTTATGCTGGGGATACCGGCATCAATTGCGGGGTGTAAGGAAATTATTCTTTGTTCTCCCCCTGATAAAAAAGGACAATTGCACCCGGCTATGCTGGTGGCTGCTTCGCTGGTAGGGGTTACCCGTATCATTAAAGCTGGAGGTGCCCAGGCAATTGCTGCCATGGCTTATGGTACGCAAACCATTCCGCGGGTATATAAAATTTTTGGTCCCGGTAACCAATATGTGAC
>NZ_LUKG01000084.1:6892-12703 GCF_001601815.1 Flavihumibacter sp. CACIAM 22H1
TGCTATTGGTAACAACCGATCCGGATCTTCCCGAAAAAGTGGCTTCGGAACTGAAGGCCCAATTACTGGTTTTACCCAGGGCGGCACTGGCAGAAAAGGCGCTGGAAAACAGCGCCGCTATTGTGGTAAAAGAGCTGGCAGAGGCTATGGATTTATTAAATGAATACGCAGCCGAACATCTAATCATTGCTTCAGATAAGGCGGCTGCAATTGCTGAAGGGGTAATTAATGCTGGATCTGTTTTTCTGGGACATTTTTCGCCAGAAAGCGTAGGCGACTATGCCAGTGGCACAAATCATACCCTCCCAACAAATGGCTATGCAACGGCTTATAGTGGGGTAAGTGTAGACTCCTTCGTAAAAAAAATAACTTTTCAGGAATTATCTTCCGCAGGGCTCCGGTCCATTGCTGAAACCGTTGTCAGCATGGCTAGGGCAGAAGGCCTGGATGCCCATGCAAATGCAGTAACCATTAGAACCCAGAACAATGTTTAACCTTAATGAACTAGTACGTCCGAATATCCGTGATCTGGTGCCGTATTCTTCGGCCCGGGATGAGTTTAAAGGCACGGCGCGGGTATATCTGGATGCCAATGAAAATTCGCTCGGATCACCGTTGATGAAATGGTATAATCGCTACCCGGATCCGCTTCAGTGGGCCATAAAAGAAAAATTATCGCTGATAAAAGGGGTGGATCCCAGGCATATTTTTCTGGGTAACGGAAGTGATGAATGTATAGATGTGCTGATCCGTACATTTTGCGAGCCCGGAATCGACAATATCGTACTGGTACCACCTACCTACGGTATGTATGAAGTAAGCGCATCCATCAACAATGTAAAAGTGAAAAAAGTGCCCCTTACGGCAGATTTTCAGTTGGATCTTCCGGCTCTGGAAGAAGCAGTGGATGACTTTACTAAAATGATCTTTCTGTGCTCGCCCAATAATCCAACAGGCAATTCACTTGATAGGGGGGCGGTGGAAGCACTGCTGAACAACTATTTTGGGCTGGTGGTGATTGATGAAGCCTATATAAACTTTTCGCGCCAGCGGTCTTTTGTGGCGGATCTGGCGGAGTATCCCAACCTGGTGGTTTTGCAAACCCTGTCAAAAGCCTGGGGACTGGCGGCATTGCGGGTAGGAATGGCCTTTTCCTCTGCCGAAATTATTGGGCTGATGAACAAAGTAAAACCTCCCTATAACATAAACCAGGCATCGCAGGACTTGGTATTGAAAGCGCTGGACGAAGTGGAACAGGTAAACGAAATGATTCGGGTGCTTGTGCAGGAACGGCAGCGGCTGGAAAAAGAATTGCCAGGTTTACCAGTGGTACAAAAAGTATTTCCTTCTGATGCTAATTTCCTATTGGTAAAGGTTGCTGATGCCCGTAGGGTGTACGAATACCTGCTAAATAAAGGAATTGTGGTTCGAGATCGGTCTTCGGTAGTTTTGTGTGAGGATAGTTTACGTATCACCATCGGAACCGAAGCGGAAAACACAGAATTACTGGACGCATTGAAACAGTTTAATTAATTTCATTTTTCAACTAACCGGTATGGCTAAACGCGTTTTATTTATTGATCGCGATGGCACCCTGATTAACGAGGCGCCTCCGACCTATCAGCTGGATTCTTTTGATAAGCTCTGTTTTTATCCGAAAATGTTTGAATTCATGGGTAGGATTGCCCGCGAGTTGGATTTTGAGCTGGTTATGGTTACCAATCAGGATGGGTTGGGTACTCCTGCTTTTCCGGAAGATACGTTCTGGCCACTTCATAACCTGGTGATGCAAAGCCTGGAAGGAGAGGGTATTTTTTTTAAAGAAGTGCTGATTGACCGTAGTTATCCGCATGAAAACTTACCCACCCGGAAGCCGGGAACGGGTATGATGACGGCGTATATGAATAATCCGGACTATGACCTTGAAAATTCTTTTGTAATCGGCGATCGGATTACCGATGTACAGCTGGCAAAGAATATGGGTTGTAAGGCAATCTGGTTAAATATGGACCCAGAGTTAGGAGGGGCGGAGATCAAGGATAAGGCGGCGGAATTACGGACCAGTACGGTAGCACTGGAATCCTGCGACTGGGCTGAAATTTATGCGTTCCTGAAATTGGGGCTGCGGCAGGTAGAACATGAAAGAAATACGAATGAAACTAAAGTTCGGGTGCTGTTGAACCTGGATGGTTCAGGGAAGGCGGAAATTTCAACGGGCTTAGGTTTTTTTGATCATATGCTGGATCAGATTGCGCGCCATGGTAAACTGGATCTGGTGGTAGAAACCAAGGGAGATTTGCATATAGATGAGCACCATACGATTGAGGATACCGGTATTGCGTTGGGAGAGGCTTTTGCGCGGGTGCTTTCTGATAAGCGGGGACTTGAACGTTATGGCTTTGCCTTGCCGATGGATGAAGCAGAAGCGAAGGTATTAATAGATTTTGGGGGGCGAAGCTGGTTGGTTTGGGATGCGACATTCCAACGGGAGAAAATAGGGGAGATGCCAACGGAGATGTTTTATCATTTTTTCAAGTCTTTCAGTGATGCGGCGAAATGCAATCTGACTATTTATTGTCGTGGGGAGAATGAGCACCATAAAATCGAAGCTATTTTCAAGGCTTTTGCGAAAGCCATCCGTATGGCGGTAAAGCGGGATCCCTTCAGCAATTACCTTCCTTCGACGAAGGGAATGCTTTAGACGTCAGACAGGTGTTAGAACACAGTTCTAACACCTGTCTGACGTCTAAACGGCGGAAACGCCGATCCGCGCTTGAAGTGCAGCCGGGTTATCCAACTGCTGCAACATGCACAATGCCAGGTCTCCGGCATTAATTTTTCCAAGCGCGCCCACCGGTAAGGTATTTTGAGCCGTCAAAAATTTTCCGGTAACCTCCGCATTTACTATATCAGGAGAGCATACAAAGGTCCAGCTAAGCCCCGAATCCCGTAAGGCCTCCCAGGCTTTCTGGTGCTCGCGCCCAACAGGTAAATACTCCGGCGGGTAAGTTTCCTGATCAATCACAAGGCCGCCTTCCGGATGATCCAGAATGCCGGCGCCTCCAAGGGCTACGATCCGATGCACCCCCGTAGCTTTCATCTGCGCAATAATATTCCGGATTCCTAAAGAACGGGTCTTGTCCATACCATCAAAACTTCCCCCGAGCGCACTTACGACTGCATCGGTACCCCGAATTGCGGCTGCTACCTCCTCCGGATCAAAAACAGCTCCTTTGACTTTCTCCAATAAAGGATTTTCTTCCGGCAATTCATGTACGTTCCGACCAAATGCCCGAACCTGGTGCCCCATCAGCAGTGCCTGCTGTACCAGATATTTTCCAACCTGACCGGTTGCTCCAAAAATTACAAGTTTCATAAAATAATAATATAGTGCTTATCAGGCCATTAATACATCCTGGTAATCTGGCTTTTTCTTAAAAACAGCATTGGCAAAAGGACAAAGCGGTAGAATTTTCATCTGGTGTGTGCGGGCATATTCAACCGCTGTTTCCACCAGCAGATAGCCAATATTCTGCCCCTTTAATTCTTCTGCTACTTCGGTATGCTCCAGAATCATCTTGTCAAAAGCTGGTTTTGTATAAACCAGCTCAGCCAATGGGGCATCGTCCTCACCTACATAAAAAACACCTTTATTTCCTTTTTGCGTATGATGTACCAGCATAGCAGGAATTTTTCAGTAAGCTACTGAAAAAACTTTTGTTCATTCCAATTTGCTGTTGCATATTTGTGGTCGCATGAAAAAAACTATTCAAACTATTCAGTGGTGGTGGCACACAAACTCTTACGGGGTATTGTAGTGCTGTATCTATACGATAGTAAAACATAATCAAGGCCCCGATGTACAACATCGGGGTTTTTTAATTTTTGTTGGAAACCAATTATTATGGCGAACGAAAAAAAGAAGATTCAACTTAAAACAACGGTAAAAACCATGCTTGCGGATGTGTACACCCCTGTAGGGATATACCTCCGACTCCGCGACCGTTTCCGAGACACCATTCTGCTCGAAAGTACGGATCACCATGCCGCGGACAATAGCTATTCCTTTATCTGTATCAATGCTATTGGTGGCATGGAAATTAGTTCCTTAAAAAGCATAGAATATAAGTATCCGGGTCAGGCACCAGAGCGGGTATCCATTGAACAACCGGAAGAAGTGCCGGCACAACTTTGGAGCTTTATGCAACGATTTGAAGTGCCCGAAAAACCGGATAAGATCCAGGCTTTTGCACAGGGTTTATATGGCTATACAACCTATGATGCCGTTCAGTTTTTTGATACGGTCCGCTTCCGGGAACGTCCAAATTCTTCATCAGCTATTCCTTTGATGCGGTATCGGTTATACCAATATGTTATCGCCATCAATCATTTTAAAGATGAACTATACCTATGCGAAAATTTATTACCGGGTATTGAGTCTGATCTCGGCATGGTTGAATCCCTGATTCGTAGTAAAGATGTGCCGGTATATCCCTTCTTCGCAGAAGGTACTGAGTCTTCTAACATGCAGGACGATGCCTATCTTGAAATGGTTCAAAAAGGAATTGCTTCCTGTCATAGGGGAGATGTTTTTCAGATTGTACTAAGCCGTCGTTTCCAACAGGAATTTAAAGGAGATGAATTTAATGTGTACCGAGCCTTACGTAGCATTAATCCCTCCCCCTATCTTTTCTTTTTTGATTATGGTGATTACAAACTGATAGGCTCATCGCCCGAATCACAACTCATCATAAATAATGGAAAAGCCGTGGTTCATCCGATTGCCGGTACATATAAACGTAGTGGCGACGATGAATTGGACCAACAGGAAACACAGCGCCTGCTTTCCGATGAAAAAGAAAATGCCGAACACGTTATGCTGGTAGACCTGGCCCGGAACGATCTAAGCAGGATCTGTGATCAGGTTGAAGTGGCACATTATAAACAGGTGCAGTATTTTTCTCATGTTATACACCTGGTAAGCGAAGTAGTTGGAAGGGTTCCAAAAGATACCAATCCCTTTACCTTAATGGCCAAATCATTTCCCGCAGGAACGCTTAGCGGAGCCCCTAAAATACGGGCTATGCAACTGATCGACGAATATGAACCTACGGCCAGGTCCTACTATGGTGGTGCACTCGGGTTTATGGGCTTTAATGGTAGTTGCAATCATGCCATTATGATTCGTACCCTGCTGAGCAGAAATAATACACTTACCTACCAGGCGGGCGCCGGCGTGGTAGCTGCCAGTTTGCCTGCCAGTGAGTTACAGGAAGTAAACAATAAACTGGGAGCCCTCAAAAAAGCAATTCTACTGGCACAAACCATTAGTTAACCGATCATCCATTGCCCAATACCATCCAATCATGAAAATTTTAGTCTTCGATAATTACGATTCCTTTACCTATAACCTGGTTCACCTAGTTGAAAAAATAACCGGAGAAAAAGTAGATGTTGTTCGAAACGACCAGTTGCCACTTGAAAAAGGAAAAGAATACGATAAAATTATTCTTTCACCTGGTCCGGGTATACCGGAAGAAGCCGGGCTTCTGCTGCCCCTGATCAAAGAATATGCGGCCACTAAATCCATACTCGGCGTTTGCCTGGGACACCAGGCAATTGGCCAGGCTTTTGGCGGAGAACTGATCAACCTTGCGCAGGTTTACCACGGTGTTTCCACCCCTATTTTCCAGGTGGCCGACCGGATACCAGGCAAACAGGATGTTTTCCTGCAGTTACCCGCAACCATTAATGTTGGCCGCTATCATTCCTGGGTAGTAAACGATAAAAACTTACCCGATTGTTTGGAGA
>NZ_LUKG01000084.1:13149-20529 GCF_001601815.1 Flavihumibacter sp. CACIAM 22H1
GCATAAGACCTATGATGTACAGGGGGTACAGTTTCATCCGGAAAGCGTATTGACGCCAGACGGCGAAAAAATGTTACGCAACTGGCTTGGCAACTGAACCCGCAGACCAAAAAAATAGCACCATGAAAAAAATATTACAGTTTTTATTTGAACATAAGGCGCTGACAAGGGCAATGGCCAAAGAGCTATTGCTGAATGTTGGCAAAGGCCAGTACAACGAACATGAAATTACCGCTTTCATGACGGTTTACCTGATGCGCAGCGTAACCATTGAAGAACTGCAGGGATTTCGGGATGCCTTATTGGAACTTTGTGTAAAAGTGCAGCTAAACGGAGAACAGGTGGTTGATATAGTTGGAACCGGGGGGGATGGAAAAAATACGTTCAACATCTCCACACTGGCTTGTTTTGTGGTAGCCGGTGCCGGGCAGAAAGTTGCCAAACATGGCAACTATGGGGCTTCTTCCATAAGCGGGGCATCCAATGTAATGGAACAGCTGGGCTACCGGTTTAAAAGCGGCAACGATTCTCTAAAGAAAGAAATCGATGCAGCGAATATCTGTTTCCTGCATGCTCCCCTCTTTCATCCGGCGCTAAAAGTTGTGGCACCCATCCGGAAAAACCTTGGAATGCGTACTTTTTTTAATATGCTGGGGCCGATGGTTAACCCGGCTGACCCGGCCTACCAGGTAGTGGGTGTGTATAATCTCGAAATGGCCAGAGTGTATAACTACTTGTTGCAACAAACCGGTGGACAGTTTACCATCATCCATAGCCTGGACGGGTATGATGAAATTTCTCTTACAGCTGATACAAAAGTAATAACCAATTCAGGCGAGGAATTACTAACTCCTGAACAGATTGGTAAAAGAATGGTACAGCCTTCCGATATTTACGGTGGCAATTCCGTGGAAGAAGCGGCTAAAATTTTTCTGAAAATTCTGGATGGTAAAGGCAGCTGGGCACAAAATGCGGTGGTACTGGCAAATGCAGCGATGGCATTAAAAAGTACCGGGCAATACCCAAGCTACGAGGCGGCCTATGGCGCAGCGGTGGAAAGCCTGGAAAGCGGAAAAGCAAGAAATGCATTAAAAAAACTAGTTGAACTGCAATAAGCAATGAATATACTGGATACCATTATCGCCGCCAAAAAGATAGAAGTAGAAGAAAGAAAGGCGCAACGGCCCCTGCCAATCCTGGAAAAAGAAGTTTTTTTCAACAGAACCCCCTTGTCTCTTGCGCAATTTTTAAAAGATCCGGCAAGAACAGGCATCATTGCAGAATTCAAACGGAAATCGCCCTCCAAAGGAGCCATCAATACCCAGGCCGATGTGGGGGCGGTTACTGCTGCCTATGCCAACTGCGGTGCTTCGGCTATTTCTGTATTAACGGATGAATCTTTTTTTGGAGGAACAGCGGATGATCTGCGGGTTGCCCGGCAGCAAATGGTACCCTTATTGCGTAAAGATTTTATGATTGATGCGTACCAGGTCTATGAGGCAAAAGCGATGGGCGCAGATATCATTCTCCTGATTGCAGCCTGCCTGGGACCCAGACAGGTGTTGGATTTATCCAGGCTTGCACAGGACATGGGTTTAAGTGTGTTACTGGAGTTGCACGATGAATCGGAATTGAATCATGTGAATGAATATACACCGATCGTAGGTATCAATAACCGTAACCTGAAAACCTTTGAAGTAAATATTGAAAAGAGCCTGGAGATGGCAGCCAAGTTGCCTGCAGCATGCCTAAAAGTGGCAGAAAGTGGCATTGATAAAGTAGATATGATACGGCTTTTAAACAAAATGGATTTGACGGTTTTTTAATTGGAGAACAATTTATGAAAGCGGCCGATCCTGCAAAAGCTTTTGAATTATTCAGTCATGCATTAAAAGAAAATTCATAATTAACTACCCGGTCTGATACGCCGGTTGACTACTAACACTTAAAATGGACAGTAATTTATGAGAGTAAAAGTATGCGGAATGACCCAGCTCGAACAGGTAGACCAATTGGAAGAACTGGGGGCAACCTTCGCCGGCTTTATATTTTATCCTAAAAGTCCGAGGTATGTATTGCGCCATCTTACGACCACGGATCTTAAAAAAGAAAAAAAGATAAACAAGGTTGGCGTATTTGTGAATTCCGGCGTAGAGGAAGTAATTCAAATGGTGGATGAATGCCGGCTGCATATGGTGCAGTTACACGGCGATGAAACACCTAAATATTGTGAGCGGATCGCAGACTATGTTTCCGTTGTGAAAGCATTTCGGTTAAGTGAAAACGATAGTATAGAATGGATGGTACGCCCTTACCTGGATGTGTGTGATATGTTTTTATTTGATACCATGGGCGTAGGTTACGGTGGAACAGGAAAAAAATTCGACTGGCGCATGCTTAAGTCCCAACATATCGGCAAGCCTTATTTCCTGAGTGGAGGTATTGAACCCGGAGATGTGGACGCATTAAAAGAATTTTCAACGGAACCGGAGGCAAAAGGACTGTTTGCAGTGGATATCAACAGCCGTTTCGAAACAAGTCCGGGTATTAAAGATTTAAACCTGGTCGGTGATTTTATTAAAAAACTCAATGCGTATTAATAGTTTCATTATGCAAACCTATCAACAACCCACCAAACAAGGGTATTATGGCCGGTTTGGGGGGGCTTATATCCCGGAAATGCTGCATCCCAATGTGGAAGAACTACAGCTTCGTTACCGGGAGATCATGCAGGAGCCGGATTTTCAACAAGAATTTCAGCAATTGCTGAGAGATTATGTTGGCCGGCCAACGCCCCTGTATTTTGCCAAACGACTAAGCCAGGCATTTTCAACCAATATCTATTTGAAACGGGAAGATCTATGCCATACCGGTGCTCATAAAATCAATAATACGATTGGCCAGATATTGCTGGCGGAACGCCTGGGTAAAAAAAGAATTATTGCCGAAACAGGTGCCGGGCAACATGGGGTGGCCACTGCCACAGTATGTGCGCTGAAGGGCATGGAATGTATTGTTTATATGGGGGAGAAAGATATTGAACGGCAAGCCCCCAATGTTGCCCGTATGCGGATGCTGGGTGCAAAAGTGGTGCCTGCTGTCAGTGGCAGTAAAACCCTGAAAGATGCCACCAATGAAGCCATTCGCGATTGGATTAATAACCCGGTTGATACTCATTATATCATTGGCAGTGTCGTTGGCCCGCATCCGTATCCGGATATGGTGGCTCGGTTCCAAAGCATTATCAGTGAAGAAATTAAATGGCAGCTGAAAGAAAAAACAGGTTCGGAACTGCCTTCGCATGTTATCGCCTGCGTGGGTGGGGGAAGCAATGCAGCTGGTGCTTTTTTTCATTTTCTTGATGAGCTATCGGTTCAATTGGTGGCTGTTGAAGCCGCTGGACATGGAGTAAACAGCGGCATGAGTGCTGCTACTACTGCGCTGGGAAAATCAGGGGTATTACATGGCAGTAAAAGCCTTGTGATGCAAACAGCCGATGGACAGGTGGTGGAGCCGCATAGTATATCTGCCGGCCTCGATTATCCGGGTATTGGCCCCCTGCATGCCAATTTATTTGATAGCGGTCGGGGTAAATTCCTGGCGGTTACAGATGAAGACGCACTGCGCGCCGCATTTGACGTGGCCCGGCTTGAAGGAATTATTCCGGCACTGGAAACTGCCCACGCTTTTTCAGCCTTGCACCAGCTTTCGCTCAGCAACAAAGAACAGGTAGTGATCTGTTTAAGCGGACGGGGAGATAAAGACCTGGCCACTTATATGAAACAAATGGAAATGACAGGAATCTGATGAATACAGCATTAACCATCGAACCCTACCAGCAAAAATGGGCGCCTGATTTTAAACGGCTTAATACCGCCTGGTTAGAAGAGTTTTTTGAGGTAGAACCGGTTGACCACCAAATGTTGAGCAACCCGGAGGAATACTATATCAATAAAGGAGGCTTTATTTATTTTGCCCTGGTGCAGGATACTGTTGTAGGCTGTTATGCATTAATCAAAAGCGGTAAAGATTGCTTTGAATTGTCCAAAATGGCGGTTGATAAAGCCTACCAGGGACACCAGATCGGTCATGCAATGGTTCAGCATGCCCTTGCTACTGCTGCTGGTTTAGGAGCTCTAACGCTCCAGTTGTATTCACATAAAAAACTGGGTGCAGCTATTCATCTCTATAAAAAATATGGTTTTGAAGAAATCCCTGTTGGAAACTCCATTTACAAGCGATCAGATATCAGAATGGAAAAAAAATTAACGACTTAAGAATGCCCCTATGAGCAGAATTAACGCTTTATTTCAACGTAAATCAACCCGTGTGCTAAATGTATATTGTACGGCGGGTTACCCGGCATTAACCAGTACGCTTCCGGTTATGGAAGCACTCCAGGAAAATGGTGCAGACCTGATTGAGCTCGGCATGCCTTATAGTGATCCGCTGGCAGACGGACCTGTAATTCAGCAAAGCAGCAGCATTGCACTGGCAAATGGTATGACCATTGAAACCTTGTTTCATCAACTGGAAAATTTTAGGGAACGCATATCAGTGCCGGTACTGCTAATGGGATATATGAATCCGGTTTTACAGTTCGGATTTGAACGGTTTTGCGCGGAAGCTGCCCGTGTAGGTGTAGACGGCCTCATACTACCTGATTTGCCTGAATATGAATTTGAAACCGAATACGGGGCTATCATAAAAAAATACGGGCTTGATTTTATTTTTCTGGTGACGCCGGAAACCGCAAAAGAGCGGGTCTTAAGGCTTGATTCCCTGAGCTCTGGATTTCTTTATGCTGTTTCTTCTTCTTCCACCACTGGCTCTGCTAAACAGCTGCCTGCTGTAGAAGCATATTTGGAACGATTACAATCCTACAAGCTTACCAACCCGGTATTGGTGGGCTTTGGAATAAAGGATAAAGAAAGTTTTGACGCGGCAGCAGCTCATGCAAATGGCGCAATAATTGGCACCGCGTATATCCGGGCATTGGAGGGATCAACAGATATTGCTGCCACCACCCGCGATTTTTTAAACGGCGTACTATAGATTATTTATCATGGAAATAGCAATCGTAAAATACAATGCCGGAAATATCCAAAGCGTATTATATGCCTTGGAGCGTATTGGTGCAACAGCTGTTGTTACCGATGATTTCGAATTGCTCAGGAAAGCCGATAAGGTTATTTTTCCCGGTGTGGGAGAAGCCAGCAGTGCTATGCGTTACCTTCGGGAACGAAAGCTGGATCAGGTTTTACGTGACCTTCAGCAACCAGTTTTGGGTATTTGCCTGGGGATGCAATTAATGTGCGCCTATTCGGAAGAAAATGCTACGGAATGCCTGGGTATTTTTGCGGAGCAGGTAAAATCCTTTCACCAGCAAAAAAATAAATTGCAGGCTGCAGAGGCAGCTGATACCTTGTATAAAATTCCTCAGATCGGCTGGAATACCATCTCCTCGCTAAAGACTCCACTTTTTGATACAGTATCGGATAATAGCTATTGTTATTTTGTACATGGTTATTATGCGGCCCTTGGTGAAGATACCATTGCAACTACCGATTACCTGGCACCCTACAGTTCTGCCCTGCATAAAAAAAATTATTACGGTGTGCAGTTTCATCCGGAAAAATCTGCCCGCACCGGAGAACAGATCCTGCGTAATTTTATTGAGAAGATATGAATGCCCGGATTCAACAGGATGTGGAAGAACTAAGTCTTTTGCTAGATGCTGCCAAGGCAATGAGTGAACAGCATCTCCAACAGCTTTCTGACCACCCTACCACTACCCAGGTCGGCCAAATTGAATGGCCGGGTTTGCCGGATAATGGGTTGGGAGGTAAGCATACCCTCGATCTGTTCAGGAAACTGTTTTATCCGCATATTGTAGCCAGCTCGGGGCCGCGTTATTGGGGATTTGTAACCGGCGGCACCACCCCGGCCAGTATTATGGGCGACTGGCTTACAACCGTTTTTGACCAGAACTCGCAGTTGACCACAGGCAAGGGCGATGCCTCTGCCTTATTGGAACTACAAACGGTTCAGTTATTACTCGACTTGTTCGGATTGCCCGATGCTTTCATGGGGGCTTTTGTTACCGGCGCTACCATGGCAAATTTTTCGGGTCTTGCAGTAGCCCGGCAGTGGGCGGGTAAGCAATTGGGTATGGATATTGCCCGAGATGGCTTGCGTGCTTCAATTCCTGTTTTTTCCGCGCAGCCTCACTCCAGCAGCCTGAAAGCGCTTTCAATGCTGGGAATGGGCAGCGCCAATGTTCAGGTGGTGCCTACCCTGCCCGACAGGGAAGCCATGGATATTGAAGCGCTCAAAAAAATGCTGCCGGCAGATGTCCGACATCCGTTTATACTACTTGCAAGTGCTGGTACGGTTAACAGCGTAGATTTCGATAACCTGCAGCAACTGGCTGAGTTAAAAAAATCATATACCTGTTGGATACATGTGGATGCTGCATTTGGTGGCTTTGCGGCAGTTTCGCAAAAGTACCGGCACCTTGTTGATGGATGGCAATATGCAGATAGTATAACCATCGATTTTCATAAATGGCTGAATGTGCCGTACGATAGTGCCCTGATCTTAACCAGGAAAGAACATGCTGTTTTACAAATGGAGAGCTTTCAGAATTCGGCGGCGCCTTACCTCGGTAATCCGTGGGAACAATTTTCTTACCTGAATTATGTGCCGGAGAACAGCCGCCGATTCCGGGCACTACCGGTATGGTTTGGATTGATGGCTTATGGTAAAACAGGGTATAAAGATATTGTTGAGCAATCTGTTCAAATGGCTGTTTACCTGGCAGAACGGTTGGTTGAAACAGGTTATTTTCAACTATTGGCGCCGGTACGGTTAAACACCGTTTGTTTTGAACCGGTTCCAGATACACCTGCAAGCATTACTATAAGTGATTTTCTGGAGGAGCTAAACAAAGAGGGGGTGGTGTTTATGACAGCTTCTGTTTACAAGGACCAAGCCTGCATACGGGCTGCATTGGTGAATTTTCGGACCAATAAAGCTGCTGTAGACCAGGCTATGGATGCTATCGAAAAAGCCCTGAAAAAAATTACCCAATGAGTTCGCAGGCACAACTAACCCAGCTATACCTGCACCAGGTAATGCCCTTGCGGCAGGAAGTAATGTATCCTGGAAAACCGGTGGAAATGGCACGGGTAGACGGCGATGAAACAGCCGTTCACCTGGGATTAACAGTAGATCAGCAAATTGTTTCGGTAGTATCCTTGTTCGTATCCGAAAAATATGACCATTCTCTTCAATTTAGAAAACTTGCCACGTTGTTGGCAGAACAGGGAAAAGGGTATGGTACCAGTCTTCTAAACCACGTGTTAGCCTATGCAGAAC
>NZ_LUKG01000085.1:0-13310 GCF_001601815.1 Flavihumibacter sp. CACIAM 22H1
GGGTTATCCCGTGAATACTATTCAAACAGCAGCAGTGATAAAATTACCATCAGCCCTAATTTTATTTACCGGGGTGTTGCCGGCTACAACAGTAATAACTGGAACCTGAATTTTTCCATCGTTGGTAACACTATTTATGTAAAAGGGGCCAGCTCAAAAAACGATTATCGGTTTAATACCGGTAATTATCGCTTAACGCTTGCTAAACGATTTAATCCAGGCCCCAGGTTGAAACGAAAATTAAAATGGCTCGACCCCAAACAACGTTAGTATGAAAGGTTTGAAACGATTACTGCTGCTAGTAGTGCTGATTGTACTTGGTTATTTGTGCTGGTATATATGGAACTCTTTTCCGATAATTACCGGTTACAGTGCTAAAATGGCCTGTTCCTGTATGTTTCTTGGACAACGTAACCTGGGCTCAGTAGAAGAGCAGGAATTGGGGAATTTTCCGTTAAAGCTTGCTAAACTCGAACTTAATAAAGATAGTTCGGTCACTGCTTCTATTGCCGGTATGGCCAAACAGACAGCATTGTACAGGCCTGGACTTGGATGTACCCTTGTGAATGAATTATCGAAAGCACAAATCAAAGCGCAATCCTGGTTATTGCCTGCCATTCCTCTGGTAAATCCTGATACACTAAACTGGCCGGCCGGGGACCGAATTCCGGTGGATACTGCTGGTTTGTTCCACCTGGCGGCGGACAAGGAAGCCATGCTTCGGACGGCTGTTCAGGCTGCATTCACCGATCAGCAGCCAGACCAACCCCTACGTACCCGTGCAGTGGTAGTAGTTCATAAAGGCAAACTGGTGGCCGAACAGTATGCGCCCGGTTATGACCGGCATCACCGTCAGCTAAGCTGGTCAATGGCAAAATCAATAACCGGCACCCTGGTTGGCATGCTGGTAAAACAAGGCCGGCTTACAATCAATCAGCCGGCACCGGTAAAAGAATGGCAAAATGCCGCAGATGCGAGGGCGGAAATTAGTCTTGAGAACCTGCTGCAACAGACCAGCGGACTGGATTTTGAAGAAAACTACAGTAAGTCTACCGATGCTACCAATATGCTTTTCCGGAAAGCAGATATGGCCGCCTACACGGCCGCACATCCATTGAAAGACAAACCCGGAACACAGTTTTATTACAGCAGCGGAAACAGTAATATTCTTTCTGGAATTATACGAACCACTTTAACAGACAGTTTTTATCACCGGTTTCCCTACGAGCAGCTGTTTTACAAACTGGGCATGTACAGTGCTGTAATGGAAGTGGATGCCTCGGGAAATTTCGTAGGCTCTTCCTATGTATTTGCAACTGCCAGGGATTGGGCCCGCCTCGGAATGCTTTACCTCCAAAAAGGCAATTGGATGGGAGAGCAGCTCTTACCGGAAAACTGGGTAGCGCTTGCTACCAGGCCTGTTTCGGTTGCACCTATGGGTGAGTATGGATACCAGGTTTGGCTAAATGCCGGTTCTGCCGAAAATAGCGCCCAACGAAAATTTCCTGAACTGCCGACCGATTTATATTATTTCAGTGGTTTTGAAGGACAGTATGTCTTTATCATTCCTTCCCAAGAACTGGTAATTGTGCGTCTTGGACAAACCGCCAAATCTGCCTGGTTTAATTCCCAGTCTTTTGTGAAGGGAATAATAGAGGCAATTGAATAAGACTATTTATTAATCGGGACTAGTTTCAAACAAACCGGGCTACCTGCCTGTATCGTTCCGGGCAATACCGTCAGCGTTCCTTTTTCTTTATCCCTTTTAAAAAGTGTAATATCATTAGAATCCTGGTTCGCTACCAATAACAACTGCCCACTTGGATCAATAACAAAGTTTCGGGGTTTTTTACCCGGCAATTCCTGAAACCCTACCAGTTCCAGCATGCCGGTTTTTTCATCTATGGCAAAGATGGAAATATTATTGGCTTCAAACCGGTGAGAGGCATATAGAAATTTACCATCGGGCGAAATATGAATATCCGCACTCCCCCTGGTACCCTGGTAGTTTGCCGGGTGTGCATCAACGTGCTGGAATTTTTCCAGTTTTCCGCTGCTGTATTTCCAACTACTGATCGTTCCGCCCATTTCCTCTATGACATAGACCCATTTGCCGTTGGGATGAAAATCGAGGTGTCTTGGCCCACTGCCATCGGTGATTTTAGCGAAACCCTGTTGAGTGCCACCGATCGGCATGTTTTTCTTTTCATTGAACGAATAGATCATCACTTTGTCGGTGCCCAGGTCTGGCACCAGTAAAAATTTGTTATCCGGGGTAAAAATGGTTGCGTGCACATGCGGTTTGTCCTGTCTTTTGGGGTTCATTCCCTTTCCTTCGTGGTGTACCAGTTGATACTGATCGGTGAGTTTTCCTTCTTTATCGAGGGCATAAGTGACCAGGTTTCCTCCACCGTAATTTCCAACTGCTACCCATTTCCGATTTTCTGAAACTGCAATATAACAGGGGCCGTCTCCCCGGCTTTCTTTCTTATTTAGAAAACTCGCCTTCCCGGTAGCAGGATCCAGTTGGTAGGCACTGATCATTCCCTTGTGATCGGAGCCACCTTCCGAAACTGCATACAAAAACAGGCCGTCTTTAGAAACCGCCAGGTAAGAAGGGTTTTCAATTCCTTTAATAATATCTACCAGGGTAGACGTACCGGAAGGAACAGAAAGTTTGTAGATATAAATTCCCTCGCTTTGGCCATTGGTGTAGGTGCCGGTGTACATATAATAATCCTGCGAATAGGCCATAATTGAAACATATAAGGTAAGCAATAACAGAATGGATCGTTTTTTCATATCGGTAAATTAGGCAATTATATAGATCAGCAGGCAAATCAATGCAACTGTTAGCGCCAGTAGCACCGGTTGTATTTTTATCCATCGGCGTTGGCGAAGTTTTTCCTTTTGTTTCCGATGAATGAATTCCAGCAAGTGATTATCCGTACCAGCAATTTGAACAAGCTGCGGCAGTAGCCTGATCCAGTAGTTATAGGCCAACGGATCCATAGATCTTAACTGGATTTCAATAAAATCCTGTACAAGCAGCGGTTCTGCGCTTTCCTGTAAAACCAGTATATGGCGGGGGCTCATTAATTGGCCCAGTTCCCGGAAAAGGGCTTCCTGGTTCATCCGGAAAACATCCATGCCGCGTACCTGGTCTGCCATTTTCTGGGCCTCCCGGATCAGCAGGCGGGGTGTTATGGTCACCGGGGCTGCATACCGGTTCTGGTAGCCCGGGTTCTGCCATCTAATTTGATGGTATTCGCTTCGTTTAACCGGGTTGGAAAGAATGGTGTAGGCTTCCTGAACTTCTCTAAAATGCTGAACAGCCAGGATATTACCGGTATTTTTATCAGGATGGTAGCGCATGGCCATCTTTCTGTAGGCCTTTTTGATCTCCTGTTCATTGGCGTTGTACGGCAGTTCAAGTATCTGGTAATAATCTTTCACCGGCATACTACGAAGATAAAGCATTCCTTTTTTTAAGAAGGCTTATAAGAAATGCCAAATCCTGCCGTTCTTTGTATGGAAAATCCAATAGAAAATTGCAAATGGTAGTGAAAATGACGTCAAGGTTTGTAGCGGGCAGCTTTACTGTGTTGATAGCAGGTTTATTATCCTGTGGTACTGCTTCGGTGAACTCAGCCCCGGAAACAGAGGAACAGTCCGTATCGCCGGCACCGGCTGCGGAGCAGCAGGAAGCGGAATTGGCTAAACCGGTGTATGACAGCAGCGCAGGGTCAATTCTGGCCAGGAAGCAGGTACCGGTATTGTGTTACCACCAGATAAGGCCCTATAAACCGGATGATAGTCCCACTGCTAAGGCATATATAGTTCCTCCTGCCATATTCAGCGACCAGATGAAAGCGCTGCACGACAGTGGGTACCAGACAATATTGCCCGATCAACTCATGCACTATCTATTATCCGGGCAGAACCTGCCCGAAAAAGCAGTGCTGATCAGTTTTGATGATGGCTGCGACGAGCAATATGAAATTACCCGCACTATTCTTGATCCGTATAAAATGAAAGCCGCTTATTTTATTATGACGGTGGCAATTAATCGCCCCAATTATATGAAAGCAGAGCAGATAAAAGCGCTGGCTGATTCGGGGCATTCTATCGGCTTACATACCTGGGATCATCACAACGTAAAAAAATATGTGGCAGATGATTGGGTTAAACAGGTGGAGAAGCCAAAAGCCGTACTGGAAAAAATCACCGGCAAGCCGGTTACCTATTTTGCTTATCCATTCGGACTTTGGAACCCTGAGGCCATTCCGCATTTAAAAGCAAAGGGCTTACAGGCTGCTTTTATTTTATCCACCACGCGTGATCAGGCTGATCCGCTTTACACCATCCGTCGTATCATAGTGCCGGGTACCTGGTCAGGTACCCAGCTTTTGACACGTATGAGATCCGGTTTTTAATCAGGCTGTTTCTTCAGCATAAGAACTTACAGGCTCACAGGTACATATCAGGTTCCTGTCGCCATGCGTGTTATTTACCCTGCTTACACTTGGCCAAAACTTGTTTTCAAGAACATAGGGAAGGGGGTAGGCAGCAGCCTGGCGGCTATACGGCCTGTTCCATTCATCGGCCGTTATTACAGCCTGTGTATGGGGGGCATGTTTTAGTACATTCGTCGCTTTATCGGCCTTTCCTTCCTCAATGGCAGAAATTTCTTGACGGATAGATAATAACGCATCACAGAACCGGTCGAGTTCGGCCTTGTCTTCACTTTCTGTGGGTTCAATCATGATGGTACCCGGCACCGGGAAGCTTAGCGTTGGGGCATGGAATCCATAATCCATCAATCGTTTTGCAATATCTTCCGCTTCAATGCCAGCCGAGGTTTTAAACGGCCGCAGGTCTACGATAAATTCATGGGCACAGGTACCGTTTTCACCAGTATACAAGATCGGGTAGGCTTTTTCCAGCCTGGCTTTCATATAATTGGCATTGAGAATGGCATATTCCGTTGCGGTTCTGAGTCCGGCAGCGCCCAGGAGCTTACAATACGCATAACTAATCAGTAATATAGAGGCTGAACCAAAAGGGGCAGCAGAAACGGCTCCTGAATTTTGCGGATTGGTAGCGCCGGTAGACCAGTGGCCGGGTAAATGACCAGCCAGGTGTGCTTTTACGCAAATCGGTCCCATTCCAGGGCCACCGCCGCCGTGCGGAATAGCAAATGTTTTATGGAGGTTAAGGTGGCATACATCAGCGCCGATCAATCCAGGTGATGTAAGTCCTACCTGTGCATTCATATTGGCGCCATCCATATATACCTGTCCGCCGTATTGATGTACGATTTCGCAAATTTCTTTTACACTTTCTTCATATACACCATAGGTACTGGGGTAGGTAATCATGGTGCCGGCTAAAACATCTTTGTATTGTGCTGCTTTTATTTTGAAATCAGCTACATCAATATAACCGTTTTCCAGCGCCTTTACAACTACTACTTTCATTCCGGCCATTACCGCAGAAGCAGGGTTGGTACCATGTGCTGAAATGGGAATCAGGCATACATTTCTATGGCTGTCTCCATTGGCCAGGTGAAAATTCCGGATCGTTAAAAGCCCGGCATACTCACCCTGTGCACCGCTATTGGGTTGCATACTGCAGGCATCAAAACCAGTGATGGAACAAAGGAACTGGGAAAGTTCGGTTATTATCTGCTGATATCCGCCGGCTTGTTGAACAGGTGCAAAGGGATGCATTTTGCTCCAGTGCGCCCAGCTTAAAGGAATCATTTCGGTGGCTGCATTCAACTTCATGGTGCAGCTTCCTAGTGAAATCATGGAGGTATTTAAAGAGAGGTCTTTATTTTCCAGTGATTTCATGTAACGCATCATCTGGCTTTCGCTCCGGTGCGTATTGAACACCGGATGTGTCAGAAAAGTGGATGTTCGGGTAAGGGTACCTGGTATGGTATCCAGTACGGCTTCGTAGTTGAAGGTAAGTCCGGCTACATCTTTTCCGGCTGCTGTAGCAAAAACATGCAGAATGTCGAGCAAATCTGCCTGGGTGGTGGTTTCGTCCAGGGAAATGCCAATGCTGTTATTTTCGTAGCGGAAGTTTATTTTCTGTTGTTCTGCCAGTTCGCGGATTTTGCCGCTATCGGAGGCCTGTACCTGCAGCGTGTCAAAATAGCGGGCGCTTTCCAAAAGATAGCCCAGGTCATTCAGGCCTTCGGCCAGTGTTTTGGTAAGTAGGGCCACTCTTTTAGCGATCTGTACCAGACCATCCGGCCCGTGGTACACGGCATACATTGCTGCCATATTTGCCAATAAGGCCTGTGCAGTACAAATATTGGAAGTGGCTTTTTCGCGCTTGATATGCTGTTCTCTGGTTTGCAGTGCCATACGCAGGGCGCGGTTGCCGGAAGCGTCTACACTAACGCCAATAATACGGCCGGGTAAGGCCCGTTTGAATTCATCTTTTGCACTGAAGAAAGCGGCATGTGGTCCACCATATCCCAGAGGAACACCAAAACGCTGGGCCGAACCCAGTGCCACATCTGCTCCCAGTTCTCCGGGGGGTGTCAATAAGGTTAATGCCAGTAAATCGGTTGCCATTGCTACAAATCCGCCCACTGCATGTATGGATTCAATAAACTGCCGGTAATCTTCAATGCTTCCCTTGCTGTTTGGGTATTGAACCAATGCGCCGAAATAGCTGGCATCAATTACGGCATCTTTATAATTACCGGTTACTACTTCTATTCCAATTGGAGTAGCCCGGGTGTAGATAAGGTCCAGTGTTTGTGGAAATACAGCTGCATCCACAAAAAAACGGGGCTGATTGATTTGTTCTGTCCGGTTAACATGGTGGAAAAACATATTCATTGCTTCCGCAGCTGCAGTTGCCTCATCCAGTAAGGAAGCATTGGCCAGGGGAAGCCCCGTTAGGTCGGCTACCATGGTTTGGTAGTTCAGTAAACTTTCCAGGCGGCCCTGGGAAATTTCGGCCTGGTAGGGGGTATATTGGGTGTACCATCCCGGGTTTTCAAACACATTACGAAGTATAACGCTGGGGGTAATGGTATCATAATACCCCTGGCCGATAAAGTTCCGGAATACCTGGTTTTTCATGGAAACAGCTTTCAGATCGCGCAGGTATTGAGCTTCGCTTACTGCATCAGGTACGGCCAGGGCTTCCTTCATCCGGATACTTGCCGGAACTGTTTTATTGATCAGTTCGTTCAGCGAACCAGCGCCGATAGCAGCCAGCATACTTTCAGTAGCATTCAGGGTTCCTATATGGCGACCCAGAAATTCATTCGACTGTGCTTGAAATAAATTCATAATGTGTGCGGTTAAGCTTTTTGGAAGTGCAAAGTTACAATTTGGCAACCAGACGAACGCTTGTTTGTGTAACCTTTTCTCCATCCGGGCCCTAAGCGATCGGGTGGATGGAGTATATTTGGGGCATGGAAGCCTTACCTCAAAACTGGCCAAAAAAATCAGCGGAAAAGCAGAAACAGTTTAAACGGATGCTGGAAACAGCTCCCAAAAACAAGGTATTAAAGGCGCTCCCAGAATTACATGAAGAAGCTTTTGAACAGGTTAACTGCCTGGATTGTGCGGCCTGTTGTAAAAACTATTCACCCCGGTTCAAAACCACCGATATTAAACGACTTAGTAAACGATTGGGCCTGAAAGAAAGCAGGTTTATTGAACAGTACCTCCGGCTCGATAAGGAAGGGGATTATGTTACCAAAACAGCTCCCTGTCCTTTTCTTGGTGCAGATAATGCCTGTAGCGTATACGATAGCCGACCGTCTGATTGTGAACGTTTCCCTTATACCGATGAAGATGTATTGCTGAAGCGCATTCCGCTTACCCTAAAAAACAGCAGTTTTTGTCCGGCCGTATTTCTGGTGCTAGACAATCTTTCACTGAAATTAAAATAAAGACCTGTCTCAAAAACGGGTTCACTGCCCGATATTTGCGCCTATGGCGCATTTACCTGTATTAATAAAAGACCTGGCTTTAATTCTGGGAGCCGCTGCCATTACTACCTTATTATTCAAACGTCTTAAACAGCCTCTTGTACTGGGGTATATTATTGCGGGCTTACTGGTGGGGCCTAATTTTAATTTTTTCCCCACTATCGGTGATACAGAAAATATTAAGATATGGGCGGAGATCGGTGTGGTGGTATTGCTGTTTAACCTGGGCCTTGAATTCAGTTTTAAAAAACTAATGCGGGTAGGCGGGTCTGCTTCAATTGCCGGAATTTTTGAAATTACCGGTATGTTTTTGCTGGGTTATACCACCGGTTCCATACTAGGCTGGTCTACCATGAACTGTATTTTCCTGGGGGGTATTATTTCGATTTCTTCCACCACTATTATTATTCGCGCGTTTGAAGAGCAGGGGTTAAAATCAACCAGTTTTGCCAGTATGGTAATGGGCATGCTGGTTATTGAAGACATTGTAGCGGTTTTACTAATGGTTCTATTATCAACGGTTGCTGTTAGCCAACAGTTTTCCGGGTTGGATTTATTGATAGAAGTGGTGAAGCTGGTATTTTTCCTGAGCCTTTGGTTTTTGTTCGGTATCCTGGTTATACCCAGTTTTTTCCGGTGGGTAGCCCGTTGGATGAATGAAGAAACCCTCCTGATTATTTCCCTGGGCATGTGTTTGGGCATGGTAATCCTGGCCACCTATGCCGGGTTCTCTGCCGCCCTGGGTGCATTTATTATGGGATCCGTACTGGCCGAAACCACCCAGGCAGAGGCTATTGAACACCAGATGCAGCCTGTAAAAAACCTGTTTGGGGCTGTTTTTTTTGTGTCGGTGGGTATGTTAATTGATCCGGGCCTGTTATGGGAATACCGCGTTCCGGTAATTATCATTACAATAGCCGTTATACTGGGTAAAACCATCAATATCACGATCGGGTCCTTTATTTCCGGCCAGCCACTTAAACAAAGTCTGCAGGCAGGAATGAGTATGTCGCAGATCGGTGAATTCTCCTTCATCATTGCTACACTGGGTGTAAGTTTAGGAGTAACTTCCGATTTTTTATACCCGATTGCCGTAGGGGTTTCTGTAATTACCACTTTTTCGACCCCTTTCATGATCAAGTCAGCCCTGCCTTTGTATAAATGGCTGGATAAAACACTGCCATTAAAATGGCGGAATCGCTTAAACCGATATAGTACGGGGGCGCAACAGATACCTGCCGACGCAGACTGGAAAATGGTATTTCAAACCTATTTCTATGCTATTGTACTTAATTCTGTTATTATCCTGGCCACTATTTTTCTGGCGGTAAAATTTTTGGATCCATGGCTGGTAGCGTTACTTAATCAGCCGATAACTGCACATATAGTTACCGTTTTAGTAACCCTACTGGTAGCTTCTCCCTTTATCTGGGCCCTTACCATCAAAAAACTTCAACGCGGTGCATACACCAGCTTATGGTTAAACCAGCAGGTAAACCATGGCCCACTTGTAATGGTGGAAATTCTGCGCAACCTGTTGGCTGTATTTTACCTGTTTCTCCTATTAAACCAACTGTTTACGGTGGTAATAGCCATTGTTGGGGCCGTGGTGGTATTAGCCGTTGTATTATTTATTTTTTCACAACGTTTACAGGCTTTTTATGCGCGAATTGAGCGTCGGTTTATGTCTAACCTGAATCATCGGGAGCTTACGGCTAATTCGGGTGCCAACAGTACCCTCAGCCCTTGGGATGCCCACCTTGCTTATTTTGTCATCAGCCCCGATGCCGACTGCCTTGGAATGGATCTTGAAACATTGGCCTGGAGAGAGAAGTATGGGATCAATATCGCGTCTATTGAAAGAGGAAAAAAGATGATCACTGCTCCCCAGCGAACAGAAAAAATATTTCCGTACGATAAGCTGGCTATAATTGGTACCGATCTTCAGTTGCAGGTGTTCCGGCCAGTGGTGGAACCTGAAGCCTTATCTGGCTTAACGGAGGAGGAAGAAGAAATTCGCCTCATGAAAGTACGGGTTGATGAACATAATCAGCTCAAAGGAAAAACCATTCGCAATTCGGGCATCCGGGAAAAAACCAATGGCCTGGTAGTTGGTATTGAACGTTCCGGGCAACGGATCCTGAACCCAGCCTCTACTACAGAATTTGAATGGGATGATATAGTTTGGATTGTTGGCGAACGTGAAAAAATCGTAGACCTGATCAAAGCGGATTAGGTATTAATATTCCATTTTTCTCAGAGACGGCGCTTTAAACCAGGTTAGGATAACCACCAGCAAGGTCATGCTTCCGCCGAATACAACCGAAGGAACAACGCCCAATAGCCGGGCCGCCACACCACTTTCAAACTGGCCAATTTCATTACTGCTGTTAATGAACATGCTGTTTACGCTCATCACCCTGCCCCGCATTTCATCGGGTGTTTTTAGTTGGAGAATAGTGCCCCGGATAACCACACTGATTCCATCGAGCAAACCGGAAAGCAGGAGGGCAATAAAGGATAGCCAGAATGTTTTCGACAGGGCAAAAAGGATAATACAACAGCCAAACCCACCAACCGCATAAAACAGTTTTTTACCCTGTGCTTTTTTCATGGGAAAAAAAGTAAGGGTAAGGATAATAATAATAGCGCCGATATCCGAGGCGGCATTTAACCAGCCAAAACCAATCGGACCTATCTTTAAAACATCTTTTGCAAATACCGGTACCATAGCAACTAATCCACCAAATAATACCGCAAAAAGATCAAGGGTTAACGCGCCTAATACTTCTTTGGTGCTTACCACAAAGCGAATGCCTTCTTTCACACTTTCCCAGGTTTTCTGTTGCCCGGCTTTAGGAGAGGGGGGCTTGGGTAATAACCGGTAAATAGACAGGAGCCCAAGAGCAATCAAACCACTGATCACCCAAAGCGTACCGGTTGAATGAAATGCAGCAATTATAAATCCACCGGTTGCATGACCTGCTACGGAAGCTGTTAGCCATACTCCCTGGTTCCAGGTAATGGCATTGGCCAGCAGCGGCCTGGGAACCATTTGCGCAAGAATTGCAGAGAATGAAGGCCCGGTAAAGGATCGGATTATTCCGGTACAGAATATTACGCAATAGATACCCGTTACCAGCAGCGATTTAGTGCTTCCGTTTTGAAAGGAATAGGATAACAACAAGAGCAGGCAGGCCGCTGTCAGGTATAAGCTAACACCCTTTAAAAGTAATTTTCGCTTGTCAGAGAGGTCAATGATATGCCCGGCATACAGCGCCAGTGAAATAGCCGGAACCGCTTCTGCCAAGCCCACCAGTCCAATTGCCAAGGGATCGCCGGTAAGTTCATACAACCACCATCCTACCAGGGTTGACATCATTCGTAACGCCATGATAAAGCTAAAACGCCCCAGCATCAGGTGCCTGAATTCGGGAAGCCGCATACTGGCCAGGGGGTCTTGCTGGGCCTGTTGTATTGTTTGTGTATCCGTCATGCAATAAGCTTATGGAAGTGCAATAAAGTGCTGGCCGTTATCATAGTCTTTTTCCAACGCATCCAGGATGGTGTTTACATGTGTTTCATTGCCCAGGAAATCGGCGTTGGAGGCGTCTACAAACAAGGTTTTGATATTGTGCTGTTTTATATAATGGGTATAGGTTTCCTGTATGGAAAACAGGTATTCATCCGGTATGTTCTGTTCATAGGAACGATTCCGTTTCCGGATATTTTTTTGCAGTTTCTGCACGGGTGCATGTAAATAAATCAGTATCTCTGGCTGAATCAATTGCTGGTGAATTATTTCAAAGAGTCGCTGGTAAAGATGAAATTCCTCTTCCGGCAAATTCACTTTGGCAAACAAGAGACATTTGGTAAAGAGGTAATCAGAAATGGTAACCGAATGAAACAAATCCTTGGTATGAATCAATTCTTTTAACTGTTTATATCGTTCTGCCATAAAAAACAACTCCAGGGGAAATGCAAACTGGCCGGGGTTTTCGTAGAATTTGGGAAGAAAGGGATTGTCTGCAAATTCTTCCAGCACCAGGCGGGCATTGTAATGCTTGGCTAAAAGATGCGCCAGGGTGGTTTTTCCGGCGCCAATATTTCCTTCTATGGTTATATAATGATAATTCATGTTGTTAGTTTCTTAACAGGGAGCGGATCCTGGCAGACCAGCAATAAGTCCTCTATGCTTTTCTTAAGCACAGGGTGCAGCAGGTCTGGCGCCAGTTCGTTTAGAGGCTCCAGGGCAAAACGCCTGTTCGGAAGCTCTGGATGGGGTAAGGTAATATGGCCACTGGTATGAATTTCCTGGTCATATAACAAAATGTCTATATCAATGACCCGGGGACTGTATTTATAAAGTCTTTTTCGGCCGATTTCTTCCTCTATACCCAGGATTGTTGTCATTAGCTCAGCTGCTTTCAGCTGCGTTTCCAGCTGCACAGCCTGGTTCAGAAAGGGTTCCTGGTTCTTATTACCCCAGGCGGCCGTTTCATAAAGGGCGGATAAACGAACCGGATTGCCTGCCTGCCTGCGGAGCAGCTCCACTGCCTGTTTAAGATATTCCTCCCTGTTTCCAATATTCCCTCCCATCAACAGATAGGCTGTATGCATAGATTCTGTACTTTACAGGCTCAAATATCAGTCAATCCGATTTTTAACCAAGCGTTCGTATGGCACAATTCTTTAAATACTTTTTTGCGGCGTTATTGGCGCTCATTGTTTTTAGTGTCCTGGCATTCTTTATTCTTATCGGCCTTGCAGGTGCCCTGGCCAGCAAAGATGCGGTGCAACTTGAGGCGCATTCTGTTTTATACCTCGATCTCAGCAAACCTTTGATTGAACAATCAAAAGAAAACCCTTTTGCGGCATTAAGCGGGGAGGAGCCCTACACACAGCCGGGTGTATACGACCTGGTGCAGTTGTTGAACCATGCCGAGGGCAATGACCAGGTTGATGGTCTATACCTTAAAATTGGTGGTAATGCAAATGGGTTTGCTACCAATGAAGAAATCAGGAATGCCCTCGGGCGTTTTAAAGAAGCCGGCAAGTTTGTTCTTGCCTATGGCGATGTTATACCGCAACAGGCTTACCATGTAGCTACCCAGGCAGAAAAAATTTATTGCCACCCGAAAGGCGGACTGGAATGGACCGGCCTTGGCCTCGAATACATTTTCTTCAAAAAAGCATTGGATCGGCTGGAAATACAACCGCAGATTTTTTATGCAGGTAAATTTAAAAGCGCTACCGAGCCTTTCCGGGAAGAAAAAATGACCGAACCCAATAAACTCCAAAGTAGGGAATTACTGGAAGGTATCTATGGTCATCTTCTTCAAAC
>NZ_LUKG01000085.1:13491-19558 GCF_001601815.1 Flavihumibacter sp. CACIAM 22H1
GTCATCTTCTTCAAACCACTTCTCAAAGCCGTAAAATTAGCGTGGAGGAGCTCAGACAATTGGCAGATAGCAATCGCCTTCGCACGGCTGAAGATGCAGTACGTGCTGGCTTACTGGACGGGTTCCGCTATGAAGACGAAGTGAAAGAAGAAATCAAACGTAAAATAGGCGCAGCATCCATCGAGAAAATAAAGTTTGTTTCATTACCCAAGTACGCCGAAGCGGTGTCGGCGCTCAACGGCCAGGGAACAGATCGTATCAGCGTTATTTATGCCGAAGGCGATATTGTTGATGGGGAGGGCAGTGAAGAACAGGTGGGTGGAAATAAGTTCCGGTCCTATATACGCAAAGCCCGCCTCGATGATAAAACCAAAGCCATTGTTATACGCATTAACTCTGGAGGGGGAAGCGCCATGGCCAGTGAAAATATGTGGCGTGAAATTGAATTGGCAAAAAAAGATAAACCGGTGGTGGTAAGCTTTGGAAATGTAGCCGCCTCCGGAGGATACTATATGGCCTGCAATGCAGATAGTATTTTTGTATTGCCCAATACCATCACCGGGTCAATCGGCGTCTTTTCCATTGTGCCTAATTTTCAGGAGTTTTTCTCCGATAAATTGGGGGTTACGTTTGATGGCGTTGCAACGGGGCCCTACGCCAATTCTCCGTCGGTTACCAGCCCGCTTACTCCATTGCAGAAAAAATACCTGCAGGAAGGAGTTGATAGTATTTATCAAACCTTTTTAAGCAGGGTAGCAGCCGGACGAAAAATGAGCATAGCGGCCGTAGACAGTATTGGGCAGGGAAGAATCTGGACAGGCAGCCAGGCTATCAAACTCGGGCTGGCCGACCGTATAGGAGGTATGGAAACAGCCATGGAAGCAGCTGCCAGCTTGGCGAAACTGGAGAGCTACAGGATCCGGCAGTTCCCCGAACGCACCAATTGGCTGGAAAAACTGACCGGTACCTATTCACAGAATATTTCCACTAAAACGCTTAAAAAGGAGCTGGGTGCAGATTTGTATCAACTCTATGAAGAGTGGAAATCATTGGAAGCCACTTTGGGAAAAGCACAGGCAAAACTTCCGTATCGATTAAAGTTTAACTAAAGGCGGCCCTCATTACAATGCGTTTTATAAAGTTAATTGCCATCAGTTTTGTTGCATTCTTCCTGTTATTGACTGCATTTACCAGCCTTATTCCCTCCACCGTCAGAATTTCTAGGGCGGTGGATGTTCAGGCCGAGAAGAGCAAACTACTGCCTTATTTACAGGATATGAACCAATGGAAAAGCTGGAATCTTTGGATGCAGGACAGCACGCGGCAAATAACCGTTCAGGCTGTTTTGCCCGGTGATTCAGTGATAAGTGCACAATGGGTAACGGGTGATAAAAAACTGTCAAGTAATTATGCCGTTTACCAGGTTAAGCCCGGAATTCTTACGGTTCAGTGGTATTTTGACGTGAAACTGGCCTGGTATCCCTGGGAGAAGCTGGGCAGTATCATCTACGATAAACAAATGGGCCCTGTTATGGAGGAAAGCCTCGCAAATTTAAAACGGCTTGTGGAATCGAATCCTTAATTTTAATAAAAGAATCATATGAAATCCTTACTTCTTGCACTGGTAGCCGTTAGTTTCTTACTTCCTGCCTGTGCACAAAATCGTAAAAGCCCGCATGAAACCGTTAATTCGGGAAATGTAAGTGTTACCTATGGCCGTCCGGCTAAAAAGGGACGGGATATTTTCGGTTCACTGGTTCCTTATGGAAAAGTTTGGAGGGCAGGGGCGGATGAAGCAACAGAAATTACTTTTAAAAAAGACGGGAGCCTAGGTGGACAGGCAGTTAAAGCCGGAACCTATACTTTATTTGTAATTCCTAATGCTACCGAGTGGACAATTATTCTGAACAGCCAGTTAAAACAATGGGGCGCGTACGAATACGACAAACACAAGGATAAAGATGTTTTGAAAATAAACGTTCCTGTCGGTAAAACATCCGGAGCGGTGGAAAATTTCACCATCAAGTTGGATGGAGGGAAATTGATTATGGAATGGGACACCACGCAGGTGGCAGTGCCTGTTTCCTGAACTATTCCTGGAAAATGATTTCCAACTACCTTTTTAAAGCCTCCCTACCCGGGAGGCTTTAATTTTTATATTGATTTTCAGTTTATTGCAGGTTGGGTGCAAGTGCCGGTTATCCTTTATTGCAACCTTTCTGCCAGCCCATTAAACGGGTAAAATAGTTTTAACAAGGGTGCAACGATTGCGAACAGTACCTTGTCAGACTATTACACGGATATGACCAATGAACACCAACTGGTGAGGGATTGCCTAAAAGGGAAAGCTGCAGCGCAAAAAGCACTGTACGAGCTGTTTGCTGCCCAGATGTTGGGGGTCTGTTACCGGTATACCAAATCGATGAGTGATGCAGAAGATGTATTGCAGGAAGGGTTTGTGAAAGTGTTTCATTACCTGGCTCAGTTCCGGGGTGAAGGTGACCTGGGCGCCTGGATCCGAAGGATAATGGTTACCACTGCTATTAATTATCTTAAGAAAAACAGCCGTTACCAATACGATTTATCCTTTAGTACCGAACAGCCCGGTTATTTGCACCCGGTATCACCCGACAATCCTGAAGTGAGCCTTGATGCCAAACAACTGGCTGACCTGGTCAGGCAATTGCCGCCTGGTTATCAAACAATTTTTAACCTGCACGCTATTGAGGGGTACACCCATGTTGAAATTAGTTCTATGCTCGGAATCCATGAAGGAACTTCGAGGTCACAATATGCAAGAGCCCGCAGCCTGTTGATGAATTGGCTGCAAAAAGAATCCGAATCAATTAAATCAACCCACTATGCCCGATCGTGAATTTGATAAATCCGTTCAGCGAAAGGCAAATGAACTTCGCCTGGAGCCTTCCCCGGAAGTATGGGAACGGGTTGCCGCGCAATTAAAGGAAAAGGATAGAAAAAGGGGCGCAGCCTGGATCTGGCTGGCAGCTGCCATGGTAGCCGGTGGCCTTTCTCTGTGGTTTTTCGGTCCATCTGTATTGCAGCAGGGAACGTCCTCTTCGCAGCAGGCACAGCAGGCACAGCAATCACAGCAGGCACAGCAGGCACCAGCTCATACCAGCCCTTCCTTACCTGCACAAGCTGCAACTAGTACCCAGGAATCCACACCATTAAATAAACCAACTATATCGCATGAAGCTACTTCTACTTCTACTTCCGGATCTTTGATTACCAAACAGGAAACTATTCAATTACACGGGCAGCAATCGGCCCTTTCCGGCAGCAACACCCGGACAGGTAAAAAAGCCAGGCCTGCCACCACTACCAAAGAACAGCTGCTTGTTTTAAGGGAGCAGCAAACTGCTGGCGCTAAAGACTGGAAAGCTACTGAAGAAGCCGTATTGCAGGGAAAACTGATGGCGATGGCACTGGAAAAACCTGGTTCAGGAACGGTGGAGCCAACTGATGCAAAAGAAGGAGATACCAAATTGGACGCCGCTTTACTGGCATCAACTCCCGAACAGCCAACAAAAAAACAAGCGCCCTGGAACCTCGCACTACAGGTAGGGGGAGGCAGTGGATCTATGCGGGAAGGGTTGGCTACGTCCTATGCGCCCCGGTTCGAATACATGGCTGCAGGAAATGCCTTGCAGGCTCCAGGCACGGCCGTGGCCGCCGATCCAACTCCGTCTGATGTTAAACCCGGCCCCTCTTTCCAGGCAAGTATAGCCGTTAGCCGCCCGATCGGACGAAAAACCAGCTTCATTACTGGCTTGCAATATGCATTTTTCTCCAACCGAATTGAGGTAGGAAGAAAAATTGACAGCAGCGCCATGAATTCCAATTTCAGAATGCAGGCGATTCAGGGAATAGCTGCTTATACTGGCGTAGGTAATAATGGCAAAACCTATTATAACACCTATCATTACCTGCAGTTGCCGCTGGAAATTGGATGGGCACTGGATGCGCAGAAAAGATTATCCTGGAATAATGGAATTGTACTGGGTTATCTGTTAAGTACTGATGCCCTGCATTATGATGAAACAGCCGGTGCGTATTATAAGAACAACGACCTGGTGAATAAATTTCAAACCAGCGCACAAACAAGTTTTCAATACCGGCTTTTCCCTGGTAAAACCTGGAGTTTATCCGTTGGTCCCTATTTAAATTATCAGCTGCGAAACATAGACAGAACAGCTGATAGCAAACGTCTGCTAACCGTTGGTTTTAATGCGCGTTTATTATTAGGTACTTCAAAATAATATGATATGAATCTGCTTATGACAAAAGGGAAAATTTTCCTTACTGCTTTTTGCTGCCTGTTGTTATCTGCCTGCTTTAAAGACAAAGTAACCAGAACCTATACCCTGCAAAAACCTGTGTTTGCTTCCAAAGCAGCTGTGCTGGCAAATATCAAGGCCGTGGCAGCCCACCCCGTTAAAGAAAGCGGAAAGATTTATATCTACGGAAACTGGATCTTTATGAGCGATCCGGCAAGAGGTATTCATATCATCGATAATACCAATACTTCCAATCCACAGCCCAAAGCCTTTATTGAATTACCGGGTAATTTAGACATCGCGGTTAAAGGCAATGCACTGTATGCAGATTTGTTTACGGATCTGCTGGTGCTGGATATCAGTAATCCATTGAGTCCCGTATTGAAAGAAGTAATCCCCCAGGCTTTCCCCGACCGCACCTATGTGAATGGATATTACCTGCAGCCCGACCAGGTAATTATTGACTGGATTAAGAAAGATACGACCGTTAGTGTTGAAGATGTATGGGTTGATGTTCCAGGCGCCAACTGCCCGACCTGTTCCTTTGCCCAATTATATTCCGGTAGTTCCAAAACCCCCGTTGGCAAAGGCGGTTCGATGGCTCGTTTAACCATTGTAAATGAAAACCTATTCCTGGTAAATACCGCCATGCTTAAAAGTTATTCGATCCTTTCTGAATTTGCGCCCGCATTGCAGGGCGATCTTCTATTGGGCTGGGGTATTGAAACTGTGTATCCCTTCAACGATAAATTATTCATAGGGTCTTCTAACGGTATGTATATTGCTGACATTCAAAACCCGGCTCAACCCCAGCTCCTTGGCTCATTTCAACATGCCACTGCCTGCGACCCCGTAGTTGGGGATGATCAATACGCCTATGTTACCCTCCGTACCGGTAATTTCTGTGCCGGTGTACTCAATCAGCTCGATATCTTAAATGTTAGTAATGTAATGCAGCCCACCCTGGTAAAATCCTTTCCCATGAGCAATCCGCACGGGCTGGGAATAAATGGGGATGATATTTATGTATGTGATGGTAGTGCAGGTCTGAAAGTGTATGATGGAACCAACAAATCTTCCATACAACTCAAACAACACCTGGATATTGCAGACGCATTTGATATCCTCATAAATGGAAACCTGGCACTGGTGGTCGGCAGAGACGGGCTGTATCAATTCCGCATCAAAGCAGATGGAAAACTGGAATTGTTGAGTTTGTATAAGTATGCGGCTTAACCCGGCAGTTCCAGGAACCGCAGATTTCTGATTATGCCTTTGTACTTCGTCCGTTTGAGCGGAGAGTTGCGGAATAGTTTCCTGAATTTCTCTTCACCCATTGCCTCCCAATCGGCCGGCTTTAGTTGAAACAACTCGGGAATAGGGGTAAACTGCTCTTCTTTAGAGGGCGTGGAAAAGCGATTCCAGGGACAAACATCCTGGCAAATATCACAACCAAACAACCAATTCTCAAACCGGCCTTTTTCGGCGGCCGGAATCAATTCTTCTTTTAACTCAATGGTAAAATAGGATATACATTTACTGCCATTAATGACCCGGTCCGGTTCAATGGCTTCAGTTGGACAGGCATCAATACATTTGGTACAGGTACCACAATAATCTTTGGCGTAGGGATCGTCGTATTGGTCTGCCTCCAGATCGGTTATGAGGGTGGCAATAAAGAAAAATGAACCATTCTGGCGGGTAATTAGGTTTCCGTTTTTCCCGATCCAACCCAGGCCCGTTTCCCTGGCCCAGGCTCGTTCCAATAC
>NZ_LUKG01000086.1:0-17394 GCF_001601815.1 Flavihumibacter sp. CACIAM 22H1
ATTATTAATACCCTCCTATTGCTCAGTTGGTTTTCTTCTTCCCAAGCATCTTCCACCTTCACCTTGGTAAGCCCTTTTTTATAAAAACCTAGCTTTCGGGCGCCGTACCGGAAAGGTCTACCACCCGCTTATTGGCATGGTGAAGCCGGTCATTGATTTTCACAATTACGGAACGACCGTTCCGGCGATTCGTAACCCTGATCCAGGTTCCGAAAGGAAGTCCGTTGTGTGCTGCCGTTAGTTTGGTAGAGTCGTATCGTTCTCCACTGGCCGTTTTCCGTCCCTGGAACTTGGGGGCATAATAACTGGCAACGCCAAATTGTACCGGATCGAGGTTTACTACCCGTTTTTTAGAGGAAGGAGGCGCAGAAGCCAGTCGACTGGTATCAATAACCGCCGTTATCGTAGCACTGGTATCCTGTGCGGAAACCCTGCTGGCAAGCAGGAAACATCCCGTTCCAAGAAGGAAAATAATGGTTTTTATAGTCATGGATTAACCGATTTGGAAGCATAATAACGCTCTTTGAGGCGTTTGTCTTCCTCATAAATATCGGCAAAAAACTGAATTTTTCCGTCCCGCCCTTCTGCAGTTATATAGCGGATATAGATGGGTACCCGGGGAAAATCCCCGATTGCTTTCTTTTCCTGGCGCTGAATCAGGGCCCGAATAGTATCGGGGTGATAACGGATTTCGTTGTTGCGTACCAAAAAATGCGACAGTTTTTCCCATTCCTGCACCCGCACACACCCATGACTAAGCGCCCTGCTTTCCTTGGAAAACAGGCTTCTGGCATTGGTATCATGCAGGTATACGCTGTATTTATTCCAGAAATTAAACTTCATAACGCCGAGGCTGTTATCATCGCCCTGGCGTTGCCGCAACAGGTAGGGGAAATTATTCCTGGTAACTTTTTCCCAATCAATGGTTTCCGGGGCTATTACACTATCGTATTTATCCACCAGCATCAGGTTTTCCTTGGCCAGGTAATTGATATCCTTTCGGATTTTAGGCAACATCTCCTTAAAAATAATACTGTAAGGAACCGTCCATTGAGGGTAGGTAATGAAATTGGTGATGGCGCTGTTCAACACCGGTGTGGGGGTTTTGGGCGTACCTACAATTATTTTTGACTCCAGTGCAATGGTATCAAAATCCACCACTTTTAACCGGTAGGCCGGAAGATTTACCCATACATAGGTATCGGGCAGGGTATCGGGCAGCTGCCTGTAACGGTCCAGGTTAAGGGCAATGGTCTTGAAATAATCCCAATCGGTGGTGTTCAGACTTTTAACGGTTAACTGGGCAACTACACCGGTGGTTATAATTCCTTTAGACGCCTGGTATTTTTTTACCGCTTTGGAATAGGTTGCCGAATCATCTCCGGCATTCCAGCTGCTGTCGAGTAAGCCCAATGCTTTTAACTTTCCGGCCACCTGCTGAACAAATTGCAGGGAATCGGCAGCAGGAAAACGCAGGGTATCCGTCGGCTGAAAGCTGGCTTTGGCCAGAAACCCAGGGATGGCTTTTTTCAAGTCCTGGTAACCGGAATGTTTGGGCTCCAGTTCGGCTAAAACAGTGGCAGGCTGACTGGTGCGCAGTATAGATTCAATGATTTGCAGTTGCTGTTGATTCGTAAGTGCAGTGTCTTTCCGGATCGTAATACTATCTCGTTGAAGATGGCCGTATTTCAGGTCCTGCGCCATTTTCCAGCAGGCGTCCGAAAGTAGCAGATCGGCCCGAGCCCATAATACGGCGTTTTTCCGGCTTATGGAATCAAGCACCATTTTATTGCGGATCTCGAGCAGGTAAGGATGGTAATAATCTGCCGGAAACAGGCCATTCAGTTTTGCCTGGCTGATTGTCAGGAACAGGCTATCGCCTGCTGCGGTCCAGTGATCGGCTTCGCTCCAAACCGGCTGAAATTTTTTTGCCTCGTAAAACTCCTGCAGCAGTGCCACCCGTTTCAATTGGGTACTGTCATTCAGAAAACCATCCCGGCTGGAAAGAAAATGCAGTAATTCCGTTATCTGCTCACTCACCACCATGGGCACTTCTTCCGGTTTATCTACCAGTACCACTTCTTTTGGACTGTCAGCATTGCCGCAGGCCGATAACAAAAAGATCAGTACGATATATAAACTGCCGCCAATCCGTTGCATATAGCCCTTACCGGTGATTTTATTCATATTAACAATACTGCCCAATTCATAAATATAGGAATTATGAAAGGACCCGGGAAATTTGCCCGGTTTGCAGGAACAGGTCCGCCAATACCATGGCTGTAACCGCTTCCAGCACAACCGGCACTCTGAGCGCAATGCAGAGATCATGCCTTCCTTTCACAGAAAAAGACTCTTTTTCGCCGGTTTCCCAGTTCAGCGTATGTTGTTCTTTCGGAGTAGAAGAGGTTGGTTTGATGGCGATCCGGAATACCAGCTCATTGCCATTACTGATTCCACCTACAATACCACCGGCATTGTTGGTGGTGGTTTTACCGGTGCTATCCTCGATAGCATCGTTGTGTTCCACACCAAACATACGGGCAGCAGCAAAACCAGTTCCAAATTCTATACCCCGTACGGCAGGAATAGCAAACACAGCATGCGCCAGTAAAGATTCAATTGAATCAAAGAAGGGTTCTCCCAAACCAATCGGTAATCCCTGTACCCTGCATTCAACAATTCCGCCAATGGAATCTTTGGCATCAATTGCTTTTTGTAATCCTTTTTCAAGGTCGGCTTCTCCCCCGATTTCCAGGATCGTTGCTCTCACCTCAAGTGGCGCCTGGGTAGAGACGGTTTGCAGCATTTTTTTGGCTACAACGCCCGCTGCCACCAACCCCACCGTAAGTCTTCCGCTGAAATGCCCGCCGCCGCGAAAATCCTCGAAGCCGCCGAATTTCTGATGCGCTACAAAATCGGCATGGCCAGGGCGGGGTACTGCACGTTGCTTTTCATAATCACCCGAACGGGTATTCTTATTTTCAAACAGGATGGTTAACGGTGCCCCGGTGGCTTTGCCATTAAAGAGGCCGGTTTGAAAAATCGGCAGATCATCTTCTTTACGAGGAGTGGTTCCTTTCTGTGTGCCGCCTTTTCTGCGTTCAATATCTATCAGAAAATCTTCCAGTGTCAGGGGCAATCCGGATGGCACACCATCCAGTACTACGCCAACAGCCGGCCCGTGCGATTCACCTACTATGGATACCCGAAAATTTCGTCCAAATGAATTCATACCAGTTCTTTTACAGTTGCTCCCAGTGAACAAATATGATCGTAAAAACTGGGATAAGATTTATTGATAGCTTCCGCTTTTTCAATGCGGGTGGATCCGCTGGCTTTTAATGCGGCCACTGCGCAGGCCATGGCTATCCGATGATCGTGGTGAGAATGTACAGAAGCACCTTTCAAACCATCACCTCCATGAATGATCATCAGGTCGTCCTGCAGTTCAATAGTAAGGCCCATTTTCCCGAATTCCTCCTGCAGGGTGAGGGCCCGGTTACTTTCCTTATGAGTCAGGCGCTCTACTCCTTCCAGCACGGTTTTACCGTTACAATAAGCGGCCAATGCCACCAATGGCGGGAATAGATCCGGGCAATCCGTAGCATCAAAATGAAATGCTTTCATGGGCATTGGACGTACAGTTATTTGCCCGGGTTCAATACTGATGCCAGCTGAACAACTCATCAATGCCTGGAGAATTGCTTTATCGGCCTGCGTTGAAAACACATCGAGGCCTTTTACATTTATTTCGCCGGCAATAGCCCCTGCCACCAGCAGAAAGGCCGCACCGCTCCAGTCGCCTTCCACGGTATAGGTTCTGCTTCCCGCAGCAGCCGGTTTTTTACCCTTGAAATAAAAGCTTTCATAGTGGCGGTTTTCCGGAACTTCCAATCCAAAATCCTCCATTACTTTCAGCGTCAGATCTACATAAGGTTTGCTTTTGAGGTTGGTTACCGTAACGGCTACATCGCTGGCACCGGCAGCCGCATAAGCCAGTAAAATACCCGTCAGAAATTGTGAACTCAGCGAGCCGTCAATGGTGATATTTTTGGGCACCAGTGGGCCCTTTACCACCAGGGGCAGTTTACCTTCTTTCGACTGAACACTTACCTCCAGTTGCGGCAGTACCTCGTCAAAAAAATCCATGGGGCGGTTTACCAAACTGCCTTCCCCGGTTATGGTGATGGCCTCCTTATTTAATGCAACCAGCGGCGTAAACATGCGGATCCCCAAGCCGCTTTCTCCACAATGCACGCTGGTAGAGCGGGCATGGATACCCGAAGACTGGATAATCAGCTCATTGCCTTCCTGCTTTACCTGGGCACCAAGTGCTTCTACAACACCCAGTGCAGCTTTATCATCGTTCGAATTTCCCGGATTCCGGATTATTGAGGTTCCTCCTGCCGCAATAGCCGCGGCGCAGGCTCTTTGCATAGAGCTTTTGGAGGCTGCGGCCCATATATCACCCTTTATGGAAGAAGGATCTACCGTTACTACCATCGTATTACTTTAAATCTTTTCAATTAATTGTTTTACCTGTTGAAGCGGAAGTGTATGAATAATTCCTTTGCCTATTTTTTGGAGCAGGATATAATGCAGGCTGGATCGTTCTCTTTTTTTATCATGCTTTAATACATCAAACACTTTACTCCGGTCAAAATCTGCATAAGTGGGCAAACCATACCGGGCAATCAGTTCAACCAGCCGCTCTGCCTGCCGAAAGCCGACCAGTTCTTCAGAAAGGTGCGCCGCATAGGTCATACCAATAGCTACTGCCTGTCCGTGAGACAACTCGTACTGGTTCTCCAGCGCATGCCCCAATGTATGTCCAAAGTTCAGGAGTTTACGATCGCCCTGTTCGGTTTCATCCCCCTGTACCACCTTGGTTTTAAGCAAGGCATTGCGCCGAACAAGTGCAGCGATGGCGGGTTTCTTTTTCCTGTACCAGTCAAAGTCGTGCGCACTCAGCTCGCGGAACATACCTACATCTTTGATGGCGGCATGTTTGATAATTTCAGCAAATCCATTCTGCCATTCTGATTCCGGAAGGGTTTGTAAAAGACTGGTATCAAAATAAAGAAAAGCAGGTTGGCGGATACAGCCCACCAGGTTCTTATAAACACCCACGTCTACCCCATTTTTTCCACCGATAGAAGCATCTACCATGGCCAGTAAGCTGGTGGGTATAAACCCGGTGCGGATACCCCGCATATAGATCGATCCCACATACCCCGTAAGGTCGGTTACCACCCCGCCTCCCAGGCCAATAAGGGTGGTTTTACGATCTGCTTCCATTTCGATCATGGAATCAATAAGCGCATCTGCTGTTTCCTGGATCTTGAACTCTTCTCCTGCTTTGATCACGATCGTATTCCAGCCTTTTAACTTTTGCTTGTAGGCATCGTACACATGTTCATCCGTAACAAGTATGGTATGCTGCTTATCAGCAACATTTTTCAGCCCGGATAAACTGGCGCCAAAATAATATTCGGTAACCGTTTGCCCGATCCGGATTTTTTTATTTTCCATGCTGCGTTGGCTGCTTAGCTATTCATGATTTTATTCTGGTGATTGATAGATTCCATGTGAACCGCATCAAAATAGCGGGTAATGAATTCCTTGCTCAAACCCAGTTTATCGCCTTTCAGGAAAGCCCGGTCCAGGATCTCATTCCAGCGATTTGTTTGTAGGATGGTAATACTGTTATTCTTCTTATAGGAACCGATCTGCTCTGCCACTTTCATACGCTGACCAAGGATCTGCATCAGTTCGTCATCGAGGTGATTGATTTGCTGGCGTAGTTTTTCAAGGGCAGCATGGTAGGCTTCAGAATCCACGTCTTCTTTTCTCCAGGCAATACTGTTCAGCATTTCAGCTAAACGTGCCGGGGTAACCTGCTGCTTGGCATCACTCCAGGCATTATCCGGATCGATATGGCTTTCGATGATCATACCATCATAGTCCAGATCTACCGCTTTCTGCATAACATCCAACAATATATCACGCCGGCCACAGATATGAGAAGGATCATTGATCATCATCATTTCAGGGAAACGGCGCTTCATTTCAATGGCAAGATGCCACATCGGAGCATTCCTGAATTCCGTATTACCATAGGAAGAAAAACCGCGATGTATCAATCCAATTTGACTGATACCTGCTTTAGCTACCCGTTCAACGGCACCCAGCCATAATTCCAGATCGGGGTTAATCGGGTTTTTGATCAAAACCGGTACATCCACTCCTTTGAGCGCATCGGCCACTTCCTGCACGCTGAAAGGGTTTACCGTAGTACGGGCACCTATCCACAGTACATCCACGTCAAAATGCAGGGCGTCTTCTACCTGCTTGGCGGTGGCAACTTCTACCGCTACCGGAATGCCGGTTAGTTTTTTAGCCTGCTGTAACCAGGGCAACCCTTTGGTTCCAATTCCTTCAAAGGAACCGGGGCGGGTACGTGGTTTCCAAATACCGGCACGCATAATATCGATCTTTCCCGTCTGGGCCAGCTGCTGCGCTGTTTGTAATACCTGCTCTTCGGTTTCAGCACTGCAGGGTCCTGCAATAATAAGTGGACGTTTCGCCCAGGCTTCCTGTGTAATTTGTTTCATTGTTTTGTTGTCGGTTGCTTGCATAAAACTACGTTTAAATCAAAAGTTTAAAGTTAACTATTAAAAATAACCTGCTTCTTGGTGCGCCTACTGGCGCTGTGCTCACTTTATAATCCTGCTGATCCTGTTTGCATTTTGAATCAATTCCTGCAGGTAATCATAATTTTCTTTTTCAAGACAGGCTTTGAATTTGCGCAATTGTGAAATATGTTCGTTTAACACATCGAGCACATTCTCCCGGTTTTGCATAAAAATCGGCACCCACATAGAGGGATTTGATTTCGCAAGGCGAACAGTGCTTTCAAAACCGCCACTCGCCAATTCAAATATGGCCTGGTCTTCCCGCTCCTTTTCCAATACCGTATTTGCCAGGGCAAACGAGGTAATGTGCGAAATATGGCTCACATAAGCAGCGTGCAAATCATGCGCCCGGGCATCCATTTCCAGGAGGTGCATCCCGATTTTATGATAGGCCGCTTTTACCCAGGAAACGGCATCCTCATCACTTTCTGCCGTATTGCACAATACAACGGCTTTATTTTCAAATGCTTGTTTAATTGCGGCGCTGGGGCCGCTGTACTCCGTACCCCACATCGGGTGAGTGGCAACATATCGCCCCCGTTTCGGATGATCTTTAACAACCTCAATCAATTGTTCCTTGGTTGAGCCGGCATCCAGCACAATCTGGTGGTTGACCAGATCCAATACCTGCGGCAAAAGGCTGGTCATTTTATCAACCGGAATACTTAATATGATTACATCCGACTGATCAATGGCTTGCTTTAATGGCAACACTTCGTCTACCAGTCCAAGTTCTACTGCTTTTAACGCATGTTCCGGGTTGGCCTCCACCCCTACAATTCCGGCAGCCATACCTTTTTCATTCAGCTGTAAGGCCAATGACCCACCGATTAAACCAACCCCAACAATTGCGATTCTTTTTCTTTCCATTTTAGTTTCAACTTTAGAAATTCGTCTGGCCGGTGGAGTTTATTATGGCTTCCACTCTTGTTTTTGCTTCCCGTAATTTTTCCTCGGGGCTGCAAAGGCTGATACGTATAAAATTGTCGCCGGCAGAGCCAAAGATGCCCCCCGGGGTAAGGAAAACATTGGCTCCATACAGGATGGCATCACTCATTGCAAAGCCATCTTTGAAGCTTGCCGGAATTTTTGCCCATACAAACATACCCACCTGTTCTTTATTATAGGTGGCTTTCAACTGATCCAATAAATCAAATACCAGTTCGCGCCGCTGGCGGTAAATAGTATTGATCGATTCATACCAGTCTGCGCCCAGCTGTAAGGCTTTGGCTGCTGCCAGCTGAACCGGTAAAAACATACCGCTGTCCATATTACTCTTGAAACGGATCACTTCATCAATCCGGTCTTTGGCACCGGCTAACATACCCACCCGCCAGCCCGCCATGTTCTGGCTTTTGCTGAGAGAGTTCAACTCAACCACAACTTCCATAGCTCCCGGAATGGCCAATAAGCTGGAAGGCGTTTTATTAAGGATAAAACTATACGGGTTATCATGGCAGATCAGGATTGCATGTTTTTTAGCAAATGCAATCAGTTTGGTATAAAATGCTGCTGAAGGCACCTGTCCGGTAGGCATGTGCGGATAATTCACCCACATTAGTTTAACCCTGCTTAAATCCGTTTTTTCCAGGGCATCAAGGTCTGGTTCCCAATTCAGGGCTTCTACCAGTTCGTAAGATACGGCCTCGCCACCGGCTAGTTTAACAGCGCTGCTGTAGGTAGGGTATCCCGGATTGGGAATCAACGCCTGGTCTCCCGCATCGAGGTAAGTCATACATATATGCATAATCCCCTCTTTACTACCAATCAGCGGCAGGATTTCCGTTTCGGGATTCAATGTTACGCCGTACCAGGTCTGGTACCAGTCAGCCATCGCTTTTCGAAGTACCGGCGATCCTTTATAATTCTGGTAAGCATGTACATTGGGTTTGGCGGCTTCTTCCTGTAAAACTTTTACCACTTCCGGATGCGGGGGTAAATCAGGACTCCCGATGCCCAGGTTAATAATCGCTTTACCAGCTTTATTCAGCGAATCGATTTCGCGTAATTTCTGCGAAAAATAGTACTCTCCTATTCCATTAAGTCGGCCTGCTGTTCTAATCATTGTGCTTGCTTTCCGTTTTTATAAATACCATACACCTGAAGACTAACTGTTAAGGGTTCAATCTCCTCCATAACGGCACGAAACTGTTCCAGACTGTCAAACTCCATATCGGCATGAAAACTATACTGCCAATCGCTTCCCGGAATCGGGAAACTCTGCAGTTTACTCAGGTTGATACCCCCCTCTGCAATCCTGGTTAATACTTTGGCCAAACTACCTCTGGAATGATCTGTATGAAAATTTACCGATGCTTTATTGGCATCCGGAATTTCCGATGCCATATCCCGCCTTTGCAGAATCAGGAAACGGGTATAATTATTCCGCATGGTATGAATATTGGGTGCCAGTACATCCAGCTCAAACAGGTCGGCCGCCAGTTTACTGGCAATGGCGGCGGCGTGTTTGTGGTGTTTTTGGTGAATATGTTTGGCACTTAGGGCAGTATCTTCTGTTTCAATCAGCTTCCAATTATATTTTTCCAGAAAATCGAGACATTGTAAAATAGCCATCGGATGCGAATGAACTTCGCGTATATCTTCCAGCTGAACCCCCGGGTTCACCAGCAGGTTCTGTTTGATCTGCAGATACACTTCACCTACTACCTGTAAATTACTTTTCTGCAGGAGGTTATAATTGGGAAGGATGCTTCCTGCAATGGAGTTTTCAATGGCCATAACGCCACCTTCACTTTCTTTTTTACTGGAGGCAATTTTGATTACTTCCCGAAAGGTTGCGCAGGGAATTACTTCAACCTGCCTGCCGAAAAACTGCTGTGCTGCCACCTGGTGGAAGCTGCCCTCATAACCCTGTATGGATACTCTTGTTGCCATAAAAAAACAAAAGTCCCGGCTTTCTGCCGGGACTCTCTATGTTTAGTTTTAGTGATCTTAATTCGCTGATCTAACACAAAGCATCGCCGGCCTTCTGCCTGTAAAAAAGTAGAAGTAAAAATAAAATCGGCCAAATGCATTTCCTGTGATCATGGAGTAAAAATATACAATGATTGAATACAAGAAAAAAGTTTTTTCCTTACGAATGTTAGTTAAACCGGATTTAGCCCAGTCTTTTAACCTGGTCATCATCCATTTTCCGAAAGAGGTGAAAGGGTTTAAACGTACGCCAATTAGGCAATTCCACCAACTCAATATACCGTTGTAATTTGGCTTTCCGGAAATCATACTGCGTTTGTTCGGGCATATTCAGCAGTACAGCCCAACCTTCCTCATCGATCATTTCTTCGTACCATTCTTCGTAATAATCACGATCGCCCGAATGATAATTGAGTACATTTTCTGCAATAAAGATGAATTTATGGATACCGGCCTGTTGAAACTTATCAATAACCTCCCGTTTCAACTGCATGATATCATTTTCAATGGCGTCGTTCCATTCTCCTAACAACTCAATTACTGCATATTTTTCATCGTAATCGGCCAGAATAACTTTAAGGTAAAGTGTGCGCGAACCGAATTCATCCCATTGCGGGTGGATATAAAAATTATAAATGGTTTGGGAGTACTCAAATTCCGAATAAACACGCCCGTAGAAAGGAGACTGTTCATCTTCTTCACTCACATATATATGGCGCCAGTTGTAAAATGGTTCAATTTCATGCACGCCGGCAATTTACAAAGTTCCTGATAAACCAACTAGGAAGGGTTTGCTAGGATCCAGGCGTCAACGGCTTTTTTAACACTGCCGTGTTTTAGCAGCAGCGTTCTGGCGGCATCATAATCCCCCAGTTTTAATTGTTGCATTACCATATGTGTTCCCCGGTCCACCAGCTTTTCATTACTGAGTTGCATGTTAACCATCTTATTGTCTTCCACCCGTCCGATCTGAATCATAACTGCCGTTGATAACATGTTCAATACCAGCTTCTGGGCAGTGCCGCTTTTCATTCGGGTAGACCCGGTAACAAATTCAGGTCCAACCACCACTTCTATCGGAAAATCGGCTTCTTCGCTAACCGGTGAATGGGGGTTGCAGGAAATTGATCCGGTGATAATGCCGTTTTCCCGGCATTTTTTCAGCGCTCCTATCACATAGGGCGTGGTACCGCTGGCAGCAATGCCCACCACCACGTCTTTTTCATTAATAAAGTGTTTATTCAGGTCTTCCCAGCCTTGCTGCAGGCTGTCTTCTGCATTTTCCACTGCTTTCTGAATAGCTTCCTCCCCGCCTGCAATAAGCCCGATAACCAGGCCATAAGGCATTCCATAGGTAGGCGGAATTTCGCTGGCATCCAGAATACCAAGCCGGCCGCTGGTGCCAGCCCCCAGGTAAAACAACCGGCCGCCTGCAAGCATATTGTCAGTAATAGCGGTAACCAGTTTTTCGATTTGAGGAATTGCTTTTGCTACAGCAGCGGGCACTTCCTGGTCTTCCTTATTAATATTCAGTAAAATTTCGGCAACACCCATTTGTTCGAGGTGATGGTACTTGCTTTCCTGTTCTGTTACTTTAACAAATTCGGACATATGGTAACGTTGATCTTGGGTTTAAGTATGGTACTGAATCAGGCCTTCCATGGGATGTTGCATAATTTTTCCGAGCTCCAGCTCATAGGATGCGCAAAGGTCGGCCACCACATCCCGAAATCCAAAGGAAACACCGCCAACAAAATGAACAGGATATTTCCAGCTTTCATTATACTTGATAACGTGCTGGAAAAAGAAATCATTCAGGCCGTCCTCCACAATATTTTCCACCATATAATGGCCCCTGTTTTCAGCTAGAAAATGGGTAAAACCCGCAAGAAACCTATTGGGAAGCGGTTGTTTGTAGACATGGTCCAGTATATCCACATCCCGAAGTTTAAATTTTTCTTCAAAGCGGTAAGTAAGCTCCTCGTCAAACGTTTTATAGAGGTAGTACTGTATAACCTTTTTGCCTAGATAAGCCCCACTGCCTTCATCTCCCAGCACATATCCTAAACCCGGGCTGTTCTTAAGGATGGATTTTCCATTATAATAACAGGAATTGCTACCGGTGCCAAGAATACAGGCAATGCCCTTTTTCTCCTGGCAAACGGCCCGGGCAGCCCCCATAAGATCATGATTTACATCAACGGGAATGCCGGCAAATACCCGTTGAATGGCTTTCTGCACGTTTTTCCGGTTAGCAGGGTTTTTACAACCGGTGCCATAATAATAAATAGCCTCGATTTTAAAGCGGCTGATTTCAGCGTATAAATCGCGTCGAACCAGTTCTTCCATCTGATCTACCGATAAAAAATACGGGCTGATACCGATTGTGAATACCGTCTTTTTAACTTTTCCTTTATCAACGACGCACCACTCACACTTGGTTGCTCCGCTATCTGCTAGTAGTATGGCCATGAATTCACTTTAATGCTGGAGCGAAAATAAAACTATGTTGGCATACTGTCCGGGATTTATGTAAGCAGTGCTCCCCGCAATTCAGTAATTTGCAACTTTGACACAATTATGAAGCAAAGAAAGAAAGTTCAGGTTTGGTTACCCTTGTTGTTTTCCCTCGTTATGATTGTTGGAATGGTAATTGGCTATAAACTGCGCAGCAATACACAGGTTGCGGGCAATGTATTCAAATTTTCTACCAAGCGATCTCCCTTACAGGAAGTACTGGACCTGGTTACGATGAAATACGTAGACAAAGTAGATGTAGACACATTGGGCAATGCAGCGATCCAGGATATGCTGGTAAAGCTAGACCCCCATTCCAATTATATTCCTGCCCGTCACCTGGGCGCCCTTACCGAGGACCTGCAAGGCAATTTCCAGGGTATTGGCATAGAATTTCAGGTCTTCCGGGATACGGTTAACGTGGTAAATGTAGTGCCGGGTGGCCCCAGTGAAAAAGCAGGCCTGCAGGTAGGTGACAAATTTCTTAAAGTGGGCGACACAACGGTTACCGGCAAGATCAGTACCGACCGGATCAAGGAATTATTAAGAGGCCCGGGGGGCTCTGAAGTTAGCACCACCCTCCTGCGAAACGGACAGGCCATTACAGTAAAAATTGTTCGGGGAACCATTCCCCTGCCCTCCCTGGATGCCGCTTACCTGCTGGAACCAGGAACCGGCTTTATGCGGATCAGTAAGTTTTCCGAAACTACCTATGAAGAATTTATGGCCGGATTGGAAAAACTGCAGGCCGCCGGCATGAAATCCCTGATACTGGATCTTCGCGGAAACGGAGGGGGTATCCTGGGAGAAGCCATTGATATGGCAGATGAATTCCTGGATGGCGACAAACTGATCGTATACACAGAAGGCAATAGCTTGCCCCGGCAGGAATACCGTGCCCGCAGAGCAGGTCTATTTGAAAAAGGAAAACTGGTTCTTCTGATGGATGAACAATCTGCCTCCGCCAGTGAAGTATTGGCGGGCGCCCTCCAGGATTGGGACCGGGCTACAATTATCGGCCGCCGCAGTTTTGGCAAAGGGTTGGTTCAGGAACAATACCAGTTGAGCGATGGCGCTGCCCTCCGCCTAACGGTGGCCCGCTATTATACCCCTTCCGGAAGAAGTATACAGAAGCCCTACGATAAAGGCGTTGAACAATACCAGGATGATTTGCACCAACGTTATGTTAACGGAGAAATGGTTTCTGCAGACAGTATCCATGCCCGTAATGGCAAAGCTTACAAAACAAGCGGAGGCCGGGTGGTTTATGGCGGAGGTGGAATTGTACCCGATGTTTTTGTGGGGGCAGATACCAGCCTTTTATCCAATTCTGTAACAGATTTATACCGGAACAATACCATCAGTAATTTCACGTATCTCTATTATATCCGGAACCGGTCTGCTTTAGATGCCTATGCATCTCCCAAAGCCTATTATCAATCTACTACATTTACTGAGAATGACTGGTCCTCGTTGAAAAAACTGGCGGAACAGGATAGTATCAAAATTGGCGGGTTCTCTGCTGCTGACCGCCAGTTCCTCTCCGAACGAATGAAAGCGCTTATTGCCCGTTACCGCTGGAGGAGTGATGGTTATTTCCAGGTCCTCAATTCAGAAGACCAGGTCGTTAAAAAAGCCTTGGAATATGTGAGAAAAGAGATGTGAGCCCCGTTTCAGGGTTCCACATCTCCCGACTTTACTACCCGATGTCTACTCCCTTATCCAGGAGCTCCTTTTTCTCAATTGCGTAAGACCGGATCAGACCCAGGCCTCCGCCAATTGCAATAAAGGCAAACCAGAGGGCAGGGTTTTCTTCATCATGAAGCAGATATTTCGTAATGAAGTAAGCCAATGCCAGGCCAATGCCGGCCCCCAAAAAGAGAAGACCATTTTTCAGGTTCCGGTAAGGAGCCGGACGATTCGCAAATTCTTTTGGATTCATTCCGCGTTCAATCATGGCCATATTTTCGCGGCTTTTCAGGTAAATAATGCCAAAAACCAAGGCAAATGCACCAAGTGGCACTAAAATCGGGATCAATACTTCTCCTGTTTGCATACAATTTGTTTATATGTGGGGTTAATTTGTTTACTGTTTTCTTTGACTACTGCTTCCGGATCCAGGTTACAGCAATAAAGCGTTCTATCAGTAAGACTACCGCTTATTCGGGCAGGTTACAGGAAAATTGATTTTTTTTGATCTGGCCCCTACCCCCCAACTTGAGTATATTTGAGAAAAGGACAGAAATCCTGTAACCTGATTCAAACACCCAGCGTCCTATCGCTTATAATGCACCCGGGACAAACTGATAACGAACTCATAGAATTGGTTAAAACTGGCCATCAGCAAGCTTATGGCCAGTTAGTAACCAGGTACCAGAATTATGTATTTACTATTGTATTAAGATACCTGAGCAGCCGGGAAGACGCAGAAGAAATAGCCCAGGATGTATTTATCAAAGCATTTAAATGCCTGGCCGACTTCCGAGGCGACAGTAAGTTCAGTACCTGGCTTTACACCATTACTACCACCAGTTGTTTGACTTTTCTCCGCAAGAAAAAGCTGGCAGTTCAATCGCTCGACAATGAAAAAGTGATGGCAGATGCTGAACAGGTAGACAGTGGAATGAAGGCCAACCAGGTAGAACAAAAGTCAAAACTGGCTATGGTGAATCAATCAATTGCCCTACTATCACCGGAAGATGCACAGGTTATTACGCTATTTTATAAGGGAGAGCAAAGCCTGGATGAAATTGCCCAGATCCTCGGACAGGAAACCAACGCGGTAAAAGTGAGACTTTTCCGTGCCCGGCAAAGATTGCGCGATAAGATGGAAAAATTCTTTCCCCACGAAGTCCGGGATCTTGTCCATTAATAACCATTAGAATGAATCACTAACATTTAACTTTGAAATATGCTACCAAGTGAACAAGAAATGGAAACCCGCCTTTGGGAGTACATAGACGGGATGGCCTTACCGGAAGAAGCTGCGGTAATCGAAAAACTGATCGCAAGCCAGCGGGAATGGAGCGTAAAATACAACGCGCTTTTATCCATTCATACAGACCTGTCGAAACACCTGGAGCTTGAAGCCCCTTCGCTCCGATTTACCAAAAACGTAATGGAAGAAGTGGCTCGCTTACATATTGCGCCTGCAGCCAGCTCCTATATCAATAAAAAAATCATTTTCGGTATCGGCGCGTTTTTTATTACCCTGATTAGTGGGTTCGTGATATATGCCATTGCGCAGGTAAACTGGAGCAGCGGCACTACAGTTACCGGAGAATTTGATTGGACTAAAATTGATTTTACCGGCCTGTTTAACAATCAGTTCGTAAATATCTTCATGATGTTGAATACGGTATTGGGGCTTATGCTCCTGGATCGTTATCTCCATTTCCGGCAAAAAAAATGGAAAAAACAGCCATAATAAGTGTAGAATGGAATATTATTAAAATTCAGTCAAACGGTTGCATGGCAGAAGCTCAAATCTAATTCCTAAGTTAGATCAGGAATCGGACTTGACCGGTTAATAAGCAATGGAACAAAAGATTTTGCCAGCCTACTTAAGAGAAACAACCAACCTCACTACCGAGACATTTGGATCAGGTCTGATCAATTCCACCTGGAAAGTAACAGACCAATCGGGCACCTATATTTTACAGCGCATCAATAAAGATGTTTTTAAAAACCCCGAACTCATTGCGTATAATGTTCGGGAAATTGCCAGTTATTTAAAAGCCCATCATCCCGATTATTTATTTGTTGAGCCCATTAAAACACTCGACAACCAGGAACTGGTTGTATCTGAGGACAATGGCTACTACCGGCTGATGCCTTTCATAAAACACTCGCATAGTATTGATGTGGTATCTGAACCTTCGCAAGCTTACGAAGCAGCCCGGCAGTTTGGTCGCTTTACCGCCTTACTGGAAGGCATGAACACCGACCTGTTGCATACTACCATCCCCGATTTCCATAACCTCAGTTTACGCTATCGGCAGTTTGAAACTGCCGTGCAGTCGGGAGATGCAGCGCGCATTCAGACTGCAGCGCCGGAAATAGCTTATTTACAGGAACAATCGGGCATTGTTTCTGCCTATGCCGATATCTGCGCCAATCCCGATTTTCACCAGCGCGTTACCCACCACGATACTAAAATCAGCAATGTACTGCTCGATAAAAACAATAAAGGCCTTTGCGTAATAGATCTTGACACCGTAATGGCCGGGTATTTTATCAGCGATGTTGGAGATATGTTACGAACCTACCTCTCCCCGGCCAGTGAAGAAGAAACCGACCTCAGTAAAATCAGTATACGAACCGCCATATTTGAAGCCATCGTTAACGGGTACCTGTCCGAAATGAACCCGATTCTTACCCATGCAGAAAAGAAAGCTTTTATCTACGCCGGGAAATTTATGATCTACATGCAGGCCATCCGGTTTTTGACAGACTACCTGAACCTCGACCGCTATTATGGTTGCAGGTACCCCGAGCATAACCTGCGACGCACGCAAAACCAGATCCGCCTCTTACAGGAACTGGAAAAGAAAGAGCCTGAATTAACAGAAATACTAAATCGCTATATAAACAATCACGTCGTAAACAAATCAATATGAGCTCTAACAGAAGAAAATTCCTTCGTAACCTTACCCTGGGTACAGGTGCACTAGTAAGCAGCTGGCCTGTATTGGGAAAAGATCGTTCAGAAGATTACCAACATCCTTCGGCCAATTCCTCTCCCTCCTTTAACATGTGTGGCTATGCCGCTCCTAAACTGGATAAAGTTCGGATTGGTTTTATCGGGCTGGGTATGCGTGGACCAAGTGCGGTAGAACGGATAAGTTATATTGAAGGCGTTGAAATCAAAGCCCTTTGTGATTTGTATCCTGAAAGAGCCAGTGCCGCTCAACAAATTCTGGTAAAAGCCGGGCTGCCCAAGGCAAAAGAATTTTCCGGTGAAAATGGCTGGAAGCAATTATGTGATCAGAAAGATATTGACCTGATATACATTACAACTCCCTGGGATTTACATACACCGATTGCTGTATATGCCATGAACAGTGGCAAACATGCGGCTACCGAAGTACCGGCAGCTTTAAGCATTGATGAATGCTGGGAACTGGTAGAAACTTCTGAGCGCACCAAAAAGCATTGTATGATGCTGGAAAACTGCTGCTATGATTTTTTTGAACTACTAACACTGAATATGGCCCGCAACGGTTTATTCGGAGAAGTACTGCAT
>NZ_LUKG01000086.1:17765-18402 GCF_001601815.1 Flavihumibacter sp. CACIAM 22H1
GGTGCATATAATCATGATTTACTGGGCCTGAACTTCAGTAAAAAAGGGTATGCCAACATGTGGCGTCTTAAGGAAAATATCCGCATGAACGGTAACCTCTACCCCACCCATGGATTAGGTCCTGTAGCCCAATGCATGAATATTAACCGGGGCGATCAGTTTGATTACCTGACGGCCATGTCTACCAACGACTTCAGCATGGGGCCCAAAGCGCAGGAACTGGCAAAAACAGACCCTTTCTTTCAGCCTTATGTAAATCAAACCTACCGGGGAAATATGAACAATACGCTGATTCGTACGCACAAAGGAAAAACCATCCTGGTACAGCACGATGTCAGCTCTCCCCGCCCTTATTCCCGGATTCACCTAGTAAGCGGCACCAAGGGCATAGCGCAGAAATGGCCAAGCCCGGCAAAAATTGCTTTTGGCCACGAATGGATAAAAGATGATGAATTCAAAGCACTGGAAGAAAAATACACGCTTCCGATCGTTAAACATATCGGAGAAATTGCAAAAGGCGTTGGAGGCCACGGCGGCATGGACTTCATTATGGACTGGCGCCTGATCGATTGTCTGCGGAATGGATTGCCATTAGACCAGGATGTATACGATGCTGCCCTGTGGAGCTCCATTATAC
>NZ_LUKG01000086.1:18505-19478 GCF_001601815.1 Flavihumibacter sp. CACIAM 22H1
CCATTATACCGCTTTCCAATAAGTCTGTCAACAACCGAAGCAAGAGTATGGATATTCCTGATTTCAGCCGCGGTAACTGGATTACCAATACCCCGGTAAACCTTACACTTGACGGAGGCGGCACTACTACTGTAAGAAAAGTAGACAAATCCAAAAACAACAAGCAGTTATAAGCCATTGTTTCCGGTACCTTTTAAAAAAATACCCGCTGCCTTCCGGCACGGGTATTTTTCGTAGAGGCCTTCCTGTATTAACGGGGAAAAAGACTGGCATCCAGTCCGGGTATAATCCGAAGTGCATTTTTATAGTATACTTTTTTCAATACCTCATCTGGCAGTGCCATACCATACATTCTCCAAAAAGCATGGTACTTTTTGTGGTAAGGAAAATATTCATCGGCTGTTTCGAGCACCCGGAAATAGGTAGCATATTCCGCAGGCACCCAACTGTCTTTGCCAAATAAAATCCGATCCTGGTACCTGATAAAAAAATCATGCGCCATTCTTGGCTGACGGCCTAATTCGGCAATGACTGCTCCGAATTCTACAACTACATTGGGCAGGGCTGTGAGCAGGGAGTCCAGTTTTTTCAGGTTATTCGGATACCATCCAAAATGCGCAGCAATAAAAGTGGTACCGGGGTTCTTTTGAAACATCCGGTGTTGTTCAGCAATCAGTTGCTCCCAGGGTGCGGGGTCGGTAGCCGTTCTTTTTCTGCGCGGATGCGTGTACAATTCCAGTAGCCGCTCATTTTCATTATTGAGTTCATCCCAAAAAGGCTCGGGATCAGCCGTATGAATTAATACCGGAATTTTTAATTCGCCGCATTTTTTCCAGATCGGGTCAAGTCGAGGGTCATCCACCTGTACCCGGTTCCCCTTTGTATCCTTCACGGAAAAACCGAGGTTTTTAAACACCTTCAGGCCTCTTGCTCCATTCTTATAATCTTCCTGCAATTGTTGAACAGCTTTCTC
>NZ_LUKG01000087.1:0-1961 GCF_001601815.1 Flavihumibacter sp. CACIAM 22H1
GTATCGGGCTTACCAAAAAAGAAGTGGAGCTTTTTTATAAAGTATTTTCAAAAGAAGCATTCTGGCCAACGATTTTTTCTTTTGTAGATAAAGCAAGTTTCAACCACGATCATTGGGAACACTATGTACGCATCAACCGGCTTTTTGCCGAAAAAACGGCCGGTGAAGCAGATTATGGGGCGAATGTATGGATCCACGATTATAATCTCTGGATGGTGCCCGGAATTCTACGCCAATTAAGGCCTGATCTGAATATTGCTTTTTTCCATCATACCAGCTTTCCACCGGCAGATATATTTAATATTATACCCTGGAGAGGTGATATTATCGGCAGTCTTTTGCAATGCGATTATATCGGCTTTCATATTCCCAGGTATGCCGAAAATTTTGTGGATGTGGTCAAAAGCCTGTTACCGGTATCGGTCTTGGAAGAACAAAACTGCACGGAGCGCTTCCTAAGCTATAGCTGCCCGCTGGGTATTGAAAAAATGCCCCGGCTGATTGAAGCAGGTTCAAGAAAGGTTAAACTGGGCGCCCACCCCATCGGTGTAAATACCCATTATATCAGGGATTGCTATGAAAAAGCGCAACGGAATAACCTGGTGCAACAGTTACGGAACCAGGTGGGGGAGAACAAGAAAATCATCCTGAGCGTGGAACGGCTCGACTATGTAAAAGGTCCGTTGGAGAAAATTTATGCCTTCCAGGAGTTCCTGGAAGAATACCCCGAGTTTCATGGCAAGGTAGAGCTGATCAATATCTGTACGCCGCCGGCCAAGGGTATGAAAATCTATGATAAAGTGCAGCAGGAACTGGAGCAGGCCATCGGAAAAATTAATGGAAAGTATTCCCGTATAGGCTGGACGCCCATTCATTTCTTCTTTCGATCATTTCCTTTTGAAGAACTGGTGGCGTATTACGCAGTTTCTGATATTGCCTGGATAACGCCCTTACGGGATGGATTGAACCTGGTAGCAAAGGAGTTTGTGGCGGTGCAGGGGCTTAAAGAGAAAGACAAAGGGGTATTGATCATTTCCGAGTTTGCAGGCGTATCGGTTGAAATGGGGTATGCATTGCGCACAAATCCATATGATAAACGATCGCTGAAAGAAGTGTTGTTACAGGCCCTGTTAATGGAGCCGGAAGAGCGCGATATGCGAATGGGGCGTTTATTCGATACCGTTCAGTATTTCGATATCAGTTACTGGAGCAATGATTTTATGCAGGAAATGGAGTCTATCAGATCATTACAATACCATTTTTGATAGCATACAGCACCAGCCCGATGCGGGTGGTGACGGCAAGCTTGTCGAATAGAACATCGCGATAGCTGTCGACCGTGCGAATACCAATGCCCATGGAAGCGGCAATTTCGCGGTAGGTCATTTCGGTACAGGCAAGGCGCAGGAATTCAATTTCCTTGTCCGAAAGGTTGGGCGTTTCATGGGAGGGCAAACCTATGTTTTGGCTATGATCGGCTTTGAGCCGGCCAGCCATTCGGGGGGTAAGGATTTCGTTCATATAAAATCCTTCATCCCGCAATTGTACCAGGGCCCGGTAAAACTGTTCGGGATGACTGTCTTTGATCATAAATCCGCGTGCACCCAGGCGAATCATGCGGATGAATACATAGTCTGCATCCAGCATGCTTAAAACCAGCATTTTGGTGCCGGGCATATGAGAATAGATCCATTTAGCGGTTTCATACCCGTTCATAACGGGCATGTTTATGTCCAGTAAAACGATGTCGGGTTTTCTTCTGGTAGAAACAAGCTCAATAAAATCTTTGCCGTTATTGGCCTGGATGGTTACTTCAAAGCCATCAAACTCGTTGATGATTTTAGCTAATCCATTACGCAGGAGTTTATGATCGTCGATCATGGCAATCTGAAGGTTGGCAGGCTGCTCTTTTTTCATAGAAAACAAATGTCTGGCAAATTCGGACAGCGAGACAAAATTTT
>NZ_LUKG01000087.1:2449-18990 GCF_001601815.1 Flavihumibacter sp. CACIAM 22H1
AAATAAAAAATCCCCGCCTGGAGAAGGCGGGGATGTTCCAACTTCAACCCCGCCTTCCATCTCATCGATGCGGCGGCCGGGTTGGTATATAGAATCAGGGGTGTTTTAGCGTAAGAGGGAGGTTAAAATAACCAGTGGACTTGCATCTAATTCTGTACTGGGAATAGAGGATAAGGAATGCATGGAGGGCAGAAAGCCGGAACCATTGTCCTCATTTTTTGATACCGAAATCTCTGCTTTTACTTTAGTGGAATCTTTTTTGGCGGGCCTGTTTTTATCGGGCCCTTTGTATTCGTATCCTTTATTACTGTCTTTAAACGCTCCTTCCCCTTCAATGATAACACCTTCGTCATCAATTTTCAATTTGAACTTTCCTTCTTTCAGTTCTTTTTCCGAGAAATCGTTTGCCCGTTTTAGTCCGTCGCGGGTCATAATGTATTCGATGTTATTGTCCCAGGAATAGGAATTGTCCCAGTTATTGTCCCAGCTAACATTGAAACCTCTTCTACGGTTCATGTTTACGTTGAACCATTCGAAATCTTCGATGCTACGGTCGAGTTCAATTTTTTTACCGATTGGTACTTCAATTACCACCAGTACCTGCTGGTTGCGGAATTTATCACCGGCAGTGATTACAAATCCTTTGGGAAGTCTCAAAATACTGTCGGTTTGGGTAATCGGGAATTCGATGTGCTCGGCCAGTTCTTTTGCTTTATTATTGGTATTGCTGCGGCTGAATTTGATGGTATAGGCATGGAAATTACTATCGTTGCTTTTTACCACGTTTATGCGAACGGTTTTCAGCATCAGGCTATCGCGGTTGATGCCATAGAACGGAGCATCTTCATCCCATTCAATTCCGAACCAATCGTCGCCGTAATACCGTACATTGTTACCCACGGCTTCTACAAATAACTTGTTGTTGCTGGGTTGGCTGATGTTTACGGTATGCTCGATACCGGCACGGTTTTTAAAGTTGCGGGCCATTAATCCTGCCAGGAAAATAAAGCTGAACAAGCCGATTATCCAAAGTCCGCCGAATGTATAACCAAGGTAATTATGGGTACTTTTTACGCCCATGATCCGACGTACCAGCCAGGTAATTAACGCAATGATAGGCACACCCATGAAAAGAATCAGGCTTGACCAGGCGAGGCTGTTTTGCCAGAACCCTTCGAGGAAGAAATCTTTGATGGGGAAGATGGCCATTCCGCTGAACAGGATACCGAGTAAGGCAGCAAACAGGGAGATAGCAATGATTGCGGCAATAAAGAGAAAGAAGGCTTTGAACAATATGCCGATGATATTTCCCAATCCGGAACCTGCCCTGCGTGCAACGGGTGCTGCTTCTTCAGCAAATGCTTTACCATGGGTACTGAACTGTTGGGCAGTATGTTTTACTTCGTTACCCCAGTTCTGGGCGCGGGTTTTAAACGATTCGAGGTCTCCTTTAACGGTATCACGAATAGAGTTGAGGTCGATGCGTTCACCTTTCATTTCCAGCTTTTCAGCGGCCGTAGTAGCAAAAGGTACAGCAATCCAGAGAACCAGGTACACAACAAACAAGGTAGAACCCAATCCACCTGAAATAATACGTGGACCGATCATGAAATCCCAATCCCAGAAAAAGGCGTTGAAACCACTACCAATAATTCCCAGGATAAGGGGGAGGGCAAAAATCAGCCGGGGTATCCAGGAGGCGATGTTAAAGTATACGGCCAGTCCGCCTGCAACACCCGCAATTACTTTATCATCGGGGTTGCGGTAAAGGCGTTTGGTGATATTGGAGCTGAGTGATTGAGAGGGCACAATAATCCAGAGCAGGATATATACCCAGAACAGGGCGCCGGCCAGCAATACGAATATGATTCGCATAATCACCGGGTCAATGCCCAGGTAATTGGCCAGGCCGCTACACACCCCGCCCAGTATTTTATCGTCTGCATTGCGGTACAGGTTTCCCCTCCTGAAATTTCCACTGTTATAGGTGTTACCGCTGAAGCCGGATCCTGTGCCGGAGCTGTTTCCGGTTCCGGTAGAGCTGCTACCCTGGTAGCCAGCCGACTGATTGGGGGTGGATCCGGTATTGCTACCCATTCCGGTTGCGGTAAAAGGTTCGGCTTCGGCAGCTTCCAGGTCTTCGGGGCGGCCCATGTTGGCAATGATGGTATGTACGTCTTCATCTGTAATACATACTGCTCCTTTTTTTAAACGGTCAGAGAAAAGTTCGGCGATCCGGCCTTCGATATCGTTGATGATCTCATCGCGACCTTCTTCATTGGAGAAGTAACGACGGAGGCTCTCGGTATACTGCTTCAACAGATCGAAAGCGGTTTCCTCTATGGGAATCACCCGACCGTGGAAGTTTATATTGATGACCTTTTTCATAATTGATAAGTATTAGCAGGTTGAAGTATTAGTTGGTTGTTGGATTATCGGGTACTGATGGAAGTGATTCGGATTTGCTGGTTAATGCTTTTACTCCGTTGGCCAGTTCTACCCAGGTAGCTTCCAGTTCCTGGTAAAAAGCGTCTCCTTTTTCGGTGAGGGAGAAGTATTTCCGCGGCGGGCCGGAATTGCTTTCCACCCATCGGTAGGTGAGCATGTCGGCATTTTTGAGTCGGGTAAGCAGTGGATAAAGCGTGCCCTCCAGGATTTGGAGGTTGGCTGCCCGCATCTCATCCACGATATCACTTGGATAGGCTTCACCTCGGCGGATGATAGACAGGATACAGAATTCCAGTATCCCTTTCCGCATTTGGCTTTGAGTGTTTTCTATGTTCATGGCATTTTTTGTTTTAAAGGGCTGGTGGCGGTGAAGGCGAAGGGGGATAAGGTTTAAGTGTTTGGATAAGGTTCATTCGCCAACGGCCACCAGCCCTGTTCTATACCTTTGACAACACAAATCTATACAAAGTTTCAGTACTATGCAAAATAAAGTACCGGTTTAAGGAAGGTAATTTTGATTGAACAATAACTGGTTTAGCGCGAAACGCTTGCTGGAAGCGGATTGCGCTAAATATAGAGGAGTAAAAAAAAATTTTCGCCGTATGATAAACGGTCAAATCCCAGTGCCGAGTGGCGAATTTTTTACTGGTTAGGGGCTATGGTGCCGGTAAAAAACTCATCGCGCAACAGGGGTTTTTGTCGGGGAAAGAGCTCATCGGCGGTATTGCCATCGTAGAGCCGGCCGTTTTTGACCACCCAGCGCACCGTATTGGAGTTCCGGATATTTTCCAGTGGATTGGCATCCATAATTACCAGGTCGGCAATTTTGCCGGCCTCAATACTGCCCAGGCTGCTATCCAGGCCCAGGGTTTTGGCCCCCAGGATGGTAGCAGTTTTAAGGGCATTATGGGGGCTCATGCCGCCACTTTGCATCGACCAGAGTTCCCAGTGATAACCAAGCCCCTGGAATTCGCCATGGCTGCCAATTCCTGCCAGGGCACCCTGGTCAATCAGTGCTTTCATGCTTTCCGCATGTTTTTGGAATACATGTTCTTCCGGTAGAAACCAGCCTTGTACTCTCCTGGTTTTAGCGGCCAGTTCCTCATAGGGCATAAACCGCTGCATTTTTTTATTATGATAAGGATTTTCGGTCTGGAAATAATAGTTTTCTGCCCAGGGCCCTCCGTAGGAAACGAGTAAGGTAGGCGTAACTGCCATTTGTGCTTTGGCAATGGTACCGGTAACATCCTTATAGAGGGGATAAACAGGCAGGGAATGTTCATGGCCGGGGTAGCCGTCGATCAGGTTGGTCATGTTCAGCTTAAAATTCAATCCTCCTTCGGTAGTGGGATGCAATCCCTGGTTCCGGGCAGCATTGAGAATCCATTGCCGTTGTTGCCGGTTGCCGGTCAGGTACATTTTGATATAGTTGGTATGGTAGTAGTGGGAGTATTGCTGCAGGATGGATTCGGCCTGGGCAGAATCTTTTACATTATACGACCAGAACCCCACACCCGGACCAGTGGAGTAAATCCGGGGGCCTACCATTTGCCCGGCCTCCACCAGGTCGGAATAGGTAAGAACATCGGTGGTACCTGTTTGAGGATCCATGGTGGTGGTTACCCCGTATGCCAGGTTAACGGCATAGATCCAGATCTGGTTTTTGTGCATGGTCCAGTTGGGCCACATATGGGCATGGGTATCAATAAACCCGGGCAGGATGGTTTTTCCCCGGGCATCTATTTCTTTTGCGCCGGCCGGAATTTTAAGGCTGCCCGCGGGGCCAACCGCTTTAATGCGGTTATTGACCACCAGGAGATCGCCGTTTTCAAAGATTTCATCCCCCTTCATAGTAATAATGCGTGCATTGCGGAAAACAAGGGTGCTTTTTGGAAGATCCCGTTCATAATAGATCCGGATAGCTGTTTCAACCGGCTTGTAACCAGGTGCTTCTTTTTCGGCGGCGGCCTTTTTTTGAGCCAGCGCCGCACTGTCCTTGGTAAGGGTACTGGAATCGCTGGCAGGTTTTTCTTTAGCGCGCAGCTTTTTGGCTGTTTCCAGGCTATCTTCTATGCGCTGCGCTGCTTCTAAATCGTATATAAAATGCGTGTTGCCGAGCGACCAGTGAATTCGTTTGCTGTTACCGGACCAGGCAGGAAATTCTCCCCCAATAGTGGTTAATTTTTTAGCCGGGAAGGCAGCAGCAGCGGCATCGGCCAGGTTAATTTGAACGGTTTTTCCTGTTTGTGGAATGGTAAGCCAGTACAATTCATTATTGATCTGGGCCAGAGCTTTGCTTCCATCCGGGGCCATCCGGATCTGCGAAGCATTGGAGGGCAGCTGCATTTCCATGGCAGCTGCATTTGCTTCTGAAAGAATACAGGCGTCTACCTGGGGGTTGCCGTTTTGAAAATGACTGATTCCATAGGTAGTGATGCCGGTAACCTTGGCATGTACTTTTTCATCGCTGCCATCCCACTGAATGGAAACCAGTTGCCCGTTTTGGGTAAGGTAGATGCGGTTGTTATTGCCTGCAAAATGGGGCTGGTAGCGCCCCATGGCCTTGTCTATGACCGTGCTGTTGCCGCCATTAGCGGGGATCCAGGCCAACTCCTCTTCCGAGCTGTTATAAGATGGGCGGATAGCCTGCTGATAAACTTCTGTAGAAGCCTGCTGAAAAACAATCCGGTCTCCCGTGGGGGTATAGGTCATAAACTGGTAAAGACCCGGTTCTTTTGTCAATTGCTGAATGGGTTTTTTTCCCTGACTACTTACTTTGTATATATGGCCGCCTTGGGGAGTCCAGGTGCTGAAAATGAGGTCGTTCCCATCCGGTGACCAGGCGGGCATGGCTTCGGTGAAATTATTGGTGCTGACTCTTTTCGGTTGTCCGTTTGGGTAATCCATTACATAAAGCCGGTTCAAGGCGGTGAAAGCCAGTTTTTTTCCATCGGGTGACGGAACTGCCTGCCGGATTTGTGTAATGAGGGCGTGGGAGGTATCGGTAATTGGAAATTGAAAATCCAGTTGTGGACCGAGCTCCAGCTGCGTTTCTACCCGAAAAGGAATATCAACAGGGGGCTTTCCGTCCAGGGGAATGCGTTTGATTTTTCCATTGGTTGATGCAATCAGGGCTTTGCTATCGGGCGTAAAACACATGCCGGGTAAAACACCCATGGTGGCGATGCTTTCCTGTTCATCGCGCTGGAAAGGGTAAATGAGCCAGGATTCCTGTCCGTTTTGCAGGTTTTTCAGGACAAGCCCTGTTTTGTCTTCGTAGCGGCTACCATACACCATCCATTTACCGTCTTTGGAGAGGACGGGTGCGAAGGCAGAACCATATCGATCGGTTAACGTAAAATACCGGGCTTTTTCCCGGTCATAGACACCTACCTGGTACTGGGGCAGGGAGGCATTATAATTCCAGCCTCCATTTCTGGCGGAGAAATAGATATACCTGCCGTCTGCGCTTACGGCCGGATCAATGGTTTTAAGGGAGGCGGGGGCATCAATCAGCTGCACACCTCCCCCTCCGTTTTTATGGATCATATAAAGTTGCACAATGATGCGGCCTTTGGAAAAAACAATGTATTCGCCATCGGGTGTCCAGGCGGCGCTTGGAAAATTGGCATTATTGTCTTTGGTAAGCTGAACAGTATCTTTTTTCTCCAGGTCGATGTACCAGAGATTTTCACTGCCGCTGCGGTCGGAGGTAAACAGGATCCGTTTGCCATCCGGACTATACCGGGGATGTGTGTCAAAAGCCATTCCCCGGGTAATTTGCGTAGCTTTTCCCCCGTCAGCGGGGATGGTATACAAATCGCCCAGGAGGTCAAATACGATGGTTTTGCCATCGGGGCTCATATCAACCGATAGCCAGGTACCTTCGGTGGTATTTATCGGGATATTCCTGGCCGTTTTTAAGGGCAGGTTTTTGAATGGCGTATACTGTAAGCTGTCTTTTTTGGTAGTATCAGAAAGCGGCTGCTGGTAAAGGTTTGCGGGAGAAGGAGATGCCGCCGAATGAATGGCACTAAATAAAAAGCAGGTGCAGGCCGATGCAGCCGTCAGCAGTTGATACAGACGCATAAAAACTAGGATTTAGGTCCAGAATTTACGCATTATAACCCATATACCTGCTGCTTTTTCCTTGGTCGGGGGGCTTATTTTTTAAGGCCGATTTCACGCAGGCGTTCGTCGAGATAAGCCCCTGCAGTAGCATCGGGATAGGCTTTCGGATGTTCCGCATCAATACAGGAAGCAAGGCAGGCAAGGCTCATTTTACTCTTCGGATGCAGGAAAAAAGGAATGGAGAAACGGCTTGTATGCCACATTTCCCGGGGCGGATTAACTACCCGGTGGGTGGTGGATCGTAGTTTATTATTCGTTAATCGCTGCAGCATATCACCCACGTTTACGACAATTTGCTCGGGCAGGGATGTTACCCCCACCCATTGCTGCTGGCGGGTAAGAATTTGAAGTCCGTCTGCGCTTGCACCTACCAGTAAGGTAATCAGGTTGATATCTTCATGCTGTTCAGCGCGGATGGCAGATTTGGGTTCCTGTGTTATAGGCGGGTAATGAATGGCCCGGAGAATAGAGTTGCCGTCTGTGATATGCTCATCAAAGAAATGCTCTTCCAATCCGAGGTAAAGAGCAATTGCCTGCAATAAGGATTTTCCTGATTTTTCAAATGCGCGGTAGGCTTTGTTAAAGGTGTCGGTAAAGCCAGGCACTTCGTGAATCTGAACATTTTCAGGGTATTCGTCTTTTTCCGGAATAGCTGCTGAAACGGTTTGGCCATGTTGGTAAAACTCTTTGAGATCGGGTGCTTCGCTTCCTTTGGCATGTTCTCTTCCGAAGGAGGTATATCCACGTTGTCCGGCTAATTCGGGAATTTCGTAGTTCTTTTTTTTCTCTAATGGCATGGAAAAAAACTGTTGTACATATTTGTACATATCAGCAATCAGGTCATCTGGTATACCATGATTTTTTACTGCTACAAAACCTACTTCTTCATAGGCCTTGCCTAATTGTTGTACAAATTGGTTTTTCTGGTCCTGGTCATTGCCCAGAAAATCTGCGAGGTTTACAACAGGAATTGCCATTTGCAATGGTTTATAGAGGAGAAAAGAGTTATTTTGAGCAGTGAAAATAATTAAATCCCTGAAAAATACGGGTTGGATCTTAGGGGCGTTGCTTTCCCTGCATTCCTGTGCGCCCAAACCTGTTCAACAAGCAGTTGCTGCAAGTGCTGATCACTTCCGGGTAACGGACTTTACCCAACAAAATAATTGGGCAGCGCTTCCGCAAAAAACAGATCCGTCGGATGAATTGCCTGTTCCCCTGACAGCAGCTTATGAAAGAGATAGTTCTGTAGATGTGTTCTTTATTCATCCCACTACGTTTACGGGCGATTTCAATGGTCACTGGAATGCCGATTTGCAGGATCATCAATTGAACCATAGAACCGATATCAGTACCATCCGTTTACAGGCGAGTGTGTTCAATACGTATAACCTTTATGCGCCGCGGTATCAGCAGGCACATATCCACAGCTTTTATACCGCTGATAAAGAGAAGGCTGCGATTGCGCTGGAACGGGCGTACCAAGATATCCGGGCAGCCTTTCAATATTACCTCGATAACTGGAACCAGGGCCGGCCAATAATCCTTGCAGCACATAGCCAGGGAACGTTTCATGCCAAACAATTAATGCGCGATTTTTTTGAAGGAAAGGCGTTGCGTAAAAAGCTGGTAGCAGCGTATTTAATCGGGTACCCGGTTGAACCTGGTTACTTTTCACAGGTAGCTGTATGCGCAGATTCTGTTCAAACGGGATGTTATCTTGGTTGGCGAACCTTCCGGCATGGTTTTGAGCCGGCCTATGATTCGGCATTCCGACAATCGGTTGTGGTTAATCCGCTGAGCTGGACAACCGACAGCAGTATTGCTAATGTGGAACTGCACAAGGGTGCTGTGTTGCGAAATTTTAAAAAAATATATTACCGGGTAAGTGATGCACAGGTGCATGGGGATTTGTTATGGATCAGCCGCCCGCGGTTTCCGGGCAGCTGGCTGTATAAATCGAAGAACTATCACATTGGGGATATCAATTTATTTTATATGAATATCCGGCAAAACCTTGCTCTGCGGGTTCGGTCTTATTGGGCTAATCAGTAGAAGGCAGCACCGGGTGCTGCAATGCCTGTTTGGCGGCGGAAATAGTGTTTTTATCGTCGGAGAGGCAATAGGTGGGCACTGCATTGATCAGCATTTCATCCAGTACGTCTACGATATTTTTGTAGGAGGCGATTTCATCCGGGTAAATGAGGATGGTAAAGTCTTTTACCCTGTTCATGTCCGTTAGGGTTTTTCTTTTTTGGCGAATAAGGTCTCCGAGTCCGTTGGTCGGTTGAAAACTTGTTTTTCCGATCCTGTTGTTTTGGATGGCGTCGGGAAGTTGGCCATGAAAATAGATGAGCTCATTATTTTCTGTGGGTATGAGGGTAAGGGTGGTACTATTGCCGACGTTGGTAGGTGATCCGTCTGCCGGAAGTTTAAATTTCATGGCGGTGCTGTCAGAGAGGGCGGTGGTAAAGATAAAAAATGTGATGAGCAGGAAGCCGAGGTCAACCATTGGGGTAAGGTCTACGCGGGTGGAGAGTTTTTTACTACGGGCTACGCCGGATTTTTTAGTTTTTTCCGTCGTATTGCTGGTTAGTTCTGCCATAAGAGTAAATTTTTCCTATGATGCAGGCGGGCAGTGTTTCCATAAAAGACGTCAGACAGGTGTCTTACACCTGTCTGACGTCTCTCTAACAGCGTTCTAACATGTATCTGACGTCTAGCACTAAAACTCGGCTGATTTAGGTGTGCGGGGAAAAGCAATTACATCGCGGATATTGCTCATGCCGGTAACAAAGAGCACCATTCGTTCAAACCCAAGTCCGAAACCCGCATGCGGTACCGTGCCAAAGCGGCGCGTATCCAGGTACCACCACAGCTCATCAGCAGGTATACCCATGTCTTTCATCCGGGCTTCCAGCACATCCAGCCGCTCTTCCCGCTGACTGCCTCCTACAATTTCGCCAATGCCCGGCGCCAGTATATCCATGGCAGCCACTGTTTTATTATCCTCGTTCAACCGCATGTAAAATGACTTGATATCCTTTGGATAATTTGTTACGATCACCGGCTTCTTGAAATGCTTCTCTACCAGGTAGCGCTCGTGTTCACTCTGCATATCAACCCCCCATTTCACCTCGTATTGAAATTTTTTCTTTTTATAAGCAGGCGATTGTAATAAGATATCAATTGCCTCGGTATAGGTGATCCGCTCAAAATCATTGTTGAGGACAAATTCCAGTTTTTCAACCAGGCCCAGTTCACTGCGTTTATCGGCGGGCAATTGTTTTTCTTCCTCTGCCAACCGGCCGGCCAGGAATTCAATATCCTCCCGGTTATGTTTCATCACATAACCAATGATGTATTTGATAAAGGCTTCCGCCAGGTTCATATTGTCTTCCAGATCATAAAAAGCCATTTCCGGCTCAATCATCCAGAACTCTGCCAGGTGGCGGGTAGTATTGGAATTTTCAGCACGGAAAGTAGGACCAAACGTATAGATATCACCAAATGCTGTGGCGCCTAATTCTCCTTCTAATTGTCCGCTTACCGTCAGGTTGGTACTGCGACCAAAGAAATCTTCTTTGAAATTGATACTGCCGTCTTCCAGGCGGGGTGGATGATCAAAAGGCAGGGTTGTTACCCGAAACATTTCCCCGGCACCTTCTGCATCCGATGCTGTAATGATGGGCGTATGTAAATAAAGAAATCCCCGCTCATTAAAAAACTGGTGCACGGCAAAGGCCAGGCTGTGCCGGATACGGAAAACTGAGGCAAAAGTATTGGTGCGGAACCGCAGATGGGCTTTCTCACGGAGGAATTCCAGGCTGTGTTTTTTAGGCTGCAGCGGATATTTTTCCGGATCAGAATCGCCTAAAATTTCGATGGCTGCCGCTTTGATTTCCAGTTTTTGTCCCTTTCCCTGGGAGGGGATCACTGTTCCGGTAACCTTTAGGGCCGCACTGGTGGTAATACGTTTTAGGAACGCATCGTCCAGCTGACCCAGTTCAACAACCACCTGTAAATTGGTATTGGTAGAGCCATCATTCAGGGCAATAAACTGATTATTGCGAAAGGTACGTACCCATCCCATTACAGTAACTTCCTGCTGCGCCGGTTCCCAGGTCAGCAAATGACTTATTTTTACTCGATTGTTGAACATGACATCTGTTTAAGGTCGGCAAAGATAAGCCGATTCCCTGTTTAGCAGTTCTTCTTTCACCAGCACTTTATGTAGTATGAACGTTTTATTCTATTCGAGCCAACCGTACGACAAAACCTATTTCAACCGCTTTGGAAGCGACCTCGACCTGCAATATGCCGAGGCCCAGCTGAATGCGCAAACTGCCCGACTGGCTAAAGGATTTCCCGTTATCTGCGCTTTTGTCAACGATCAGTTGAATGCTACCGTACTGGAAACGCTTAAAGCCGGTGGCACTGAGCTGGTGGCCCTGCGCTGCGCCGGGTACAACAATGTAGACCTGCCTGCAGCTGCCGGGTTGGGTATCCGGGTGGTGCGGGTGCCTGCCTATTCTCCACATGCTGTTGCAGAATTTGCCGTAGCATTGCTGCTAACCTTAAACAGAAAAACCCATAAAGCGTATAACCGGGTGCGCGATGGCAATTTTTCACTGGATCGCCTCACGGGTTTTGACCTGGCTGGTAAAACGGTGGGCGTGGTAGGAACGGGCCAGATCGGTCAGGTATTCTGTACAATTATGAAAGGATTTGGCTGCCGGGTACTGGCTTTTGACCTGATTGCCAACCGCGAGCTGGAAGCTGCAGGTGTGGAGTATTTGCCCCTGCTCGACCTGCTGGCCTTGTCGGATATTATTTCGCTTCATTGTCCGCTGAACGAACAAACGCGCCACCTCATCAACCAAGAAACACTTCATCATATGAAAAGAGGTGCCATGTTGCTCAATACCGGCAGGGGTGCATTGATTGATACGGCGGCGGTTATATCGGCCCTGCAATCCGGACAACTCGGTTACCTGGGTATTGATGTTTACGAGCAGGAAGAGCATTTGTTTTTTTACAACAGGAGTGAAGAAATTATCCGGGATGAGCAGATCATGCTGCTTACCAGTTTTCCGAATGTGCTGGTTACCTCTCACCAGGGATTTTTCACGGAGGAAGCGTTGAGTGAAATAGCGCATACCACCTTAAACAGCATCCGGGCCTATTTTAATAAGCAGCCATTGATCCATGAAATAAGGCGCTGACCTGGTGATTCTACCATAATTTTAGGGGGTAATCACCTGAAATTCAACTCCCACTGAAAAAAGACAGGCGATTTTTTTTGATTCTGACCATTTTAGCCTAAAATTGCAGTCGGAAACAAGCTGATTAGTTCTTCCCCAGCTCACCAAACTTCTCACTTGTAGTACACCCAACCAATCATCAATTTTCGATTTTTTTCAACAAGCAAGGCTGATTGAAATCTCACAAAACGCACAAGTCTTAGTATGTATGACATTCTGCAACTGAACGACATGCTCGTTCCAGAGTTGCTCGATATTGCGGAGCAACTGAAAATTTCCAATGCGAAAAAACTTGACAAGCAGGAATTAATCTATAAAATCCTCGACAAGCAGGCTGTTATGGCAAGTGAAACCAAGGGAAACGACCAGGCGGATAAGGGAAAACGCAAACGTATTGTAAAGGCAACAACGGGTAATTCAACCGAGGAAGCCATTGTAGAATCAGAACCGGAAAAACCCCGGAAGCCCGAACCCCGGAAGTCCATTGCTAAAAAGGAAGAGCCCGCTTCGCGCCCGGCCGACCAAAAGGAAACTGCACCGCAGGATAAACAGCCCGCCAAACGAGGCAGAAAAAAGGCGGAAGATAAATCCCCGGTTTCGCAGCTCGACCTGCAGGATGCCAACACCAATGATTCAGCTGCTCCTGAAGCAGCTGCCGCACCGGCGCCGAATATAAATGCTGTTTCAGCTGAACAAACAGCCCCCGCTCCGCAACAGGAACAAGCTCAGCCCCCGCAGCAGCCCGTTCAACAGCGGCAGCCTCAATTTCAACAACCCCGCAGAGACCGTGAAAGAGATTTGTTCAATATTGAATTCGACGGCATTATCCCGGCAGAAGGTGTGTTGGAAATGATGCCGGATGGTTATGGTTTCCTTCGCAGCAGTGATTACAACTATCTTTCTTCTCCCGACGATGTTTATGTTTCTCCTTCCCAGATAAAATTATTCGGACTCAAAACGGGTGATACCGTAAACGGGTCTGTACGTCCGCCTAAGGAGGGTGAAAAATATTTCGCTTTATTAAAAGTGGATACCATTAATGGGCGTTCTCCGGAAGATGTACGTGACCGGGTACCATTTGACTACCTGACCCCGCTGTTTCCGTTCGAAAAACTCAACCTCTTTACTGAACCCAACGGGTACAGTACGCGGATGATTGATCTTTTTGCTCCCATCGGTAAAGGACAACGTGGATTGATCGTAGCCCAGCCAAAAACCGGTAAAACGGTATTGCTGAAAGAAGTGGCCAATGCCATTTCGGCTAATCACCCCGAATGTTATCTTATGGTGGTGTTGATTGATGAGCGCCCGGAAGAGGTTACCGATATGGAAAGAAGCGTGAAAGCCGAAGTAATTGCTTCTACCTTTGATGAACCGGCAGAAAAACACGTAAAGGTTTCTGCAATTGCTTTACAGAAAGCAAAACGACTGGTAGAATGTGGCCACGATGTAATCATCCTGCTCGACTCTATCACCAGGCTGGCAAGGGCGCATAATACAGTAGCGCCTTCCTCCGGAAAAGTGTTAAGTGGTGGTGTGGAAGCAAATGCTATGCAAAAGCCTAAACAGTTCTTTGGTGCTGCCCGTAAAATTGAAAATGGCGGATCATTAACCATCCTGGCAACTGCTCTTATAGATACCGGATCAAAAATGGACGAAGTGATTTTTGAAGAGTTTAAAGGTACCGGTAACATGGAGTTACAGTTGGATCGCCGCCTTGCCAACCGCCGTATTTATCCGGCTATTGACCTGGTTGCGTCCTCTACCCGCCGGGATGACCTGCTCCTGGATCGGGATGTATTACAACGTATCAACCTCTTACGGCTTTACCTGAATGATATGAATACAGAAGAAGCTATGTCAGAATTGTTGAAACGCATGAGAGGAACCAAAAGCAATGAAGAATTCCTGGCCAGTATGAATGGCTGATAATAACTGAATCAACCCGCAAACTGGTCCGCTCTTGCAGACCAGTTTTTTTTGTAATATAACAGTGCTATTTTACGCAATATGGCTGTTCAACCAATAGAGCTTTCAGCATTCCTTGAATTGTCTGCCAGCATTCCCGTTCTGGATGTACGTAGTCCGTCGGAATATACACATGCCCATATTCCGGGCGCATATTCATTGCCGTTATTCTCGGATGAGGAACGCAAGGAAGTAGGCACCGCGTATAAACAAGTAAGCCGGGAAACAGCAATTAAAATAGGATTGGACTATTTCGGTCCCAAGCTAAGGGCCTTGGTGGAGCAGGTGGAATCCATGAACACAAAACAGGTGCTGGTACATTGCTGGAGAGGAGGTATGCGATCGGCCGGTGTGGCCTGGTTGCTTGATTTGTATGGTTTCCGTGTGTATACGCTCATCGGCGGTTATAAATCTTTCCGGCAATACATAGTAGAAAGTTTTCAGTTGCCGGCCAGGCTTCATATTTTGGGTGGCTATACCGGCAGTGCAAAAACTGCTGTACTCGAAAAACTGCAGCGCCTGGGAGAACCTGTAATAAACCTCGAAGCACTTGCCAGTCATAAAGGCTCTGCCTTTGGTCACCTTGGTTTGCAGGAACAACCCAGCCAGGAGATGTTTGAAAACTTACTGGGTATGGAAATAAGGAAAAACCAGTTCAACCAATGCTGGCTGGAAGATGAAAGCTGGCGTATCGGGTCTGTACTGATTCCGCAGCCCTTTTATAACCAGATGCGGGCAGCGCCTTGTTTTTTTCTGGATATCCCATTTGAAGAACGGCTGAACTATATTGTTCGGGAATATGGCAAAGCGTCTAAAGAAGAATTGATTAACGGCGTGCTTAAAATACAAAAAAGATTAGGCGGACTCGAAACCAAAACGGCTATTGGCTTTTTAATTGAAAACAAAACAGCCGATGCGTTTCGCATATTATTAAAGTATTACGATAAATTTTACCGGAAGGGATTGTCGAGCCGTTCCTCGCAGGCACCTGCTATTGTACAGCTCAGTGCAGCAAATGCAGATCCCGATCGGTTAACCCAACTACTATTAACGAATCTTCCCTAACAATGAATTTATCAGACTACGCTTTAACAGCCTATTCGCATGGTGGTGGCTGTGGTTGTAAAATAGCCCCCAGTGTGCTGGATACCATCCTTCACCAGGCAAAACCTGCTGAAAACTTTGAGAACCTGCTGGTAGGAAACCAGAGCCGTGACGATGCGGCGGTTTATCACCTGGGTAACGGGCAGGCACTTATTTCTACCACGGATTTTTTTATGCCCATTGTGGATGATGCCGTAGATTTTGGAAAAATAGCGTCTGCCAATGCCATCAGTGATGTGTATGCTATGGGAGGAAAACCGGTTTTGGCCATCGCTATACTAGGCTGGCCCATTGATAAATTGCCGGCAGAGCTTGCCAATAAAGTGCTGGAAGGGGCCCGGGCTATTTGCGCAGAAGCAGGAATTCCCCTGGCAGGCGGCCACAGCATTGATTCGCCCGAACCTATTTTTGGGCTGGCAGTGAATGGATTGGTGGCTGTAGCCAACTTAAAGCAGAATAATACCGCCAAACCGGGAGATCTTTTGTTTCTTACCAAATCCATTGGTACCGGTATTTTATCCACCGCCCAGAAACGGAAAAAACTTTCGCCGCTTCATTATGCAGGTTTGCTGAATCAGCTGATTCAGTTAAATAAAGCCGGGGCGGCCTTGGGAAATGTGGAAGGAGTACATGCAATGACGGATGTAACGGGCTTTGGCCTGCTTGGCCACCTGATAGAAATGGCAGAAGGAGCTGGTTTGCATGCCCGGATCCGGATGAATGCGATCCCTTTATTGGAAGGAGCCCGCTTTTACCTGGAAGAAGGCATCCAACCCGGAGCCACCAAACGAAATGCAGCCAGCTATTTCCATAAGGTACAAAACGAAAGCGGCCTGCAGGATGCGTTGGTTACCGGTTTATTAGCCGATCCTCAAACCAATGGAGGCTTATTGATTGCTGCCGCCCCGGAAGCCCGGGAAGAGGTGCAGGAAATTTTATCGGCAAGCGGGTTGGCCAATTATATAGAGCCGATCGGGGAACTACAGGCGTCTGGCAGTTACCGCGTAACACTTATCTGATCAGGCAAGTAACTGGTCGATCTTGGCGGCCAGTTTGTGATCTTTTTCGGTTATGCGATCTCCGGCATCATGGGTGTTCAACCAGATTTCAACGGTATCCAGACATTTGTCCAGCGGGGGTGGTGATTCATCTGTTCCGCTGCCAGTGCCACCCGGGTCATAAATGCAAATGCTTCGGAAAAGTCAGTGAAGCTGAATTTCCGGTATAAACTGTTTTCGGTTTCCTGCCACATAAAAATGAGTTTAAAAATTGATCACAGGTTTTTAATGGTGCTGGTGATATGGGACCTGAATCCCTTAAAACGAATTTCCTTTTTTGCCCGGAAGCCTACTTTTTCCTGAGACACAATGGCCGAACGATTAATGGACCGGATAATGGTAATAACCTTTGTTTTACCCGCTTCAAAAGCTTTGTTCATGAGGTAAACCGCTGCAAACCCATGAAAGCCTTTACCCCGGTAACCAGGATGGCAATAACCATCGTACAAATAGGCTTCTGTTGGTCCTAAATGAAGGGTATGAAAGGCATCCAGGTGTGCGGGAAATTCAATTTTATTAAAGGAGATCCAGAAATAATACACAAGTTCGTTGCCGGTTTGCGTATAAATAC
>NZ_LUKG01000088.1:0-1496 GCF_001601815.1 Flavihumibacter sp. CACIAM 22H1
AAGCCTTCAACAACGTTGAAGGCTTGTGTTTACTTATCAGAATTTGAAGTTTATGAAATCTAATCGCCTCCTGAAAACCAGTTTTTGTTTAACTATTGCAGTTAGCCTGCTTTCCTGTGACTCTGTGCCAACTTCCACTGCTGCTGTTGCAGCTGCCGTTGATACAACTAAAAATCCAGAGGCTGTAGCAGCACAGCCACCGGTTCAGGAAACCGCAGCAGCTACCCTTGATACAGCCCTTTTTAACCAGCAATTGGTACATATGACCAATGGCGACAGCTCGGGTAAATGGCCGGTTAAAACAGCCTATCCCTTGCCCGGTGCTATTCTTCCCTACAAGCGGATTATTGCCTATTATGGTAATCTTTACAGCACCAGGATGGGTATTTTAGGCGAACTGCCTCCAAAACAAATGATTGAAAAGCTTAAGACAGAACTTAAAAGCTGGGAGGCTGCAGACCCTGCTACTCCCGTTCAGCCAGCCCTTCATTATATCTGCGTTACCGCGCAGGGTAGCCCGGGAGCAGCCGGTAAATATCGCCTGCGGATGCCGTTCAAACAGATTGATTCGGTATTGAGTATCGCGAAAATGATTGATGCAATTGTATTTCTCGATATCCAGGTAGGATTGGGGAGTTTGCAGGAAGAAATTCCTGAGCTCGAAAAATACCTGGCCATGCCCAATGTACACCTTGGTATAGATCCGGAGTTTTCTATGAAAGGCGGACAGGCACCTGGCAAAGTGATCGGTTCTTTTGATGCTGCCGATATCAATTATGCGTCGGATTACCTGGCTAAACTCGTAAAAAAACATAACCTGCCTCCCAAAGTACTGGTGGTGCACCGCTTTACCCGTCCGATGGTAAAAAATTACCAGCAGATCAGTACCCGCCCCGAAGTGCAGATAGTAATGCATATGGACGGATGGGGAGCGCCAGCCCGTAAAATTGGCACGTACAAACATTTTATTTATACAGAACCAATTGAGTTTACCGGGTTCAAAATCTTCTATAAAAACGATTTAAAAGAAACGCCTTCCCGTTTACTGACACCGGAAGAGCTGATGAAACTTAAACCCCGTCCGCTTTATATTCAATACCAATAATGCAGCAGCCGGATAGTAATAAAGACCGCTATTTTCTGGAGCTGGCCATTGCAGAAGCCTACAAAGGAATGGAAGCTGGTGATGGAGGACCCTTTGGCTGTGTTATTGTAAAGGACAATGAGGTACTGGTTGCAGGGCATAACCGGGTGCTATGTACCAATGATCCAACCGCACATGCCGAAGTGGTAGCGATCCGCGAAGCCTGCGCCCTGCTGAACGACTTCCAGTTAACCGGCTGCGTGGTGTATGCTTCCTGTGAACCCTGCCCTATGTGTATGGGAGCCATTTATTGGGCCAGGCCCGAGCGGGTGGTATTTGCTTCCTCAAAAAAAGATGCAGCAGAAGCTGGTTTTGACGATTCGTTTATTTACGAAGAAATCTCCATTGCGCA
>NZ_LUKG01000088.1:2081-13525 GCF_001601815.1 Flavihumibacter sp. CACIAM 22H1
CCATCACCCGGCTGCCGGGGCAGTATTTGCAGATTGGATAAAGAAGGAAAAGAAAACCCTTTATTAACGGGTTATCATTTGTAGTACAATATAAGCCAGCACCAGGAATAAAAGGATCAGTAATACCGCCAGGAAGGTCCAGGGGTTTTCCCGGATGCGTTTTTTTTCCCGTCGCTGTTTTTTGGATTGCAGGTAATTCTTTAATTCCTTATTGAGTTGCACCACGTATCGCTGAAGTTCGTCTTTGTTTCCGAACGCTTCCAGCCCTTCCAGTGCGTCTGCTTCAAATTCATTTTCCTGCAACCATTCTTCCACGGTGTGCCGGTCTGCATGCGACAACTTCCCACTGATATAGTCCATCAGCAACTGGTTGTCGATATCCTTATTGCTATTGGTTAATATGTTGAGTAAATTGTTCATTTGCTGATTTCATTTTCCCGTTGCTTTCGCAGCATCATTATCCGCAGGTTTCTTTTTCCGTTCTGAATATTACTTTTTACCTGTAACAGGTTAAAACCCGTGTGCTCGGCAATTTCCTGGTAGCTTTTTTTCTCCAGGTAAAATAAAGTTACACATTGCTGCTGCTCCTGGTTCAGGTTTTTTAGGCTTTCGTGCATCCAGTCAAGCAATTGGTCTTTTTCCTGCAAAGCACTGATGGCTTCGGTGTCTTCCGCACCTGCCTGGTTCTCAGAAAGCTCGGTCATTAACCTGCTTTTATCGCGGAACTGCATCAGGCAGTGATTCTTGGCAATCATATACAACCAGGACTTGATGTATTCTACCTGGTATTTTTCCAGTTCTGTAATGGCTTTCAAAAAAACCTGTTGCACGGCATCACGGGCTGCTTCCTCATTTTTCAGGTATTTCATACAAACACCCAGTAATAACAGGGTGTACCGCTGTAAAAGAATACCCAGCCAGTCTTTATTCCTGTCCTGGTAATAGTTCTTAAGCAATTCCTGCTCACTGATATGGTTGTACTTGTCCAAGTTCACTGGTACAATTTATCATTTATTCAGAGATGCGGATCTGCTTCTTTTCCATAATTTGTGGCAGTTATGTTAACAGATTCCGTATATATTCCCGTGGTATCGGTATGCCCCGTGCGCAACCAGCCCGATCACCGGGCAGAAATGAGCAGCCAGTTATTGCTGGGAGAACAGGTAGAGGTGCTGGACCATTCGGCAGCAGGCTGGTTGCAGATCCGTTCTTTGCACGATGGGTACGAAGGCTGGTGTCAGGCCATCCAACTGTCGGCCCTGCAGCATACACCAGTGGAGCCTTTGGGCTATTTCGACCGTGAGCTGGGCTTTGCCAACGTTAACGGGCAACCGATGCCGGTTTTTATGGGAACACCGGTATATGAACAACCGGTAGTAGCTGGTATTTTTTCTCTTTCCTTTACCGGTCTAAGTGTTCAGCCCGATACCAATGATAAACACCTGCAGGTGCAGGAACTGGCCCTGCAGTACCTGAACAGTCCCTATCTCTGGGGAGGACGCACGTTTGCCGGAATTGATTGCAGTGGTTTTGCGCAAATGGTTTACCGGCAATTGGGCATTCATTTGTTGAGAGATGCCTACCTGCAGGCAGGAGAGGGTGAACCGGTTGGATTTTTACAGGAAGTACAACCGGGTGACCTGGCTTTTTTCGATGAGCCGGATGGACGAATTTCGCATGTAGGTATTTTACTGAATGAGCGGGAAATCATTCATTCCTCCGGGAAAGTACGGATCGACGATATTGACCATGCGGGTATTCTCAGCCGGGATCAAAAACGAAGAACCCATCGCCTGCGGCTTATTAAGCGGTATTTCTAACTGAAAAGCGATTTGATCCAACGGAGCAGGGCCTGGTCCCACTGCAATAGTTTTACGGCAGTATAGAGCAATAAAAGGGCAAAGAGCTTTTTCATTAACTCGCCATCAATTTTGGTGGCCAGTTTACCACCCAATAATCCACCCAGGATAAACCCGATTGCGAGTAGCCCCACTACTTTTATATCAATAGGAGTGCCATTGGCCTGGCAATATTTGTAATACTGGTAAAAACCCAGGAATACAACAGGCAGCATCAAAACACCTAGGGAAGTGCCCTGGGCCTGATGCTGGCTGTATTTAAGAAAATATACCAGGGCCGGCACCAGTACAATACCTCCGCCGATGCCCACCAGGCCACTTAGTATACCAGCCAGCAGGCCAATGCCAATAATAAGCAGTAATTCAGGAACTGCCATCCTTATTTCTGAAAGGTTTCTTTGTAGAAAGCGATACCGTCCTGTATGATTTTTAAAGCCGTGGCCTTATCCTGGAACTCATTTACTACTACCGATTTATTTTCCAGGCGCTTGTATTCTTCGAAGAAATGACGCAGCTCATCAAAGAAATGCTTCGGTAATTCCTCAATATTATTGTAATAGTTTACAGACGGATCATTGGCAGCAACAGCAATGATCTTGTCATCGGCATCGCCACTGTCGATCATGCGCATTACCCCAATAACTTTGGCTTCCATTAAGCAAAGCGCTTGTACAGGCTGGCTGGTAATAACCAGGATATCAAGTGGGTCTTTATCATCGCCATAGGTTTTGGGAATAAACCCATAGTTGCAAGGATAATAAAAAGAAGAATATATAATACGGTCCAGCTTCAGTAAACCGCTGTCTTTGTCAATTTCATATTTAGCCCTGGACCCCTGGGGAATTTCAATAACGGCGGTCACAATTCGGGGGGCGTTTTCTCCTGTTGGAACTCCATGCCAGGGATGAGATACAGTTAACATGTTTGTCTTTTTGCTTTTTAGTAAGGTTGCAGTATTAATGCAGTTCTTTTAAATCTACCTGCCAGATGCCATTGGAACGCACAATTTTAACAGTTGTTGTATCGGCGCTTTTATAGGAATTGGAAAATGAGTAATGAACGGTAGAGTCGTTTTCATTTTCAATTTTGATCGGCAAAATATTGGCGTTCTTGAAAGACACTCTTTCTTCAGTCGATAACTTGTTGTAATAATCTTTTTTCCATTTTTCAAACAACATGGTATTGGCCGAATCTTTTAAGAGGTAAAATTCCGCTTTGGTCATATTTCCATCCAGTGATGCCCGTATAAATTCACGGCCGGCATCCTGGGCATCTTCTGCCGGACTAAAACTACTGTTATCGGCGCAGGCACTTAAAAAAAGGACGGCCACCAGGGCTATGAATGAAATGGATGCTGTTTTCATAGGTGCAAACATAAAGAAAAGGCGTCAGGTTTTAAACCCGACGCCTTTTCCGGAGAATTTGATGCATTTAGGAGGGAAGCTGCTGTTCGCGTTCTTTTTCCCGGTCATAAGCCCGGATAATGGCTTTAACCAGCCGGTGACGAACTACATCCTCCTCATCCAGCATGATATGGGAAATGCCGTCTACATTCTTAAGAATCCGAACCGCCTTTTCCAGGCCGCTTTTCTGGTTCTTTGGCAAATCAACCTGGGTCATATCGCCAGTAATTATGGCTTTGGCATTGGCACCGATCCTGGTCAGGAACATTTTTAATTGAAGATCCGTGGCATTCTGGGCCTCATCCAGGATAATAAATGCATTATCCAGGGTTCGGCCCCGCATGTATGCCAGCGGCGCAATTTCAATGGTGCGGTTGCTCATATAATACCCTAGTTTATCGGCAGGAATCATATCATCCAACGCATCGTATAAGGGGCGTAAGTAAGGGTCGATTTTTTCTTTCAGGTCGCCCGGTAAAAAACCCAGGCTTTCCCCGGCTTCTACGGCCGGGCGGGTAAGAATTATTTTTTTGACAATTTTATTCTTGAGTGCCCGTACTGCCAGTGCTACCGCTGTGTAGGTTTTACCGGTACCAGCCGGACCAATAGCAAACAGGATATCGTTTTTATCAGCCCCTACTACCATTCTTTTCTGGTTGGCGGTACGGGCTCTTACTGTTTTTCCATTGGGTCCGAAAACCAGGATATCGTTTGGATTTCGGTCTATAAAATTGTCGACCGTTTCTGCATCGTCTCCTCCTAAAATCTGCTCAAAATAATTTTCGCTCATATGCCCATTCCGTTCCAGGTACTGTACAATGAGGTCGATTTTTTCTTTTGCATTGTCTACCTGCTCGGGTGCGCCGCTTAATTTTATTTGTGTTCCGCGCGATAATATTTTTAAGAGAGGAAATTTCTTTTTAAGGATGTCTAGTTTGCCATTATTCACTCCGAAGAATTCAATCGGATTAACGGTTTCAAGGTTGATGATTTTTTCAGTCAATGCACTTCAGATTTAATGTTCACAAAAAAACGAATTCACCATCTTTCGGATTCTCGATAGCGATCGAACGCCATCTAACCAAATATAAACTTCACAAGCTATTAGGTACAAAGTTACTTATGCACAAATTGTGGATATTGTTAATTTTTCAAATTGCGCCTTTGCAATTCGGCGCACCGCAGGTACAGGGTCTTTTCCCATCATGATGTGTTTCGCCATAATTGCAGGTTAGTTCTTCTCCAGCTTTTATTTTGCGGAGACTGTAAAATTCAACCTGCTGGTAGCAACAACGCATGTAGGTATTGGGCAGGCAGGAGTGATTAACAAACCGCAGTGCATTTGCGTGTACAGAAGCATCCAACGCGTGGCCATCTCCAAATTCAACCATGGCCAGTTTTTTCTGTTGCCGTATTCGTTTCCTGGCTTCGCGAACGGTTATTATTTCACCACCCAGGTTGCCGATTTTGTGTTTGGCAGGAATGGCTTCTGCTGCAAAACATCCTTTACCGTCTATCTTACTTTTTTTGTTGATCAGCTTAAATCGAATCATTGGAACAACTACTAATGGCCGAATAAATCAGAAGAGAGGTAACGGTCTCCACGATCACAAATAATGCATACAATCACGCCTTCTTTTAATTCTTTCGAAATTTCAATGGCGGAATGAACGGCGCCTCCGCTGCTCATTCCGCTGAAAATTGCTTCTTCCCGGGCTAGTCGGTTGGCCATAATACGTGCATCTTTCTCTGCTACGTCAGCGATCCTGTCTACCCGGTTGCGTTCAAAAATTTTCGGCAAATATGCTTCAGGCCATTTCCGGATACCTGGAATTTTAGAGCCATCTGTAGGTTGACAACCCACAATTTGCACGGCTGGATTTTTTTCTTTCAGGTAGCGGGATACGCCCATGATGGTTCCGGTGGTTCCCATAGCCGATACAAAATGAGTAACCTTACCGGAAGTATCTCTCCAGATCTCCGGACCGGTTGTAGCATAATGCATGGCATAATTATCTGGATTAGCAAATTGGTTCAGCATCAGGTAACCACCTTCCTGCACTTTTGAAACCGCGTAATCGATGGCGCCTTCCATCGATTTTTCCTTAGGCGTTAATATTACTTTGGCACCAAAGGCTTCCATGCTCAATACCCGTTCACGAGTGGCATCTTCGGGCATTACCAATTCAATTTCCACCTTAAACAAGCTGGCTATCATAGCCAATGCAATACCGGTATTTCCACTGGTAGCTTCAATGAGTTTAATTCCAGGTTTGATTTCGCCCCTGTCCAAGGCACCTTTGATCATACCATAAGCTGCCCTGTCCTTTACGCTGCCACCAGGGTTATTGCCCTCTAGTTTGGCGTAAATGGTAACAGCGGGGTTCACTATTACATTTTTTAATTCAACAAGCGGGGTATTGCCTACAAGATCCAGGATTCCGGCCATAGCATAGTTTAAGAATGAAAGCTGACCGGAAAGTTATTACAGTTCTGCTAATTATGGAAGGGATTAATTGTTAAGTTCTTCCTCGATCATGTCACTCATCAGCTTTTCCTGTTCACTCACCCAGGCAGGGAGTGGTTGTGGAATTATTTTCCAATGATTGTCTTCCTTGCGCATACGAAACATAATGCGGTTGCCCCGGTCATCCACTACATCAACAGAAAACAAGGTTTCCTGGAGAATCCTCATTTTTCTGAAATTGAACTCACGTAAACGTCCTTCTGCTTTGATAAGACGGGTGAATTGAATGTTTTTCACAAATTGTATCTGCATATGATTTCAGTAAACGGTAAACAAATCCAAGTCCATATTTGGTAAGCAATTCCCGTGCTAAGTATTTCTAATAAGCTGCTAATTTCCTTGTTTTTTTCCCCATTTCCTTATTTATTTTGCCGGATGTATTCAAAACAGCAGGCATCGCAGGTTCGGCAAGACTTCTATACCAGTTTTGGTTTGTACATGGCACCCGTAGTATCGGCCGATGGCAGCCCTCAAAACTGGTTGAATTATAAAACCGGCATCCGGGCTGTATTTATCCGGATGGATACGCCCAATCGCGGCGCTTCCATTGGGTTGGTGCTTACCCATGCCGATCGGGCAGAACGCCTGGCCATGTTTCAAAAATTTGAAGCCCTGCGCACTGTTTTTTCAGAACTCGTAGGGGCTGACTGGGCCTGGGAAGCAGATACTACTAATGCCATTGGCCAACCAATAAGTCGTATTTACACCACGTTAACCGGCGTATCGGTTCTAAACAAAGCCGACTGGCCTGCCCTGATCAGTTTTTTCAAACCGGCCCTGGTAGCGCTGGACGAATTCTGGCAGCTGGCAAAAGATCAATTGGAGGCCTGATCATTTCCGGATTCTTTTTTTCAACTCAGCCAATGGTAAAATCATTCTTTTCCCGATGGGCTGGCCATTTCGGAAGCTTTGAACCTGTAAGGTGCTGGCGCCTGGAGGAAAACGGATGGGTGCTGTATAGACAGGATAAAACCGGTCGGGTGGGAACTCATCAAAACTATAGTGCAGGGAAAGCTGATCGGTTTCAGTTTGAAGGCTCACCTGTACTACGGTGTCTTGCACATATTGTACGTTTACCATTGGGTCGTAAAGGCTGGTGGAATAATTAATGCCTGCCAGGTCGTTTCTTTTGAAATGGGCTTCGGTTCTGCGCACGAAATCGTTCCAGTCTTTTCGTTTAACCGGGCTCCAAACGGCTTCTGCCACGGCCCATCCCCTGGGCCATAACATATACTCCAGGTGGCGGGTCGTATACAGCCGCTCAGACCATAGGTTCGCTTGTCCCCCCAGGATATAAGTAGGGTCGGCTCCGGCAGGTACGGGATCAAAGGCATACGTTTTCTTCAGGCGCACCATACCATAGGTAGGTGGTTCGGACAAGGGGTCGCCCTGGTAGAGATCAACATAGGTATGGCTATTGGGCGACATTACCACCGGGTGTTTAAGTTTTGATGCTGCTATACCTCCTTTATCGCCCTGCCAGCTCATAACGGCAGCGCCGGGTGCCAAGCCGCCCTCCATAATTTCGTCCCAACCCATCATTTTTTTCCCTTTCGATGCAATAATGCGGGCTACCCGCTTTACGAAATAGCTCTGCACTTCGTGCATGTCTTTCAGGTTTTCTCTTTTCATCAGTCCTTTCAGGGCGTCACTTTTTTCCCAGAATCCTTTATAGGTTTCATCGCCTCCCATGTGGATGTATTCGATGGGGAAAAGGGCTGCAATTTCGGTAAAAATAGTATCCAGCAGGGCATACACTCTTTCATTTGCAGGGCATAAATTGTTATCAATGGTGCTGTAAAATTTGCCGCCTCCGGGCCAGTGCATAAACCTATCTCCCCCATTTACCTGGTAGGTTGTGCCCGGGGTACAACTTAGATCGGGATAGGCGGCCAGTAAAGCCATGCTATGGCCCGGAACATCAATTTCCGGCACAATGGCAACCTGGCGGTCTGCTGCATAGGCCAATAATTCGCGGATATCGTCCTGCGTATAATAACCGCCATAATTTTTAGGCTCCTTAGGGTCTTGTTTGCCAAACTCGCCCCATTTTCCGGTACGCTCGCCCCGGTAAGCGCCAATAGCGGTTAACCGGGGTAGTTGTTTAATTTCAATGCGCCAACCCTGGTCGTCGGTAAGGTGCAGGTGCAGGCGGTTGTATTTATAAGCGGCCATATGGTCGATAAAATCCTTTACCTGCTCTTTTGTGAAGAAATGCCGGGCCACATCCAACATCAGCCCCCTCCAGCCAAAGCGCGGATAATCCCGGATAGAGGCAAATGGAACGGCCCATTCCTTACCGGGCTGGGCAGTGGGTGCTTCAATTTCAGCGGGTAATAATTGCCAGAGGGTTTGGAGCGCATAGAAAAAGCCAGCTTCTTCGGCAGCGGAGATAACAATTCCGTTATTCGAGATTTCGAGGGAATAGGCTTCCCTGGAAGCAAGGGTTGCTGCCGGTACCAGGCGCAGGCGCAGAACTGCTACTTCCTCTCTTGTTTCCTGTATGGTAATGCCTGCCGAACGGGTAAATTTGGTACTAAGCTGCTCCAATAAAAACGACCTGTTCTTAATGCCCTCCGGAATAGATACGGTCAGTTCCTTACCGATCAAATAGGAACCGGGTGGGTAACTGGCTTCTGCCGGAATAGGAATAAGGGCGGGTGAAGGAAGCTGCCCTGCCAGGCATAAAGTACTGAGGACGCTTAGTAAGGAAAAAAACCATTTTACCATACGAATTAGTTTGCTGCCGGAAATTACTCGAATTTAACAGTTATATGGCCCTGGTTTTTCCTAAATTGACCTTTTAACAGAGCAATATCATTCAGTTATGAAAATTTTTACCCTATCTGTGCTGGCTTTTTTGTTTTCAGTTATAGGTTATAGTCAGCAGAATTGTAAGCTGATCAAAGGCAATGATGAGTTCAGTAATGCGCCGAAATTGTCAACAGGGTTTATCCAGTTACAAAATGTGCAACTGAATATCGATGCCAATGGAAAAGAATTTGATTTATTTTTTGTTATTCAGAACCCGGCCGCCAATTGTATAGGAGAGGAGTCGGAAGCCTTGTTTGTATTTGAAGGCGGAAAACAAAAAATGCAGCTTCGTAATACCGGGGGCGATAACTGCAACGGTTTTTTTCATATTATCATGAAAGGCGGCGCCTTTACACCGGCCAATCTCAATAAACTGGCTACAAAAAAAGTAGTAACCATTAGTTTTAGTGACCGGAATGATAAGAAAACCATCATCACCCTTCAGCCTTCCGAACAGGATATGCTGATGCAGCTGTCGGATTGTATTGCTAAGGAAGCAAAAACACTGGTTGCTAAATAAATTGAGCCTGTTTAGGAAATAAAAAAAAGTCCCGGTTTAACCGGGACTTTTTTTATATGACTACCGAAACCGGCTTAGTAGCGATAGGTTTCAGGTTTAAATGGTCCGGCTTTAGGAATACCCAGGTATTCAGACTGGTCATTGGTCAGCTCATCAAGCTGTACGCCAATTTTGGCCAGGTGTAAGCGGGCTACTTTTTCATCGAGGTGTTTAGGCAATACGTATACTTTGTTTTCGTACTTGCTCGTATTGGTCCAGAGTTCGAGTTGGGCCAATACCTGGTTGGTGAAGGAGTTACTCATTACAAAACTTGGGTGGCCAGTAGCACAACCCAGGTTTACCAGGCGACCTTCAGCCAGCAGGATGATGTCTTTCCCATCAATGGTATACATATCTACCTGCGGTTTAATGGTGTCCTTGGTGTGTCCGTAATTCGTATTCAGCCAGGCTACGTCAATTTCAATATCGAAGTGGCCGATATTGCAGACAATAGCTTTGTCTTTCATTGCTTTGAAATGGGTGCCGGTGATCAGGTCTCGACAACCGGAAGCCGTTACAATGATATCCGCCTCTTTTACAGCATCGATCATTTTTTTCACTTCAAAACCATCCATAGCGGCCTGCAGGGCACAGATGGGGTCAATTTCGGTAACAATAACCCGGCAACCAGCTCCGGCCAGGGAAGCTGCAGAACCCTTGCCCACATCTCCATAACCACCTACAACAGCTATTTTACCTGCCAGCATTACGTCGGTTGCGCGGCGAATGGCATCTACCAGTGATTCTTTACAACCGTATTTGTTATCGAATTTGCTTTTAGTAACAGAGTCGTTTACGTTGAAGGCAGGAATTGGCAAACTGCCTTTTGCCATACGCTCATAAAGGCGGTGAACTCCGGTAGTGGTTTCTTCACTCAGTCCTTTGATATGTTGTATTAACTCGGGGTATTTATCAAAAACGATATTGGTCAAATCGCCGCCATCGTCCAGGATCATGTTCAGCGGGCGTTCAGGCGAACCAAAGAACAGGGTTTGTTCAATGCACCAGTCGGCTTCTTCAATGGTTTGTCCTTTCCAGGCATATACGCCAATACCAGTTGCAGCAATGGCAGCAGCTGCATGATCCTGTGTGGAGAAAATATTACAGGAGCTCCATTTTACTTCAGCGCCTAAAGCCACCAGGGTTTCAATAAGTACAGCGGTTTGAATGGTCATGTGCAAGCAGCCGGCAATCCGGGCACCTTTTAATGGCTGACTGGCACCATATTCTTCACGAAGTGCCATTAAACCGGGCATTTCTGCTTCAGCAAGGCGAATTTCTTTGCGACCCCAATCAGCCAGGCTGATATCCGCAACTTTATAAGGAAGGGAAAAATCAATAGTGGATTTTACGACAGTTGACATGCGTTAATTTTTTTTACGGTGCAAAGGTACAATATTGCTGTTAACCCGGAAAGCTTTGTATAACTTGCTACTGAACTGTTTATCAAATAATTACACAGGGTTGCCATTATTTTTTAACATCGCTGCAACAACTTTGTCTATTGGCAGGGTGACGGCTTCTTCGCCAAAATCAGCCCAATCAATAAAGCGGAAGGATTCAATTTCCTGGGTGGTTTCATAGAGCTGGTGTTGTGCTTCATCAAACTCAAAAGGGTTGCTGCGTATGGGAACCCGGATCGGTTCCAGGGCATGGGCAAAATAATAGATCGAAAGAATCTGCTGGCTGGGATTGAAAGCACTCATCTGGTAAAAATCGGTGGTATAGATATGTTCCCCGATGCTAACCTGAAGGTTCATTTCTTCCAGGAATTCGCGCTTCAGGCAATCACGGGTACCTTCTCCGAATTCCAGTCCACCCCCTGGAAATTTGGTAAAGAAATCACCCCTGATCTTTTCATCGCTCACCAATACCTGGTTGTTTTCATTGATAAGAATACCGTACACGCGGATAGTGAACATAGTCAGAATAATTTTTTCTTAAGGAAAAACCAGCCGATTACCAGGGATATTGCCATGGATAAAAAAACCGGTATATAAAAAGCGTAGGGAGAATTGGCATAGGGGATGGGTACGTTCATGCCGTAAATACTGGCTACCAGTACGGGAAAACTGAGGGTGATAGTGATAACAGACAGCCGTTTCAATACCTCGTTCTGGTTATTGGCAATGATGCTGGCAAAGGCGTCGAGGGTGCTGGAAAGAATATTGGTATAAATATTGGCCATTTCCAATGCCTGGGAATTGTCTACGATCAGGTCGTTCAGAATTTCTTTTTCTTCTTCGTTCAGTCCCATGAAATTGGTACGTTCCAGTTTAATC
>NZ_LUKG01000088.1:14035-19466 GCF_001601815.1 Flavihumibacter sp. CACIAM 22H1
AATTCATTGCTGCGCAGGGCCGTTACAAAATACACCAGGCTTTTCTGGATGCGCATCAGTTGCAGCAATTCCTCGTTCCGGTTGGCATCGTATAGTTTTTGTTCGAGCAGGTTTCGTTTATGGTTAATTTCTTTGAGGAATTCCATATAGTTCTGCACCACTTTTTCAATGATTTTCAGCACCATCCTTTTGCGGTTGTCCGGGTGCCGGTTTTGAAACGTGTTCAGAAATTTTTTGATGGCATCGTTCTCAAAGGAATTTACGGTTACAATCTGGTTATGGGTAAGGATAATACATATTGGAATGGTAATATAAAAGGCATCGCTATCATTGAAGGAATTGTTTTCCGTAGGGGTTTTGATAACGATCAGTTTTACATTGTCTTCTTCTTCAAAACGGGTTCTTTCGTCTATATCGAGTGAGTCGGTCAGGAAGTCGAGCGGAATATCCAGTTCTTCTGCCAGTTCGGTAAATTCTTCCTGTTTTAAAGGCGGGAGGATATTTACCCAAACGCCGTCTTCCGGTTTGTGAATAGAAACGGTTTGGTGGTTGATATTTTTAAAGTATTGAATCACGGGCAGGCGTTTATTAGGAAAGGGTTAGGGTACCTGTAAATACTTTTTCAGCAGGGCCGCAGAGCCATATATTGGTATAGCTACCATCGCGGTGGCGGTCGTATTCAACCGACAGTTTACCGCCCCGGGTAGTAACCGATACTTCGTTAAAGCCCTGTTCGTTGTGGTAATTGACCAGGGCGCTGGCAGTAACGCCGGTGCCGCAGCTCAGGGTTTCGTCTTCCACCCCCCGTTCGTAGGTGCGTACGGTGATTTCGTGTTCGTCTTCCACTTCAACGAAATTGACGTTGATGCCGGCGGGCAGAAAGGAGGGCAGGTTCCTGATTTCACGACCTTTGGCAAATACATTAAAGTCCCCCACCTGGTTTACCATTTTTACATAATGGGGAGAACCGGTGTTAAGGGTATAATCGCCGTGGTTTTCTTCAATACGGGCAACGTCCTGCATTTTAAGGCGAACCAGGCCTTTGGGGTCAATTTCCGCCTCGTGTTCACCGTCTATGGCTATAAACCGGAATACGGTGCGCACTATTCCGCTGTGGTAGGCAAACATCACCAGGCAGCGGCCGCCATTGCCGCACATGGTGCTTTCCCGGCCATCGGAATTATAGTATTTCATTTCAAAATCGTAGCCTTCTTTCGCGTTCAGCAACATCAGCCCGTCGGCCCCGATGCCGAAACGTCGGTTGCAAAGGAACTGAACCTGTTCTGCATTCAGGGAATTGTACCGGCCGTTTCTGTTATCCAGGATCACAAAATCATTTCCTGTACCCTGGTATTTGTAAAATTGTATTTCCATGGGGTTAAATACCTGCAATAATTTCCAGTGAATGAACGATTAATTTTTCTACGGCTGCCTGCCCATCGGAGGAGAAAGTTTGGTTAACCCGGTTGGCCACAATAGCATTGAGGCTCAAACACTGATGACCTAATAACCTGCTCAATCCGTAGATAGCCGAGGTTTCCATTTCAAAGTTACTGATCCTGTGCTGACCAAAACTAAATTCTGTTAGGCGGTCTACGAATTGGGGGGAGGAAAGGCCCAGGCGAAGGATCCTTCCCTGCGGCCCATAGAAGCCTGGACAGGTAACCGTAATACCGGCGTGGTAGCCCTGGGTAAAATGTTTGAGTAGGGAAGGGGAGGCGCTGCTGATATAGGGCAGCGATATTTTATTATGTACCTGGGTTTGGGTAATAAAGGACTGGATCAGCAATTGTTCCTCTTCATTTTGCTCGAGGCGGTAAAAATGGAGCAGGTTGTCCATCCCCAGGCCGTGGGTACCGGCTACAAAGGCGTCTACTGGAATATCGGCCTGGAGTGAGCCGCTGGTGCCGAGCCGGATGATGGACAGAGAACTGAGTTCGGGTTTTATAGTACGGGTGGTAAAATCGATATTTGCCAGGGCGTCGAGCTCGTTGAGCACGATATCTATATTATCCGGACCGATACCGGTGGATAGGACGGTGATACGTTTGTTTCCAAGTTGACCGGTGTGGGCGATAAATTCGCGGTGTTGACGCCGGACTTCAATACTGTCGAAGTGTTTGCTGACTTCCTGTACGCGGTCGGGGTCGCCCACGGTTAAAATAGTAGGAGCCAGTTCTTCAGGACGTAGGTCGAGGTGGTAAACAGCGCCGCGTTTATTAATAATTAGTTCAGACGATGCAATAGGTTTCATGAGATGGCGTTATAGATAAGAATTTTTTCTACCGGAATTTGCAACGAATGTATAAAAATCCTACATTCGTGCCCGATTCAAAAAAAGGGTCCTGTGGCCGAGTGGTTAGGCAGAGCTCTGCAAAAGCTTCTACAGCAGTTCGAATCTGCTCGGGACCTCAGAAAAATAAAAGTCCGTATAGGTTAAATAGACCATACGGATTTTTTGTTTTCTACCCTTTGGTCTGAATTTTCTGCCATACGGGCTATATCCTCTCTTAACCATTCAATTATTTATTGAGGCAAGTTAAAAATTACGGTTTGTCGTCTAGTAAACTGTTTAATTATTATATTAAAGAGTATAATTCAGTGACTCTACGGTAAGTGAAATGCCGGTCCTGGTACAATTGTGTACAATTCAGCGCTGAATTTCAACCGCGTTTAGTGATCCTGTGATTTCAGCAAAAACCTTTTTCTGAACCATAAATGATCCTTAAGAACCCCGAATAAATGCTTAATGAATTTTTCATCCCGCAAAGGAAAGTTGAGACCTGAAGAGTAGAAACTAAAGCCGTACCGCTGCGTATAAGTAATAATTGAAAGACCATGCTGCGTAATAATTTGTTTACACTATTAGTATTTTCTTCCTTAATCTGCCATGCACAGATCACGGAGAAGAAAAGGATTATTCTGTTTATTGGCGCACACCCGGACGATGAAACGGCTATAAGTGAGGTGCTTGCCAAATATACAAGGCTAGGGAACAGCGTTTTTGTGATCATAGCAACAGATGGAAAAGCAGGTACAAGGGTTACAAAAATTCCAGAAGGTGATTCCCTGTGTGTTATAAGAAAAATAGAGTCAATATGCGGTTGCAAAACGTTAGGCGTGGAACCTCCGATTTTCCTGGGTATAGAAAGATTAGATACTAAAATTGGAACTGCCAACTATTTTAATGAGCATCAGCGATTCATGGATTCCCTTAAATTGATTATACCTGCTATTAATCCGGATATAATAATTACTGCAGGCCCCGATGGAGATACACACCATTCAGAGCATATAGTTGTAGGTGCTGCAGTTACGGAATTGCTTCTGGCAGAAGGATCGGTTGAAAGATATCCTTTGTATCATTTCGCCTGGAAAAAAGGAACTGAATCAGTAGATCCGGGAAGTTACATGAATGAACAATACTTTAATGTAAAAATCAGCTACACTGCCGAAGACGTAAAAAAAGCCATAGTGGCTTTGCGCTGCTATGTGACACAGTATACCCAAGAAGAAATGAATGAAGAAGCAGCCAGAAAATTGAAAGACCGATCTAATTCGATTTACTTCCGAAGATTTGTTGTGATGAAAGGATTGAAACAGGATTTTGACTAAATTACGAAGCTTACCACGGCGGTTTAGTAGCTAGGCGGGTGAGCCGGTAAGCCTATAGTACAGGTTTTGCACTACAGATCAATAACACCGGTTTTACAATTCTTTTTTATCACAAAAACTCATGCTAAGACCGGTATTTCTTTCAACTGGGGCGGATTTTTCCCTTACAGCTTCTCTGGAGTGGAGGATAGGTGGAGGAAGAATGGTGGTGGAGCTAAATCTTAAATTTCGTCTTATTTCTTCGACGGAATGGCAGGTATAAGTCGATATGGATCGTTAGTGCGTCGGTATATCATAGCTGATGTCAGCAAATGATCGGTAAGCCAGGATTAAGATAAAAAGTTTCGAAGGTCGATCAGGTTAGAGATTTATTAAAATCCGGTTATACTCTTGCAATACCTGTTCAAAAAAAGTATAATTACAGGCGGATATTAACAGATCTACTCCTGGGAACACAAGTAGCGAAGCTGAAATAATTTAGCCGTTGGTGGCTGTATATCCACAAAGAATTATCTGGTTAATGGTTTACTGGTCTGTAACCTGTTTGTCAGCAAGAATTTGCCCGATAAAAGGAAGGGTAGAAATTTTTCCCGTATGAACTCCTTTCTTTCAATCGGACTTATTGTGCGGCTGTTTGGATGCTTTTAGGTCAAAAGAAACGGATAGAAACATTTCGGCACCGGTAGCCTGTATAGTCTATATGTATAGCACCGGTTTTGTAAATTACCCGGCATTTATTTGGGAATAAAAAATGTACAACAAGTAAACTTTCAGTGCAATGACAAAACATAAATTTCTACTGCCACTAATAGGAATGCTGTTCCAGGCTGTTTTGTGCCTGGCCCAAACCAGTGAAATTAAAAAGGAGAAATGGCATTGGGATAACCCGCTGAAACAAGACACTTCAGCTGGCTATGTGCAAGTGGTAAAAGTAGATAATGTGCTGTATATATCCGGGGCGGTGGCAACAGAGCTTAGTCCGCAGGCAATTACTAACTTATACCGGTCACTCGAGCGCTCTCTCAAAAGCTTTGGCGCCAGTTTTCAGCACGTCGTGAAAGAGAATTTATATACAACCGATATAGAAGCCATGAAACAGTTTAATGAGTCGAGAAAGGCTTTTTATAAAAACGATTTCCCTGCCGCAACCTGGGTGCAGGTTGTTCGTTTATATATGCCAAACGCTAAACTGGAGGTTGAATTAATAGCACATCTGCCCGCAAAATAAAACAAGCCCGGTAGTTACAAGTACAGCCGCCGTTTGCAATAAGCGTCTTTTGTCTTCCAAAAGCTTCCTAATTTAGCAGCCATGAAATATGCAAATCAGTTGGGCGCCTTTTTGGCACTGGTAGTAATTGGCAGCTGCTTTCTTACCTGGGTAAAAATTCCGGATACAAGTATTACTATTTCCGGCTTTGCCACGGCAGGTACCCGTTATGGGAAACCCGGACTGGTAAACCTGTTCATGTCTTCCATTGCCATTGTGCTTTTCCTGGTTCCAAGGATCTGGGCAAAACGGGCCAATTTTTTTTTCTCGGGCTTTAACCTGGCCTGGGCCTTTCGCAACTTTATTATGCTCAGCACCTGCTATGCCGGTGATTGTCCAGACCGCCAACCCGCTTTTTTCCTATATTTTATTGCCGCCATCCTACAACTGATCATGGCATTTGTTCCCAGCCTGGAGCTGAAGAATAAAAAAAGTCCCGAAGGACTTTTATAATTGCTGCAGGCATTGCCCGATTATTGCAACTGCTTCCTGTATTTGTTCCCGCGTAATGATCAGGGGAGGTGCAAAGCGGATCTTGTCGCCATGTGT
>NZ_LUKG01000089.1:0-10385 GCF_001601815.1 Flavihumibacter sp. CACIAM 22H1
TGATATGTGTCAAGAAAGAGGACGCGGATAAAACCGTGCTGGTGGTAAGTGAAAAAGGATTTGGAAAACGGACACAGATTGATGAATACCGGATCACCAACAGGGGTGGAAAAGGGGTTAAAACCATCAGTGTTACGGAAAAAACGGGTCCGCTTGTGGGAATTCTGGATGTGACGGAAAAAGAAGACCTGATGATTACCTGTAAAAGTGGCCTCACCATCCGTACCTCTATAGCCGATATCCGGGAAGCCGGCCGTGCTACACAAGGGGTAAAGTTGATTAACTTACAAGCGAATGATGCTATTGCAGCCATCACTAAGCTGGATGAGGTGGAAGAAGTTGTAGAAGAGCAACCAGCCGGCAACCCAACCGAACCCACAGATACCACCGAACCCACGGAGACAACCGATCCTACAGAAAATCCATCTGAATAAAAAGAAGAACACATAAACTAAACCTCTAACAAAAATAGGACTGATGAAAAAGCTCTTACTTACAGCGATGCTGGCCACGACGGTACTGGGTTTATCTGCCCAGAACCTGGAGAAAATCAAAGGAACCTTAAAGGCTAAGAAATTAACCGAAGCAAAAGATCAGATAGAAAGCTTCCTGGCCAATGAAAAAAACGCCAAGAACCTGGAAGCCTGGTACACCAAAGCAAAAATTTATGCTGAAATTTCCCAGGATCCTGCAGTTGCGGCTACTGTTCCGAACGCCCGTGCTGTTGCTTTTGAGACCATGAAGAAATACGTTGATATGGACGATAAGGGGCAGTTGGTGTTCCTGCAGCTGGACAACTATAAGCCGATCATGGATGTGTACCAGGGTTATTTTAAAGCCGGTGCCGATGATTATAATGCCAACAAATTTGAAACTGCACACGACAACTTCAAGAACTGCCTGGAAGTAAGTGAGTATATGGTTAGTAAAAAATGGTCGAATCTTACCCTGGATACTACGGTGGTTTTATATGCCGGTATCAGTGCGGAGAAATCCAGTAAGCGGGATGATGCCGCTATTTATTATTCCAAACTTGCCGATGCGAAGGTTAATGGCGAAGGCATGGTGGAAATTTACAAATGGCTGGTAGATTATAATTACAACCAGAAAAAAGATACAGAAGCTGCCAAAAAATACCTGGCCCTGGGTAAAGAAGTATACCCGGAAGATAAGTTCTGGCCGGCGTATGAGTTAGACATCGCCCGCGATGGTGGCGATAAAGCTGAACTGTTTAAAAAATACGAAGCTGTACTGGCGGGTGATCCTGGCAACACTTCCATTCGGTATAATTATGCCGTAGAACTTTATTCCGAGGGGTATAAGCCAGATGTGGCCCAGCGCCCGGCCAATTCTGCAGAGCTGATTGCAAAAGCTGAAACAGAATTGAAAAAAGTGGTGGCGGAAAAACCAGATTATGCGGCGGCTTACCTGGTACTGGGACAAATCCAGTACAACCAGGGAGTTGATTACAATACGGTCAATAAAGCCATTCGTCCTCCGCAAGGTGGCCGTCTGAAACCTGAAGAGCTGAAGAAAAAAGAAGAGCTACGTACCTTAATTACGCAGAAATTTGACGCCGCCATTCCATATTTTGAAAAAGTGGATGAATTGCTGGGGAAAGAAGGCAAACTGAAAATGGAGCAGAAATCTTATTTGAAAGATGCCTATGACCTGTTGATCACCATCTATGACAACAAGCAGAACCAGGAAAAATTAAAAGTGTACGAAGAGAAATTCAACAATGTAGATAAAGTACACTAATCGAATTTATAGTGCAAAAAAGACCGCCTCCACAGGGCGGTTTTTTTGTGCAGAAAGGCAGGGTCAATTCCTCTAAGCTGCTGTTAACCTCAACTATGAGAAATAACCGTTGCTGATGGTTGTTTGCAACGTATTGGATTTCAGGTAACTGCAGCATCCAAGTCAATTATAAGCCTAAGATTCCGCGGCTTAAACGCAGCCGCCTGTTTGTCTTATAATTTATATTATGTTAAATAGAATATTCGCCAATGAACCACCAGCAAAACAATTTGCAGCCGAATTAGCCATTCATTGCTGTGGCTATACCTTCTCTCCCTCCATGAATTTGCGAGCTTGTAATACGGGTGGCTGTTCATCCGACGGACGGTGGAACTCCCGGAAAATTAAGCGGAGCGACTGGTCATAGGTTACGTAGTTATATACCCAGTTCAGAAATACAAAGAGCCGGTTTTTTACACCCAATATCAGCATCAGGTGTAATGCCATCCAAACCAACCAGGCCAGGAAGCCGCCAAAATGTAATTTGGGTTTGGGCATATCCACCACTGCCAGGTTTCTGCCCACGGTTGCCATAGAGCCTTTATCGCGGTAGCTGAAAGCATGCGTTGGTTTCCCCGCTAGTTCCGCCAGTAAATTGCTGGCCAGGTTATCTGCCTGCTGAATAGCTACGGGTGCTACCTGCGGATGACCGTGAGGATACTCGGTTGTAACCATCGACGCCACGTCGCCGATAGCATAAATATCCTGGTACGGTTCCAGCAGGTTAAACTGGTTCACGGGTAAACGATTTCCCCGAACGGTTTCCACTTTTGTTATGCCTTCAGGTACATGTCCCTTAATTCCGGCTGCCCATAATACAGTAGCCGTCTGGATTTGAGAACCATCTTTATTGGTGAGGGTTTTTCCGTCATAACTGGCAACCTGTGTATTGGTTCGTACGGTTACGCCCAACCGGTTCAGGTAACCGGTGGCCTGAACCGAGCTTTTTTCACTCATGGCCCCCAGCAGTTTTCCGGAACCCTCCAATAAGTAAATAGTCATCTTACTGAAATCAAGCTCCGGGTAGTCTTTGGGCAGCACATAATTTTTCATTTCTGCCAGGGCTCCGGATAGTTCAACCCCCGTTGGCCCACCCCCTACAACAGCAATATTCATTAAACGCTCAATTTCCTGCGGATCCTTTTCTACGGTGGCCTGTTCCAGATTTTCCATCAGGCGGTGCCTTATCTGCAGGGCTTCTACAGTCGATTTCATGGAAAATGCATGCGTTTCCAACTCCTTGTTTCCAAAAAAGTTGGTACCAGCCCCGGTTGCTATCACCAGTTTATCATAACTGATGTCACCAATATCCGTAACCAGCTTTTTTTGTTCGGGCTCTACGCGGTAAATGTCTGCCATGCGCAACCGAACATTGGTACTTTTCTGAAATACCTTCCGCAATGGAAAGGATATATTACTGGCATCGAGCCCCGCGGTAGCCACCTGGTAAAACAGAGGCTGAAACTGGTGATAGTTAAATCGATCAACCAATAGCACTTCAACTCCCCTTTTATTATTCAGTTTGCGTGCTAAACGTAATCCACCAAACCCGCCCCCGGCTATTACAATTTTCATTGTCCGATTTTTTACAAAGTTATTAAACTTTCAATTATTATTGAAAAAATGGGTGTTAAAAAAACTGCTGGCAATCCCTGCGTGCATATGCAGCAATGATGCCAGCAGAACTATGCGTATTTTAATATAATAAACGAACCTTGATGGTTTCCTTTATATCTCTCAGGAGTTTCTGTGCCTGGGAGGACAATTTTTTATCGACATCTAGCACCACATACCCGATTTCTTCATTCGTTTTCAGGTATTGGGCCAGGATATTGATTTTATGCTTCGATAACTCGGTATTTATAGCAGATAATACCCCGGGCACATTGCGGTGAATATGCAGGATCCGGTGTGTGCCTTCCTGTGGTGGCAGGCTCAGCGGCGGTACCGTAAGCGAGCCATAACTGGTACCCATTTCCAGGTACTGGTAAAGCTTCATACTTACATCTTCTCCTATATTCTGTTGTGCTTCCTCCGTTGAACCACCAATATGTGGCGTCAGGATTACATTGGGAAGGTCCTGTAACGGGGTTTGAAAACGTTCGCCATTTTTCTCCGGTTCCCATGGAAATACGTCAATGGCTGCTCCGCCCAGTTGTCCGTCGACCAGGCATTTACGCAGCGCCTCCAGCTCTACCACTTCACCCCGGGCATAATTCAGGAGAATACTGCCTTTTTTGAAGTTTTTCAGGGTGGTTTTATTGATCATATTTTTGGTAGACTCCAGGTCAGGTACATGCAGTGTAATAATATCGGATTGGGCCACCAGCTCTTTCATGCTTTTTGCAGCCACAGCATTTCCTAAGGGTAATTTTGTAAGGGTATCATAGTAGAGCACTTTCATACCCATGGCCTCTGCGAGGATACTAACCTGTGTGCCGATATTACCGTAACCGATGATGCCCAGGGTTTTGCCACGCAATTCAAAACTGCCTTTGGCGTCTTTCATCCAAATGCCTTCATGGGCGGCTTTGTTCTTGTCCGGAATGCGACGAATAAGCATAACGGATAAACCAATTACCAGTTCGGCAACGGAACGGGTATTGGAATAGGGTGCGTTGAAAACAGCAATACCCGCTTTGGTAGCGGCTTTCAGGTCAATCTGGTTGGTTCCGATACAGAAGGCTCCAATAGCCTGTAATTTGGTAGCGGCGGCAATAACTTTCTCCGTTACCATGGTTTTGGAACGTATACCTAGCAGATGAACATCCTTGATTTCCTTGATTAAATCCTCTTCTGAAAGAGCTCCTGAAAGTTTGCGAACAGAAGCATAGCCCATTTGTTTAAAATGTTGTACTGCTTTGTCGCTGATGTTTTCGAGGAAGAGAATGTTAATTTTGTCTTTTGGGTAACTTGTTTTTGGTTCCATTTTTTGGTTGTTGCTTGCTGGCGCAAATATCTTTGTTTTCAACTAAAAAAACGATCCATTATAATTTTACGGCATACAATTTGACACCAATTTTTCGTTATATTTGAACATTCCATATCCTTTATCGAAAATAAGTAGCATTTTGAAAAACAGATTCGTACAACTGTTGGTAGTCCTGGTAAGCCTGATCGGCTGCCGAAATGCTGAACCCGCTGATACGACGGGTTCCCAACTTGCAGCCCCTGTAGTACCCGCTTCCCAAATCTTTGCTGACGATGCCACTATAAATAGATATGAGTCTGCTATCCAGGCTTTTATGCAAAGAAATTTTGGCGCCCGGGGATTTAATGGAGCCTATCTTATTGCCAAGGACGGAGAAATTATCCGGGAAGAATACATCGGCTATCGCGATCCTGTTTTAAAGGACCAGGTACTGCAGGAACATGATGCGTTTCACCTGGCTTCGGTATCGAAAACATTTACAGCCATGGCTGTACTGAAGCTTTGGGAAGAAGGTAAGCTTTCGCTGGATGATGAGTTGTCCAACTACTTTGAAAAATTTCCCTACAAAAATATCACCATCAAAATGCTGCTGAACCATCGCAGCGGCTTACCCAACTATACCAATTACCTGGATGTTTATGGCTGGAATAAAAAGAAACTGGCTTCCAACCTGGATGTACTGGCTTCTCTGTATAAAATGCATCCACCCATCCAGTTTACAGCAGGTCGGCGCTTTAGTTATTGTAATACCAATTACGCCTTACTGGCATTGATTATTGAAAAAGTTAGCGGGCAGTCTTTCCCTGAGTTCATGGATGAGAAATTTTTCATCCCGCTCCAGATGAACGATACCTATGTTTTCAGGCCCGAGGATGCTGCTGGTTCCATGCCTTCCTTCGAAGCCAATAACCGGAGATATGGTCTTGAATTTATGGACCTGGTCTATGGCGATAAAAATGTATACAGCACCGTACGTGATATGTTGAAATGGGACCAGGCGCTCTACAGCGATTCCCTCTTCAAACCTGCTACCCTGCAAGCTGCGTTTACCGGATATAGTTATGAAAAATCAGGTATGCGTAATTATGGCCTTGGATGGCGCCTTACCGAGCTTAAAAACGGGAAAAAAATAGTTTATCACAACGGCTGGTGGCATGGCAACAACACGGTATTCATTCGCCTGCCGGAAGAAAAAGCCACCATCATAATGTTGGGTAACCGTTATAACCGGGGAATTTATAAAGCCAAACAACTCTGCGATCTTTTTGGCGATTACCAGCAAAGCAATAACCTGTTCCAGGATCCGGACTCCGACGGATCGGTTTCTGTGGGTGGCGGTTCCGAATAAGCTCATTCATTTTTTTTGTACTTTTCGGTATGGTTGTTTTATCTGCCGAACAGGTTCGTGCATGGGATCGTTTCACTATTGAACAAAAACCCATAGCATCCATTGATTTAATGGAAAACGCTGCCACTGCCTGTATAAAATGGCTGGAGGCCAATAACCTTATAGCGCAACAACAATTCTATATTTTTTGTGGCAAGGGCAATAATGGCGGAGAAGGATTGGCCATTGCCCGTTTGTTACAGGCATTTAACCGGCCGGTGGATGTTTTTATCCTGGAAACAGGCCAACTGGGTAGCCCCGATTTTCAACAAAACCTGCATCGGCTGCATACATTACCTGTAAACCTGCATTATATCCAGGAAAGTTCGCCCCTGCCGGTGATCCCGGAACAAGGGCTGATAATTGATGCCCTCCTGGGTACCGGTCTTAACCGACCGGCTGAGGGAAGACTGGCAGCACTAATTGCCCATTTAAACCAGGCCCCCAACCCAATTATCAGCATTGATCTGCCAAGCGGCCTGTTTGCCGATCGTTCTACCCTGCCGGCGCCCTGCATAAAAGCAGCTGTAACACTTAGTTTTCAGTGTTATAAAACAGCGTTATTACTGGCTGAAAATGCGAGTTATTATGGGCTGCCGGTAATCCTGGATATTGGTTTGGAAGCCCGTTTTCTGGCTACAATTTTACCTGCGTATGAAATGCTGGAGGAATCCATTGCCCGGGCCATTCTGCAACCTCGTCCGGCACACGCGCATAAAGGGAATTTCGGCCATGCCCTGTTACTGGCAGGAAGTTCGGGGAAAATGGGTGCTGCAATACTGGCTGCAAAAGCCTGTTTAAGAGCAGGAACCGGTTTATTGACCACCCTGGTTCCGGAATCAGAAGCGCAGGTATTGCCGATTGCCTTACCGGAATCCATGACACTGTTTTACAAGAAGCAGGTTCCGGAAGTAGTGGGTACTGATTTAGAAAAATTCAAAACAATTGGTATGGGTCCCGGCTTGGGAAAAGACCCCATTGCCCGGGAATTGGTTGCCCATTTTATTCAGGGATCCCGGAAGCCCCTGGTACTGGATGCAGACGCGTTGAATATATTGGCCGGTTCACCTGCATTACTGGAAGCCCTGCCACCCTTCTCTATACTTACCCCACACCCTAAGGAGTTTGACCGCTTATGCCCTGGTGCTGTTAATGATTTTGACCGGATAAACGCGGCCGCCAGGCTCGCCATCCGCTACCAGGTGATTGTGGTGCTCAAGGGCCATCATAGTTTTATAGCAATGCCTGGCGGACGGGCCTGGTTCAATACCAGCGGCAATGCTGCCATGGCCAAAGCGGGCAGTGGTGATGTGCTGACAGGCCTGCTTACCGGTTTACTGGCGCGTGGTTATACGCCGGAACAGGCTGCCCTGCTGGGCGTTTACCTGCACGGGATTTGCGGAGAAATTGCCAGCCGAAAATGGGGAATGGAAGCTGTACTGGCTTCCGATTTGATCGATTCGATCGGCCCTGCGTTTTTAAGCCTGTCAGCCGTTTAAATTGTTATTTCCAACGAACTGATCGGAATACAATACTGCTGTACCCGTGTTTTTCATACAATACCCCAATAGTTTTTCTGTTTACCAGAACAATATCTGAATAGGCTGTTGGGTCTGATTCCCGGGGATTTTCTCCCTGGTCTACCAAAAAAGCCTTTGTCCAGGTTTTGCCATCGTCATAACTAATGCGCAAGGTCAGTTTATCTCTTTTTTTCGTATCGGCTGCATTACAGAATGCAAGCAGGTTGTTCTTTTTCTTTTTGCCAATGGTGAGTAAGCTGCCCTGGCATACCGGGTCAGGTAATTGGGGGTCGAAATAGGTACTGTCCCAGGTGGCCCCTCCTGTTGAACTGGTGGCCACAATCCTGGAACGGATATCTCCTTTCTGGTTACGCGCATTCAACATCAGTTTTCCGCCGGTTAATTCTGCGGCAGTGGATTCATTACTACCTGGTATTGAAATGGTTTCACCGAGTTTAAAGGTGCGGCCATGATCATCGGTATAAAATCCATGTGCCTGGTAATCTTCCGATTGTTCCTGAGGATTGCCGGAAGAATGATTGGCTGCCACAAAAATGCGCCCTTTAAAATTACCTGTTTGGAATTGCATGGCATGACCCGGTGTGTTGGCATAGCTTCTCCAGTCTTCCCGAAAAGAATAAGCAGGATTAATAGCCGGTTGATTGGGGCGATGTGTTTGCAGGGTGATGTTTACGGGGGGTGACCAACTGCTACCTCCATCGGTTGAACTGATGTACCAAACTTCGCGTAAACCATGTCCTTTCCGGACCTCCCCTTCGTGGTTGTTTCCAGTATTGTAAAAAAGGAAAATTCGTCCGCCCGGGTAAGCAGGATCAAGGAGATCTACAACCGGCGCGGGATTACCTGCCTGTAAGGTATCATAATCTACCAGGGTTTGAATGGCCGACCAGTTTGCTCCCCCATCGGTACTGGTTTTAAGTACAATATTTATATCTCCAAAATCTCCTGCATGGTCAACCCTACCCTCACAAAAAGCCAGCAGCTTACCGTTGGGTAAGGCGATGATAGCCGGAATCCGGTAACTTTTATGGCCTTCCCGGCCCGATACAAAAACGGGTACGGAAGACGAAGACTGTGCGATTAAACCGGCACTTATTAGTAATAATACCGGTAGAAGACCTTTTCGTTTATTCATGTGTTTATTTTTTTCGTTGAGAAACATACAATCCGCCAATTACCAGTAACATACCCAGGATAGTAAACCCGGTAATTGGTTCGTTTAAAACCAGGTAAGCCAGTAAAAAACCAAATACCGGGCAGAGGTATAACCAATAGGCGGCTGCTACTGTATTTATTTTCAGCAGGTATAACCAGGCCTGGACGGCACCGATAGATACCGGAATGGCCAGCCAACCGGTTCCCATCCAAAACCTGCCATCGAAATGGTTTTTAGCTGCATCATACCCAATAAGGGCCAGGGGCAGTAAAAACAAACCGCCGAGCAGGGTATGCCACCCGTTAATGGTTAAGATATCCAATCCGTTCCATTGCTGCCTGGTATAATAAATGGCTGCAATCGAATACGTGAGCATACTTGCGAAGAGCAATACCATTCCCAACGGCGTGGCATAACTGTTTTGCAACATAGGCCATGCTGCCATAACCACACCAACCGTGCAGATCAGTAAACAAAAAATAGCGGTTCCTGTAATCCTGTACCGAAAGAACAGCGCTGCCAGTAAACTAATGAACAATGGGTTAATGGCTATGGCCAAACTTCCGATTCCTGCACCCAGAAATTGCATAGCAATAACATATACGCCCAGGTAAATGGCTACATTCAGCAAGCCATATACGGCCAGTTGTTTCCATTCTTTTTTTTGCGGATGTCTTTTTTTTAGCAAACCGTGTGAAATCAATAACATCAATCCACCAGCTAGTAGAAACCGGATAACGGCAATGGTTAATGGTTGAGCACTACCCAATGCCAGTTTTGTAGCAGTGGCGGCGGAAGACCACAAGAAGGCAAATACGATTCCGACTGCAACAAATTTTCCCGTCATGCAACTGATTTACCTGCAAGGTAGGATTTTCGCCTATGGCATGCATAGCGGAATCAGCAGGAAAAAGCGTTGGATTCTATTATTAAAGGGCAGCGTTTACAGGTCTTTATCGACATAGTCGATTGTTTGCGGTCGAAGATAATAGAGTTGTATAACCAATACAAGCAGCACAATTAAAGCAAGAGCGGCAAAACTGCTTCCAAGGTTACCGGCAGCACTAAATTTGCCAAGTAAATCTGTTACGAGTGCTCCGGATAACAACCCGGTCAAATTCATTAACCCATACCCTGCTGCTCTGTTGCGGACCGATACAAATTGGCAAAGTATCGGCATATTATTGGTGTCAAAAAGGCCAAAACCTATTCCAAAACATGCAGCGCCTGCAAGAATTTGCCAAAGATCTGTTCCAAAGCCAAGAAACACTAAGGCAGGTATCGTTAGCCCCAGGCCAATTGCTCCTGTATAAATTCGCCCGCGTATATTCTTTTGAACCCAGCGATCAGATAAATAGCCTCCCACTACAACGCCGAATAAAGAAGAACCGGACGTTGTAATAGTAGCCATTGGACCTGCTGTAGCCATATCAATTCCCAATGTTTCAGAAAACAACGTAGGCAGCCAGTTTTTTACTGCCCAGCCAGGTAGGCTCGGAATGGTAAAGTATAAGAGTATTAATAAAAAGGAAGGATTACTGAATAAAAAACGTACCGACTGTGCGGGAG
>NZ_LUKG01000089.1:10756-18184 GCF_001601815.1 Flavihumibacter sp. CACIAM 22H1
AAGGAAGGATTACTGAATAAAAAACGTACCGACTGTGCGGGAGACATTGTTGGGCGAATTTTCTGGGATGCCGGGGCAGGTTGAATTTCTTGGAGAAAAAAGACCAATACCACCGCATAGATCATACCCAGCAATCCAAATGATTGAAAACTAAACTGCCAGGATAAATTGCTTGCAATCGTGGCCCCAAATCCACCTAATGCCTGGCCCATGTATAAGCCGGTTAAATGTATGCCAATGGCCAATGATCTGGTTTTACCCGAATGATAGTCGGCTATCAGCGAAAGTGCGGCAGGAATATACAAGGCTTCACTAACACCCATGATTGCCCGAAGTAGGTATAACTGGCTGAAACTGGAAGCGAAGCCCATTGCAAACGTAACAAAGCTCCAAACAAAAAGACTGCCAATGATCAGTTTTTTCCTGTTTGTTCGGTCTGCAATGATTCCGGCAACCGGGCTCATCAGTCCATACACCCATAAAAAAATGGCCATTAATATGCCAAAATTTTCTGCTGAATTCAGCTCCTGAATATCCACCTGCATGCTTGGTCGCATGGTGGCTAACATTTGCCGGTCCATATAATTTAGTAAGGCTACCAGCCATAATAACCCTACAACTACCCAAGGATAGTTTTTTAACTTCATTGGTTATGTAAGGTTTCTACAGCTTTTGAAGAAGCGGTGTTGGTCAATTCCATATACGGTGGGTGTACCTTGTTTATTTCTTTTTTTTCTTCTTCTTGAGAGGGGTGTTTTCGGCCTCTTTCAACAGCTGTCGCCAGTTATCATTCGGCGTTTCCTCCGACAGTGCCAGTGTTTCTCGGTAGGCATCCGAGGCTATCAGCTTCTCTTTGATCTTAGTACCGGTATAGGCTTCAATGGCCGCCAGTAGCGGTTTTTCTTCCTCACTGCAAAAACTAATGGCCTGTCCTTTTTTAGTTCCCCTACCCGTTCTGCCTACGCGGTGTACATAATTATCGGCCTGTTCCGGTAAATCATAATTCACTACATAATCTACGTCCGGAATATCAACTCCACGTGCATTAACGTCGGTAGTAATTAAAAGGGGAATTTCACCCTGGCGAAATTGCTCCATTACGGTTAGCCGATCGGCCTGTTCTTTGCCTCCATGCATTACAAGGCTTTCGATATGAACACGCTTCATAGCTGCCTGCACGCGTTCGGCTCGTACTTTGGTACGGGTAAAAACCAGCATTTTTTTGCCGGGTAATTCCTTCACCAGCCGCTCCAGGAAAAAACGTTTATCATCCATGGCCACAAAAGCAACCGCATGCTCAATATTCTTGGATACTGGGTCTTGCGGCGATACCTGTATACGGATGGGGTTATGCACCATTGCATAGGCCAGGTCTTTGATGCGGGTATCGATGGTAGCCGAAAAAAACAGGGTTTGATGGCGGTTGGGTAAACGCTTTTTGATATCGGCAATATCTTTGTTAAAGCCGAGGTCAAGCATATGATCGGCTTCATCCAGCACCAATAATCGGATGTCTTGTAGGTTCAGAACCTGCTGGTGGTGAAGATCAAACAACCGGCCAGGTGTGGCTACGACAATATCTACCCCTTTTTGCAGATGCTTGTGCTGGTTTTCCTGCTCTACCCCCCCTACCAGCGCAATGGTTTTAAGCTCGGTAAATTGACCTATTTGCTGAAATACACCGGCAATCTGCAGGGCTAGTTCCCGGGTGGGAACCATTACCAGGCATTGCAACAGGTGCTTAGGCCTTTTGCGGCGTTCCTGGTCTTGCTGCAGCAGGTGCAGAATCGGGATGGCAAAAGCGGCTGTTTTGCCGGTGCCGGTTTGGGCAATGGCCAGCACATCCTCCCCTTTCAGGATACTTGGAATTGCCTTGAATTGTATATCTGTAGGACGCTTAAATCCAAGTTCCTCCAAACTTTCTTTGATGTCTTCTGAAATAGCATATTTTTCAAATCGCATGATCCTTCCTATAATAGCTGTCAAAGGTCGTTCTTTTAAGCGTAGATTTGTGCCCCGAAAAAAGAAGGGTATGTTCAGGCAGGAAGCGAAACAAACAATACAACTGGCTTTTCCGATTGTGGTGGGTGAATTGGCCCAGATGGCCTTGCATATAATTGACAGCGCCATGGTGGGGGCCATCAGCTATAAACAACTGGCTGCCGCATCATTGGTTATCAATGCACTGGGTATACCATTTGTAATTGGGATTGGTATGACCATTTCGGTATCCCAAATGGTTTCCCTGGCCCACGGCCGTCGTGATTCACAACTGGTATCGCATTATTTATTCAATGGTTTCGTGCTTTGTTCTATTACCGCCATCCTTATTTCCTCCTTGCTGATTGGAGGAAGAGGACTATTGCAGCATATGGGACAGGATCCGGAAGTGGTCACCTATGCCCTTCCCTTTATGAAACTAATGGGTTTATCCATTATTCCGATGTTATTGTTTATGACGCTTAAGCAATTTACAGACGGATTAGAGTACACAAAAACGGCCATGATCCTGTCACTTGCAGGTATGCCTATCAATATTATGCTAAACTGGCTGTTGATTTACGGCAACTGGGGCTTCCCCCGGCTGGAATTATTAGGTGCCGGCTGGGCAACCCTTATTACCCGCTCCATTTTATTTCTTACCCTGGCCATTATTGTGCTGCGGCATAAAACCTTTCGCAGGTATATGGCAGTAAGCCGTAAACAATGGAAACTTAAAGCAGCTACCCTTCGGGAGCTCTTGTATATTGGCATTCCCAGCAGTTTGCAGGTGGGCATGGAAGCCGGCGCTTTTGCCGTTTCGGGTATAATTATCGGTACCATGGGAGCTGTTGCGCAGGCCAGCCACCAGATTGCCCTCAGTACGGCTTCCTTTACTTTCATGGTTTCAATGGGACTGGCGCAGGCAGGCTCCATACGGGTTAGCAATGCTTATGGCCGGCGTAACTGGACCAAAATTGCCGTAATTGGAAAATCTACCCTGGTTACGGCACTGGTATATGGGTTTATCTGCGCGATTAGCTTTGTGCTATTCAGGCAGCAAATCCCTGTTTTTTTTAATAAAAATGCGGAGGTAGTTAGTTTGGCCGCCAGCCTGCTGCTTTTTGCCGGTTTCTTCCAGATATCGGATAGTACCCAGGCCATCGGAGCAGGTTTGTTGAGGGGAATAAAAGATGTAAAAGTGCCTACCCTCTTAATTGGGATTGCTTATTGGGTAATCGGCATTCCGTTAGGTTATCTCTTCGGCTTTCACTTCGAAATGGGCGCCAAGGGAATGTGGATCGGGCTGATAGCGGGCCTGAGTTTCGCTTCTCTTTTCCTGGTTTTTCGATTCCTGAAAATGAGCCGGAAAGGGTCATTGTAATTTATCCACCGCCAGTGCGGTAATTTTTTCAGCCACCTGTGCATAGTATTTCCTGGAATAATGCAGGCTGTCATTGGTTAACAAAGCAGGGTCTTTGGCCGCTTCTCTCGATAAATCGGTAATATTTATATACGATATACCCGCACTATTGGTAATAGCCCGGTTCCGTTCATTGAAAAGATCTATTTCTGCAGCTATCTGTGTACGATTAGAAGAGCGGGCAAAAGGAGTTACGGAATAATCAGGAATGGACAATACAATTACCCGTTTAGGATTACCCCCTGCCCTGTTTACCGAATAAGTTAACAATTGGCGGAACTCAGTTTCGTAGTTTTCAAGCGGTATTCGGCGAAACTGGTTGTTTACGCCGATCAGCAGCGTTACCAGTTGATAGCTATTGGGTACGGGGTATTGGGTTAGTTCATATAACAGATCATAGGTACTCCACCCGGTTCTGGCAATGATATCGGGTGCCTTTATTTTAAACCCTTTTTGTTTTAATAGATCGGTTGTTAGCACCGGAAATCGATCCATAGGCGAAACAGACTGGCCAATGGTATAAGAATCTCCCAGGGCCAGGTAGGCAAGGGAATCTGGTTGTACGGTGGGGGGATTTACTACCACCGGCGGAGGTGGTAAAGGTTCTGAAGCATTGGCAACCGGCCGTGATTTTGAGCAGGCGGTTAGAACCATAAACATACAACCGAAGCCGTATGCCAATCCTTTGGAAACTAAAATGACAGGCATTTCTTAATTACGAATTGCCTGCCATTTTGGTTCATACCGATCCAAAATTATTGATCCGTAGAATCCGTTACGGTTCCGTTCACAATAAATTTGATTTGTGGTTTTTTGGTGTCGTCCGTAGCCCGGGGATCTCCGATGAACAGGATCGTATAGGCTTTTCTGGCTTCTACTGAAATAGTTCTGTTCAATGCCGCTCCCGTACCGTTGGTTGCGGTTATAGCCAGGTTACCTGCCGGCATGGATACAAACTCACTCACGGTATTAAAACCTGCTTCTGTCGGAACTTCTTTTGAACCGGAACTCAGTTTTACAGAATAGTCAGCTGAGTCGGGAATGGCCTGTATATAACGCACCAATGCTTCTCCGGATGCAGGAACCAAAGTATCCAGGTGGTCGTTTACCAGCAGATTGGTATAAACGCTGTCTGCTCCTGTTACAAACAACGTATAATAGTTGTCTGCATCAAAGCGGAAACCGGCTGAACTGGTTATTTCTCGTCCTGTATTTGCGTTCAATGCCTTTACATCTCTGCTACCGGTATATATAGGAAGATAGGTTCCGGTATAATTGGTAAATGCAAGCGGCTGATTACCTAAGGTATTACCTGAAAGCCGAACAAAAATTCCATCCTGGTCGGGGGAAAGGTTGAAAGCCATTAAGCCCGCACTCGGAATAGCTGGCTGATTATCGTTGTTTTTCAAACAGGAGGTTAGCCCCGCTCCCATTGCTGCAAAAAGCAGCACCATTGAAATTTTCCTGGTTAAAGAGATCATAGTTATGTAGTTTAGATTCAAGGATATGAGCGCAAAATTTTCACCACAGTTGCAGCCGCCTTCAACCTTACAAGTTCTTTAACGCAAGTCCGTTTTTTCTGTTAAAATTTTAGTTCCTATATAAAATAATACCTTTGCTTCCCTAAAGTAAATGAGATGTTATCAGAGAAAGCCTTGCAAAGCAGAAGTGGAAATGCCTGTGAATTATGTTTGTCGGTAAATGGATTGACCTCGTATGAAGTTGGCCCGGATACTGCTACCAAAGAAGAAACAGCCATTTATGTATGCTCAAAATGCAAGGCACAGCTCGAGAAAAAAGAACTGCCTGATCTTGCCCACTGGAAATGCCTGGAACAATCTATGTGGTCTGAAATTCCTGCGATACAGGTGGTTTCCTGGAGAATGCTGAACCGGCTTCGCGCAGATAGCTGGGCAGCTGATTTGCTGGATATGTTTTACCTGCCCGAAGAAGCAGAAGCCTGGGCAAAGGCAAGCGGTGATCATGTAAATGACGGATCCGTTGAATTACATCGTGATACAAATGGAGCCCTGTTGCAGGATGGTGATACCGTGGTACTAACCAAATCACTGGATGTTAAAGGCTCTACCCTTACAGCCCGCCTGGGAACGGTTGTTAAAAATATTCGCTTGGTAAAGGACAATGTGGAACAGATTGAAGGCCGGGTAGAGGGACAACAAATTGTGATCCTCACAAAATTCATAAGAAAACAAGCCTGAGAAAATATCAGTAAGCAGGCGCTAATTTTGCCTGCATCAGTTCTCTTGCCTTTAGTAATGTTTGTTCTACTTCCTCAATGAGTTCACCCAGTAATTTTATTGGCAGGCTAAACTCATAAGAATACCGTGCATTTAGGTAAGCAGCTTCCAGTACATCTATACGCTGCTTTGCTATTGCTGATTCTTCTGATAAGCAGGATATCATTTCAGGAGCAACCCGGATTACCTGTTTTTTAAGCGCTCTTAGCTGGTGGGTTCGTTTTTCATACCCACCCAGGTGCTGAATAATGGCCCGCAGACATAATTCTATTGCCTGGTGAAGAAAAAAACAACAGATGGGGGAAATATTCCGCTGCCCCAGCAATAAAGCAGATTGATAAAATTCATAGGACTTTCGAATGGCTCTGTAAAACAGGGCTAATTGCTGCGCTTTCAAAAGGCTTATTTGTACGGCATCGGCCTCGGTATATTCCATGGAATAACTGTCAAATACCAGTTTTTCTTTTTGGAAATTAAGGGTAAAAAACAGTTCTCCTCTTTTTAAGCCTTCCACCACCCTGCATTCTGCATAAAAGGAACAGTAGTAACCTCTATTCTGCTGGCTTATAAGTTCTGCCAATGGTTCCATCTCTACAAATTTACTGGAGTTGGATGCAGGTAATACAACCAGTAATTCCCGGTAAACCACAGCCCCTTCCTGGAAAACCGCACCATGTTCTAACAGGAATATTTTGGAGGGCGCCATAGCCATCACCAATAATTGAATAATAGCCGGCAGGTTGCTGGCTTGCTGTACCGATCTGACAGACTCTCTACTTACCATACGCCACAGTTTTCAGATGAAGCGCAAAGGTGTAAATAATTATACAGATTAGTACAGCAAATGCCGATAAAAAATACTACTAACTAAAATAATTTATTTCAGTAGTGCAGTTATTTTACATGCAGGGTAATTTCATCCTGCTTTTTTAAAAAATCTACTTCAGGTCTTTGCTGGTTACCTGTTTCCAGTAATGCTGTATCGGCAACAATTTTAATGGGCTGAATACAAGACGCATGTTTTTCGCGGAAGGGAATATTGTAGCGGAGGTTGTAGGCAGAAATAACCGACCATCTCGAATGGTCGGAAGTATTAGCATCTGAACGGTGAAGGATATTGCTGTGAAAAAAAAGTACGTCACCTGGTTGTAAGCTGCAATAGACCAGCTCACAATATTTTGCTGCTTCTGCAACAAAATCGGGATCTGCGCCCTGCTGTTCGCCCACAAAATTATGTTCGAACCGCTGCATTTTATGCGAACCTTTAAGTACCTGCAGGCAGCCATTTGCCTGGTTGGCTTCTGTTAGTGCTACCATTACGGATAACATAGCTTCCGGATAAAGAAAACCGTTTTTATACCAATATCCATAATCCTGGTGCCATTCCCAGGCTCCGCCGGTACGAGGTTGTTTCTGCATTACTTTTGAATGAAAATGACAAACCTCTTCCGGTGCTTCTCCAAGCAGCTGCCCTACGGAATGTACCAGTTTTTCAGACCTTGACATCAATCCGAATGCATCATCTCCTGGGGTAAACCAAAGGGTTAATTTGGTATCCTTTCCAGTTGTATCACGAAAATCCATGGCATTAGACGTTATTTCGTCGGTTGTAGCGGTACGGTAGAGCAAGGCCGTTTCTTCCGGCGAAAAGAAGCCGCGGTAAATAAAAAAACCATCCTGCTGGTAGGATTGCAAAGCTGCATCGGAAAGGATTTTTTTCATAAAAAGGTTTATTAGAATGATGGGTGTTATGGTTCGGTAATTTCT